>JAFTCL010000076.1 GCA_017454745.1 Kiritimatiellia bacterium
CGACCCGGTGTTCTCCGCCCTCGGCCTCGACCAGCTCCTCGCGAGCGTCAAGCACGCCTCGAAGATCCGGTACGACCTCCAGGGCCTCGTCCGGCTCCTCGTCTACGGCAGGATCCTCGAGCCGGCGTCGAAGTGCTCGACGGCGGGGCAGAACGGGAAGTACCACGAGCCCCTGGTCTCCAGCCCGAACCGCGGCAACGTGTACGACGCGCTGACGGTCATCGACGAGAACGCCGGGAGGATATTCAGGCGGATGAACACGCGCATCAAGCGCGGGATCGGGCGGAACCCGTCGCTGGTGTTCTACGACGTGACCAACTTCTACTTCGAGATCGCCGAGGCGGACGAGGACGTCCTCGACGAGGCGGGGAACGTGGTCGAGAAAGGACTGCGGAAGTTCGGAGTGAGCAAGGAGAACAGGAAGCAGCCCATCGTGCAGATCGGGCTCTTCATGGACGACAACGGCATCCCCGTGTCGTTCGAGATGTTCCCCGGCAACACGCTCGACCACCACACGCTCAAGCCCGCGATGGAGCGGACGGTGGACGGATTCGGCCTCGGACGGTTCGTCCTCGTCGCGGACAGGGGGGTGTATTCCGCGCCGAACATGTGCCATGTCACGGACGCGGGCAACGGCTACATCGTCTCGAAGAGCCTGAGGAAGAGCACGGCCGCGACGCGGAAGTGGGCGGTCTCGCCCGAGGGGTACGAGGTCGTCAGCGACAAGTTCCGCCGCAAGTCGCGCATCGTCCAGCGCGAGGTCACGCTCGTCAAGGAGGGGAAGGACGGCAAGACGACGCGCGAAAGGCGCAGGTTCAGGGAGAAGGAGGTCGTCTACTGGAGCGAAGCGTTCCACAGGCGCGAGATGCGCGAGCACAAGTCGTTCCTCGACTTCGTCGAAAGGCTCCGCGCCAACCCCGCCGGCTTCAGGGTCTCCGCGGCGCAGTCGAAGAGCCTGAAGAAGTTCCTCAGGGACGAGTACCCCAACAGAAAGACGAACGAGGTCGTGGACGGGAGGAAGCTGGTGGCGATGATAGACGACGAGAAGCTCAACGAGTTCAACGGGCTCATGGGCTACTACATGATCGCCACCTCGGAGCTGGACACGCCCGACCAGGAGATCATCGACAAGTACCACGGGCTCACGCAGATCGAGGACCAGTTCCGCGAGATGAAGGGGACGCTGGAGGCGCGGCCCGTGTTCGTCAACACCCCGGAGCACATCCGCGCTCACCTCCTGGTCTGCTTCGTCGCGCTGACGATGATGCGGCTCATCCAGCGCAGGACCGCGACGGCGGAGCCGCAGCCCGACGCGGGAGGCGACCCCAGGTGGTCCTACGGCATGTCGGGCGAGAGGCTGTCGGCGGCGCTGCGCGACTGGCAGGCGCTGCGGCATCCGGGCGGCCTGTACCAGATGGTGAACTCGTCGGGCGATGACACCCGGCGCATCCTCGCGGCCCTCGGCGTAGACATGCGCCCGGCAATCTACACAAAAGGGGGCATAGCGGCACTCAAGGCCAAGGTCAAGGTGTTCTAGGGCGTAGGTACATAAATTATGGCTGATCCCTCACGCGACCCGCGTGAACATTGGCTCAAATGGCTATTTTGGGAAAACGAAGTGGCAAACTCGGATTATATCATTTTCACATTCTCGAAAGCAAGTGCAAACTTCTGTTTTGTGAAAATGATCTCTACTTTTAAGAATGTCTTTTTTATAATGTGCAATACGTGTTTTTGTCATCTTCCACACCATTTTACCCCAGAAATCGAGGATTGCCTAAAAGTGCCTTGCGGCAAAGGCGTGGCCGCTAGCAGATTTTAGGTATCGCTCGAAGGCCTGCGCCCTTACGAGTGTTTCAAATGCGATGTAAGTTTCTACCTTCCAAGGAAGGAACTTGGAAGTGTGGGGAACTTGCCCTGCATTGAATATCCTTATCATCTATTTTCGTGCCGGCGTAAGTAGCTACGATAAGAAGCTCGATTTTTAAGCGCCTCTTGCGCACTCCATCTAATGATTTCAATTTTGTTAGTGACATAGCCTTGAAGCTCCTCGTCTGAAAACGTATAGGGGATTCCCTGTCCTGGGGATACATCTTTAGCACTAACGTTCATAAGTCCCCACAATAGCCACTTGACGTCTTCGCTTGAATCCTTCTCCGCAAGCGCAAGAGACACCGTTAATGCTCGCCTTTGCAGATCCGCAGGAAACTTGCACATCCGCCATAATTCCCGAAGCGGCATCATAAGTTCGGCATGCTCAAGGCAATACTCGCAGAATCGCCGCTGGCGCTCGATGTTAAATTCGCCAGAATGCCATCTCGGCCAAATATTCAGTGCCTTCATCGCTGGCACGTTCGTAGGATCCAGGAACTCGGTCTCGGCATAAATGCGGTCAAAGTCCTCGTCCAGCAACTTCATGTATCGCTCATATGCCGCCTGCTCTTGCTCTAATCTCGCCCGTTCACGGCCACGCTCGCCCGTATGGTTGCCAATGTAATTGACGATGAGGAGCGGCGTGAAAATTGCAACTTGCGCCGGAGCGGTAACAATGTCAATGCTTCGAAGAATGATGCTTTCTCCGTTTGATATATGCCCACCTCTTATCGTACTAAAAACAGCTATATTCCAAAAGAATCCATTGCCGCTAATGCCGATATAGGCACTGCAGCCGATGCAGTACAAGATTACCACAAAGCACCCAATTCGTAGTTTTTTCTTCACTTCTTTATAGCTCTTCATACGAGACGATGTGCTTATAGAATTGTGCTTTTCCAGTCTTGCCTTTAGGCCTTCCGCCTGCTTTCTTGCTCCCGCCTTCGCGTCTTCGATGCTACGGCGCAGCAAGTCGGCGCGACGAGTCGTTGCGGCACCAACCTTCCCCTCCGGGTTCTGCTCTGTCTCGCCTTACGGCTCGCCGAGCCGAAGTTCAGCTTCGCTGAGCGAAAGATGGTGGAGGCGGGGAGAATTGAACTCCCGTCCGAAATAGCCTAGCCCCAGTTTCTACGCGTGTGTCCTGCGTTCAAATCTCGGAAAGAGGAATGCCCACAGGCGGGCTCACCCCAATCCCAATCGCCGGTTGTACAGGTTGCAGCGTCCAGCGGTCAAACCCTGCAACGGGGCCTGCTAGTCGTCGCGTCCCCGCTCAGCAGACATCGGCGGTTCGGCGTCGGGCCATTAACTAGGCCGCGAGAGCGAAGTTATCGTTCGCATTTAGGTTTTTGATTGCCGTTTAACGAGTAGAACAATCATCCTCGACGCGCCACTAGATTTCAGCGTACCCCGTCGAAACCAGTCGCCCCCAAAAAATTGCGGATATTCTTGCATTTTCCGCGTCGAATGGCAAGCGAAAAAATAATTATGTCGCGGATCGGAGCGAATCTCCGGGGACGGTTGCGCTTGCTTTTGCTCCGGGTTTTTGGTACGCTTTTCTTATGTACCAAGCGAATGTTTTTGTTTGTTGAGATGAAAACCGCCGATTTCAATTACGAGTTGCCGCAGGAATTGATCGCCCAGGAACCGCCGGAAGTGCGCGGCACTTCCCGCATGATGGTGCTGTATCGTGAGGATGGCCGCATTGAGCACCGCCATATCGCCGATATAGTCGATTATCTCGACGATCGCGATTTGATGGTGGTTAACGACACCAAGGTGTTCCCCGCCCGTTTACAAGGACGGTGGGAGGATACCGGCGGCGCGGTGGAGTTGTTGCTGGTGGAGCCGTTGCCGGTTCCTGACGGGTGCGCTCAACGGGCGAATGAGGTTACCGCATGGTCGTGCATCAGCGGTTCGGGGCGGCCGGTCCGCTCCGGCTTGACTGCCACCTTCGCCGCCGGGCATTTGCGGGTGGAGATTCTTGAGCGTACCGGTC
Organism: Kiritimatiellia bacterium; assembly: GCA_017454745.1. Taxonomy (GTDB): domain Bacteria; phylum Verrucomicrobiota; class Kiritimatiellia; order RFP12; family UBA1067; genus UBA1200. Next base: position 3,869 of record JAFTCL010000076.1, read on the forward strand.
CGGGCGAATGCCGCGCCCTGTTCCTGGCGGATTCCCCGCTGATGGGGTTGTTGGATCGCTACGGGCTGACCCCGGTTCCTCCGTATATTCACCGCGACGGCGACCCGCGGTTGGCGCGCTTGGATCGGGAACGTTACCAGACGGTTTACGCCCAAAAAGTCGGCGCGGTTGCCGCGCCTACCGCCGGGTTGCATTTCACGGAAGAGATTTTCGGTTCGCTGGCGCGGAAAGGGATTCAACGCGTGGCGGTAACCTTGCACGTGGGGCCGGGGACCTTCAAGCCGGTTAAGTGCGACACTGTGGAAGACCACCGCATGGATGCCGAACGCTACACCGTTACGGAGTCTGCCGCAAAGGCGGTGGCCGATTGCAAAGCCAGGGGCGGGCGGGTGCTGGCGGTCGGCAGCACCAGCGTCAGGACGCTGGAGACGGTGGCGGCCGCCAACGGTGGCCGGGTGGTGGCTGCACATGGCAGCAGTTCGATTTTCATCTATCCGCCATACCGTTTTCTGGCGGTGGACATTATGCTTACGAATTTCCATTTGCCGCAGTCAACGCTACTGATGATGGTTTCCGCGCTGGCGGGACGCGAACGGATACTGGCGGCTTACCGGGAGGCGATCCGGGAGCGTTACCGGTTTTTCAGTTATGGCGACTGTATGCTGATTTTGTAAGGATGAAGGGAGGAACGCGAAAATGTTGCGGAAAACATTGTTTGCCTTGGTGCTGGGGTTGGGGTTGGCGATAATCATTGTGGCGTTTGCGGTTAAGGATCGCCGTCCGGTGCTAGTGTGCCTTGGCGACAGCCTGACCTCGTGCGGCGGACCGAACGGACATTATTCCGATTACCTGCAGCGGGAGTTGCCGGATATCCGGGTAATCAACTCCGGAATCGGGGGAGACACACTGGAAGGCGCATGGGCGCGTTTTGAGCGCGACGTGCTGCGCTACAAACCCCGTGCGGTACTGATCGCGCTCGGGGCGAATGATTTTTGGCAAAACAGCCGCGAAGTTTCCGAAATGCGCCAGGATCTGGAAAACATGATTATCGAGCTACAGGCCCGCAACTGCCGCGTCGTGGTGGCGGACTGTTTCGGCGACCGGGATTTGTGGAATGAGGTCAGCACCGAGTTTTCGCCCCGGCGCAATAAACTCGCCGCCGACATCGGCGCGATGCAGACCGAGCTTTGCCGCAAATACGGGTGCGTTTACGTACCGAATCTGCAGCTGGACATTAAGCCGAACCGGTTGCCGCCGTATTGGGACGAAACCGACCATCCGAGCCCTAAAGGCAACGAACAAGTAGCTATGCGTTTGCTGCCCGCGATTCGCAAGGCTTGGGAACAGTGATTTGAACCGTAGGACTTGAGGTGGTTATGGCAAAAAGTGTGATGGCGTTGGTTTTTGCCGTCGGGTTGGCGGCGTTTGGCGAAGAGAAGAAGACTTCGGGAAACCCGATTTTCGAAGGTTGGTACGCCGATCCGGAAGTGGCGGTGTTCGGTGACACCTACTGGGTGTTTCCCACCTATTCCGCGCCATTTGAAAAACAACTGTTTTTGGACTGTTTCTCTTCCAAAGACTTGGTTAATTGGACCAAACACCCGCGCATTATCGACAATAAGGAAATCAAATGGCTGCACCGGGCGCTTTGGGCTCCGGCAGCGATTGAGAAGGACGGCAAATACTATTTGTTTTTCGCCTGCAATGACGCGCTCCCCAAAGGACATCCCCGGGTTAAGGAATGGATGAAGGAAGAGTATTATTACGGGGGGATCGGAGTGGCGGTGGCTGACCGCCCCGAGGGTCCTTACAAAGATTTGCTGGGTAGGGCGCTGTGGTACGATTTCACCAACGGCGCCCAGCCGATCGACCAATTCGTGTTCAAATACAAGGGCGATTACCTGATGGTTTACGGCGGTTGGCGGCATTGCAATTTGGTGCGGCTGGCACCGGATTTCAAGAGCGTCATTCCGTTTGAAGACGGCACCATGGTCAAGGAGATCACCCCAAAAGGGTACGTGGAAGGGCCGATCATGTTTGAGCGCAACGGCAAATGGTATTTCATGTGGAGCCAGGGCGGTTGGACCAACAGCAGTTACCATGTCGCATACGCGATCGCGGATACCCCGTTCGGACCGTTCAAGTCTCTTGGAGTGGTGTTGTCGCAGGATCCCGCGATCGCCACCGGGGCTGGGCACCATTCGGTTTTCCGGTACCCCGGCACTGACGATTGGTACATCGTCTATCATCGCCGCCCGATCCCTAACGAAAGCCCCCACCACCGCGTAACCTGTATCGACCGGATGTACTTCAACCCAGACGGCACAATAAAACCCGTGGTCATGACCAACGAGGGTGTGCCAGCCCGTCCGCTTCCGGCCAAGCGTTAAAAAACACAAACACGTGTAGTATGCGGAGTTAAAGGTAAGCAGCTCTTGCGTTTAGTCAATGTGTGTTATTAATGTTGGCTTTAAATCCGTATTTTTTCTACGATTATTCTTGCGGGTGGTGTTGTCCGCATGATACAATGCCAAACGTTTTTTGGGTGTAAAGGAGTCAATATGTTAAAAAGTTTCGAAGTCGAGAACTTTAGAGGTTTTCAAAGTCGTTTGAAGCTTGACATGAAAGCCGGACGATATGACTTCAATCCTGAAGTGGAATCGCACGGTCTTGTCAAGAATGCGATTGTCTATGGCCCGAATGGTATCGGTAAGAGCGCGCTAGGTCTTGCCCTGTTTGACATTATCCTGCACCTGACGGATAAGCGACCGTTTGAGCCGCGCCAGCTTTTGCCCTACCGTAACCTTAATCGTTCCTCCGAAGATGTCTGTTTCAAGTATGTTTTCGTCATCGATGGCGATGAGATTGCCTATGAATATCGCAAGAGTGACCCGATTAGCCTGCTATGGGAACGCTTGGAAGTAAATGGCGAAAGAATGCTTGAGTGCGACTACGCCAAACCGCAGACGCCGTTTGTCAAGCGGGGCTTGGTTGACAATTTGAATACGCGGTTGACGGACGGCAAACTTTCTTTTATCAAGTACATCTACCGGAACACGCCAACGAATACGGTGCCGGCCGTTACGAAACTTGTCAGTTTTTGCGAGAATATGCTGTGGTACAGGTGCCTTTCGGACGGTAACGAATTCGCCGGCCATGAGGCGATGCCGTCTCTTCTGGTTGATATGTTGCGCCGCAACGGCAGGTTGCAGGACTTCACGGAGTTCCTCGGTCAATTCGGTCTTAACTACAAGCTTGGGTTTGAGCAGGTTAATAACCAAAATGTCCTGTATGCCTATTTCAAGGATGGACAGAAAGCACTGTTTGATACGGTAGCCTCTACTGGCACCAAGGCTCTGTATCTCTTCTATTGTTGGGGCGTGTCCGCGTTCAGCAATACGTCATTGTTGTTCATTGATGAGTTCGACGCTTTTCTCCATTATGAGGCGTCGGGGGCGCTTGTCAAAACATTGAACCGGCAAACGCATTTCCAAACGATTCTCACCACCCACAACACGTCGCTTCTCTCCAATGAGCTGTCGCGCCCCGATTGCAGTTTTATCATGTCGCGCCAAAAGGACATGGCGGAAGAGGCGATCAAGATTGCCAATCTTGCCAACCTTACCGAGCGCGAGATCCGCAAAGTGCATAATCTTGAAAAGATGTACCGCGCCGGAGCGTTTGCGTGACATGGACGGAACATCCAGAATCCTGTTTGTAGTTGAGGGAGAAAAGACCGAGCGCCAACTGGTAAACCGGCTTTCGGAAATTTTTGGGGTCTCGTCGACGGTGTATTCCGTCAAAGGAAACATATACAAGCTTTATCAGGCGGTCAAAGACGACCCTTTCATCGGCATTACAGACATTCTGTCTGAAATGGAGGAATGTTCTGAAGCCGACAGGGTGATTCTGTCCAAAGGGTTTACTGATGTGTTTCTGGTGTTCGATTGCGATGCACAGCATACGATACACCCGGAGGAATCTAAATGCAAGACGGCGTTCGAGATTGCGGTTCGGAATATGCGGCTTGTGCGGAAGATGGCGGAGCGGTTTAACGAATCAACCGACCCTGAGCGCGGGAAGTTGCTTGTGAACTGTCCGATGGTCGAAGCTTTTCGGGATTGTGACGATTTCTACGATGAATCGTATTCGGAAGCCATTGTCCCCGTGACTGAGTTGGGAGAATATAAAAAACGGGTTGCCAAGCGCAGGTTGGTTCGCTTTCATATCAAGGATTATTCTCGCAAGAACTTTTGCGACTTGATGCGGATGAATATCTTCAAATTGAATAAGATTTTGGGTGGGCGATTTGAGGCATACCCATACAATGCTTTCCTTTCAAACAACAATCAAATTAAGATCGCCGAGGAAGAGACGAGATTGGTTGAACAGAATTCGATGGTGTCGGTGCTGAACACGTTGCTGTTTTTCCCGGTAGAGTATTTTGGTAACGTAAACGGCTTTTACGACAATGTGCTTGATACAGATAAAAGGTAGTTGATATGCAGAATGATAAGTATAAAAAAAGGCGGATAACACATTTTACTGATGGTTTTTAACGGAGTGATGTTATGACTCGTGAGATGATTGTGGTGAAATACCTGCGTTTGTTGGCGTTGGCGGTTGTTGTCGCATTTGCGGGGTGTGTGTCCGTATCCGGGAATGGATCGTCCGCCTTGTCGCTTTGGAACGATGACGCGCCGGCTAAAGCCGCGCTTTTGGAATATGTCGGTTCAGTCACTAAAAAGGGGGCGGCAAATTACATTCCGCCTGAAAACCGTATTGCGGTTTTTGATTTCGACGGGACGCTTTTTTGCGAGACCGATCCGACTTATTTCGACTGGTCGCTGTTTGAGTACCGGGTGTTGGATGATCCTGCCTACCGGGCTACGGAGGAACAGCTTTCCGCCGCCCGCGCCTCGCGGGAAAAGGGTGTTATGCCCGAACTCACCCCGGAACGCGAACGCATGGTTGCGGATGCCTACCGCGGTCTGGCCTTGGACGGTTTCGCGGCTTATGTGCGCAATTTTATGAATCAGCCGCAACCGGGGTTTTCGGGCATGAAACGCGGAGAGGCGTTCTATCGGCCGATGGTGGAGGTCGTTCGGTTGCTACTGGAAAACGATTTTAAGGTGTATGTTTGCAGCGGTACCGACCGATTGACGATGCGCCCGGTAGTTGAGGACGGGTTGTCTTTGCCACCGCAATGGATTATCGGTTCGGATAGCACCATAGTCGCGCGCGAACAGGGAGAACGCGACGGATTGGGGTACATTTACCAGAAGAAGGACGAGTTGACCTTGGGCGGAAAGAGTCTGGTAAAAAACCTGCAGATGAACAAAGTGTCAGTCATCGCGCAGGAAATCGGCATACAGCCGGTGCTTGCGTTTGGCAACAGTTCCAGCGATGCCAGCATGATCAACTACGCTATAGCGAACCGGCGCTACCGTGGGTTGGGGTTCATGTTGCTGTGCGACGATATGGAACGCGAATACGGCAACCTGGTAAAGGCGGACAAGATGCGTTCAGCTTGCGAGTCGAACGGCTGGATCCCGGTTTCCATGAAGAACGACTGGAAGACAATATACGGCGATGGCGTGGTAAGGAAATCAAGACCGTAGTGGACGGGGGAGGGTAGGCAATCGGTCAAGGGTAGCCATGCTGGCGTACCTATCAAATCCGTAGTTGATTGCGGAAGCGTTGTGGGCATCGGAACTTAACAGCAACGGGACATTGCGCGATTGCAGCAGCTCCAGAAAATATGGACTTGGATAAGCCTCGGTCAACCAGCCGCGCGCAATCGCGCCGGTGTTGATTTCCACAATTTTCCCGCTCGCTGCAATGCATTCGGCGGTGTTTTGCAATTCTTCCCGGTACCAAGCTGCGGATTCGTTGAAGTAGGGATGGCGCTGGTTGAATTTGCGTATCAGATCGGGATGCCCCACAATGTCAAAGTCGTAACGGGAGACCATCTCCCGTTCGGCGGCGAAATAGGCGCGGATGAATTCCCCGGCATCGCCGCCGAAATGTTCGCAGATACCGTCGGCCAGTAACTGCGGGTTGTGGTCAACCGGAACTTTGCCCACATAGTGGATGGATCCGATCAAGTAGTCCAACCCTAACGAAGCATAATATGGCCGATCCGGCACGGTTACCCCGGCCAAATAGTCGGCTTCAATCCCGCACCAGATTTTTATGCGGTCCGCATAAGTGTCGGCAAGCCGCCGAATCTCGCACACGTATGCGCGGGCGGTCGGCTCGTCCATCGTGCCGGGTTCATAGAACGGCAACATGGAGTGAGAAGAAAAACCCAGTTCAGTGAAACCGCGTTCCAACGCCGCGTTAACCATTTCTTCCGCTGTACTCTTGCCGTCGCAAAACGTGCAGTGGGTGTGGTAGTTGGTAGAGATTTGCATGGCGGGATGTGTCGGGATTATCCGTGCTTAAGCGGGCGGAATCGGACGCGGGTCGGCTTGTCCGCCGCATCGCCAAGCAATTTCCGCCGATATTCGTGGTATTCCTCAAAGTTTCCCTCGAAGAACGTTACCTTGCTGTCTCCCTCGAAAGCAAGGATATGGGTTGCCACGCGGTCGAGGAACCAGCGGTCGTGGCTGACCACCATCACGCAGCCGCCGAACTCCTGCAAACCCTCCTCAAGCGAGCGCAGAGTGGCCACATCAAGGTCGTTGGTCGGTTCGTCGAGCAACAGCAGGTTGCCGCCGCTGCGGAGCAGTTTGGCCAGATGTACCCGGTTGCGTTCTCCGCCGGAAAGCACGCCCACAGGTTTTTGCTGTTCGGCTCCCTTGAAATTGAACCGGCTGCAATAAGCGCGCCCGTTCATCATGGTGGTGCCGGCCAGCGAGACAAACTCCGAACCGCCGGTGATTTCTTCGTACACCGTATGAGAATCGTCCAATTCGTCACGGAGCTGGTTGACGTACGACAACACCACGGTGGGGCCGATGGATAGTGTGCCGGACAGGGGTTTTTCTTCGCCGGTGATGAGTTTGAAGAGGGTGGACTTTCCGGCGCCGTTGCCTCCGATCACGCCAACTATGCCGCCGCGCGGCAGGTCGAAATTCAAATCCTCAAACAGTAGCTTGTCTCCATAACCCATGGAAACGTGTTCCGCGCGCACCACTAGGTTTCCAAGACGCGGCCCGGCTGGAATGTGAATCCGCAGATCATCCTCGCGGGTGCTGACCTGCTGTGCCGCCAATTCCTCGTATCGGCGGACGCGGGCCTGGTTTTTGGCGTGGCGCCCCGAAGGGTTGGTGTGCACCCATTGCAATTCGTTCTCAATCAGCTTCCGGCGAGATTCGGCCTGTTTTGCTTCGCGGGCCATCATCTCTTGTTTTTGAATAAGCCATTGCTCGTAATTACCCTTGTAGGGATAGGTTCGGCCGTGGTCGAGTTCGAGAATCCACTCGGTGACGTTGCTGAGGAAATAACGGTCGTGGGTGACCACAATCAATGTGCCTTTGAAACCTTTCAGATAAGTTTCGAGCCAAGCCACGGATTCGGCGTCAAGATGGTTGGTCGGCTCGTCCAGCAGCAGGACGTCAGGATTTGATATCAGCAACCGGCAAAGAGCGACGCGGCGGCGCTCGCCGCCGGAGAGCGGGGCGACCGGTGCCTCAGGCGGTGGCAACCGCAACGCATCCATCGCCATTTCGATTTGGTGGTCGAGATTCCACAAGTCGTTGGCATCGATGGTGTCTTGCAAAGTACCCAATTCGTCGTTAAGTTTGTCAGACTCCTCATCGGAAAGATCCGTGCCCAGCAATTCGCAGATTTCATCGTAACGGTTCAGCATCGCCTTGGAGTTGGCCACGCCTTCCTCCACGCATTGCAGCACCGTCTTGGAATTGTCCAACTGGGGTTCCTGGGGGAGATACCCAACTTTGGTCCCCTTGGCGACCTGGCATTCGCCCATGAATTCCTTGTCGATGCCGGCGAGAATCTTCAACACCGAGGATTTGCCCGCCCCGTTGGCCCCGATTACGCCGATGTGCGCGCCATGGAAGAAGGAGAGGTTGACATCCTCAAGAATGGTCTTTTTGTCGTGTTGTTTGGTGACGTTGATCAGACTGAATGCGTATTCGCCGGCCATACATGACTCCTAAAAGGGGCGGGGAAAATCCCCACCCCCGCGATAAAATTAAAGACGCTTGGAAGTATTACGCCTTTTTGTTGGCGTTGGCAAAGATGCCGAGCAGCAGCAGGTAAAGAACGCAGCCCAGCAGTACCACAACAATGCCGGTTGCCTGGAATTTTCCCTGTGCCCACCCCAGAACAGGGGTGATGATGGCACCTCCGACAATGGCCATCACCATCAACGCGGTGATTTCATTGGCCTTTTCAGGCACCTTGTCAATAGCCAGACCCATGCACATTCCAAAAGAGTTTGCGGTCATCAGCGCCGCGACGAAGACGCATACGAAAAAGGCGATAGGGGTCGGGGCTTTCAGAATTGCCGCTGTAGCGATGATGCCGATGCCCATGCACCAAGGGAAGCATTTTGCCGCAGAGATTTTTGCGAAGATTGCCGCACCCGCCAGCGCGGCGATGGTTTTCGCTACGAAATAGACCGTCGGGCCCATGCCGGCCATGTCCTTGTCCACCTTGTAAACGTTCTTCAGGTATTCCGGAATCGCCACGCCGAAACCGACGTCCGCGCCGACGGAGAAAAGAATGCCTACCGTCATCGCAAGGATGTAGGGGTTGCCCAGCATCTTGAAACAGCTGCCAAAGCTGGTAGTCGGTCCGGTGGCGGATTCGCGGGGAATATCGGTGACCAAAAGCCAAATCGCGACCAAGATGGTGATTGCCCCGTAAAGCGGGAACAACAGTTTCCAGTTGTGAAGCGCGGTGGCGGTGAGGTAAACGAATACCGGGGTTAGCGCGGCGCAGATCGCCTTTACGAACTGGCCAAGGGAGATGCGGCTGGTAAGCTGGTCAGAAGGCACCACATTCGACATTAGCGCCGGCAATGCGGCTTGAAGAATGGTGTTGCCGATACCGACCAGTGAGAACGCGACGAAATAGACCCAAACCCGTTCCGCAGAAGCGGCCAACGGCAAAAACATGGCGACGATAGTGACCAGAAGTGAAATCAACACGGTTTTCTTGCGTCCGATTTTTCCGCATAGCACTCCGGTCGGGATTGATATTAGGAAGAACCAGATGAATATCATAGAGGGGAGGAATCCCGCTACGGTGTCGGAGAGGTTGCACTCCGGCTTGACTTGGTTCATCACGGTTCCGATGATGTCGGCGAACCCCATCACGAAGAAGCCGAAAAGCATCGGCAACATCGCCCCCCATGGGGAGCTTTTTTTCTCAACAGTGTCACTCATGTTTTTACTCCTTGTTTTTGGAGCGGGCTTACCCGCTTAAGTCGAAACTGAGACTTATGTCCCCTTGGTTATGGCATCAATCGCCTTGTCGTCGCCGAACACCACCAACTGGTCGTCCTGATGCAACACTTCCTGCGGCGAGGCGAGAATCATGGTTCGCGGGGCAGTGGGGTCATCGTCAGATAACCGCCGGATGCAAAGGACGGTCAGCCCGTACACGTTGCGCACTTTGGCCTCCGCCAAACTCTTGTTGGCGATTTGCTCCGGAACGTCGGTCACCGCGATACGGCACCCTTCCTCGATGGTAAAGACATCAATCTGCCCGCGGGTCATTAAACTGCGCCCCAGCCGTTCGGCCTGTTCGCGGTTCGGATAGACCACCAGTTCAGCGCCAACTTTTTTGAGGATTCTCCCGTGCATATCGGAGTCGGCCTTGGCGTAAACCTTTTTCTTCAGCTCGATGCAGTTCATGGTGGCCATCACGCTGGCGCCAATGTCGCCGATGGCAACGGTAATGGCGTCGCACTCGCCGAAACCGGCTTCTTGCAGGGAACGGAGATCAGTGGCATCGCCCTCAACCGACTGGATGCCCGGCGCACACAGATCGCGTACCAGTTCGCGGTCGGTGTCGATAATCAACACTTCCGCGCCGTTCTTTGCCAGATACTCCGCCAATGAAGTCCCAAAACTTCCCGCTCCGACAATGCCGATTCTTTTCATGCTCGAGGACCGGAGGGTTAAACTTTTTCCAACGCCTGTTCAAGGTCGGCGATGATGTCGCATGGATCTTCGATACCCAGCGAGAAGCGGATTAGATCCGGCGGTATCCCGGCGTCGCGCAGCTGTTCGTCGGTGAGCTGGCGGTGGGTGTGGCTGGCCGGATGAAGCACGCAACTGCGGGCATCGGCCACGTGGGTCACGATCGACACCAGCCGCAGTGCGTCCATGAACTTGATGGACTGTTCGCGACCGCCTTTGATACCGAAGGTCAAAACGCCGCAAGGGATGCCGCCCGAAAATTGCTTTTGCACCAACGGGTATTCCGGGTCATCCTCCAGACCGGCGAAATGCACCCATGCCACTTTCGGGTGCTGGCGCAGGAATTTCGCCGCTGCCAGAGCGTTGGAGCAGTGCCGCGGCATCCGGAGGTGGAGCGATTCCAACCCGAGGTTCAACAGGAAGGCGTTTTGCGGGGACTGGATGGATCCCAAATCACGCATCAGTTGGGCGGTTGCCTTGGTGATGTAGGCGCCTTTGCCGAAAGATTTGGTGTAGGCCAGCCCGTGGTAAGACGGGTCGGGCTGGGTAAGGCCGGGGAAACGGTCCGCGTGCTTTTCCCAATCGAAATTGCCGCTGTCCACAATCACGCCGCCCACTCCGCAGGCATGGCCGTCCATGTATTTAGTGGTGGAGTGGACCACGATATCCGCGCCAAACTGGAACGGCCGGCACAGCACCGGGGTGGCGAAGGTGTTGTCAACAATCAGCGGCACCCCGTGGGAGTGGGCGAGGTTGGCCATTTTTTCGATGTCGAGAATGAAGCCGGCGGGGTTGGCCACGGTTTCGCCGAAGACGCATTTGGTGTTGGGGCGGAAAGCCTTGGCGATTTCTTCTGCCGGGGCGGTCTGATCGACGAAGGTACACTCGATGCCGAGTTTTTTCATCGTGATCGCGAAAAGGTTGAACGTTCCGCCGTAGATCGAGGAGCAGGAAATGAAGTGGTCGCCCGCCTCGCAAACGTTGAAGACCGAGAAGAATGACGCGGCCTGTCCGGAAGAGGTGAGCATTGCCGCCACGCCGCCTTCGAGCTGAGCGATCTTTTTGGCCACCTCATCGTTGGTTGGATTCTGCAGCCGGGTGTAGAAGTACCCCGTAGCTTTGAGGTCGAACAAATCGGCCATCTGCTGGCTGGTGGCGTATTTAAAGGTGGTGCTTTGGTAAACCGGCAGTTGGCGAGGCCCGCCGTTTTCGGGTTGCCAGCCGCCCTGTACGCAAATCGTGTCAATGTGGTTGTCCATGCTTCTTGACTCCTAAATCCCATCAACGGGCATTTCCCGCTTTCAATAATTGACAATATACCAAAGAAACGGGAGAAATCCAATAGCAAAATTCATCCAGAATGCGGTTTCCGGTTGATTTTGCCTTAAAGCAATGGCATAATAATGATGTCTTTCAATCATTAACTGGAGGTTTTTTTGATGAATAAGCTCTTATTTGTGTTGGGTTTTATCGCGGCTACGGGTCTGTCCGCTGTGCAAACGCCGGTCTTTATCGCGCACCGTGGCGAGTCCAAGGAAGCACCGGAGAATACCAAGCCCGCTTACCAGATGGCGGTGGACCGCGGGTTCGGTTTTGAGTGTGACGTGTACCTTTCAAGCGACAAACGGGTGTTCAGTTTCCACGACTCCAACCTGAAGCGCACCACCGGTGTGGATATGCCGTGCAGCAAGGCGTCGTGGACGGATTTGGTTTCCAAAATCGATGCCGGCGCTTGGAAAGGCAACCAGTGGAAAGGCGTTCGCCCCGCGCTGTTGGAGGAGATTTTGGAATTGGCCCGCGACGGCAAGTATATCTACATCGAGATTAAATCCGGCCCTGAAATCATACCCTATGTGAAGGAGATTTTCGCGAAGCAGAAGAACGCGACGCCGAAGAATGCGCTGTTTATCTGCTTCAGCAAGGAGGTTTGCTCTGAATTGCGCAAACAGATGCCGGAGTACAAGGTGTACTGGTTGGTGGGGTCATACAAGGGCCGCGGCGATAAGCGCACCCCGGTGACCGCCGAAGAAATCCTCGCGGCTTTGAAGGAGACCAATGCCCATGGCGTGGATATGCACTTCGATCCGAAGGTGGTTACCGCGGAGATGATCAAGAAGGTGCGTGACGCCGGGTACGAATTCCACGTTTGGACGGTGGATAAAGTCGAGTTGTCGCTGTTGGCTACCTCCCGCGGCGCCCAGTCGGTCACCACCAACTGCGCAAAGGAACAGGCGGACGCAATCAAGGCGATGAACAAATAGGACTCATACGGTTCAACAATTCGGGAGACGGGTCATGAAAATCAAGTTGGCTGCCGCGCTGGCGGCGTTGTGTATGTCCGAACCACTGGTGGCGGCGCCGGCTCACTGGGATAGCGAATCGGTAAAATCCAACGCCTGTCTGGTCGCGGATTGGATGCTGAACCATCCAATCAAGCGCAGCCGGCTTGATTGGACGTACGGCGCGTTCTACCAAGGGCTGACCGCCTTGGCGCTGTCCGACCCGTCTCTCCCGTATCTGGACCTGCTCCGCAAATTCGGCCGGGAGCAAAAGTGGGCGCTTAATCCGCGCATTTTCCATGCGGACGACCACTGTATCGGCCAAACCTGGCTGGAGCTGGCGATTTGGGACGGCAATCCGAATTACGCCGCCCATGTCCGCCGGCAGTATGACGCGGTGATGGCGAATCTCGATCTTAAGCGGGACACGCCGATTACGCCGCAGAATAAGGATCGCCGCTGGAACTGGTGCGATGCGCTTTTCATGTCGCCAACCGTGCTTACGCGGTTGGGCGGTTTCTCCGGTAATCCCGAATACTGGGATTTCATGGATCGCGAATACCGCGCCACGGTGGCGTTGCTCTATTCCCGAGAGGAACATCTTTTCTACCGCGATTCGCGGTATTTCGACCGCCGGACCAAAAATGGCAAGGGCGTGTTTTGGGCGCGCGGCAACGGTTGGGTGTTCGCTTCGCTGGCGATTATTCTCCGGGATTTGCCTCCCGCGTGGCCGTCCCGTAAAATGTACGAGCAGCTGTTTGCGGACATGGCGGCGGCGGTTAAGTCCGCCCAGTGTCAGGACGGTTCTTGGCATCCGAGTCTGCTGGACGCAGCGGACCCTGATCTGCCGGAAATGAGCAGCACCGCCTTTTTCACTTACGGGATGCTGTGGGGGCTGAACAACGGGTATCTGGACCGCAAAACCTACCTCGGTTGCGCGCGTTTGGGCTGGCAGGCGCTCTGCCACAACATCAACGATGAGGGGCGTCTGGGGTGGGTGCAGCAGATCGGCGACCGGCCGGTTGATTCCTATAATGCCGGTTCGTTCGAGACCTACGCCGCCGGCGCATTTTTGGATGCCGCGGTTGAGGCCGGAAAGATGTTGGTGGCGGAGCGTCACCCCAAGCGCGTCAAAGTTACGGTGGAGAATCCCGCGATACTCTACCGTCCCGACGGTACGGTAGAATTGCCGTGGCCGCAGTCCGGTTTGGAGGAGCGCGATCTGCGGGTTTATGACTTGCGCAACGGAGCGGTGGTGCCGCACCAGTTTTTTGATTCAAATAACGATGGAAAACCGGACCTGTTGCTGTTCGCCGTTCCTTTTGCCGGCGGCCAGTGTCGCACGTTCTGGTTGTTTAACGATACCAAGATGGCTGACGCATCCAACGACGAGGTGTGCTTTGGCCGTTTCGCCCCGGACCGTCTGGACGATTTCCTGTGGGAAAATGACAAAGCGGCCTACCGGGTTTACGGGCCGGCGGTTTCTCAGCCTCCGCCGAAAGGGGAGGGGTTGGTTTCCAGCGGTATCGACGTGTGGAGTAAATCGGTTTCGTATCCGGTTATCAACAGCTGGTTGGCTAAAGGCGCTTACCACAAGGATGCCGGCGAGGGCATGGACAACTATAAAGTCGGCCCCGGACGGGGTTGCGGCGGTTTCGGTTTCATCGTCGATGGTCAATGGCACTACAGCCGGAATTGGGCCAAACAGCGACATCTTTGCAACGGTCCGGTGCGTACCGCGTTTGAGGTGACCTACGATGCTTGGCAGTGCGGAAATGGCGTTGAAGTCTCCGAACGGCGGCGTACCACTTTGGATGTCCGTTCGCACTTTTCCCGCCACGAAAGCGTGTTCACCATCAAGGGGGCCGATCAGTTGACCGGCGGACCGGGGCTGGACATCGCATCAAAACGTTTGCACAAAGGGATCTTTATGTTGGGAGCCGCCGAAGGCTGGTTGGCCAATTATGAAGCCAGACAGCCGGGCATGGGATCCATTGCCACCTCGGTGGTGTTCCCCGGAGTGGGGCTGAACGTGGCCAGTGATGCCGAAGAGTGTGTTTACTTGACCCGTCCGGTGAAATCCGGCGAACCGGTGGTGTGGTATTCTGGTTCCGCCTGGTCGGGCGCCGGCGATTTCCTCGATTCCGCCCAATGGAAGGATGCGGTGATTTCTCTTTGCCGTGCGGTTCGTGAACCTTTGAAAATTACGGTGCAGTAATGAGCGAAAAAAGGCGGGTTCTGGTTACCGGGGCAAGCCGGGGGATTGGTCGGGCCGTGGCGATCGAAGCCGTCCGGCAGGGGTTCGACCCGGTAATCCATTATTGCCGTAACGCCGCCGCCGCCGAGGCGGTAGCCGCCGAAATCCGCGGGTTGGGCGGCAGCGGCGCGATGTTGTCGTTCGACTGTTCCGACCGCGATGGCGCACGGACTGCGATAGAGGCGGACATTGCCGCCAACGGGGTTTACTACGGGGTGGTTTGCAATGCCGGAATCGCGGATGACAACCCTTTCCCCGCGTTGGAAGATAACCAATGGGATCGGGTACTTCGAACCGATCTTGACGGTTTCTACAATGTCTTGAAACCGGTTGTGCTGCCGATGGTTTCTGAACGCATCCATGGGCGGATCGTGGCGATTTCTTCGATTTCCGGTCTGATCGGCAATCGCGGTCAGGTCAATTACTCCGCCGCCAAGGCGGGTATCATCGGTGCCGCCAAGGCGTTGGCGATAGAATTGGCGAAACGCCGGATAACGGTAAACTGCGTGGCGCCGGGGATTATCGAGACCGACATGGTGCAATGTCTGCCGGATGACGAAGTCAAGCGGTTGATCCCGATGCGCCGTTACGGCAAACCGGAAGAGGTCGCCGCCTTGGTGTGTTTTCTGCTTTCCGATGCCGCCGCCTACATTACCCGTCAGGTGATCTCGATCAACGGCGGAATGATTTGACCTGTGGCAAAACGGACCTAGTTCCAAGGCACTGGATTGATATTTACAGTTTTGGATTTCAGCCAGGGAATTTAGAAGTGTAACTTTTTTCTAAAAAGCGCCAAGGATTATCCGGCACCGCGCATCATACATTTTGTCGAGGGCCGCAAAAGGTCAAGAAGCCCTCTTACAACCACGGTTAAGCAATGACAGACGACATCGAGATACTGAAGGAGCTGAAGAGGCATCCTGAAGAAGGGGCGCGACTGCTAGTAGGCGCGTACGGACGGCGCCTTTACGCGGCGGCGATGCGCATGTGCCGCAACGAGGCCGAT
The DNA here is from genome assembly GCA_017454745.1 of Kiritimatiellia bacterium. Classification (GTDB taxonomy): domain Bacteria; phylum Verrucomicrobiota; class Kiritimatiellia; order RFP12; family UBA1067; genus UBA1200. The sequence continues at coordinate 19,529 of JAFTCL010000076.1, forward strand.
GCGGAGGATCTCGTTTCGCGCACTCTGGCGCGCGTGGTCCAATGCGTGGATTCGTTCAAGGGCGAATCGGGCTTCTTCACCTGGCAGTGCTCGATAATGGCAAACTTCCTCAAAATGGATTTGCGCAGGAAAGGCGCCAATGCTCTCGTGTTTCCTGAGGAGTTGCCGGAGATGGCGGATGAAAGGCCGTCGCCGGCGGAATCTGCCGAGTGCGCGGACGATGCGCGCGAAGTGCGTTCGGCCGTGGCGGTGCTGCCGCCTCGGTTACGTATCACAGTCGAGCTTTTTTACTTTGGCGGAATGCCCGTTCCGTCAATCGCGAAATCGCTGGGAGAACCGGAGGGTACGGTGTATTACTGGCTTCATGAGGCCAAAAAAGCGATACGCGAAAAAATCTTGGAAAAATGCCAAGGGAATTCGTCCTTCGCGCATCAAAACTTATGCAAGGGAAAAAAGCCATGAACGATGCCAAAGAAAAAGAGCAGGAATTCGACGAGCTGGACGCGGTTATCGCGGCGGCGCTCAGCGACGAGTCCGCATGGAATGTTCCGCGCGCCGGATTCGAGGATAGGTGCGCGGCGCGGGTGGAGGAAATCCTTAATGCGGGCAAGGCGCGGCGTTCGTTTTGGTCATTCGGCAATACGCCGTTCCTGAAGCTCGCGGCGGTTCTCGTCGTAATGCTGGCAATATCCGCGATTTTGTTCAATGTCGGTTCTGATGCCGGACAGCCTGAGCCGGCCAGTGTTGAAGAGGCGGAGTGCACACTACCGACCGGTAACGATATCGGAAGCAGATGCGAACGCATGGTGAATTTCCTTGGGAAGGAAGTGTCGCGAAGAGAGGCGACGAAGTATCTGGCGAGTGTATGTGCCGCCGGAGGATTCTGATGTTGAGAAGAAGCAAAGGAGGTAATCATGAATACCAAACGTAAGATCATCAAGTGGACAGCAGTGACGGCAGGCGGCGTCTTGGCGGCGGCGGTGGCGTACATTGGATTCAATTCCTTCGACATCGAACCGCCGGATCTCGCGAAGTTCGTCAATCCCTTTGAGATACCGTCTGAGGCGGACAATGTCTATTACGGATTAGTGGCCGCTACAAACGTAGTCAGCGAGAAGACCGGCCATCCCGTTTGGGCGGGCGTGTTCGAAGATTACAGGGAGGCGTGGGAAAAATTCCACCGTTTTAATGATGGAATGACGGCGGAGGTGAAGGACGCGATTCTTTCCGAATCCGAGAAGGTCCTCACGCTATTCCATGAGGCCGCGCAGCGCAAGACATGGTACGGTTATGACCAGTCGGGTAGTCGCGATCTGTTTCCCGCAATCAACGTCTTCACGAAGCTGTGCAAACTAGCGGATCTTCAGGCCAAACGTCAGCTTGAACTTGGCAATATTGAAGCTGCGATAGAGGGCGTGCGCGACATGGTGCTGCTCACGCGAAAGGTGGAACACGACTCGGAGTCCGCACTGAGGTGGCTGGTAGCGGGGGTTGCTTTGAACTATGCGGACGGAATCGCCATGAAAATCGTAAGCTCGGGTAAGGCAACGGACGAGGAGCTTGGTCGCCTTCAGGATGTCCTGCGCCAGTTCGACATCGAGTCCCGAAGCGAACGGATGGAGAGGATGATGAACAACGAATTCTACGTATACTTCATGTGGATGACGGATATGAAGAACTTTGCCAATCTCGCCTCCTCAGAAGAATTAGCCCTAAAGATATTGCGCTTTCCGATTCTCGGCTCCTACGCCTACCATCGCAATCGCACATGGGCGATATACGCCAGTTACCTTGAAAAGGTTAAAGCGGGGTATCGTTTCGGATACGACAAAGCAGTCTGGGACAAGATCGATGACGAAATCCCCGTTATATGCAACCACGGCTGGCGCTTCGGACCTAATTTCATCGGCAGAAAGATGATGGGGGCGTGCCTGCCTGCGTGGCGTTCGATTGGCGAAAACGTCATGAGAACCAACTTCCGGCATAGTTCCGCCGAGACGATTGTGGCGGCGGCGCGGTTCAAGCGCAAGACTGGAGCGTTTCCCAAGAAGCTGGCAGAGCTTGTGCCGGAATACCTTCCAGCCGTGCCGCGTGATCCCTTCACGCGAGATGCGGAGTTGAAGTACGACCCCGCACGCGGGATACTGTGGACGGTCGGTACGGAAGGCACGTTCAACGGCGAACCGGTTAAGCCGAACGATAAATACAGCGTTTACGGTAAATACGGAAAGGAGAACCGCAACCATGTGATAAACATCGACGGCACTCCCTGTAAATAGCGATGTTCCAATCTTACGGCGGGAGGGAGGGACTAGAAGGCCTATTTCAGCATCATCATCGTGTAGGTAGGCTCCACCGGGGTGATGGCAAGGGTTTGCACACCGTTGCGGCGGATTACGTTGACATTCACCGGCACCACGCGCCAAGTCGATCCGTTGAATTCGTGTTCGCCTTGTTCATCCGGGGCGTAGGCGCGCTCCACCAATCTGCAAAGCCGCAGATCCAGCTTGTCGGAATCGGGTATGGACAATGCGCCGCAGTAGGTGTGGTGCCAATCGGAATCGCCGATATACGCGGTAATGCTCCGGGGTAATGTGCTGGTGACATCTAACGCCAAGGTTCCGTTGTCGTTTGCAGACAATCCGAATCTTGGCAAAGTCGCCGCCAACCGCACCTCGGAGACTTCTCCGCAAACGGTTTGCCCGGTGGTTACCGCCACGGTGCCGTTGCCGCTGATTGCCGCCACGCTACCGCCGTTGACAAATTCCGCAGTGCCGACGGCAACTTCCAATGCGCAATTGGGCAAATCGGTTTGGTCTGGAAATTCCAGCACGCCGCCGCCGGTTTTACGCACCCCCCCGCTACCGCCGATACCGCCGGAGAGTTTTAACCGGTTTGAGTGCCCCTCCACATGGATGCCGGTTCCGCCGCTAACCGTAACCAGCGAGGAAACGGTGATGGTGGATTGGTTGCTTTCGGGGTCGGCCCGCAATGCGCCCAAGGCGCCGGTGCCTGCGGTTGCCCCGTATCCGGTAAGCTGCAGCGGTTGCGGGAATCGGTAGGTGGCGGTGCCGCCGGAAATCAGCCGGAGTTGGCCGCCGGACGCCACCGTGAAGGCGGATGACGAGTTCGGCACGGCATTGGCGGTGAATGCCAAAACCCCGGCGTTAACGGCGGTGGTGCCGGTCCAGCTTTTACCGATGCCGGTTACCGAACACCGTCCCGCGCCAACTTTGGTGACGCCGCCGTCGCCGCCCCAAAGATCCTGTAGGCGGAGCGCGCCGTATTCCTCAGACCCGGCGGTGCCGACCGTGTCGATAATAAGATTGGAATTCAAAACCACGGTTTCATATTCGAGATCCAGCACGGCCAGATGTTCCCCGGTTCCGGTTACGGTGATTGAAGCGGGTGAACCGGCGTTGTCGAAAACCAGCGGCGAGCCGGATTTGTTGACGATGCGGTTGGTTGACGCGCCGTTGTTGAATGTCAATTGCCCGATAGTGATCGGCAACTCTTTTTTCAGCGTAACGTTCCGGCGGAATTTCTTGGCATCAACTTCCTGCGGTTCGGGGATAATAGCGCCGGCTCCTGCGGCGTTGGGGAATATTCCGATCTCCCAATTGTCATCGACACCCCAATCGCCGTCGCCGGCGGGCAGGAATAACGGTTGTCCGGCGGCAACCGTTAACAACACCGGTGCGCTCCAATTCCCGCTTTGGTAGGCTCGGGCGGTGACGGTGGCGGTTTTGGTCAGGTTGACGGCACCGGTGTAAAGCACGGCGTTGGTTCCGATGGCGGCGGTGTAATCCTCCCGCGGGTCACTGTTGAAGGCGTAATATATGGTTGCACCGGATTCGTGGCCGATGGTCACAGTCTGTCCGTTTGCGGTTATGACCGGCGCTTCCAGCGCGGGATACAATCCCTTGGCCGCCAGTTGGCTGATGAAAGTGTCGCCGCGAGCGGAAAAATAGTTGTTGGTCACGGTAAAAACGTTTGTTTCCCAAGAGCTGATGGAGTAGGGGGAGCTGGCGTTGCGGTAATCGCCCCACCGGGCCACTTCGCCGTAAATTGCCGGGCGCAACCACTCGGCCAGACTGCGGTAACGGGCGCGGTTGGCTTCAACCGTCATTGCCCCGCCGCGGTTAAGGTGGCGATAGGCGCGGTCGGCAAACCGGCGGCAATACTCGGCGTTCGCGATCAGTTTGCCTTGGAACAGCCCCGGCCCGGAACCGGTGGTTTTACCAGTAACATTGTCGGACGTTCCCTCCAGGGTGCGTTCGGTGTCCCAGCAGCAGAACCGGAATTTCCCGTCATCGGTGCGCCGGCGCACCGCAACCCAGTTGTGGTGCGGCCAGTCTTGGTTGCCGCCGTAGAAATTGACCAGCATATAGTCGATAAAAGCGTCGATATCCAGCATCTCTTCCACTTGCCGGAAATTGCTGTTGCTGGAGAGTCCGGAATTGATGCGGCGGGTCAGTTCGTTCCACGCCGCCACAGTGCCGCTGCGTACCTTGTGGGAATTGTTGTCGTCGCCGGCGATGGCGTCGTACTCGAAGCTCTCGCCGCCGAATTTGTGAGCGCCGTAGCCGGCGTTGACGCGTTCGCAGGCGTTATAGATGCCCCAGTACCGCCCGTTGATGAAGAGATGCGCATGGTTGCCGGAGGAGGAAAATCCGCTCATCGCCAATTGCGTGTCGCGCGCCCATTGGTCGCGGATCAGCGAACCGCGTTGGCGTTGGTCGGAGTTGGAATGAATCCATGAATTGTTGTAATCGGCGCGGAGCGAGATGGAATTGAGATCGCGGTCGGGGAACCCCCGGTCGTCAAATATCGGTTCAGGCAGACTCCCGGCGCCATATTTGCCACGGAAATGGATTTGAAACGATTTTTTAGCCGAATTGCTGAAATTACGGCTGGCGCCGCCTTGGATGCCCAATCCCGCGTCTAGCTGGAGCCGTCCCACGCCGTTGGTCAGCCATTCGCAGGAAGCCGCGATTTCCCAGTCCTCGCCGGGGTGGGTGTACAGCCCGGTGGTGGAGTCGAACAAATCCGGCCACGGCGCGGTGATGGCAATCACCGGCAGTTTAGTGAGCGCGGTGCGGAGCGCGGTACGGTTGGCGGCGGTTTTCACCACGTTGGTGCTGATACCGTAACGGGCGGTGCAGGAACCGTAACTAGACCAGGTGGACGGGCAACCGTCGGGGATGCCTATGTCTTGCGGCACATTGTCCAGGAACAGGTACGTGTGGGTGGCAATGTTTCGGTATGGCACGGCGCCGGTCTTAACGGCGGTGGCGCGGATAGCCCCGGTACGGCTGACCGTTATGGCCTCCCCCCGATAGACGGTTCCGTGGTCGGCTGTCGGGTCGCTTAAGTCGGAGGTGTAAATGATGGTCGCGTCCGGATCGTCGTGCGACAGCGTAAGCGAAAACGCTTGGCTGTAAATACCGCGTTCTTTGGAAAACTTTACCGGGGCCAACGGCGCGTCATACGCGGTATTGGAATTGGCGTTTCCCGGCGTGGGGGTGGCGAACCACACCAGATTTTGCGAACCGTCCGGAGAACGCCCGTAAGAAGTGTCGCACGGCACTTGGCCGAAGGTTAGGGTGTCGGCTACGGCTCCTGCGGGGCTGGTGAGCGTTAAAGTCTCCCCGGAGGAACTCAATTTGAACGAAGTGTGCAGGTCGTTTTTCTGGTTTGAAGCGCCGATTCCGTATTTTTCGGAGAGGAATTTTGAGACCCCGTCCCGGTCTTGGTTGTCCAGCGCCCGGTTGAAAATAATCATCTCCGCGATATACCCGCTGAACCCGCGCCCGGAACCCAATGACGCGCCGACGTAAATGTAGTCACCCATATCTAGGCGCTGGGTGCCGATGGACTTGTTGGCGGACATGGACAGTTTCCCGTTGGAGAAGACGCTGATATACGGGATTTCGGGGGCGTAGTCAATCTCGGCGGCTAAGAACCGCCATTCTCCGACAGCTTCGTGTCCGGAACTGCTGGATATGTCCACATCCGCGACTCTGAATCTTAACACGCCGTTGTCCTTAATTTCCAAGTGCACATTGGCGGTAGAGGACGATTGCGAGTATTGGCTCAGCAGACCGGCGACGGTTGCCCCGGTCCATTGGTAAACCGCAAACACCGTGATGTTGCTGAAGCTGGTAAGCCCGTTAAAATTGGTTGTGCGGCGTTGCAGCGCGGAATTGCTGGAATTGGTGAATTTCAAAGCCGCGTGACCGTTAACCGCGTCGGCGGTGTAGATGGGTCGGCGGGATTCGGTGGATTGGGACATCGTGTTGTTTTGGCCGCTGGCGTCGGTCCAGCTCCGTACCGTGTTGCCGTCACCGACCGCCGCCATATCGTCTGCCCGCAACCAAAGCACCTTGCCATCCAGAGCACTCGGGTCGATGGCGGATATTTCAGGGCCGGAAACATCGTTATCCGTTGATTTGGCGGAGGCGAAAACCTTAAGGTACTTTCCCGCCCCGATAGTGGTGCCGTTGGGAAAAGTCCATTTGAACGGCCGGTTGGCGTTATCGCTCAATCCCCAACCAGACAAGTCAACCGCGCTGCCCCCGGAATTGTAAAGTTCAATCCAGTCCGGAGCATCGCCGTCGGAATCGAAACAGGTCGAGTCGTTGGAAGACTGTACTTCATTGATGAATATATCCGCGTTTACCGTTATTACGGCAGAAAAAAACAAACTAAAGATAAAAAACAGCTTTTCTAAATTCATATTTTTCATATTATACTTTCTTTTTGGAGAAAAGCGAGTGTAAAAATCGTAAATTTTGATGCAAAACGCCAAAACGCGGTTCGGGCAGTTTATACTTTACTATTTGGAGTATTGGTGTTACAATTATTGGCATATGAAGTCGTAAAAGGTGAGGTAATTGCAAAACCTCGCAGGCGTGAGATTCCGAGGTTTGGTGGTGCGGGCGGCGGGGGACAAGAGTTCAAAACACGGCATGCAAGGAGCTGAAACATGGCCGACGAGGGCGAAAACGGGGCGAGAACGCGGTTTGC
>JAFTCL010000077.1 GCA_017454745.1 Kiritimatiellia bacterium
AAGAGAATCGTTGAAAGACAAAAACCATCCAAATCATCCAAATCTACCAGCCGATGCCCCCGTAACTCCCATGCGGATGCCAGCGGGCCGCCGCTAATCGCCCCTTACATTTTTGAGGAATAGACGGGTTCACTCCGCAACCGCCGCCGAGAGGCGGTAGAAACGCGAGGTCGCGGTGGCGTCCTTCACGAACGTGGTACGGCCCGTCGGGTCGATGTCCTGCGTCCTCGTGACCGTCGCGCCGGCGACATCGCTCGTCTCCACGACCGTGACCGTCACGCCCTCCGAATTCACGACCAAATGGTCTGTAATGAGGGAAGGAAGAATATTGAAGCCGAATTCGTCAAAGGAGATTTCAAACGGGAACGACTGGTTGGTCATCCAATAGGTCGAGCCGCCAGACTCGAACTGGATGTCGTATTCCGCCTCTGCCAATGCCTTGTTGGCGAATGCGAGCAAAATTGCCGCGAACACCGCCAACGTTGCCATGATGCGCAGTTTCTTCATGGCCTATTTCCTACAATGCTGTCAGCCAAGTCTGTGACTCGGCTGGCGATGTAAGCCTCCACCTCTTCCGGTGTCATCTTTACTTCGTGTAGCCCCATAAGGTCTCTACCTCAGTAGATTTTAAACCTGTAACCTTTGAAATCTGTTCAACAGACATTCCAACTTCTTTAAGGTTAAAAACGGTCTGCCTTAATCTTTCCGTCGCCGCGTCGAGCTTTGCGTGTGCCTCGTCGAGTTTTACGTGTGCCTCGTCGAGTTTTACGTAAATCTCGTTCAGTTCAGCGCGAGCCGCGTCGCGCTCGTCCATCAGCGCCTTGTCTCGGCGAACCTGGTCCCAGTACCTGTCGTAGTCAAGCATCTCGGCCTCGCTGTACGCCGACTCCTCGAGAATCTCAAGCGCCTGGTTCGTCTGCGGATTTTCCAAAAGCTCGGCCGGGGGGCGCCTCGACTTCTCGTCAATCTCGGTCAGGAAGCGGAGCCACAGCACCTGCATCCTCTTCTCGGTGAGGTTCTTAGCCTTGAACTTCGGAAGCTCGATGAACACGAGGTGCAGGCCTTCGAGGACCTTCCCGCTGTCCTGGGAGTGGACCATCCTGTAGTAGTGGTAGTACCCGTCCATGCCCGGCTCGAAAACCTTGTTGACGAAGTTGAGCGCATAGACTGGCTGGAGCAGGTTGTACTGCTCCGACTTGTCAAGCTGTCTGACGTACGCCTTGGACGCATTGAAGAGGACTCGCTCGCGAAAATCCGCCGTCCAGTTCATCTGCATCTCGACGATGAACTTGCGCCCGCCCGTCTCCTCGCACCACACATCGACGATCGTATTCTTGCTCGTCGGGGTACGAGGCACGAGTTCCGACGGCAGGTACTCGATCGACTCGACCTGTTTGCCCTCGTCGAGGGGCAGCAAGGCGTTGAGGAGGCTCATGACGAGGTTCTTGTGCTCGCCGAAAACCTTCTTGAAGGTCACGTCCGCCTTGGGGTCGAGGTATCTTGCCATTGCCGTTCTTCCTTTGCCGTTCCCTTCGAGGGCACTGTACCCCAAAAAGAAAACATCGGCATTATACAAAATTCGCGGTCGAAGTCAAGCGGGAAACCAAAATAACGAAACCGCCGAAAACCCAGGCCATCCATGCCAATCAGCGGGGGAATGTCGCGCCGCGCACATAGGTACAATGCCCATTGTATTTGCCGAACGAGCCTTTATCGAACCATTCCATGACGCAACGGGCGATTTCGCGCCCGTCGGAGAACGGATCGAACTCGATGTGCGCGACATCCCCGTATGGAGAAAGCCCCGACTTTGAATTCGCGAACGAAACGACGCGTACGTCGTGCGGCACGGACACGCCAGCGTCGCGCAACGCCTTGAACGCCCCAAGGGCCAGGTAGTCGTCGGTGAAGAAAAAGAGGTCGGGCAAAGCCCTGTCCCGCAGAAAACTCTTCATCTTCGAATAGGCTGTACGGACAATCGCGTCAAGGTTCGCAGGGCCATCGACCAGCAGCTTGACTCGCTCGCACCGGATTCCCGCGCGTTCCAGCGCGGTTGATGCATCGAGATAGGGATGTCCGCCAAAGTCAAGCTGGACGACGCGCTTCAGCCTGGCGGTGCGACAGTCGGCGACGAACGCCGCTATCGCCGGTGCATAGTCGTAGTGAGCGACCCCAACGTGGCGGGCATAGCGGGAACGCCTCGCCTCCATCCCGACGGTTACGAAACTGCATCCGCTTTCGGACACGAGCTGCATCGCGTTTTTCAGGCTGCTATAACAGGAGCGCAGAATCACAAGCCCGGGCTTTTCGGCAAGAGCGTCCTTGAGCGGAAGCAGAAACGGACGGTCTCCGCCCCCGCCGAGCGGAAGCATGATCACCCTGTATCCTTCCGCGCGAAAGACCTTGCTGCATTGAAAAAGGCTGTTGGACGGGCCGAAAGAAGTCCAAGGATCGATGTTGACGTCAAGCACGGTCCTGTTCGGTGCGGCGAGTGCCTTCAGCACCAGGCATCCGATACGCTGGCGCGATGCGACGATTCCGTCTGCCGCGAGCGTACGCAGGGCGGAACGGACGACGCACTCGCTCACTTTCAGGCGCTTCGCAATCGCGCCTCGCGGCGGAAGCGTATCGCCCGGCGCATAGCGCCCTGACGCGATAAGCGAACGGATGCCTTCCTCGACCTGACGCGTAAGCGTCTTGCCGGAACGGGGGTCTATGCTCACCTGAAAACGGTCATCCATAACTTCTCCAATTCATCACGGTGCGCGGCGGGTTACATCAAGGACGCTCCGCTTCGAACCGCAAGGTGTGCAGCGTGCAGATCGATTGGCCCTTTACGGGCGATGAAAATGTCAGGTACAACGCCTCCCGGCCATTCACGGCGGCAAGGGCATCGACGGGAATCTCCACCTTCTGAACGCCTGCCGGCAAATCCGGTGCCAAGGTGAACGAGCCGACCTTGATACCGCCCTCCGTCGCCGTGGGACGTTTCGCCCACACGTCGATCACGCCCGGCAATCCGTTCGGCTCCAGTTCGACGGACAGTTTCAAGCCCTTCTTGCCGAAGGTCCTGCCGAAGTTGAAGTACTTCCATCCGGCGACGGAGCCATCCGTGCAGTGGACGAGCACACAGCGGTTGACGTCCGGTCCGTAGAGATCCCGCGCCGCATAACCGTTGCACCGGAACGAAGCGGGATAAGGGCCGGAATACGTGAATTTCCCCTTGTGCCTGGCAGGCTCTGGCCCCGTATAGTGACTGGCGATTCCGGCGGCATGGAGCGCGAACGGATCAAGGCCCTCGTTCTCGAAGCCCAGGCAATTGTATTCCCCTTCCGAAATCATGACCTTTCCGCTAGGTCTTTTGTCAACCTTCACCTCCACGCGGGCCACCATCGCCTGACGCGAAAATTGGTCCGTGCCGGTGTGACGGTGGTAGAATACGTACCACTGTCCGTTGATTTCGCAGAGACTGCCGTGCGTGTTGCCGCCGGGCTGCGCCGTGATACGCGTCTTGCCGTCCGGCCCGGTCTCGCGCCCGCGAAGATCAATCAGCGTACCGCCATACGTAAACGGCCCGACCGGGCTGTCGGAGTAGGCGTAGGCGAGCGTGCAGTAGTCGGAGCCGAGGCCGAATTCACCATCCGCCGTGTAGCGGCAGTAGACGAGCACGTACTTGCCGTCTATCTTGCGCATGGAGGGTCCTTCGAAATAACGGGCATCCCCTTTTTGGCGCCAAGAGCTGACGATGTTCCTATGGACGGCCGTGCCGGGCTTGAGCGTACACAGGGTCGTCGTATCGAGTTCCACGGCGGACACCCCCTCGCTGCCGAACCCGACATCCTTGCCAATATAGGCGTAGGCCCTGCCGTCGTCATCGACAAAAGTGGCAAGCTGCACACCGAGGCCGACAACACTTCGTGGATCGGACGTGGACCAGTTGCAGACTTCGAACGGACCGTCCGGGCGGCTGGACTTCGCCGCCATTCCGAGCCGTTCGGGCGCCCTGACGGTAAAGGGGAAGAGATAGTAGGTCTTCTTTCCGTCCTTTCCCGTCACGACCTGCGCATCGGGATCCCAGAGCACGTCACCGGACTTCGACAGCGGTTTCCCGTTCGCGTCATTGATCGAGCGGAAAATGACCCCATCGCATCGCCATCGGTTGATGTCGCCAAGCGGTGCCGACCAGAGCGTATAGTCATAACCACAATAGCCCCTGGCCATGGTGTCGTGCGAACCGTAAAGATACACGCGCATCATTCCGGGATGGTCCGGATCCTCGAAGACGTAAGGCTCGCCATCCGGTATGTACTCCCAGAGCGGCAAGATCGGATTCGCCGCGAACAAGGCACCCGATGCCATTGCCACAAAGACAGCGGCGAGATATTTCATCGTTTTCATCAGTTTTGCTCCTTACTAGGATTCTAGAATACTAGGATTCTATATTTCTAGTACTCTAGAAGCGGATCCCCTTTACTCCAGGGCATTGAGCCTGGCCTTCAAGGCTGCGTTCTCGGCCTCAAGGGCGGCGACCCGCGCCTTGAGGGCGGCTATTTCCTCGTTCTGGGTCTGCCGGCGCCCAAGGCGCGTCGCGGTCATACGCTCGCGGATGCCGCCGTTTTCGACGAAGTCTTTCTCCTTCTTTTCCAAGGTCGTGGTCATCATCTTGTCAACCATGTGACAGAGTGTGACAGCGCAATTGGCAAGTTCCTCATCGTTCCACTTCTCAAAGTGCGGCTCGTAGTCGGAAAGGTCGTTGTGAGTACGGCAGAATCTGAGCAGGGCATTGTACCGAGGGTGTTTTGAGTTCCAGAGTTGTAACGAATGCGCGGTGATATAGTCGAGATAATCCTCTCTCAATTCCTTGATGCTCGAACGCGCGACATTCAGAAGCTTAAGTTCCATTTCTGTCGATGTCACGCCGTCGGCCAGCCCTTCGACAATATTCTGCTTACCGCTCCGCGCCGCCTGAACCATCTGATCGACGGTGCGGTCGCCGTACTTTGGCAGGAAACGGCGGCAAAAGGCAACTGTCATCTGGTACAGCACAAGGCTCTTGCGATAGTAGTAGAGATCTTCCCACTTGGTCTGATTCTTCAAGATCGCCATCGAAGTCGCTCCTTTCTCACTCTTCATTCGCAGAAAGGCGCTTCTCCCACACGTCAATCACGCCTTGTACCCAAGCTGAGCGGACAATTCAGAGACCTGGCGCTTTAAATCGGCAAGCTGCTGTTTCATCTTTTCCACTTGACGCGGGACCAGCAACTGCTGAGCGAACTCTTTCTTTGGGCAAGCCGGAGCCCCGATGTAATATTCGCCTTCCGGGACATCTTTGGTAACACCGGCAGCCGGACCGACCTGGGCGCGGTCATGGATTTTGATGTGGCCGGAAATACCGGCCTGCGCCCAAATCAAACACCCATCGCCAATGATGGTACTGCCGGCCACGCCGGCCTGGGCGATAATGCCGCTATAGTTGCCGACCTGAACATTGTGTCCGATTTGGACCAAATTGTCGATCTTGGAACTGTAGCCGACCCGGGTACGGCCGAAACGGGCACGGTCAATGGTGGTGTTGCTGCCGATTTCCACATCGTCGCAAAGCTCCACAATGCCCAACTGCGGGATTTTGTCGACACGAATGGTGCCGTTGGGCAGGAACACCGGATTGTAGCCGTAACCGTCGCCGCCGATGCGCACCCCGCAATGCAAAATCACGCGCTTGCCCAACACGCAACCCTCGCGCACCGTTACCTGCGGGTAAAGATGCGATCCTTCTCCGATCTTAACCCGCTGGCCGATGAAAACCTGCGCCTCAATAACCGCGTCATCGCCGATTTCCGCGCCGTCCTCAACCACCGTCCACGGACCGATATGCACCCGTGCGCCGATCTTGGCCGTTTCCGCCACCACTGCGGTGGGATGGATACCGGGTTCGCGCACCATCTCCGGCGGGGCGAACCAAACCGCCGCGGTTCCAAACGCGGCGTTCGGGTCGGAAACGCGAATCACCGCCTTGGCGGAGGTTTCGCCCGTCCAAGAGTTTTCCACCAAAATCGCCGTCGCTTTGGTGGCGGTCAGTTGCTTGGCGTACTTGCGGTCCTTGTAGAAGGACAAGTCACCGTCACGCGCCTCGGCAAGCGATGCCAGAGCGGTGACCTCCAAAGCTCCGTCACCCGTCAACGTACCGTTCAAACGCGAAGCAACTTCAGATAGCAACATGGCGGAAAACTCCTTTGAGGGTAAAGCGACGATTACTTTTTGTCAGCGTCCTCGGCGGCGGCCTTCTCTTTATCCTTGGCCTTGGCTTCGTGACGAACCTTCGGGTCAACGTTCATCCGTTTAAGAATTTCATCGGTAACGTCCATCGCCGGATCAAAATACGCCAGGGTGGTGGAGTCCATCACCATCGACAACTTCTTCTCGGCGGCGTACTTGTGGACGACCTCGCGGATGTCGCCGGTGACCTGGCGAAGCAAACGGTTGTCCAGCTCGGACAATTCGCGCTGCAGTTTCTGCATCTCGGCGCGAAGGTCTTTGTCCGCCTCGGCCAGCACGTCGCGGTGCTTCATCATCTTGGTCTCCGCCTCCTGGCGGGCGGCTTCGTTCAACGCCGGATTACGGGCTTCCTTGACCGCGTTCTCGTAGTCGGCACGCAACTGTTCGAAACGGTCGCGCTGTTTGTCCAGCTTCGCCTGGTAATCCTTCTCGGTGTCCTGCATCAGTTTGCGGTCGCGCTCGCGGCTGGGATGGAAACGGACCAGATCGACCATGTTCACGACCACGGTCTTTTCCTGCGCGAAACCGGCGGTGGCAGCCGCCAAAACCGACATCAAAACAAAACCCATCAGCTTCATTTTAGAATCCTTTCTTTATGCAAAACAAACCAGACTTATTCGAAACCGATCAAGAAGGAGAAGATCTCCTCATCCGTGTAGTCGTCATCGTCATGAACCGGCTTCGCGAAATCGAGACGAATCGGGAAACCGGGAATGTCAATCCGCAACCCGACGCCAACCGAGGCCGAATACTTGGAGAAATCGGCGTCAAACTCGTCCTCGCCCAACGAACCGATATCAAAGAAAGTCGCGAAACGCACCGCCTTGAACACGGGAATGGTGTATTCAAACGACGCCATCGCCAACGTCTGTCCGCCGATGGCGGCGTGACGGTGGCCGCTCTCGCGATGCACCTTCGGGCCGATGTCGCGATACTCGACGCCGCGAATCGAGCGCGGGCCGCCCAAGAACAACCGCTCGTAAACCGGCAGATCGCCATTATAAGCGTCAACCGTTTCGATGCGGCCCCGGACGCTGAACACATGCTTATACCAAGGCAACTCGAACCAGTGCTTGTAGTTGGCGCCGACCTTGTAAAACTCGTTGTCGCCGACACCGCCCTCAGACGCATCGCCGAAGATAGTAGCCTGATAGCCGCGGGTCGGGAAGAACGGATGGTTGCGCTTGTCTTCAGACCAATAGAGCCGGAAGATGCTGTTCAGGTTGTCGCCGTATTTATCCTCCTGCCAGCGGAAGTAACCTTTCTCCGCATCCCAGCGATCGTCATCGCCAAATTCGAGTTCGTCGCCATCGGCATCGTAGCCCCACCCCTTCTCGACATCGTCCATCTGGACCTGCTCAAGAGTGTAGCGCATACCGACGCGTCCGGCCAGCTTATAACCGAAGATGTCAATTTCCTGCATCGGGTACGAAAGCCCGACCGCTCCGCCGGTGCGGATCTCGTCGTATTCGTCGTACCAGCGCATCCTGCGGTACAGATCGACATCCAGACGCAGCGGCTTGTCAAACAGCCACGGCTCCGACCACTGCACCTCAACCGTCTGGCGGCGGGAACCGACTTCCACGCCGAGGCGGGCCTTCTGGCCGCCGCCGGTGAAATTCGGCCAATTCAAAATGTCGAAATTGTTTTGGGTAATTTCAAGGAAACCGACCACGTTATCGACGCTGGAGAGACCGACGCCCACCATGAAGTTTCCGGTACGCTGCTCGTCGACCTCGTAAACCAGATCGCGGGCGCCTTTTTCATCCTCGTTCTCGGTGTAGTGGCGGACATCCGAGAAGTAACCCATGTTTTTCAAGCGGCGCTCGTTCTGCTCGATGCGGACGGTGTCCATCTTGGAACCGGGGCTCATCATCACCTCGCGGCGGATGACCTTGGACTTGGTCTTGTCGTTGCCGCGAATGATAATGTCGCGGACATAAACCACCGGTCCTTCTTCAACATTGTAAGTAATCGCCATGCGGCCCGGTTTGCCGGCGATAGTGATTGGCTTGGTGTCCACCACGCAATCGGCATAACCGCGGGAACCGTAGAAATCGCGAATCCCCTTGGCCGAAGCCTCGATGTCCGCAGCTCCGGCCACGTCATCGGCCTTAATTTTCGCCGCCGCCCGGACCTGGCTCTCCGGGAATTTGGTGATGCCCTTAACATCGACGGACTCTACCGTGTAAAGGTCGCCTTCTGAAACGTTGAACACAATGTTGACCTTTTCATCGCCCAACGCCTCGCGGACGGGCGGCGCCACGCGGGCGTCAAGATATCCGCGGTTGTGGTAAACCTCTTCGGCGGCGCGACGCGCCTCCTCCAGATCCTGCGCGGAAATGGGGGTGTCGGTGAACCAACCGCGAGGATCGTACCAAGGATATTTGCCGAACGAAGTGCGAAGATCTTTTTCCTCGATGGAAAGGTTATTCCTGAAAACATAGTCTTTGATCTTCGCCCGTTCGCCCTCCTTGATGGTAAAGGAAACGTTAGCGTAGGCGGGCTTGCCTTCCAGCGGAATGATCTCCGTCACGATGCTCACGTCCGGGAAGTATTCTTTGATATACTTTTTGCGGATATTGGCGGCGCGCTCGACCAAAATCGGCTCATCGATAAAATCGCCGTCCTTAAGCTCGGACAACTTGGCGATCTTGGAGCTTTTCAAGTGCTCGTTACCCTTGACAATCAGCGGACCGGCAAAACGGTGACGGCGGCGGATGACGTAATTGATCCGCTTCCCGCCCTCGTTGTCAAGGTCAATAATCTCCGCCCCCACGTAAGCGTAACGCTTGGTGTCCAGCAACGTCTTCACGTCCTTGGCGATCACCTGGCTCAAGTCCAGCTGGGACATCTGGTCGCCCACCGAAAGCGAACTGTGGGACAACACGTCGTTATCGTCGCCACCTATCTGGTTCAAAGACCTAACCTTCACCTCTTTAATCTTGATATCAGCCGCATTGGCCGCAAAAGCCGCAAACAATACGGCGATTACCGCAAAAAGACGTGCAAACATTCGCATCGCGACACTCCTTGTTACAATCACAACCTATGGGAAGAACCCAAACGGGCACAACCGTCCTTGAAAAGATTATTAAACCGAAAAACCGGCGGAAAAGCAAGCCGAAACCTTGCTCGCGGCAAAGATTTTCTAAAAGAAAAACGCGCCGGGGGATAAACCGCCGGGCGCGTTCAAAATGGTGGCAGGGATCGGGATCGAACCGATGACACACGAATTTTCAGTCCGTTGCTCTACCAACTGAGCTACCCCGCCATTTCGTCTGCGCCATTGCGGCGCAAAAACGTGTGATAAGTTATCAAATCGGCGCGCATAAGTCAACTGCAAAAACAAAAAAAATGAATTTTGTGCATTTAATCGGTCGAAAAGCCGGATTTGCAGCAATGCGGATTGACTTTATGGCGGTTTTAGCATAAGATTTTTAAGTGCTACGGCAAATCGGGGGACGTGATGAAAAAAACGCTTTCTACATTGTTTATCGGACTGATTGCGGTGGCGGCAGCACTATGTTGGCGGCTGCCGCGACTGGACGCCAAACCCATGCACGGGGACGAAGCCAACCAAGCCGTGCGAGCCGGCATTCTGATGGACGAGGGCGAGTACCATTACGACCCCACCGACCACCACGGCCCGGCGCTTTACTTTGCCGCCCTGCCCTTCTGCCGCGCCACCGCCAAGACCTTCGCCGAAACCACCGAATGGAATTTCCGTCTGGTTCCGGTAACGTTCTCCATCCTCACCCTGTTATTGATGCTGGGTCTGCAAAACCGGCGGGACGGTCCGCTCTTCCTTAACCCGGTCGGACTGCTGGCCGCGCTACTTTTCACCGCCTGTTCACCGGCCATGGTTTACTATTCGCGGTTCTTTATTCAGGAAACCATGCTGGTGACGTTTCTCACCGGGATGCTGCTGTGCGGACTCCGCTGGTCGGAAAGCAAAAACGCCAAAGCCCGATACGGATGGGCGGCAGGGCTGGGCGCGTTCGCCGGGCTGGCCGCCGCGTCGAAAGAGACCGTGGTGCTCTCGTTCGCCGCCGCCGCGTTGGCGGGGCTGACCGCCTTTGGCTGGCGCCGGATCCGGGAACACCTGGGCTGGCGCGACCTGGCGTGGGCGGCGGCAGCCGCCGCGCTGACCGGAATACTGCTGTTCTCGTCTTTCGGCACCCATTTCCGGGGCGTTTACGACGCACTCTTCAGTACCGTTTCGGCGTACCTCCACCGCGCCACCGCCGTGCCGGAACACCAGCACCCATGGCACTTTTACCTAACCACCTTGTTCTATTTCCGTTACGGGCGCGGTCCGGTATGGGGCGAATGGTTCTTCATCGCCCCCGCGCTCTGCGCGTTCGCGTTAAGTTTCTGGCGCGGCAGCGGATTCCCCGAGCGCTGGCTGCTGACGGTGCGCTTTATCGGATTCTACACCATCGCGCTAACCGTAATCTACAGCTGCATACCGTACAAAACCCCGTGGTGCGGGCTGTCGTTCCTGCACGGGTACCTTATGCTGGCGGCGGTGACGGTCGGACTCTTCGCCCGCACGGGGGCGCGGATATTCTGTCACGGGCGACGGGTCTGGGGTGCCGCGATAATGCTGTTCACCGTCGGCTGGTCCGCGCATTGGGTTTACAGCCAATGCCGCCAATCCTACCGCGCCTGTTTCCAATACGCCGCCGACCCGCGCAATCCGTATGTCTATGCCCACACCGGAACGGACGCGATGAATCTGGTGGCGGCGATCGAGACGGCCGCCAAACGCGCGCAGGGAACTGACACGACGATTGCCGTAGCCGCCCCGCCGTCCGATATCTGGCCGTTGCCGTGGTATCTGCGGGCCTACCGCAACGTTGGCTACTGGAACCGCATTGAAGATGTCCCGGCGGAGTTCAACCCGGTAGTGGTGGTTGCCGCCGCCGACCAAGGCGACCTTGCCGAGTCCCGTTTCGGCAAAGGCAAGCAATGCAACTTTTACGGCATACGTCCCGGCACATTGTTAAACCTGTTCATTCCGGAGTGACACCATGGAAAAAAGCAACTACCGCTTCAACCGTTCCGATTTCCGACTGCCCGACTTCCAGCTCATACATGTGGAGGCTAAACTGGAGTTCTACGAAGACCGCGTGGACGGTTCGGAAACCCTAACCCTCGCCCCGCGCCAAGCTGCGGACCTGCTGACGCTCGATGCCAAGGCGCTCACTATTTTCGAGGTGGCCGACCCTGCCAGCGAAACTCCGCTCCAATACGAGGAAGACACCCGCAACCATAAACTGAAGATCCGTCTGCCCCGCGAATTCGCCGCCGGCGAGACGGTGAAGGTATTCATCCGCTGCCGCTGTGTGCCGTCCGACACCATTCTGGAGGGCATCTACCGCGACACCACCCCGCCGGGCTGCCCCCAGCAATATATGTCGCAATGCCAGCAAATCGGTTTCCAGCGGATATTGCCGATTATCGACGACTGCACCGCCAAATGCACCTTCCGCACCACGCTGGAAGGCGATTCGCGTTACACCCACCTTATCTCCAACGGCGACCCCGACCCCGCCACCAATCCCGACGGCGTTCCGGTGCCGGTACCCGGCAACCCCGCTCGCCAGACCATTACCTACGAAAACCGGGTGCCAATGGCCCCCTACCTTTTCATCGCCTGCGCAGGAACTTGGGAATCACTCTCCGACACCGTGAGCTATCCTGACGGGGGCAAGACGGTAAAACTGGAATATCTGGTGCCGCCGGGACACCTTGACGGCGCCAAAATCCCGATGCAGATCCTGAAAGACTCGGTACTGTTCCAGCACCGGCTGACCGGCTTTGTGTACCCTTATCAGACCTACCGCACCATCTGCATGGAGAAATCGCTATACGGCGGCATGGAGAACACCGGAAACACCACGATTATCACCGAAGCCGCGCTGATTGACGACACCATCGCCGACCAACGGATGATTTACGCCTACGGCGTGATCCCGCACGAGTACGAGCACAGCCACTGCGGCAGCGGGGTAACCATGGAAACGCTGTTCGACATGTGGCTCAACGAAGCCTACACCGTAAATATCGAACGGGCGTTTCTGGCCAAAACTTTCGGAAGCGCGTTCATGCGGTCGCAGGAGATAGAATCGCTCCGGACTAACGGCGGGGCGTTCGCCGAGGAAGAGGGCGGCACGTCCGGCAGCGTGGTTCGCGAGGGCGTGAACGACCCCGACGAGGTAGTCGACGCCATCACCTACGACAAAGCCCCCGAAGTGCTGAACACGCTGAAAAACCTGATCGGCGAGGAAAAATACCACGCCGCGTGGAGGGAATACTTCCGGCGTTTCAGCGGCGGCAACGCCAATACCGACGACTTCCTGAAAGTGTTCACTGAAGTGTCGGGACGCGATATCGGCCAATTAATGCGCCCGTGGCTGTTCGACGCCGGGCACCCTACCGTCCGCGCCGCGTGGGAATGGGAAAACGGCGAACTGTCCATCACCCTCGAACGCGACGGCGACTACACCGTGCCGGTACCTTACGCGCTGGTAAAAGACGGGCGGGACGTGGCCAACGGCACGTTTGTGCTGGACGGAGCGAAGCAGCGTTTTACCACCCGCTGCCCCAAGCCGGATTTCATCTCTTGGAACCGCGGGTGCGGGTTTTACGGGGTGTTGACGGTGGACGCTGCCGAGGAACAGCTGATACTTCAGGCCCGAACCGACCCCAACGCCTTCAACCGCGCCGAAGCGATGAAAATGCTGCGGGATATGGGCGCGTCGGAAGTTTGGCTGCAAATCTACCGCGAGGTCTTTTTCGATGCAAAAATGGATCTTGGGGACAAAGCTCTGATGCTGGCGATCCCGTCCGATTCGCTGGACCGCCGCCGTCGGGCCATGGTACGGGAAAACGTGCGGGAAATGCACGCGCTTCGCCAAGCCGCCGCCCGCGAAATCGGCATCGAGGCATTGATAGCCGCCATCGCGGACTCCGCCACGGGCGGACAGGACGCGGCCGCGATCATACGCCGGTCCTATGAAAACCGGATACTGCAACTACTATCGGAAATCGACCGGCCCGAGGTTTGGGACGCAATCATCGCATACCTTGACCGGGCCCAAAACATCACCGCCCGGATTAACGCCCTGGGCGCTTTGGTGGCGGGGAATTGCCCGCGCCGCTACGAAGTGCTGGCCGCCGAAGGCGAAAAAATGCGGCAATCAATCAACGGCTACAGCAGCTATCTCCGGCTGGTGGCCAGCGACCCGCACGACACCGTGTTTGAAGCCATCGCGACCGAAGAACAACGTCCCGGCTGGAGCATCTCGCACCCCGCGTTCAGCCGCGCCCTGTATTGCGGTTTCGCCGCGAACGCCGACCGGCTTTGGACACAAAAAGGTCTGGAGTGGATCGAATCGACGATCATCAAGTACGCCAAGGTCAGCGAATACAACGCCCTGCGTCTTCTGGTCCCGTTCCTGAACTGGCGGTGGTTTGAACCGGAGTTGCGCGAGACCGTACGCCTGCTGCTGGCCCGCATCGCGGCGGCACTGCCGCAGGAACAGTTCGCGTTTATCGGCGGCCGTCTGGCGGCGATGCTGAAATAGGTCCCAAAACGCAAAAAAGTTTTTGTGCAGCTTTTTGCATTTAGCCATTGACTTTGGAACCAATTTTGGGATAAAATAATAACTTACTTTTTTCGAGAGCTTTTAAGGAGCATTGTTTCATGGCGAACATTAAGAGTGCAATTAAGCGTACCAAACAGGCCAAGGCCGCGAATCTGCGCAACCGCGCAACCAAGCGTCTTGTCCTCACGAAGCGGAAGACCGCTCTGGCGGCGATTGAGGCCAGCAACAAGGAAGATGCCGCCACGGCGTTCCGGGTGTACACTTCCGCGCTTGACCGTGCGGTCAAGAAGGGCGTGATCACGAAGAACAACGCCGCCCGCAAAAAGTCCCGCATGGCGCTCGCTATCAAGAAGATGGCGTAACCGGCAGCCGAAATTGGGCCAATTGAACCGGCCATCCGCCTCTTTTGGGCTGGGTGGCCGGGTTTTTGTGTTTATGGCTATGGACATCCTTGAGATTCGGGAACTTCCGGGGTTGGTGCCGTATTCTGGCGCGCTGGCGCTACAGGAACGGCTTCACGAGCAACGGCGGGCGGGCGAAATCCCCGACACGCTGTTGCTTTTGGAACATCGTCCGGTGTACACGCTGGGCAGTTCCGCCGACGCTTCGCACATCCTGATGGACGGCGGACAACTCGCGGCGGCCGGCATCGAACGGGTGCAGACCAACCGCGGCGGGGATGTCACCTACCACGGGCCGGGACAGCTTGTGGGCTACCCGATCATCCATCTCGGCGAACGGGGAATAAAGGTGGTTGAATACGTGACCGCCATCGAAGAGACTATTATCCGCGCCGTCGCCGAATTCGGGATTGCCGCCAACCGCGACGAACGCAACCGCGGGGTGTGGGTCGGCGACAGCAAACTCTGCGCCCTCGGGATCCGGGTTTCTCGTCAAGTTGCCATGCACGGTTTTGCCTTGAACGTAAACACGCGGCTGGAAGATTTCGGCGGCATTATCCCGTGCGGGATTTCAAACGCGGGGGTAACCTCGATGGCCAAGCTGTTGGGTGCCCCGCCCCCAATGGCGGCAGTGAAACAAGCGGTAATCCGGCAATTCAAAGCCGTCCTAAACTATTCACTGCCCACTAACCCCTAACCACTAATCACTATTTTTTCACGGTAGTGGTTTGCACATAGACATTTTGGTTTACTCATGGTTCAGAAATCAAACGGCAACCCGCGAAAGTTTTAGCCACAAAGGGAGGGACACGCCCCGTCGCGTCCGCTGTAAACCGCAAGGTGACACGAATCCTCACAAATCGGCGGCCCCGCAACATTCCCGTGAGCGGCATTAGCCACGAACAAATCCGTTTGTTTTCGGTCGCAAGGAACGCAAAGGTAGGGAGACAGCCAAGCCTGCACTGGTATATCAATCACCGGCGGCTTCGCCGCGACAGGCTAACGCCTTAAAGCTTTAAGCTCCTCGACAATCGCCACACCCGCACTGGTACCGATGCGGGTCGCACCGGCGTTGAGCATCGCCAACACAGTGGCAAGATCACGTATCCCGCCGGCCGCCTTCAGACCCATCTCCGGGCCTACTGTCTGGCGCATCAGCCGCACATCTTCTACCGTCGCACCGCCCGAACCGAAACCGGTGGAGGTTTTTACATAGTCCAGCCCCGCCTCCACTGCGAGCCGGCAAGAAAGTTTTTTCTGTTCGTCGGTCAAATAGCAGTTCTCGAAGATAACCTTCGAAACCGCGCCGCCGTCACGGCAAACCTTTGCGAATTCGGACAACTCGTTCAACACGTATTTCCAATCGCCGCTCTGAAGCGCGCGGATGTTCTGAACGATGTCCGCCTCCCCCGCGCCTTTGGCAATCGCGTCACGAGTTTCGAAAATCTTCGCCTCGGTAGTCATCTGCCCCAGCGGGAAACCTACCGTGACATCCACCTTTACGGCGGTGCCGCGCAACAGTTCGACGCAACGGGCCACTTCGCAACCGTTTACCGCCACCGAAGCAAACCCGTATTCACGCGCGTCGGCACACAGTTTACCGATTTTTTCGGCGTCGCCGAACGCCTTCAAAAACGTATGGTCAAACAATCCGGCCAACTCCGCCGGGGAAATGGTCTGAGTATCGTACATAATCGCTCCTCATGTTACAACAAATCAGTCACCGTTTATCAGACGCAGCAGATCGGTGCCGTAACGGTCGGCAATCACCGGCCCAACCCCTTTAACCGCCAACAACTCGGAAAAATTCTGCGGTTTTGCCGCAACCAGCGCCTCAAGGGTTTTGTTGCCCATCACCTGAAAAGCCGGCATGTGGCGCATCCCGGCTTCACGGGCCCGCCAATCGCGCAACCGGCCGAACAGCGGGTCGCGGTGCAATGCACCCACGCTCTTCGACGCGCCAACCGGCTTGCGGACTGCCGCCGCCTGCCCCGCAGACGACATCGGAGCGGACGGCCAGGAAAAGACAAATCCCGGCTCTTCGCGCCGCACAACGCGAAAACCTTTCTTGGTAAGGGAAACCAGCCGATACTGGTCGGGCGAAACCGCCACGCACCCGGCGGCGGTCAACGCGTGCAGCAGATCGGTCAGGAACAATTTTGAGCAGTCGGATAGCAACCCGTAAGTACTCAATTTGTCCAACCCGCGTTCCTGCAACACCGGGTCTTTTTCTCCCCGCAACACCTGAGCCACGCGGTTTATGCCGAACCTGCCATTCATACGCCCCACGCACGAAAGGGCCTTCTGGATCACCAGCCACTGTTCCTCGTTGGGAGGTAACGCAGCCTCGCGTTCCCCGCAGTTATCGCATCCCCCGCAAAACGGATTCTCATCGGTCTCGCCAAAGTAGTCCAGAATGTAAGCGTGGCGGCAGGTGCGGATCTGAACGTAACGCAGCATCGCGTCCAGTCTGGCCCGGTCGCGCCGGGCTTTTTCAGCTGCCGGAGCGGCCAGTTCTTTGGCGTCCGGCACCTCCGGCGAACGGCCCAAATCGGTCAATTCGGTAGAGCAAACCCGTTGTCCCGGCAGCTGGTTGCGGACAATCAGCTTCGCCCGTTCAAGCATTCCAAAAACGGTCCGCACCGCCATCGCGTTTTTGATTCCGGCGAACTCCGCCCAATCTTCAACCGAATACGACTGCGGCCCGGCGGCGCAACGCTGGCGAAGGGTGTTTAGCACCTGACGGATCTCCTCCACCGTGGGATTGGCGCCCT
Organism: Kiritimatiellia bacterium; assembly: GCA_017454745.1. GTDB lineage: Bacteria > Verrucomicrobiota > Kiritimatiellia > RFP12 > UBA1067 > UBA1200. The sequence continues at coordinate 17,068 of JAFTCL010000077.1, forward strand.
CCAGAAAAAACTCCTGGGTCCGAACGTCGGCAAAGTTGTACAGCAAATCGCAGTAAGAAGGCTGCCCGTCGCGGCCGGCACGACCGACCTCCTGATAATACGCCTCAATCGAACCGGGGATGTCCCAATGCGCCACAAAGCGCAGGTCGGCGCGGTCCACCCCCATGCCGAAAGCGTTGGTGGCAACCGCCACCGGATACTTTGCGGCCATAAAGCGGTCCTGAACCTGCCGACGCTCGCGGTCGGAAAGCGCGCCGTGGTAGAGCAGCACCTCGCATCCGGCGTCACGAAGCGACTTGACGGCGGCGAGTTTTTCGAACACCCGTTCCGCCTGTTTGCGGGTAGCGCAGTAAACAATCCCGGTGTGAAATTGCCGCGCCAGACCCAACACGTGGTTCAGCTTAATTTCATGCTTGGCGCAGAACGAAACCTTAAGATTGAGGTTATCGCGGCCAAAACCCTGCACCTGAACAAACGGCGCGGAACGCGGCGCCTCGCCCAACCCAAGCTGGCTTACGATATCCGCACGCACATCCGGAGTGGCGGTGGCGGTTACCGCCATCACCCGCACCCCAGGGAATGAACGCATGGCGTGCTTAATGTTCAAGTAGTCGGGGCGGAAATCGTGGCCCCACTGGCTGATGCAGTGGGCCTCGTCGACCGTCAACAGCGAAACCTTGGTGCGGGAGAGCGCCGACATGAACCGGACGTTGCGGAAACGCTCCGGGGCAATGTAAACCAAGCGGTAACGGCCTTCCGCCAATTCGCAGAGGCGTTCGCGCATTTCATCGGAGGAAACCGAAGAATTCAGAAAAGTCGCCGGGATGCCGCGTTTTTCCAAGGCATCCACCTGGTCTTTCATCAGGGCGATCAACGGGGAGATCACCAGCGTGGTATGGGGAAGCAGCAGCGCGGCCAACTGGTAGCACAGCGACTTGCCGGAACCGGTCGGCATAATCACCACGGCATCGCGCCCCTCAACCACGGCGCGGATCGGCGGCAGCTGCCCCTCCCGGAAATCGTCATGCCCGAAATGCCGGCGCAACGCCTCGCGGGCCAAATTCTCGGAAAACTCTCCCATTTGGCAAGCCTAACAACTCTGGCGGTTAACCATTGCGGCGGCGACGCCGGCCCCGAAGCCGTTGTCGATGTTGACCACCGTGACCCCGGCGGCGCAGGAGTTAAGCATTCCCAGCAAAGCCGCCAAACCGTGGAACGACGCGCCGTAACCAACGCTGGTGGGCACCGCGATCACGGGGCGGTCGGTCAATCCCCCGACCACCGAAGGCAACGCGCCCTCCATACCCGCCACCACCACAATCGCAAGGGCGTCGGCAAAACTGTCAACCCGGGAGAGCAACCGGTGTAGACCGGCCACTCCGACATCGTAAACCCGCGTCACCGCGGCGCCCATACGTTCCGCGGTAACCGCAGCCTCCTCCGCCACCGGCAGATCGGAGGTGCCGGCGCAAAGCACCGCCACCTTGCCGCGAGGTTCCGGCAACGGGACGACATCGCGGGTGAGAATGCGGCAATCACTGCGGTAGGTCGCGTCCGGGAAACGCTCCCGCACCACCGCCGCCTGTTCCGGGGAAACCCGGGTGGCGAAAGCGTTCTGGCCGCGCCCGTTCAGCGCGGCGATGATTTCCGCTATTTGCTCCGGGGTCTTCCCCGAACCGTAAATCACCTCCGGGATACCGCGGCGGCGCAACCGGTCAAAATCGGGTTTTGCAAAACCAAGGTCTGTCGGGTCCACCACACTTCCTCCGGATTAACGTTGTTTGCGGAACAGCACCAGCCCGATGGCCAGAAACACAAGATTAGCGCACCAAGCCGCGGGCACCGCCGGCAACAGCCCGTTCTTGGCGAGGATCATGCAGCCGATGGTAAGGGCGTAAAAACCAAAGAACATTCCCAACGCCCCGATCACCCCGCGGGAAACGCTCTGGCGGCTGGTCGCCACCCCGGCCGGAATGGCGAAGAGGGTGATGATCAGGCAGGAGAAAGGCGCGGCCAACTTGGCGTTGATATCGTAAACGCGGTCATTTCGCTCGCCCTTGGTGAGGTTTGGATGGCGGCGGAGGTAGTGAACCATGTCCCGTACCGAATAAAACTCCCTGGCCTTGTTCATCAGCACGAAATCGTACGGGGTTTCGTCAAAGCGCGGGCAGGAGCGGAGCGTGAGCGCGTCCAGTTCGGGCGTCGGCGAACGTACGGCGTTGTTCATGGTGTCGTAATGGTGGGTTTCGGGGTTGATCAGCCACCACATCCCGTCCAAAAACTCCGCCCGCGGGCAAGTGATGTCGCAACTGCGGGAACGGTCTTCGCGGTCGAACGAGATATGCACCCCCTCCAGCACGTTGGGATGATCCGGATTGAAACGGTCAACGCGCCAAATCCGCCGGGCCTCGATGTTGTAAAACGCGATGTTCTCGACATCATCCTGCGGCTTGTGGACGAAACGGTTCTCGCGGAATTTGCGGGCCTTTTCAGACGCCCAAGGCGCGTAGAACTCATTGATACAAGCCACCGCCAAGGCGAACACCGCCGCCACCACAAGAATCGGGCGGACAATCACCGAAAAACCGATACCGCTGGCCCGCATGGCGGTAATCTCGCTGTGGCGGCAGAAATTCCACATGGTGTAGAGGGTGCCGAGCATCAGCGCGGCGGGAATCAGCCATTCCAGATACGGCGAGACGTAGCCGGCGAAAAAGCCAACCGTGTCGAGCAGCGTCGGATGGCCCTCCATAAGCCGGTTGAAAGAATCAAACAGCTCAAAAATCACATAAATTCCCAGAAACCCCAAAAGGCAATAGCTCAAGGGAACCAGAAACTCACGCAAGATGTATCTAGAAAGGATTCGCATGGTCAAAAATTATAAGACGAAACGGCCGCAAAGGCAAGCGCCGATTCTCCGTTTTTGCCGGAAGGTCACTTAAGAGGCGGAGCGCCTTTTTCCAAAGCCTCCAAACGGGCCTTCACGGTCGGGGCGTAACGGGAATTCGGGAACTCCTGCAAGAAACGGCGGTAGGCGTTTTGAGAGGCATCCAAACTGCGTTGCGAACTGTCGTAAAAGACCGCCTTCTGGTAATTCTGATCCTCCAGCATGGCCTGATGCTCCCGGTACCACAGCTCAATCTCGCTTTTTTGCGGATGATTGGGCTGGCGTTCCAACAGCGCTTTTAAGAAAGCGATGGTTTCGCGGTTGCGGGCCTCGTTGTCGCGCTGTTTAATGGAGAGCATGTGGCGGCATTTGGAATCCAGATAGGCGGCGGAAACCGCCTGCTCGGACTTGGGGAAACGGTTCAGAATGCCGTCATAGACCTTAATTGCTTCGGAGTACTCCCTTTCGCTCTCGCGGATGCCGGCGATAATCAGCATCGCTTCCGGGGCGCAGGCGGAACGCGGCGCATTGCGGACGATGGTCTCAAAACGCTCGCGGACCTCGGTATAGCCGGAGAGTTTCCATCCGAACATGCTGACATTGTTGTTGAGCAGCCAGTTAGCGATGCGGAACTGGCGGTCCAAGATCTCGTAATAGGGGCAACTCCCGGAAAAGTGGACCAGCAGATACTGGTATTCGTCGAACGCCTTGGAATATTTCTTCTGCTCTTCCAGAATCTGCCCGATCGCGTACTGGCATCTCATGGACTCCGGTTCGGTCGGCCATTTGCGGACCAGCGCCTCGTAAGCCTTGCGCGCGGCCTTAAGCTCGCCGTCCGCCCGCAATCCGTCCGCATGGGCGAGCTGTTCTTGGTAGGTGTCATACTTCAGCCAAAACCGCCAAGAAGGCTTTTTCTGGGGGATCCGGGTGTCATTATCCAAGGCGCTGAACCCGTCGAACTGGTCGGATGCGTATCCCCGGTTGGCATCGGTAAGCGACGGTTCGGCCATCACGCGCAACACGGCGGTACCGGCAATGGCCAAGAAAAACATAAAAGCTATGGTCGGTTTGAATCGTCTCATTTTCTTCCTTTCTTCTCGTAACGGGGCTTGATTCTTCCGCAAATCAATAGTAATATATCATATTTGATTTTGGCGCGCAACAGGGCACCGCCATTTCTGGCCATTTTTTGGATAGGCAGAGTTTTCAGCCCTGGCAAGGTGGAGCGATATGAAAAAGGTTCTGATTCCGACGAAATTGGACAAAGTTGCAGCAGACATTCTTAACGGGCATGGTGGATACCAGGTGATACAGGATGCGAAGACCCCGCTGGAGGAGCTGATCAAAACGCATCCCGACACCCATGCGATGATCGTGCGCAGCGAAAAGGTGCCGGCCGGCGTCATCGATGCCCTGCCCCAACTGAAAGTCATTGTCCGGGCCGGAGCCGGATTTGACAACATCGACATCAAGCACGCCCGCAAAAACGGGGTGGATGTGATGAACACCCCCGGCGCCAACGCCAACGGCGTGGCCGAAGAGGTAATCACCCTGATGCTCGCCGACGCCCGGCACGTGGTCAAGGCGGACACCTCCACCCGCGCCGGCGGTTGGGAAAAGAAGACGCTGATGGGCCGTGAAATCACCGGCAAGACGGTGGGCATCATCGGGTTGGGTAACATCGGACGGCTGGTCGCCAAACGGCTGCGCGGTTTTGAATGCCATCTGCTGGGGTACGATCCGCTGGTTAACAGCGAGCGGATCAAGGATCTCGGTATCGAGCCATGCACCGTTGAAGAGATCTTCGCCCAAAGCGATTATGTGACCCTGCATATCCCGTGCAACGATTCCACCCGCGGCATGGTGAACGCGAAACTTCTTGCTTCGATGAAGAACGGCGCGACGCTGATCAACTGCGCCCGCAGCGGGATTGTGGATGAAGACGCGCTCCGCGCCATCAAGGCGGAAAAGGGTCTGCGTTTCCTGAACGACGTTTACCCCAAAGACGAAGCCGGCCCGAAACCGGTGGCGGACATCGCCGACCTTATGATGCCGCATTTGGGGGCCAACACCTACGAAGCCAACCACAACGCCGCCCAGCGCGCGGCGCAGGAGCTGATCGACCTCGACGAAAAAGGGGATCTCAGCTGCATCGTCAACCGCGACATCCCGGTGGGGCTGGAACGCGCTTATTGCGAACTGGCCTACAATCTGGCCAACCTGATCCGTCAGATTTCCGGCGTCAACTCGCCCATCAAATCGCTCGAAACCAGTTTCTACGGCGATCTCGCCCCGTTCAGCAAGTGGCTCTCCGTCGCGGTGCTTTCCGGCATTTGGCACGAATTCGACCGTTACAACGACTACAAGGCGGCCATCAAGTTCCTCTCCGACATGGGGATTGATCTGGTCAACCGCGAGACCGACAACGACAAGGGTTACGGCAACTCCATCACGCTGGATCTTACGGTGGAAACCGGCGACAAGCATTTGCGGCATTACAGCATCCGCGGCACGGTCACCGAGGGCATCCAAACCGTTTCGCGCATCGACGAGTTCGACCGTCTGTACTTCGAGCCGAAGGGCGCCATGCTTTTCTGCCTCTATGACGACCGCCCCGGCGTGATCGCGTCCATCGCCCGCAAGCTCGCCGATGCCGGCGTGAACATCGAGGATATGCGCAACCCGCACAACGCCAAGAGTCACCGTTCGCTGGTAATCTTCAGGATGGACCAGAAGATCTCCGACGATCTGGTACGCGTGATCCGGGCCGACATCAACGCCCATTCCGCACTTTGCACTGTAATTTAATTTTGGAGTTTACTATGGCTGACGAAAACACCGGCGCGACCGCATCCGCGCCTTCATCCAACGAGTATCGCGACCAACGCATCGCCAATATGAAGGCACTACAGGAACTCGGTTTCAACCCGTACGGTTCGGCATTCCAGCGGGAACGGTTTTCCGACATCCGCGCCGGGTTCGAGGAGAACAAAAGCGTCCGCGCCGCCGGCCGTCTGATGACTATGCGCCGCATGGGCAAAGCCTCGTTCGCGACGGTCTGCGACGGCTCCGGGATGTTCCAACTGTTCTTCAAGAAAGATTTACTGACCGAGGCGGAATTCAAGGGGTTGAAACTGCTCGACCTCGGCGATTTCATCGGCGTCGAAGGCCGGCTGTTCACCACCCGCACCGGGGAAAAGACCATTGAAGTCGCGTCCTGGCAGCTGCTGAGCAAGGCCATCATGCAGCCGCCGGAGAAATTCCACGGTTTGCAGGACATTGAAGACCGCTACCGCCGGCGCTATTTGGATTTGATGATAAACGAAGAATCCCGCGACCGCTTCTACAAGCGCAGCCGCATCATCGCCGAGATCCGCGCCTTTCTGCAAAGCCGGGGCTTTATGGAAGTCGAAACCCCGATCATGCAGGCCCAGGCCGGCGGAGCGGCCGCCAAGCCGTTCTTCACCCACCACAACGCGCTCGACACTGAGATGGTGCTGCGCATCGCTCCGGAACTCTACCTTAAACGGCTGATTGTTGGCGGGTTTGACAAAATCTTCGAACTGGGCAAGGATTTCCGGAACGAGGGTATCGACCGCACCCACAACCCGGAATTCACCGTGCTGGAGATTTACGAGGCCTACGGCGACCGGCTGTCGATGAAAGCCATCATCGAGGGATTGCTTCCGCATTTGTGCGACACGGTGCTGGGCAAACGTCAGGTGGAGTACGGCGAGGACAAGGAAATAATCGACTTCACCCCGCCTTACCGAGAGGTTTCATACACCGACCTGATCAAAGAACGGATGGGCGACGACTGGTTCGACCTGCCTTTTGAAACCGCGCGGCAAAAGGCGGCAGCCGCCGGAGTGGAACTTACGCCGGAACTGACCAACATGCTGATGCTGTCCCACGAGGTTTACGACAAACTGATTGAGAAAACCTTGCGCCAGCCGACATTCGTGACGCGGCTTCCGCACCAGTTTGTGCCGCTGGCGAAGTCCTGTCCCGACGATACCGCGCTGGTTGACGTGTTTGAGTTCGTGGTGGCGGGCAAGGAGCTTTGCCCCGGCTACACCGAGCAGAACGACCCGATGGCGCAACGCGCCGCGCTCGAAGACCAGGCCGGCGAAGACACCGAGAAAATTGACGAGGACTTCATCTCCGCGCTTGAACACGGTATGCCTCCCACCGGCGGTCTCGGCATGGGCATTGACCGGCTGATTATGATGCTCACCGGGACCGAGGTGATCCGCGACGTGATCCTATTCCCGCAAATGAGAAACCGCACTTAAGACGGAGTTGGCTTGATGAAGATTTCCAAACTGGCGATGGCCCTATCCGAAACCGATCTGAACGCGATGCTCACCACCGCGTTTGACCGGATGGCCCAGGAACCTCAAGCGAAAGAAATGGCGTCCAAGGTCAAGGATCCGCGCATCGCGCTCAAAGCCGGAACGATCTGCTTCAAGTGCAAGGCGGCAATGGGCTTTCTGCCGGTTCCGGTGGAAGCCCAATTGCGGCTCGCCCCGGCAGACGGCGGCAATGCCCTCGACATCACGCTGGAGCGGGTGTCTTTGGCCATGATGGGCGGCGCGACCGTCGCTTCGCAATTGATGTCGCAGGTTGCCGGCATGGTTGCCGGCAAACCAGGACTAGCGGTGTCGGGCAGCACTCTTACCGTAGCGCTGCAAACGCTCGCCCAGACGCGGCAAATTGAATTGGGCGGCAAACTTAACGACATCACCGTCAGCGACGGGCTGATATCGTTCGATTTGTCATAGCGGGGTTAAACCATGCCCACATACGATTACGAAGCCGCTGATGCGAAAAATAGCTGCCCTTACTGCGCAAACGGTTTTGAAACCGTGCAGTCCATCCACGACCCGCATTTGGCCGTATGCCCCAAATGCGGCGCCCCGATCAAAAGGGTAATCGCCGCACCGGCCATCGGTCGATCCAAATCAAAGTTGGACGACCGGGCAAAAGCCGCCGGGTTTACCAAACTGAAACGTTTGGGCAAGGGCGAATACGAAAAAATCTACTGACCAGCCCCGGCCTGGAACAGTATCGCCGATACCGTAAGACCGAAACGGAAAGCCATTAATTGACTTGCCGGTCAACGGTTAAGTCCGCCAACCTTTCTGAATACCGGCTTTAGGGTGGCAGCATTCTTGGCGGTTATCGTGATCCGGGCGTCGGACGCGGAACCCGATGCGAACGCCACTGAACCGATGTTGCCCGTCCAGGCCTCAAATTCGTAACCGGCATCCGGCACTGCGGATATAGTGACACTTTCCGACCCGTCTTGCTTGATTATTACGGTGGTCATTTTCGTCGGCTCTTCACCGTCAACCTTTACCATGCCACCGTCGTTGGCGTAAGTGACAGCGGTGACCATCACCAGCAGATTGCCTTTATCGTCAAAGGAATATCCGCCGGACAGCTTGAAATCCGTCGGGGACGCGCCGTTAAACCGTATCGCATCGATGGCTGCGTTCAAGGCGATTTCGTCCTCGCTCAGCACCCGGTTGTACAGGCGGAAAGCATGGTAGGTACCCTTAAACGCCATGTTCGCGCGTCTGGGTTCACCGCCGATTACACTTTCGCAGGAGCTGTTCAATACGCTGACGGTGCCGGTGGTCGCGAGGATTTTGCTCCCGTTCTTCCAGATAGTTTGCAAATCCGGCGCAAGAGTTGCGGAAACGGACGCCCACTCCCCCGCCTCGACGACCGCTTTGGACATAACGGAGAAATCCGATCCCGTCGGCAGGGTCTTATGCCCGTAGATGCGGATTCTTCCGTTCTTGGGATTTCCTCCGGAATTGTGTTCAAACGTGAAGGAATGAAGCGCGTCATACTGGCTGAAAAAGGCTTCGCGCGCATTGGCGCGGTCTGGTTTTGCGGCGAACTCCACGGTGAATTTTCGCGACCCCGTAACTGTGGAAAGATAAGTGTTAGTTACCACAACGGGTTGACCGTCCGCATCGTTTGTCCATCCCTTCTCCGTCCAAGCGACAGTACCCCCCAAAAACCCGTTACAACCGTTGCCTGACAAATCAATCCACTCTTTTGCATTGTCCGAATGCTTACCCCAACCGGCGTTTTCGATGCCGTCATAGCAGGCGACCAACCCGTCCTGCACATAAGAGCGCGCAGAAACGCCGTCCGCAAAAATTGCCCCGGCGACAAAAACGGACATAACCAGCAGAATCGCATCGAATGGCTTATTCATATCAACTCCATGCCCTTATTGTTGTAATGGCGTCATTTGGGCACAACCGCCGGACGGCCGCGCCAGGTTTCAGGAACGGTGTAACCGAGCAAGTCAACGATTGTCGGGGCGGTGTCCGCCAGAATTACCGGCTCGCGGAGACGATATCCATGCTTGACAGCGGGGCCGGACACCAAGAACGGGATCTCGAAACAACTCAAAAGCGGCATGCCATGTTTTTTACCTTCGCCGCCATGGTCCGCCACCAACATGATGACGGTATCTTCGCGAAGGCCGAGTTCCTCCAAACCCTTTACGAGCTTGCCAAGATTCTGGTCCACGTGAATGCAGGCATTTGTGAATTCTGGAGACCCCCAACCGCATTTGTGGCCGTAGCAGTCGGGCAGATGCTGGTAAAGGAAAGTCAATTTAGACTGGTGTTCCTTCAACTGTTCAAGGCACGCCGCCAAAGTGTCGTCGTCCCGCCGTTCAAGCGATCCTTCCGAAAAATAACGCACATAATCGACCTCGTTAGTGGCATGAACGAACCCGATGCCGTCCCAGTTGTAAACCGATACCGTATAGGCGGAAGGATCCTGACGCTTGATTTCGTGAAAGACACATGGCGGTATACCGCGATCTGTCACCTCAAAAGCCGCCACGTCCGGCTTTTTACTGTTCCAGTTGCGGTAGCCGTGGATCTCCACCACCGTGCCGAACATCGCCGTTGCCCAGTTGATGCCGGATGAAGTCGGGAAACTGTCGCGCCCAACGGCAAACAGCCCTTCCTCTTTTAGTTTAGTGAGATTGGGCATAACGTCCCACGGAATCCATTGCGCACCGAAACCGTCCACCCCTACTAAAACAATACGTTTAGCCACCGGACGATTCCCTTCGATACTGGTAGCCATACATCCGACGAAAAGTGCCGCCAACAACAAAGCAAAACCTACCCGTCTCATATCCCCTCACAACAGTTGAAACCCTTACAAACGAACCGAAGCGGTATTTTACATTACACCGGCCGGTTTTGTAAAGCCGCAAAGGCCACACCTAAAACGAAAAACACAAAAAAGGCATCCGGTTTCCCGGATGCCTTAATACAATCACAACCCGTTCGGTCAGCGCCGGCTGCGGAGTTGGCCATGACGGAGGAAGCCGTCATAATTGCGCATCAGCAAGTGCGACTCCATCTGGCGCAAAGTGTCAAGCGCCACACCGACGATAATCAGCAAGCTGGTGCCGCCGAAGAAGGAAGCCATTTCCCACGGCAACTTCATGAAGCCGCGCAAAACCTGCGGCAACAAGGCGATGATCAGCAAACCGATGCCGCCGATCAAGGTGACGCGGGTCATCAACGCATCCAAATACTCCGCCGTGGCACGGCCGGGACGGACTCCGGGCACATACGAACCATCGCGCTTCAGATTCTCGGAGATGCGCACGGCATTGAACTGCGTGGCAACCCAGAAGAAACAGAAGAACATGATCAGGATGGAATAAAGGGTCAGATGCAACGGACTGGTGAAATCGACAAGCTCATTTCCCAACCAACGCAACCATCCCAAGACCGGATTCTTGGCCTCAACCGGAATACGGCTAAGCAACATAGCCGGGAACGTAATCAGCGGGCCGGCGAAGATGATCGGCATAACACCGGTGTAGTTCACGCGCAGCGGCATATAAGTCTGCTGCATCCCGTAAGTGTTGCCGCCCCCCACCGAACGGCGGGTGCTGTGGATCGGGACTTTACGCAAACCTTGGGTAATCATAACCGTACCCATGGTAACCGCGAAACCGAACGCCAGCAAAATCATCAACTCGACCGGGCTGTGGGTGGCTTCCATCCCCTCGACACCGAAATAACGCTGCCACGCCTCAAGGCAGGCGGCCGGCAAACGAGAGGTGATGTTGATCATGATGATCAGCGAACCGCCGTTGCCGATACCCCGCTGGGTGATCTGGTCGGCCAACCACATCACAAAAAGCGAAGCGGAAGTCATGCAGATCACGGTCATGATGACAAACCACGGACCGGGGGTGGTGACGATGGTGATGTTACCCAATCCCATCGAAGTGGGATTTTGCAACAGCGTGGTGATGCCAAACGACTGGAACACGCAGATGCCGATGGTAAGGTAACGGGTATATTCAGCCAGCTTCATGCGGCCCGATTCGCCTTCGCGGGACAAACGCTCAAGCTGCGGGATAACCGCAGTAAGCAGCTGGATGATAATCTGGGCACTGATGTAAGGCCAGATGCTTAGGAAGCCGACCGCGCACTGTCCCAGCGCACCGCCGCTGAAAAGGTTGAAGAAATCCATGACGCCGCCGCCTGCGGACTGTTCGCGGATTGCATCCAACGCCTTGGAGAGCGTCTGCCAATCCACGCCCGGCGTCGGGATCATGGACAGCATACGGCAGATGAACACCAAACCGAGAGTCAGCAGGATGCGCTTGCGCAACTCAGGGATTTTGAAGGTGTTTGCAAATGTCTTGAGCATGAAGCACCCTTTAAAAAGTGACGATAAAACAGGTTAAGCCGCGGGGCGTCCGCCGTTTCAAGACGGGCGCCCCCGGCATGCAAACGCTAAGCTTTCGCCTTGGCGCTAGCCTTTGCCGCTTTGCGGGCGGCAAGACCGGCGGCCTTCCGCTTCTCCTGGAAGCTGGGGCCGTCGCGCAACGGAAGCACGGTACCGCCGGCGGCCTCGATCTTGGCCTTGGCGGAGGCGCTGACCCCGTTAACCTTAACGGTCAACTTCTTGGTCAACTCACCCTTGCCGAGCACCTTAACGCCGTCAAACTTGGCGCCAAGCATCCCCTGCTCGCGCAGGAAATCCAAGGTAACCTCGGTGCCTTCGTCGAACTTATCCAACGTGCAAACGTTCACCGCCAAGAAATTGAGGCGGTTGGGGTTCTTGAAGCCGCGTTTCGGGAGCCGACGGATGAGCGGCATCTGGCCGCCTTCAAAACCGAGCTTGCCCTTGTGGCCCTTGCGGGACTGCTGGCCCTTCTGGCCCTTGCCGGAAGTTTTACCCAAACCCGAACCGGCACCGCGACCGACGCGTTTACGAGTCTTGCGGGCACCGGGGGTGTTTTTAAGTGAAGAGAGATCCATGATGGAAACCTTTCTGGTTAAGCGCGGGCAGCGGCGATTTCATCGGCGGAGCGCAACTGGTTCAGCGCGTCAACCGTCGCCTTGACCACGTTCAAACGGTTTTTGGAGCCTAGCGATTTACCGACCGCGTCGCGGACACCAGCCGCCTCAAGCAACGGGCGCATACCGCCGCCGACGATCAAACCGGTGCCGTCAGGCGCGGGCTTAAGCAACACCCGGCCACCGTCGCAAACGCCGGTAACCTCGTGCGGGATCGTCTTGCCGGAGAGCTTGACGCTCATCATATTCTTGCGCGCGGCATCGCCGCCCTTGCGGATGGCATCGCTAACCTCGTTGGCCTTGCCGAAGCCGAAACCAACGTGCCCTTCGCCGTCACCGACCACTACGACAGCGCTGAAGCTGAAACGGCGGCCACCCTTGACTACTTTGGCGCAACGGTTCACGAACACCACGTGCTCGATCATGTCACTCTGCTGCTCGTCCCTGCGGGAGAATTTCTCTGCCATTATTTAGTCTCCTCGGCCGTCGCGGCGACAGCCTTCTCCGAGATTTTCAGACCGGCGGCCACTGCGGAATCGACAATCTGCTTCACGCGGCCGTGGAACTTGAATCCACCGCGGTCAACCACCACAATGGAGATACCCTTAGCTTTTGCCGCTTCGGCGGCCTGTTCGCCAAGCCACTTTGCGGTTTCGATGTTGCAGGGCTTCTTATCCTTGATGGTGGAAGCCGAAGCCAACGTTGTCATGGCGCGGTCATCGATGAACTGCACGTACATGTGCTTGTTCGAGACGAAGATGGCCATGCGGGGACGGGCCGCCGTACCCTTGATGCGCTGGCGAAGGCGCATGTGGCGGATAGCCCGCTGATCTTTACGATTGAAACTCATGTTGTAAAACTCCGTTCAGGCGGCGTTACGCCACCGTCTTACCCTGCTTGCGGCGGATCTTCTCACCGACGTACTTGATACCCTTGCCCTTGTAAGGCTCGGCCGGATAGTAACTGCGGATGCGGGCAGCGGAATCGCCGACCAGCTCTTTGTCGCAACCCTCAACCGTGATGTTCACGCCGTTGGCGTCAACCGTCACCTTGAGTCCGTCAGGGATCTGGAAATCCTTCGGAGAGGCGAAACCGAGCGACATGCTCAAAACATTGCCGTTCAGCACCGCCTTAAAACCGGTACCTTCAATATTGAGGGCCTTCTTGTAACCCTGGGAAACGCCGATCACCATATTGTTGATCAGGGTGCGGGAGAGGCCGTGGAAGCTCTTCTGCTCGCGGGAATCGTCCCGGCGGGAGACCGTAATCTGGCCATTGTCAACCGAAACGCCGATCCCGTCGCACAATACGCGGGTCAGCTCACCCAGCTTGCCCTTCACCGTAACCCGGCTACCGTCAACCTTCACCTCAACCCCGGCAGGGATCGCGATGGGCTGTCTACCAATTCTCGACATTGTACTGTCCCCCTTACCAAACCGTGCAAATCAACTCACCGCCGAGGTTGCGCTTCTTGGCGTCTTTGCCGCTCAGAATACCGCCGGAGGTGCTAAGAATCGCGATGCCCAGCCCGCCCAGCACCACGGGAATCTCCTTGGTGCCGCAGAATTTGCGGAGGCCGGGACGGCTTTCGCGGCGGAGGCCGCGGATAGCCGATTCGGCCCGCTCGTTGTACTTCAACTCGACGGTCATCACGCGAGGGATCTCGGTGGTGGTCGTGAAGTCGGAGATATAGCCCTCTTCCTTCATCACGCGGGCAATCTCGCCCTTGATACGGGAGGCGGGGATATCAACCGTGGCGTGTCCGGCCTTGATGGCGTTGCGGATACGCAGCAGCATATCAGAAATCGGATCTGTCATTGAAAAATCTCCTTACCAGCTCGCCTTGGTGATGCCCGGAATCATACCGGAAACGGCCAGCTCGCGGAAGCACAGACGGCAGAGCTGGAACTTACGGATGTAGCCGCGGGCGCGCCCGCAACGGGAGCAGCGGCAGTATCCGCGCGATTTGAATTTCGGCGCGCGCTTGGACTTGACGATCAAACAGGTTTTTGCCATAACTCAACTACTCCTTAACGGCCGATGAACGGCATACCCAGAATCTCCAGCAACTTGCGGGCGCCGTTATCGTCCGCCGCCGAGGTCACGAAAGTGATGTCCATGCCGTCATCGACGGCCACGGTGGTGTCCACCAATTCGGGGAAAATCGAGTGCTCTTTCAAGCCGAGCGTGTAGTTGCCGCGCCCGTCGAAACCACGCTTCGGAACGCCGTGGAAGTCGCGGATACGGGGCAACGCGCTGTTGATCAGACGGTCAGCGAACTCAAACATCCGCGCGCCGCGCAGTGTTACCTTGGCGCCGACAATCATTCCCTCGCGCAACTTGAAGTTGGCGATGCTCTTGCGGGCTTTGCAAAGCATTGGCTTCTGACCGGTGATCTTGGCGAGGTCATCGACCAGCTGCTTCTGCACGTCCTTCTCCACAATGCCGAAAGCCATGTTGATCACGATTTTCTGGAGGCGGGGGACGAGCATCTTGTTGGTCACACCGAGCTGCTCCTGCAACTTCGGGGCCAACGTCGTCTTGAATTCATCTAAAAGTCTTGCCATCTCGGAACTCCTTTAGTCAAGCGCCTTGCCGGTCGCCTTGGACTTGCGGATCAGCTTGTCGCCCTCGCGGACGCGGCTGATGCGGACACCCTTCTTCGCTTCAGGATCGTAGGGCATCAGGTTTGACAGATGGATCGGAGCCTCACGCTCGACGAACCCTCCGTTGGGGGCGCTTTCCGAGCGGCGGATGGCTTTCTTCACGATATGCAGGCCTTGGACAACCGCCATCCCCTTTTTGGGGAGAACGCGAAGGACCTTGCCTGTCTTTCCGGCGTCATCGCCAGCGATGGCGATCACCGTGTCGTCTTTCTTGATTCTCGCAATACTCATTGCATTCCTTTCGCGTGAACGTTTTGCAGGTACTGGCTGCAGCGACCTCACGCATTAACTGAAACCGCCAGCGGGGCGGAAACCCTCCGCGCCCAACTGTTGAATTTCAAATAGTATCAAATCGGGGCCGCACAATCAAGCCCCAAAAACGATAAATTATCATTTTGGAGCTTGGCGCGGTCACCCGATTCGCGTTAACCATCCCTTACACCACTTCCGGGGCAAGGGAGATGATCTTCATGTAGTTGCGGTCGCGCAATTCACGGGCCACCGGCCCGAAAATGCGGGAGCCAACCGGGTTCATCTTGGCATCGACGATCACGCAGGCGTTCTGGTCGAAACGCACAAACGAGCCGTCATCGCGCTTGATGGGATGGCCGGTGCGCACAATAACCGCCGTGCAAACCTGCCCCTTCTTGATGGAACCGGTCGGAGTCGCTTCCTTGATCGCCACGCGGATCACGTCGCCGATGTAGGCGAAACGCTTACGCTGACCGAGCACCCGGAAGCACATGGCGCGCTTGGCACCGGTGTTGTCCGCTACCACCAATTCAGTCTGTTCCTGAACCATGGCTACTTCTCCTCCGCCGGCACGATGCGCCAGCGTTTAGTCGCGCTCAACGGACGGGTCTCCATGATGGTGACCTCATCGCCAACCTGGGCGGTGTTCGCCTCGTCGTGCACATGATACTTCTTGAATCTGCGGACCACTTTGCCGTAGATCGGGTGACGCTCGCGGCGCTCGCCCTGAACGACCACGGTCTTTTCGCCGCTCTTGCTCACCACGACGCCCTTGCGGACCTTGCGGTGGCCACGAATGCTTTGCTCTGCCATGTTACTTCGCTCCCCGTTCAAGTTCCGTCCGCACCGTCTTCATGCGGGCAACCTCGCGGCGCAACGTTTTGATGCGCCCCGGTTTCTCGACGTCCGCGCCCGACTTGTGCCGGATCTTAAGCGTCGTCAACTCGGCAGACACCTCTTTAATCCGGGTATCGAGCCCGTCGATCCCCAACTCTCTCAACTCTCTTGCTTTCATCGCTTACGCTCCAGTCGGCACGTTGCGGGTAACCAGCTGGGTACGGATGCCCAGCTTGGTGTCGGCAAGGCGCATGCACTCGCGCGCCACGGCGTCGGTGACACCGCCGACCTCGAACAAAATCTTGCCGGGCACAATGACCGCGACCCAAAGTTCCGGGTTACCCTTGCCCCCGCCCATACGGACTTCGATCGGCTTGCGGGTGACCGGCTTGTCGGGGAAGATGCGGATCCACAGCTTACCCTTACGCTTCATCTCGCGGTTGATCACGACACGGCACGCCTCGATCTGGGTGCTGGTCAGGAAGCCGCGGTCAAGGGCCTTCAGCCCATACTCGCCATACGCCAGCTGGGCGCCAGAGGTGGCGTAGCCGGCGCGGTTCCCCTTCGACTGCTTGCGGTGTTTAACCCGCTTAGGCATTAGAGGCATCTTTTCCCCTCCTTGGTCTGCCGGTGCGAACCGGCTGGAAATCATCGCGTTTGCAGATCCACACCTTGATGCCGATCAAACCGGCGGTGGTGTGGGCCTCGGTGAAACCGTAGTCAATGTTCGCACGCAGCGTGTGCAGCGGGACCTTGCCCTGCTTGCTCCACTCGACGCGGGAGATTTCCGCGCCGTTGATGCGGCCACTGCAACGGATCTTGATTCCGTCGACACCCATGTCCATGGCGGTCTTTTCGGCGCGCTTCATCGCGCGCTTCAGAGCAACGCGCTTCTCGATCTGCTGCGCGATGCTCTCCGCCACCAGCTGCGCGTTCGCGTCCGGATCGCGCACCTCACGGATCTCGAGGTAAATCTCTTTGCCAGTCTTCTTGGACAAATCCTGGCGGATCTTGTCCACGTCCTGGCCCTTACGTCCAATCACTACCCCAGGGCGCGCGGTGAAGAGGTTAATCCTCACGCGGTTGGCGTAGCGCTCAATCATGATCTTGGTGATCGCCGCGCTCTCAAGACGAGACTTGACGAACTCGCGGATCATCTGGTCTTCCGCCAAAAGCGCGCCAAAGTCTTTCTTGGTGGCGAACCAACGGCTGCCCCATTGCTTGTCAACCGCGACGCGGAACCCAATCGGATTTACTTTCTGTCCCATTGTTGTTTTGACTCCTTATTTGCCGCGCTACTCGCCTTCGCCGACAAGAACCACCTTGCAGTGGCACAACCGTTTCGCGATCGGGCTGGCGCTACCGCGCGCCCGCGGCCAGAACCGGCGCATCCGAGCGCCCTCGTCAAACACACAGAGTTTAACCTTCAAGGTGTCCACGTCCATGTTATAGTTGTTCTTCGCGTTCGCCACCGCAGACTTGATGGTCTGCTTCAGGATCGAAGCGGCCTTTTTGGGGCTGAACTCCACAATCATCAGCGCTTCCGCAACCGTCTTGCCCTGGCACTCGCGGGCCAAGGGACGGCCCTTCATGGCCGACATGCGGGCATTGCGGGTAATCGCCGTAACTTCCTTGATATCACTCATGCTCGATCCCCTACTTCGTCGCCTTGTCGGTGTGGGCACCGTGCGCCTTGAAGGTGCGGGTGGGGGCGAATTCGCCCAAACGGTGTCCAACCATGTTTTCAGTGATAAAGATCGGTATGTGCTGCTTGCCATTGTGAATGGCGAAAGTCAGCCCAACGAAATCCGGAAGGATCATCGAACGGCGCGACCAGGTCTTGATCGGCTGCTTCTTGCCGGACTCATTCATTTTTTCGACCTTGTCCATCAGGCTCTGCTCGACGTAAGGTCCCTTTTTAATTGAACGTGCCATGCGTTACTTTCTCCGCTTAACAATCAGCTTATCGCTCGCTTTGCGGCGGCTACGGGTCTTGCCGCCCTTGGCCAGCTTGCCCCACGGCGACACAGGATCGTCACCGCCGGAGGTACGGCCTTCACCACCGCCCATCGGGTGGTCAACCGGGTTCATCGCCACACCGCGAACCGTCGGGCGGATGCCCATCCAGCGCTTGCGGCCGGCCTTGCCCAGCTTGACGTTGCCCCACTCGATGTTGCCAACCTGTCCGACCGTCGCCATGCAGCGCTCATCGAACATCCGGACTTCGCCGGACGGCATCTTCAGGGTAACCTTACCGTTGGCTTTCGCCATGACCTGGCAGGCGTTGCCCGCCGCGCGGGCGACCTTGCCGCCCTCGTTGGGGACCAGCTCGATGTTGTGCACCTGCATTCCCAGCGGGATCTTGCCCAACGGCAGCGCGTTGCCGACCGTCGGCTCGACATCCGGGCCGGAGATGACGGTGGCGCCCACCGCCAGACCGTTCGGGGCGAGGATGTAGCTCAACTCGCCGTCGGCGTACTTCAGCAGCGCCAGGTTGGCGGAACGGTTGGGATCGTACGCGATCGCTTCCACCGTGGCCGCGACGCCCACTTTGCTGCGGCGGAAATCCACGATGCGGTAACGCCGCTTCACTCCGCCACCGCGGTGGCGGACCGTAATCCGGCCCTTGTTGTTGCGGCCGGCCTTGCTCTTCAAGGGCTCGGTGAGCCGCTTGACGGGCTTCTTCTCGGTAATCTCATCGAAAGTCAGCGCGACACGCTGCCGCAGACCTTCGCTTCTTGGTTTGAATGTTTTCAGCCCCATGGCTATAGTTTCCTTCTCAGGTTAGATGATCTCAATCCGCTCGCCGGGCTTCACCTTCACGATGGCGCGCTTCCAGGTGGAAGTGCGGACCGTGCGGCGGTTGCGCAACGTACGGAACTCACCTTTGAACGTCTGGGTGTTGACCGAGAGGACGTGCACGCCGAACTGGGCCTCGACCGCCTGCTTGATCTCATACTTGTTGGCCGCTTTATCGACCTCGAGCATGAAGCGGTTCTCCAGCCCCATCTTGGTGCCTTTCTCGGTGATGATCACCCGGCGGATAATGTCGGCGTGTTTCATTATTCACTCACCTCTTTTTTGGTCGGCGCGGCCATGCGGGCCTTAAGCGCCTCAAACCCCGCCCGCGTCGCCACGATCGTGCGGTAAAGCAGCAGCGAGTAAACATCAACTTCCGACGCCTTGGCCGCCTCAATCTTCTGCAGATTGCGGGAGGCCAGGATCACGTTCTCTTCGTATTGCTCGGTCACGAGCAGCACGCTCCGCTCCAGCCCCAACTTCTTCAGCAGGGCCACCAGCGCCTTGGTCTTGGGCTCGAAGTCGAACTTCTCGACCACCAGCACCTGACCTTCGGCGATCCGGTCGCTCAACGCGCGGGTGAACGCCAGCTGGCGCACCTTGCGGTTGATCTTTTGCGAATAATCACGCGGCTTGGGTCCGAACGCCACGCCGCCGCCACGCCACACCGGGCTCTGGCGCAAACCGGCGCGGGCGCGTCCCGTGCCCTTCTGCTTCCACGGCTTCTTGTTGCTGCCGGCCACCTCGCCCTTGGAAAGGGTGCAGGCGGTCCCGGCGCGCATCCCGTTGCGGATTGCGACCACCGTGTCTTTCACGGCCTGGGCGCCGCGGTCCAAAACCAGCAGCTCGTCCGCCACCGTCAGATCGCCGGCGGCTTCGCCAGCCGGATTAAAAACCTTAATCGTACTCATTTCGTCTTCCTTCAGCGCGGCCGACGCCGCACCGCAAATTGAGTTACTTCTTCAGGGCCTTGCGGATAATCAACGTGCCGCCGTTCGGGCCGGGAACCGATCCCGCCACCAGCAACAGGTTGTCCGCGCCGCGGACCTGGACGACCGCCAGGTTGCGGGCCTTGCGGTTAACCGCACCCATGTGACCAGGCATGCGCTTGCCCTTCTCAATCCAGCCGGGAAGGTCGCGCGCCCCGATACCGCCGATACGGCGCTTGGAGTGGCCGCCGTGGGTCATCGGGCCACCGCCCATCCGGTAACGGCGAACCACGCCCGCGAAGCCCCGGCCCTTGGTGATGCCGGAAACGTCCACGTACTTGATGCCGTCAAAAATGCCGACCGTCACGGTGTCGCCGGCCTTGGCGGCCTCGCCGTCGTCCAGCGCGAACTCGTGCGTGTGGCGGCAGGGCTTCACGCCCGCCTTCGCGAAATGCATCACCTGCGCCTTGGAGAGGCGGTGGGTGTAGGCGGCCACATCATACGCCGGTTCGGGCTTGCCCGCTTCCTTGGCCTTGGCGGCTGCCGCCTCGGCCGCTTTCGCCGCGGCTTCGTTCCGCTTGTAGTCGGCTGCGGGGTACTCGTCGAAACCGAGCTGAACCGCGCTGTAGCCGTCGGTTTCAGGGGTCTTGACCTGAACCACCGGGCACGGTCCGGCCTCAATCACCGTAACGGCGATTCGACGGCCCTCTCCGTCGTAAACCTGGGTCATGCCAATCTTTCTGCCAATAATGCCTTCCATGGTGTCACCTCTCTTTAGATGCGAATTGTGATATCCACGCCGGCCGGCAGATTCAGCTTCTTGAGCTCGTCGACCGTCTTGGCCGTCGGGCCCACAATGTCCAGCAACCGCTTGTGGGTGCGCATTTCAAACTGGTCCATGCTCTTTTTGTCCACATGCGGGCTGCGGTTGACCGTAAAACGCTCAATCCGCGTCGGCAGCGGGATCGGCCCCACCACCTGCGCGCCCGTACCACGTGCCGTGTCGACGATCTCTCCGACAGCCTGGTCCAGTAACCTATGATCGTAGGACTGCAAACGAATGCGTATGCGTTGACTTTGCATTCTATCCTTACCTATTCAGTAGTTGTTCCTTAACCGCCCTTGGCACGACCGCGAATTCGCCAGGTTCCATCGTATAGCTGGCGCGGCCGCGGCTAAGCGACCGGATCGCGGTTGAGTACCCGAACAGTTCTGCCAACGGCACCTGCGCGCGGATGACCTGCATGTCGCCATGCGTGGCCAACTCCCGCACAGAACCGCGGCGGCCGTTAATATCCCCCATGATCTCGCCGACGTATTCGCCGGGAGTCACGATGTCGAGGGACATGATCGGCTCCAGCAATTCCGGTTCGGCAGCCAAAGCCGCCTCGCGGAACCCCATTACGGCCGCGGTTCTAAAAGCCACGTCTGTTGCCGTCTCTTCATCAATTACCACGACACCCGTCACCTTCGCCAGCACGTCCGTCATCGGATACCGCGCCAGCACTCCGGTCAGGATGCCGTCCGTCAATCCCTGCTTCAAAAGTTCCGCCAGTTTTTGATCCGGCAGCTCCCGAAGCGCTGCGGAGGTTACCTCCACCGCATGGCCGCTCCCGCGTTTCCGCGGCTCGACCTCCACCGCCAACCGCGCGTAGTGGCGCTTGCCGCCCAGTTCGCGGTCGAAGACGAAATCCGTCTTGGCCGCCTTGCCCACGGTCTCGTAGTACGACACCATCGGCCGGCCGGTGTTGGCTTCACACTTGAACTCGCGGCGCAAGCGGTCCACCAGAATCTCCAGGTGAAGCTCGCCCATGCCGCTCAAAATCGTCTGCCCCGTCTCGGGGTCGGTGCGGACCTGGCAGGTCGGGTCTTCCGAGGCCAACAGCCCCATCGCCGTCGCCAGCTTGTCTTTGTCCGCGCTGCTCTTCGGCTCGATCGCCATGAACATCACCGGCTCCGGTGCCTCGATGCGCTCCAGATAAACCGGCTGGTTCTCCGCGCACAGGGTGTCGCCCGTGGTGGCTTCCTTCAGCCCCACCAGCGCCCCGATCTCCCCCGCGCCCAGCTCCTGGACCTCAATCTGCTCGTCCGCAAAGAGCCGCACAATCTTCATCACGCGCTCGCGCTTCCGCGTCCGGGGGTTGTAAACGTTCTGCCCCTTCTTCAATACCCCGGCGTAAACCCGGATGAAGAACAGCCGCCCCACATAGGCGTCGGTGGCGATCTTGAACACCAGCGCGGTCAACGGCGCCGACACGCTCTGCTCGCGCTCCACCGGGTTGCCGGTCTTCAAATCCGTGGCGGTCACCGCCGGACGGTCCAGCGGGCTGGGCAGATAGTCCACCACCGCATCCAACAGCGGCTGCACCCCTTTGTTCCGCAGCGAGGTCCCGCACAGCACCGGCACCAGCTTGCCCGCGATCACCGACTTGCGGAGCGACTTGCGGATCGTCCCGGCGTCCAGCTCCGGATTCTCAAAATAGCTCTCCACCAGCTCGTCGTCCGCCTCGGCCACCTGCTCGCACAGCTTCGCCCGCGCCGCCGCCGCCTCGTCAGCCATACCCGCCGGAATCTCGCCGTAACGCAGGTCGCGGCCTTCGCTGCCTTCGTCAAAATAGACCGACCGCATCTCAAGCAAATCGACCACGCCCGCGAAATCCTCCGCCTTGCCGATCGGCAACTCCAGGCACACCGCGTTGGAGCGCAGCCGGGTGCGAATCTCTTCCACGCATCCGTAGAAGTCCGCCCCCATCCGGTCCATCTTGTTCACAAAGGCTATCCGCGGCACCTGGTACCGGTCCGCCTGCCGCCAGACCGTCTCGCTCTGGGGCTGTACCCCCCCGACGGCACAAAAAACGCCCACTGCGCCATCTAGTACGCGCAATGAGCGTTCTACCTCTATCGTAAAGTCCACATGGCCGGGAGTGTCGATCAAATTGATCTCTTTGCCCTTCCAGTTGCAGGTGATAGCGGCGGAGGTGATGGTTATCCCTCGCTCGCGTTCCTGCACCATCCACTCGGTGACGGTGTTGCCTTCGTCTACATTGCCCAAACGATGCGTGCGCCCGGCGTAAAAGAGGATGCGCTCGGTGGTCGTGGTCTTTCCAGCGTCAATATGCGCCACTATACCGATGTTCCTCATGTCGCAAAGCTCAACGCCCGTCCCGGAAACCTGGACGGTCTGCGCTTTTTTATCAGCTTTGCTCTCTTGGACGCTCACCTTGTTCACCTGCTCTGTCAAAGATCTCGCATTGCGGCACCTGCCGCAACTCACCCTAATCGGGGTAAAAGTCCCAATAATTTATCAAATCGCGGAAGGGAATGCAAGGGCTAAATGAAAAAAATATGAAAAAATCCGCGCCGGCGAACCGAATAAGAATCGGATTGACTTTCTTCAGGCCAAAGTGGTACAATCTGTCCGGTTGTTAAGGAATCTTTGAACGGAGAAGATCGATGGCTGTTTCACGACGTGATTTTGTGCGCGGGTTGGCGCTTTTCGGGGCCGCCGGGCTGGCCCGCGCCGACGAACCCCTGTTCACCGCCGCCCCGGCGGATTTTGACGCCTCCCTGTGCGTGTTTCTTTCGGACGTCCACGTCGGCGGCGAGGAGAACAGCCCCAAATACCCGTGTGACAAGCTGCGCGACGCCGTGGCGGAGATCCTGAAAATGCGCCCGCTGCCGCGCAACGTGGTGGTGTTCGGCGACCTGGCCTGGCTACACGGCATGGGATGCGATTACGATGTCTCCAAGCCTTTCCTGAAAATGCTCACCGACGCCGGTATCACCCTCACCATCGGTATGGGCAACCATGACCGCCGGGGCAACTTCGCGGAACGTTACCCCGACACCGTTAAGACTTCGCTGGTGGAGGGGCTTCAGGTTCATCTCGCCGTCACTCCCCATGCCGACCTGCTGATGCTCGACACGCTCCAAGGCAAAGACGGTGAATACAGCGGCCCAGTTCCCGGAGCTCTGCCCGAAAACGAGCAGGAATGGCTCACCACCTACCTCAAGGCGCAAAAGAAGCCGCTGTTCGTGGCCTCGCACCACCCGTTGCACGAATTGAAGATCGGCAACAAAAAACTCGCCGAAATCTTGGCCAAAAACCGAGCGGTGGCGGGTTACATCCACGGCCATGACCACCGCTGGCGGCGCGAATGGTCGCACCCGGACTGGTCCACGGTCACCACCCTCCGAACGCTCTGCCTCCCCTCCACCGGACTCTGGGGCGATATCGGCTACACCGTGTTCCGCGTCGCGCCCGACCGCGCGGTGGCGGAGCTGCGCCAGAACGATTTCTATTTCCCCTGCCCCCTGCCAAAGGAACGGCGCCCGGCGCAGTGGGACGAGCAATTGGCGGAAAACCGCGCCAGCCCGGTCTGCACCTTCCGATTCCGCGGCAAAGAATACTTCGAAAAACGCCCGCCGGCGGACAAGTGAGAAAGTTCGTCAATCTATGGCTTGACATTATCCGCGATATTTGGTAACTTTCGCGCGTCATTTGGGCCCATAGCTCAGTCGGTCAGAGCGGAAGACTCATAATCTTTTGGTCGCAGGTTCGAGCCCTGCTGGGCCCACCAAACTCCCCCCTCCGGCACCGATTACTTTCCCCGTACCCATGGAAGGACAATTGGAATGAACAGTTTTCGCAAATTCGCAATGATCGCACCGGTATTGACTGCCTCGCTGGCTATCCCCCGTCAAGCTTTATCCGACCCCGCCCCGTTGCTGAAGCCCGGCGACACCGTGGTTCTGTGCGGCGATTCCATAACCTGCAACTCCCGCAGCCACAAGTGGGGTTACGTCCACCAGATCACCAACACGCTGGCGCAGGTCTCGCCCAACGCCAACTACACCTTTAAACCGCTCGGCTTCTGCGGGAACACTGTCGAAAGCTGGATCAGCATCGAGGCTAATTCCCGCCGGACTACCGTGATGTCCAACAACCACAGCGCCCAGTGGCCGGGCTTGAACGTTGGCGACGCGCTGACCAACCGCGTTGACGCGCTCGTGGTTTCGCTGGGCATGAACGACGTCCTCTGTCCATTCGTCCGCGACACTGACGAGTCGATGGCGAAGTGGAAAGCCAACTACCGCACCTTGATCAACCATCTTCGGGAACGGGCCAAACCCCGCATTGTGCTGATCAGCACGGTGCCGCCGCTCACCAACGACCCGGACAGCGCGAAAAACCGGGTGCTAGCCCGCATGGACGCGATGGTGCGTGAGCTGGCCCGCGAAGAGAATGTTCTGGTGGTGGATTACCAGGGGGCGCTCGCCGGCGCGCTCGCCAAGATCCGCGCCCGCTCACCGGACTATCAGGACACGCCGGATTTCGTCCACCCCCGCGAACTCGGCAACCTCGCGATGGGCGCGGAGCTGTGCCGTTCGCTGGGCGAAAAAGCGGCGGCGGATTTTCTGGACGCCCGCTTCGCCGAACGCCTAAACGCGATGGTTCCCGCCACGCCCGCTCAGGTTTCATGGCGGCTGTTCGCCAAATCGCTGAACACCCCCGACGCCGATCAGCTTGCTTATGAAATCGAGTGGTTCCGCATCGGCAAAGATACTGGCGCGTTGGCGGTTGAACTGCCCGACGGCTGGAAGGCGGATGCCCGTTCGGTAACCGGACGGAACGGCAAAATCACGGTTACCGGATCCCCGAAATCAGCTTCTAACGTGGTAAAAATCGGGTCGGCCGCCATTGCCATTCCGGCTCCGTGGCGGGTTTCCGCCCCGTTTGATTTCCCCGCCATCTGGCACGGTCAAACCTACCTCACCAACGCCCCCTGCCCCGTGGCGGTCAGCGCGGTCGGCGAATGGCGGCTCACCTCCGGCAGCCACGATTACCTCGGCGCACTCAACCCGTGGTCGATCGATTACATGCAGGCTTGGTTCGGGATGCAGAAAGACTCTTTCTACGCCATGCGGAAAATTTGGAGCGACAAGGACCGCGAGGTCCGTGCAACATTCCGCAACGCGACATTCTCCGGAACTTTCGGCTTCCACGTGTTTCTAGACGGCGCGGAAGTGGCGGTAAGCGGGCTCAAACGCGGCAAAAACGAAGCCCCGCCGCTCTCTCTAAAGCTAAAGCAGGGCTGGAACGAGCTGATAATCCGCTGCGACCATTCGGAGTGGCAACGCCAATTCTCATTTGAACTCCAGCCTACGGAGGGCGACACGTTGGACGCGCTCCGTTTCGACTGGAAATAACCGCGGGATCCGGAAAAGTTACTTTTTCAGCGGCATCTCGTCAACCGTGGTGCCGCCGTAGTTAGAGATGTAAAGGTTGCCGCGCCACACGCACGGTTCGCTGGGGCGGTTGAATCCGTCCTTTTTAAGCACCGTAACCGTGCCGTCCGGTGAAATCTTCACCGATTGACGCCCGAACATATCGGCGATGTAACAGTTGTCTTCCGCGTCCACGCACAATCCGTCCGGCGTAACCACGCCCGCTTCCTGATGAACCACCTCCACCGCCTTGACGATCCTGCCGTCCGCGCCGGTGGTAAGTTTCCAAACGCGGCCGTCACCATAATTCCCGGTATAAATCTCACCCTTGGAGGTTACCGCCACACCGTTCAGCCCGCAGGAGTTCTTGGGGTTGCGGGTAACATCGCAAAATACGCACTCGCGGTCGGCGGGAGTGTTGCCCACCCGCACATTGCGGTCGGAGGCGTTGAACATGTAAAGCCCGCTCGTGGCGGCGCCGTCGCCACGCGGCACATCGAACAAAAACGCCTGGGTCACATACAGTTTGCCGTTCAGGTACTTAACGCCGTTGGCGTTGTGCAACCCCTCGGCAACCGTCTCGCAAGAAGCCACGCGGTCGTCTTTGAAAGTGAACCGCAGCACCCGCCCGAAACCCTTCTTCTGGCAATCGCACACGTAAAGCTCGCCCTCCGGGCCAAAACACACCCCCATCGGCTGGGAATAACCGCTCTCGGCCAGCGGCGGGACGTCAAACCATTTCACCGGGGTGCCGCCGGGCGCGTCCAACCGAAACACCGCGCCGGGTTGTTTGCGATCGCAATTCGGCGCGGCGATTACCAACCGCCCCTGCGGATCAACCGCCATACCGTCGGGATTCGTGCAGGTACTCGGCATCTGAATCACCCCACCCGACGCGACCCCGGCCATCAAAAACGCCACCAGCAAAAACTTCATATCCGCCTCCAAACTTTCCGGCGCGTTATCGCGCCATTAAAAAAGCCGCGCCGGAAACCCGGCGCGGCTGACTGAAAACCAATTACATCGGATAATCCAAAGCCTCGGGAATCATCACCTGGGTGATGGCCTTGGCTACGCGGTCTTTCGCCAGCCGGGCGCCGGCAAGATCGGCGGAGGACTTGGCGACCAACCGCTGGAAATCGCCGCCGTCAGTCTCGGAAAGCCCGTCAACGAAACCGTAAACCAGCTCGGTGCAGATCCGGTTGACCTCGCCCACGGTACGGGCGATCTGCATGTGCTGGATGTCCGTGAAGGTGTTGACGTAACCTTCGATCTCAGGACCGACCACCGGGTGCTGCGGGCCTTTATCAGCCAACTCGTTGACATCCGCCAACAGGTTCCGGGCCGCGACCAGCCACGCCAAAGCGTCAGCCAGAGAGAACACCACGCCGTGGCGCTGGCTTTGGGAGAGCGAGCGGCCCTCGGCGTCCTTGGTGCGCCCGACGTAATCGAGCGTCCAGAGCCAAGTCTCGAAACCGTCGGCCAAAGCGTCGGCGCCGGTACCCGGCTTCGCCGCTTCCTGGGCACGCAACTCGGCGACCCAAAGCTTCACCTGCGCCAAGAAAACCGGATTGTTCATGGTCACGCTGAGCTGGCGGCGCTGAACCACTTCCGGACCTTCGTAGGTCGCCTCAAGCTGGGCGTCAACCCACTTGTTGAAGACGAATCCCGGGCAATCCTCGGTAATACCGTAACCGCCCATCATGCTTACCGCCTCGCGGAGCATGGTGGCGCCGTAACCGGTGTTCCACAGCTTACAGGCCGGGCAATGCACGTTGCAAACCGCCGAAAGGATGACATAGCGGACGAGGGTATCCTGACTCAACTCAGCGATGCGGGCTTCGTCGCGCTCGCCGGCCGGTTTGGCCAACAATCCCAACAGTTCGATCGCCTCCTGCTGCGGCTTACGGAGCGCTTTCAGCTTGGCGCGCCCGGCCGACGCGCCCTGCGCGGCAAGAATCGCCTCCGCGTCCTTCTCCAGCTGGATCAGCTCGTCGTACTCGCGTGAAATCGCGAAGCCCAGCGAAGCCGCCGCCTCACCGGTCGCCCAGACATCCGCCAACCGCTGGGTAGCGTCTTCCTTCATCTGGATGCCGAGATCGTAACGCGGGGAACCGGCCTCAACCCCGGCGGCGCCGCGGAAACGGCCGCGCTGGTAACGGATTACCGGCTCGATGGTGGAAAGCAGCTTGGCGGAGGTCATGACACCCACCCCGACGCGGGTGCGGGCAAACACTGCCTCGATAATCTCGCTGTGGGTGATGTTCGGGATGATTACGCCGTCCTTGACGGTGTAGCCGCCGATAATCCGCGACGCCGGAATCTTAAGGGAGAAGATCGGGTCGTGGGTATTGGAAAGCTGGTGGACCTGTTTCAAGGTCGGTGAACCACGGTCAAAGATACCCTCGTCGGTATCCTCCAAGATTACCATGCATGATGTCTTAATCCGGGGATCGCCGGTATCCACGGCGGCGGTGACGAAGTTGGCGACGGTCATGTTGGTAATGAAACGGCCGCGTTTCTCGACCTGCAGGATCGGCTCCTTGCCCTCTTCCCACTCCGCCACGGTGACGCGCCCGGAAAGCACTCCGGTGTCAACGCCGACATACGGCAACGGCTCGGTAAGCGCGAACGCGCCGCGCCAGACCTTGCGGTCCTCGCCGGGCTGCGCGGGGGCGCACAGTTTCATGTAGCGCTCGCGCTGTTCAGGGGTACCCTTCTCGACGATCGGACCCAACGCGAGGTTGTTCACCAGACTGGTGGTGGCGGCGCCGCCGTCCACCCAGGAAAGCTCAAAAGAAATCAGGGACATCGCAAGATTACGCGGACCATCGATGATGCCGCCGTATGCCATATCCAAACCGGCGGCGGTAATGCCGGAATCGTCGAACGCCTTGTACATGGAGTTCTTGGCATCCGTCCACTCGTGGGTATTGCGCTGTCCGTCCGCGACCAAACGGGCCACCAGCCCGCGCGCCACAGAACGCGCGCCCATCACGGCCATCTGAATATCAAACCGGTCAGAATAGCGCCACATAATCTGGCGAATCTCATCGCCGGGCAACATCTTCATGGTCTGCTGGGAATCACTCATTTGTGCAACCTTTCTTTTCCGTTGAAAAAACTGCCGTAATTATACCCCACCGGAAAAGGCTTTGCAAGCGCAGAATCACTATGCGGGAAAAGAAAGAACATAGGAAAACCGCTTGGGCGGCAAGCAAAACGTAAGAAAGGGAAAACGCAATCAAGAGAATGGAGCGGGTGAAGGGAATCGAACCCTCGGG
>JAFTCL010000078.1 GCA_017454745.1 Kiritimatiellia bacterium
GGACGAGGATGACGACGAGGATGACGGCCCCGCCACCACCACTCCCGCGCTCAAATTTGACAACGCCGACGGTCAGTTCCTGCTGGACGCTTACGCCAAGGAGACCGGGCAGACTCTGTTGATCGCCCCGGATATCCCAAAAGTCCAGGGCATCACGTTGCGCAGCCAAAAGGGGTTGCCGCTTACCCGCGATGAGTATTTGGAAGCGATCGAGATTACCCTTGGCATGAACGGTATCGTGCTGGAGCCGTATGGCGACAAGTTCCTCAAGGTGCTTCCGCGCAAAACCATCCGCGTGGAGGGTATCAAGATCAACATGGAAAAACCCGAAGGCGGCTATCCTGAAAAGAACAAGGTGATAAGCCAAATGATCCAGCTCAAGGCGATCACCATCGACGAGGCTCAGAAGGCGCTTGAGGGGTTTAAGCGGCCCGATGGGCTGATTCAGGCGTTTGAGCGCACCAACAGCCTGTTGGTCACCGACACCCAAGAGAACATCAACCGGATGCTGGAGGTGGTGAAATTTATCGACCAGCCGCTGGTCGCCACCGAGGAGGTTAATGTCAGGGTGATCAAATACGCCAAGGCGGAGGAGATTAAAAAGCGTTTGGAGGAGATTGTCGCGGAGTCCCAGAAGCAAAACTCCGGATCGCGTGAAAATATCCAGATGAATCGTTCTGGCGCTCCCGGTATCAGCAGGCAGACGCAGAACTTCCAGTTCAACAACCCCACGATGCGTCCGGGTCTGACCCGGTTGGGCCAGCCGCAGCAGACTACGCCCCAGGCTTCCGCCAACGAAAACATCTCCACGCTGGTGAGTGACGCCGACCGCGGCATGATCCGCGGCAAGGTTCAGGTGATTTCAGATGAGCGATCCAACCAGCTCATCATCATCACCCAAAAGGAGAACATGGATTTCTTCGACAAGATCATCACCGTTTTGGACATCGAGACCGATCCGGACGTTGAGGTGAAAGTCCGTAGGCTGGATTACGCCATCGCGAAAGATGTCACCGATATGCTGAACGAACTGATCGGCAACTCATCGAGCAGGAACGATCAGAACAACACCGCCAACAACACCCAGGGGAGTGCCGGGGCCAACAACGGCCGTAGTCAGTCGCTTAGCGATTTGGCGCGCGCCAGAGCCGGCATCAACAACACCCCCGCTGCGAATAACAGCGTTAACAACAGCGCCAAAGCTAAGTTGGGCCAGCTCAGCAAGGATAATATCAAAATAATTCAGGATGAGCGCAACAACGCCATTGTCATGATGGGCAGCCCCGCCGATCTCAAGGCGCTTGGCGAAGTTATTGATAATTTGGATATTCCGCGTTTGCAGGTGTTGATTGAGACCGTGGTGTTGCAGGTCGAGCTGGGTGACGACATCAAGACCGGCATCGACTGGGTTCAGCGCGGCAAACATAAGGTCAAGGAGGCGTACACTTACACCACCGCCGACGGCGAAACCGCCACCGGCTACCGGTGGATCACTACCCGCGACACTATCTTCAACAATGGCGACCAGCTCGGCGGCGGCGGCGGTACCGGTTCCAGCTTGTTGGGCGGGTTGTTGAATCTCGGCACCACCGTAGCTACCAATGCCACCGAAGAGGTGGGGAATCTCTTGGGGGCTAGGACCGGCATCAGCTACTTTCTTAAATCCGACAAGCTGAACATCGCCGCTTTGATTGAGGCGTCCAAATCCGATTCCCGCACCAAAGTGCTTTCGTCACCGGTGTTGATGACGATGGACAACCAGGAGGCTACCATTGAGGCAACCTCAATGCGATACCTTTACAAAGGCGTCCGTTATTCCGGTTCCTCTTACAACGGTTCCGAAGTGCCGGATTACGAGCAGCGTGACATCGGTTTGAGGGTCACCATCACCCCGCGCATCAACCCCAACGGCGCCGTGGTGTTGACCATCGACGAATCGTTTGAAACCATTGGCGCCAACCAGACGGTCGGCACGGAATCCTATCCCACGGTCAACAAGCGTTCGCTCAAAGCCGAAGTGTCGGTGGAGAACATGCAGACCGTCGTGTTGGGTGGATTGGTGCAGAACGAGCTGAAGAAAGAGGAGACCGGCATCCCGATTCTCAAGGATATTCCGCTTATCGGGAAATATCTTTTCGGCACGACCTCATCTTCCGACAGCCGCTCGGAATTGCTGGTGTTCCTGACCCCGTACGTCTTTAATGACGCCAAAGACCTTACCGCGGAGGCCATGCGTCGTAAAGCCGCGCTTTCCGACGACCGTCCGTGGATTGACTATGGTTGGTCGCGCAGCAAGTTGGCTGATCCGGTTTCCCATGACGAAAAGATGCGCCGGCTGAAACAGCGCTGGGCGAACGAGGATTCCGAACACAATGCGGAATTGCTGTACCAAAAGGCTTTGAAGGCGCGCGAGGAGCAGCTTGCCAAGCGGGACGCGGAAGAGCGTGAAAAAGGAATCGCGCTGCCGCCGAAGGACGATCCTGAAAAGACCGACAATCCCGACCTGCCGCAACAGGCGGTCGGAGACGTGGGGATTTTGACCACCACCGACACCACCGAGGTTTTGAAACTCAATGGCGGGGATAACCGGCCGCAACCGCCGCCGGACGCGGAAACTGCCGCGCCGGCCAAGAAAAAGAGCTGGTGGAAGTTTTGGTAAGCCATGAGCAGTAAATCGCGTTTTTCCCGGGCGAAAGTGCTTTTCCCGTTGGCGGTTGCGCTGTTGGCGGGGTGTGTACAGTTTATGGATCGTCCTTACTTTACCGTTGAGGAGTCCGGGCTGAATTGGATATCAATCCGCTATTACAATTACAACCGCAAACCCGTCCAAAAGTTAAATATGCGTTTGGACGGAAACGGGGTCGGTTATTTGCGCCAAGGTACCAGTTCGCTGGTCTCCAATGCGTTCGCCGCCGACACTAAAGAATCGTCGTGGCGGGATATGAACGAGACCCGGATTGTCATGGAGCGCGAGGATGTGATTCCGCTTTTCCAAATGCTGGTGGACAACGGTCTGTTTTTGGAGCGCCACTCCAAAGGCGAATCGGCCAACACCAACGAGTCGATTTTTGTGACCGCCAACATCCAAAACCGGACTTGCGGTTCCGGGAACGATGACGTGTTCGAGAGCGATCCCGAGTTGGCGGAAAATCTTAAAAGCATCATCATGATGTTCTATCACCCGCGTCCCAAAAATCGCCGGTAAGCCATGCAAAGCCGCTCCCCGTTATTGACTCTGACCCTTTTGGCGGTTGTGATACTTTTGCTTTTCCAGTTGCATCGGGAAAAACATTACCGTTTGGAACTTGCCGGAATAAACGCCAGAATGGCCGCCATGCAGGGGGAGCGACCTCCTAGCGCCCCATCGGGCGCCGTTCATGCCCCAGCCCCGCCCGTTTCTCCGGCCACGGAAATCTATCGCCATGTTTCGCCTTCGGTGGTGGCGGTTGCCAACAAGGCGCTGGTGCGCCGCGGATTTTTCAGCCTGCAGATTTACGAGATCCCGCAGGGCAGCGGGACCGGTTTCGTGTGGGATAAGCTCGGCCACATTGTCAGCAATTACCATGTGGTGCATCAGGCCGACACCTTAACGGTGACGTTCCCGGACGGAGACCAGTATGACGCCCAGCTGGTCGGAGTCGCGCCGGATTATGATTTGGCGGTATTAAAAATCGAAGCCCCAAAAGAAAAGCTTTCACCGGTTGAGGTCGCCGATTCCCGCCAACTGTCGGTCGGCGAAAATGTTTTCGCCATCGGCAACCCGTTCGGTCTCGACACCACGCTTTCCGCGGGCATTGTCAGCGCTTTGGGCCGTACCATTACCTCTATGACCGAACGTAAAATCCGCGATGTCATCCAGACCGACGCCGCGATTAATCCGGGCAACTCCGGCGGTCCGCTGCTGGATGTCTCCGGGCGGCTGGTCGGAGTCAATACCGCCATACTCAGCCCCAGCGGCGCGTATGCGGGTATCGGCTTTGCCGTGCCATCCGCCACGGTGTCGCGCGTGGTGCCGCAGTTGATTGAAAAGGGACACGTAACCCGCGCCGGATTGGGGGTGGAGTTGCTGCCCGACCACATCACCCGTAGAACCGGGATCAGTGGCGTGGCGATATATGCGGTGGAGAGCAACACCCCGGCGGCGAAGGCGGGGTTGGAAGGTCTGTCCGTGAATCGTCGCGGCGCGGTGGTTTTCGGCGACATCGTAACCGCCGTCAATGGCCATCCGGTGTCCACGGTTGAGGAATTGCGTACGCTGTTCGACTCCTGCAAACCGGGAGATTTGGCAGAACTCACCGTGGTGCGCAACCGCCAGACCCGTCAAGTCAAGTTCCGGCTGGTCGAAGAGTAAGAATTCGCGCGGGTCGCGGGCGGCGGGCTGGCCAGCTTTTCGTATAACGGACGGTAATCTTCAGGGTTGTGGATATATTCATGGCCGTGGGGTTGACCTTCGCGGATTATCGCGCCCTCCTTGGCGGCAATCAGCCGGGTAAAAGGCAC
Organism: Kiritimatiellia bacterium; assembly: GCA_017454745.1. Taxonomy (GTDB): domain Bacteria; phylum Verrucomicrobiota; class Kiritimatiellia; order RFP12; family UBA1067; genus UBA1200. Next base: position 4,501 of record JAFTCL010000078.1, read on the forward strand.
CTTGTCCCATTTCCATTCTGACAGCGGTTTGGTGGAGAAAAACAGGGCGTCCCCATCCAGCCGGTAATGCAGCGTATCCCTGAGGTTGACGTGGGCGTAAAAAACAACGCCGTCGAAAAACAGCAGGTTGAGCTTGTTGCCTTTGGCCAGTTCGGCGACCGCGGCTTCCAGTGTGTCGAAACGTTCGGTTTCGCCCAGCGCTCGGCCAAGTCGGGTTTGCTCCCGGTTTATACGGCCCACCAAGTAGAAAAGAATACGCTCGGAATCGGTGTCGCCTTGTTGTGATTCCGCGTAACCGTTCAACAGCTCCCCGTTGAAAATGGTGCCGTTATGGGCGAGCGTCCAAGTGCGTCCGCAGTTGTCCGTGGCGGTAAACGGGTGGCAGTTGTCGTATTTGTTCCTGCCTACAGACGCTTTACGGATGTGGGCGATAACCGTTTTTTCCTCAATCCGGCATTCAAGACGGTGTTTCAGATAAGAACTGCTGTGTGCGGGTACGGGTTCGCGTTCTATGGTCGATGGGGCGCCGGTTTCGGAAAAGCACGCCAACCCCCATCCGTCCGGATACTCGTGGGAATGCGAATAGAATTCGCTTATGATTTCGTTCAACCGGCGCCGTTTTCTAGCCACAACGCCAAACAGCTCACACATGGCCCTGCACCTCCTTGATTCAATGCGCGGCAACTATACCACTTCGCTTTCAGGAAATTCAAGCAAAAATAGTGATTAGGGGTTAGGGAAGAGTTACGAGTGAAGAGTTTGGGAATGAAAAATGAAGAGAGAAGAATGAAGAATTGAGGCAATAATTTTTCACTCTTAATTCTTAGTTTTTCATTTCCCCAACCGTCCAACTGCTAACGCAATTGCAAATTGTTGCAGTTTGGTATTGCTTTTGCCGCCGGGAATGAAATATAATACTCATTTCACAGGTTGAAAAGCCGCTGCGCCAGGTGGCGCGGGGAAACGGACTTTTCATTTTGTTAACCTAAAAAGCGTCCGCAGGTTCTTTATGGGCGTTGCGGGCGGGAACAACCAACAGATGGCAATTCAAAAACCAAAAACGGCCGCGCCGAAAACTGGCGAGGCGTATGATTTTTTAAACGCGATGCTCGGCACCCAAGAGCAGCAGTTCACCGCTGGATCGATTATTAAAGGGACGATCAGCAGTATCAAAGGCGATGATGTCTTTGTGGATATCGGTTATAAGTCTGAAGGCCAGGTTTCGATTAAGGATTTTAAGGATGGCGAGACCCCGAAAGTGGGCGATGTCATCGATGTGATGCTGGTCGAGCTTGAGAATGAAAAGAGCGGCATGGTGATTCTGAGCAAGTCGCGTGCCGACGAGCAGATCCGTTGGGACAAGGTGCTGGCCAATTATTCCGAGGGCGGCATTGTCCACGGTACGATTTTGAGCAAGGTCCGGGGCGGCCTGATCGTCAAGGTTGACGGCGTGGACGCGTTTCTGCCGGGTTCCCAACTGGACGTCACCCCGGTGCACGATCCCGATCCTTACATCGGCAAAGAGTACGATTTCAAGATTATCAAGATCAGCAATGAGCGCCGGAACATCATCATTTCGCGCCGCGAGTTGATCGAGGCCCAGCAGGCGGTCATGAAGCGCGAGTTGCTCGGCACCATCGAAAAGGGCCAGCACCGTATTGGCGAGGTCAAGAACATCACCGATTTCGGCGCGTTTGTTGACCTGCACGGTCTGGACGGTCTGCTCCATATCACCGATATGAGCTGGGGCCGCATCAAGCACCCGAGCGAGATGCTCAAGGTCGGCCAGGAAATCGAAGTGGTTATTCTGGATGTCGATCTGGAGCGCGAGCGGGTTTCGCTGGGCCTCAAGCAGGCCACGCCGAATCCCTGGACGGATATCGAGAGCAAATATCCGGCCAACAGCCGTCTGCGCGGCAAAGTGGTTAATCTGGTGCCTTATGGCGCGTTCGTCGAGATCGAACCGGGCATCGAGGGTCTGGTCCACGTTTCCGAGTTCTCCTGGACCAAGCGCATCGCCCGCGCTTCCGACGTGCTGGCGGTTGGCGACGAGGTTGACGTGGTTGTGCTCAGCATCGACCCCGAAAACCAGAAGATCGCGCTTGGCATCCGCCAGACCGAGGCGAATCCTTGGGATACCGTTCAGGACCGTTACCCGGTCGGCAGCCGCATCACCGGCAAAGTCCGCAACTTCACCGCTTACGGCGCATTCATTGAGCTGGAAGAGGGCATTGACGGCATGATCCACGTTTCCGATATGTCGTGGACCCGCAAAATCAACCATCCGAGCGAAGTCCTTCAGAAGGGCCAAGAGGTCGAGGCGGTGGTGCTGGAGGTCAACCCGGCCGATCAGCGCATTTCGTTGGGTCTCAAACAGGCCAGCGACGATCCGTGGAACACCATCACCAGTCGCTATGCGATTGGCCAGCTGGTCAAGGGTAAAGTTTCCAAGATCGCCTCCTTCGGCGCGTTCATCGAGCTTGAGGACGGAGTCGACGGTCTGGTCCACATCTCCCAGATCAGCGACCAGCACGTTGAAAAGGTTAAGGACGCGCTTAAGGTCGGGCAGGAGGTTGAGGCCCGCATCGTTAAGATCGACCGTGACGAGCGCCGCATCGGCTTGAGCATCAAGGCGGTCGGCATGAGCGATTCGCAGGTTGAGGAGCTTACCCGCGACCTGAGCGTCACCGATCTCAAGCCCGGCGAGAACCTGGTCGGCTTGGACGCGGTGTTCAACGATGCCTTCGCGCAGAGCGAAGAGTGGCATCCCGGTGCCGAGTAATTGTTGGTAATTCAGGGGGACGGACGGAAATTTCGCCGTCCGTCCCCTTTTTTTCTGTACCTTAACCGATAGCAGATTTTGAGGAGTCGGCATGAGAATTCTTTCAGGTATCCAGTCTTCGGGAAAACTTCATCTTGGCAACTATTTCGGCATGATGAAGCCCGCCATTTCGCTTCAGGAGAAGGGCGACCCGTTCATTTTTATCGCGAACTATCACGCGCTTACCACGGTGCATGACCGTGAAAGGCTGCTCACCGACACCCGCGACGTCGCGCTCGATTTTCTGGCCTGCGGTCTGGATCCTGAACGCACCGTATTCTTCCGTCAAAGCGACGTTCCCGAAGTCCAGGAATTGGCTTGGCTGCTTTCGATCGTAACCCCTATGGGTTTGCTGGAGCGTTGCCACTCGTATAAAGACAAGCTCGCCAAAGGTCTGGCGGCCACGCACGGCCTGTTCGCTTACCCGGTCCTGATGGCGGCGGACATTCTGCTTTACCAGTCCAATCTGGTTCCGGTGGGCAAGGACCAGAAACAGCATTTGGAAGTCACCCGGGACATCGCCATCAAGTTTAACAACGAGTTCGGCGAGATTTTCACCATTCCAGAACCTTACATTCCGGACGAAGTGGCGGTGGTGCCGGGTCTGGACGGCCAGAAGATGTCCAAAAGCTACGGCAACACCGTGGAGCTTTTCGGTCCGATCAAAGAGGCGAAAGCGCGGATTATGCGCATCGTGACCGACAGCACCCCGCTTGAAGCCCCTAAAAATCCCGACACTTGCAATGTCTTCGCGCTTTACAAGCTCTTCGCCACTCCCGAACAGCGTGCGGAGATGGAACAAAATTACCGTGGCGGTAATTACGGTTACGGTTCCGCCAAAAAGGCGCTGTTTGAGCTGTTCCAGGAAACGTTCGCGCCCCTGCGCGCCAAGCGTGAGGAACTGGAAAAGAACCTGGATTACGTCGAGGAAGTGTTGCGCAAGGGTGCGGAACGCGCTCGCGCCGCCGCCTCGATCACCTTGGACAAGGCCCGCAGCGCGGTAGGTCTTTGCTAAGTTGCCGGCGTATTATGGACGACCGGTTCCATTCCTTTTTTATGCGGCTGGCGTTGCGGGAGGCGGAACAGGCCGCCGAGACCGGCGATGTGCCGGCGGGGTGCGTGATTATCCGCCGCCCGGAAACGCCGGTGCCGCTGGCCGCGGTGCCGGTAATCGGCCGCGCCCACAATCAGACCGAGGCGTTGAAGGATCCCACGGCCCACGCGGAGATATTGGCCATTACCCAAGCCGCCGCGGAGTTCGGCGACTGGCGGCTTACCGATACCGTCTTGTACGTAACCAAGGAGCCTTGCCCTATGTGCGCCGGAGCGATTGTGCTGGCTCGGATTCCCTTGGTGGTGTGGGGGTTGCCCGACCCTAAACGCGGAGGGCAGAACGTGTTTTCAATTTTTACCCATCCGGGCATCAACCATCATCCGGAAGTGCTGGAAAACGTCGAGCTGGAAGCCTGCGAACATATTATAAAAGATTTCTTCCGCCAACGCCGCAACGACAATTCATGTCGTTAGCCGCTAGTAGGGATTGGGAAGTTACGAGTGACGAGTGAAGAGTGACGAATTTGGAAATGAAGAATGAAGAGAGACGAATGAAGAATTTTGCCTTAATTTTTCACTCTTAATTCTTAGTTTTTCATTTTCTCGGCCGTCCAACTGTCAAACCAATTTCTGCACGGTTCCGCTCTTAACGCCCCAACTATTTTTTAGCCGCAAAGGGCGCGAAGGGCGCAAAGATGAATACAACTTCGGCCACGCAGTTTTTTCGACAGGATTGACATAATTAACAGGATTGGCAAGGCGGCGGTATGGGGCCGCCTTGCCTCTGTCATAAAACGGTAGTGGATCACTCTTCTGGTACGGCTACGCATTCAACGTAACCGCCGAACTTCCCGGCCTTTGGCGGTAGATAAACGAACGCCAGATAGCCACCTTCGGGTTGCGGACAAAGAACCGCGTTACCGCTGGCGCTGTAAACGATTTCCTTCCCCGTCCTTGCGTCCATTCCGGTGACGAATTTTGCCATTACCGTCACGTTCCCATTAGCCAGGAGCTTTAACGTCACTGTGCCGGCGTCACCGCTCGCGTTTTCGGCATTATACTGGTACACCGCGTTTGCCAGCCCCTTGCCAAGTTTTTTCCAAGGCTCATACTTCCAGTTGTTTTGATACGCCGCGAACAGCTCGTCGTATGCCACCACTACACCGCCGTTAACTTCGGAACCAAACGCTACCGTGTTGGTGATCACGTTCTTGCCGCTAGTCCCAATCAACGTTGCGGTGTAAATCTCTTCGCTAGCATCCCAAGAGTCAAATCCGTTGGCCGCCAGGGACCACGTCAAACCTTCTGACAACCACTTGCCGGTGATCTTTCCGGTTTTTGAAACCGTCAATGTCGCCTGACCGGTTTCTCCGCCACCGTTGAATGTCCCTACCGCCCACTCCGCAACCGGCTCCACGGTCAGCGCGATGGTATATACGGCGGTAGATTTGCCCGTTGTGGTGACGGTCAGTCTTACCGTTGACGGCACGTATCCACCGGTTTTAGCGTTAACCTTTGATGCGGTTGTCGGTATGCCGTAGATAGTGTTTGCAGGCACGATTACCGCTTTGGTTTTCGTGTTCACAATGTCCTTTGCGGTAAACTTCAATCCGGTAGGCAACCCTGCCACCTTGACTGTGGTTTGGGACAGAGCTGCTGCCGCTACCGGCCATTCTAGATACACACCGCACATCGCGTTTGTTTCTGTGCCGGTGGTTTCGGAATCGAACTCGAACCCGCCAATCGCCGCCGCGATGCTAGCCGCGTCTTCTGAAGCAGTGACGAACCAAGCGGTGATTGCGACATCGTTGGAAGGCATATTGAAGCTTAGACTCGCTAAAGATTGGTTGCCGTCGAACACAATCCCTTCCACTTCCCAACCCATGAACACATAGCCCTTGTTCGCCGTTGCTTTGAGTGTCACCTTTTTACCGGGCGTGTATTGGCCAGTGCCCGTAATCTTGCCCGCCGCCGCGTTACCGTCCGTGGACATCACCACCGTTGTCACGCGCGGGTCTGCCACAAAGAAGGCGTAGTATGCAGTGTCTCCATTCAGACTGGTAATTGTGGTAGAGGTCTTGGTGTTTGCGGCCGGTTTCGCAGTGCGGTCGATTATTAATGTTGGCGTGGTGGCAACATAGTCTACCGCTTGCGGTAGTCCTTCCTCTTCATCGGCTTCCGGTGCTAAACTGTCAGCACCGAACTCTTGTTTCCACCCCTTGAACGTGAAATTCTTGTTCGCCGTCGCTTTGAGCGTAACCTTCTTGCCTGAAGCGCAGTAGCCGCTGCCGGTCACTTTCCCACCATCGGCGGAATCTGCCAGTCCGAGCACATAATAACCGTTATTTTGCAGTTTGTCCCATTGGGCCACTTCTGCCTTTGTTGCCGTTCCGTCTGCGATTTTTTCTGCTAGTTCGCTATAGCCGGGATCTGTAATCGACACCAAGCAAACGCGCTCACCACCCAACGCCATTCCAACGGCATCCGCAAGTTGGAGCGTGAAGAATTCTTCGGCTTCCAGGGTTTTGTCGGTTTTGACCGGAATGGTAATCACTTTTTCTCCGATCTCGCCAGCTTCCCATTGGAGTGTTAGCGGGAACTTGAGGTTAGCTTGGCGCGCAAGCTGTGCGTTACTGTTGCGCAGCGTCCCCTTTGACAAATCGAGATCGGCCGCTATGGCGGTGTTATAAGTGAGATAGACCTTAACGCTAGTTGCTTCGTAGGCATTACCTCCCGATACGCGAATGGTCGCCGCTTCGCCCTCGGTAGAAGAGATTTCCGTTTCGCCGAAAGCGGTCTCCAAAATTTTACCGGACCATGCTGCGTAGAGGTTAACCGTTTCGTTTGCGCCGCTGGTTAAGTTTGAAACCGCTTCGCCATCACCGTAGATGGCGTTGCCGGTTTCGTTGGTCGCCCATCCGTTAAAGACACAGCCGATTCTTGTGAAAGTATTAGAAGGGAGACACGAAACAATATCGTAGGTGTTGGTTTGCGGCGGAATTACGCCTTCCCCGCCGTTTGCATTGAATGTCACCACATATTGGTTTGCCGACCATTGGGCGGTAAGGGTATGATTTTCTGTAACGGTCACTACCGTGTTTGAAACGATAAATTCGTCATTCATCAGCCATCCTTCAAAGGCGTATCCCATTCGCGTTGGCTCCGGTAGCTCGCCATAGGTAGAATCGAACATTACCGTCCCTGTTCCGGTTCCGTCCGCGATTTCTCCGCCGTTGGGGTTGAATTCAACGGAATAAGTTTTCGGCGTCCATTTTGCCGTAAGCGTATGATCATCCGCAGTATTCACAATGGTGTCATTTGTAACCATCATGTCTGCAAAAACCCATCCGTCAAAAGAATATCCGCTTCGCGTCGGGATCGGCAACTCGCCATATTGGGCATCATAAAAAACTTTGATTTCCTGAGTATCCAGATTGCCGCCGTTTGGTACCAAAGTGACTGTATATTCGTTGGCAGCCCAATGCGCATAAAGGTTGACAATATTAGAAGCCAGTCTCATTCCCGTCCGTATTTCGTCACCTCCCTCTTTCTCGGTGAACCATCCCGTAAAGGAATAACCTTTTCGCCTTGGCACTGGCATTTCTACATCTATCAATCCGTCGTTGGTTGTAATATCCGTTTTATCAACCACTCCGCCGTTAGCATCAAGAATCGCGGCAGGAATATATTCTATATTAATACCTTGCCAAGTTCCGGGAATGTCCACATCCCAACCGGTGGTTCCAAGCCTAACTTTTACCGTACATGCAGAATTAACGTTGTAAAAGGCGCCTTGAGCGACGTTTGGAGCATCGCCTTCAAAAACAATATTTTTTAATCCTAAACACGAATTGAAACATTCCTTTCCGATATCGGACACGCCTTTAGGGATTATCATGTTAACTATATTTCTGTTGAAGCTTATCGCGAAATCACCGATACGCGTTACCCCATCAGGTATAATAACACTATCCATGCCATTAGGCGCGGCGACAAGCGTCTTGCCGTCTTTCGTCAACAAAATCCCGGAAACCGACTTATAGGAAGGATTGTCATCTGCTACTGTAATAGACATCAAATTGTTACAATAAAAAAACGCTCCAAAGTCGACTTCTGTCACACTACTGGGCAAGTGCAAACTATTTAACATAGAACAATAAGAGAACGAACCAGAACGGATACTCTTTGTGTTGTTAGAGAGTGTAATGCTTGTCAAATTCACACAATGAGCCATTGCAGAATGCTTAATATCAGTTACACTATCAGGTATAATAACACTATACAGACCACCAGGTACGGCGACAAGCGTCTCGCCATCTTTCGTCAACAAAAGCCCTGAAACCGACTTATAGGAAGGATTGTCATCTGCTACCGTAATCGACAATAGTGAACGGCAACCTAAAAATACGGCATCACCGATGCGTTTTACGCTGCTGGGGATATTGAAGCTTGTTAACTTATCGCATCCAGCAAACGCATTGCTTCCGATATCCGTAATACTGTTTGGTATTGTTATGTCCGTTAACCCGTTACAATAAGAAAACGAATAAATATTGATGCTTGTTACGCAGTCTGGGATTATGATATTCGTAAGATAGGAACAATTTTTAAACGCATATTTTCCGATGCTTGTCACCGGATAACCGCCCAACAGCCTAGGAATTGTTAGTGTACCCGAAGTTGTTTTGGGGACTGCGGTCAAATCGGGTACATTTACGGTATTATCCCCTATGGCGGCCTTGCCTATGGAAGCCTTACCGTCCGAAACGGTATAATTCCACGTAATGCCATCCACGGTTTCACTATAGTATGCTTGTCCGGATGACGCCGCAAAGAACAAGCTGGCCATTATAACTAACGCAAAGCGTTTGACTTTTAGCTTTTTCATTCCTACACCTCTTTCTTGTGAGGTAATTACAGAGCTTTGAAGTAAACTCCTAAAGACACCTTGCCTTTAGATTTACAATAACAATGTAGCAAAAATTCGGAAATTTGACAAGTGGATTTTTTAGGGGGGGGGGGGGGGGGTATTATTTATAAGTAATTGTATTTCAATAAGTTATGATTATATATTTGCTTTATATTTCTTATAATGTGCGAAATTATGAAGATTCTGCGTCTATGAAGTTTCCGCTTTTGCAGAAACTATGACGGACAATCCAGGTACAATAACCATCCAACGGTCAGACGGTCCAGCCGTAAAAATTTAGCTATGACAGGACGTTGACTCTACGTTTGCAAAATGTTAACATAATAATGTTTTTTAGGGGTAGGGGAACCACCTAACTGCCCAACTACCTAACCACCTAACTTATAGGCAAGTGTTATGCGAGGTTTACAGTTTTCTTTGCTTTCGATGTTGTTTGCTGCAGGTTTTCTTTATGGCGACGCAAAGGCCCCGGATGTCACGCTAGAGGGGTTTTCCGTCGGCACCATAAAACTCATGTGCCGCGAACGCAACGGATGGAAGGTCGATTTCCGCCGCGAGGCCGATGCGTCCGGGGTGGAATATGCGGTGGTTGAAATGTCGAGGAATGAGCCGGATTTTCCAGCCGCGTTCAACCTCTCTTTCAACTTCGCGAAGCGCGATACGGTCGCGGCTTGGCGCCCTTGGTCTGAATGCTCCGGTTTCGGGATGTATTGGAACCCGGCTAGCCTGCCGGGGGCTGGCAATACCGACTTCCGCCGCTGGCTGCCGCTCTACGCCTGTTACAGTTCCGGCGGCCGCAACCGCATGACCTTCGCGGCGTCGGAAACCTCCGAGCCGTTGCAGATCAAGGCCGGTATCCGGGAAGAGGACAACCGCCTTTATTTCTCGTTCCATTTCTACGACAGCAAAGTCTCGGCCCGAACCCGTCTTGTAGCGAAACTGCGCATCGACCCCCGCGACGTTTTCTGGAGCGACGCCGTTTCCGAGGCGGCGGAGTGGATGACGGACGTATCCGGCCGCGCTCCGTCCGCCGTGCCGGATTCCGCGTTCGCGCCGCTTTACTCCACGTGGTACGGCTTTCATCAGGACGTCCGTCAGGGCGAGATCGAGCGCGAGTGCGAGATCGCCTCGAAAATGGGCATGAAGACGATTATCGTCGATGACGGCTGGCAAACCGACGACACCAACCGCGGTTACGCCTATTGCGGCGATTGGGTGGAGAGCAAAAACCGTTTCCCGGACATCAAAGGCCACGTCGCCAAGGTCCACTCGTTCGGGATGAAGTACATGCTTTGGTATTCGGTTCCGTTTGTCGGGGAGAAGAGCGCGAATTGCGAACGGTTCAAGGGAAAATACCTCTACCACAACAAAACGCTGCATACGTACTGCCTGGATCCGCGATTCCCCGATGTGCGCGAGTTTCTGATTTCAACCTACGAGCGCGCTTTGCGCGAATGGGATATCGACGGGGTGAAGCTGGATTTCATCGACAGCATTACCGTGGACGGAACCGACCCGGCGGTGGCGGAAAAGTTCGCCGGGCGCGATTTAAAGAGCGTGACCGTGGCCACCGAGCGGCTGATATCCGATATTTACAAGCGGCTTTCCGCCATCAAGCCCGATGTGCTAGTGGAGTTCCGCCAAGCGTATATCGGGCCTTCAATCCGCACCGCCGCGAATATGCTGCGCGTGGGCGACTGCCCGGCGGATATGCAGCGCAACCGCCGCGGCATCGTGAATCTGCGGCTTACCTCTGGCAAGACTGCGGTCCATTCCGACATGCTCGAATGGCATCCCACGGAGAGTGCGGAGGCGGCGGCCAAAAACGTGCTTTGCGTGATGTTCTCCACGGTGCAGTATTCGATGAAGCTCGCCGGGCTTGACCGGCGCCATGCCGACATGATCGCCCACTGGAGCCGCTTCGGGGCGGAACATTGCGCCGCGCTTCAGCGCGGGCGTTTCCGCGCGTACCATCCCGAATTGGCCTACCCGCTAATCGAGGGGGAGAGCGAGGAGGAGCGAATTTTCGGGGTTTACGCGGCGGAGACCGCCGTGGCGACCGGCCCGCTCGACAAACCGGTGTATGTGCTGAACGCGACGGACGCTACATCGCTCCTGGTGGAGCTCCCCGCCCGCGCGAAAGCGGTTTCCTACGACACCTTCGGCGTTAAAGTCGAAGAGCGTTCCTATGCCGCCGGATGTTCACGCATGAAAGTGCCGCCGGCGGGGTATTTGGTTTTGTTGGGGGTTAGGGAAATGAAGAGATAAGAGTTACGAGTGACGAGAGACGGGTGACGAGTTTGGGAATGAAAAATGGGGTAGCGAAATTAAGTTCAGAAGTCTGATGTCAGAAGTCCGAAGTTTCGTGGTTGGACGGCAAGTTAAGTGAATGGGAGGTAGTATGACGGATTTGGTGAAATGCGCCTTGGCTGGCGCGGTGTTGACTGTGGCGGTGGCGTTCGGCACCGCGTTTGCTGAGGAGCCGGCAGGCGAACGGTGGAGTGCGGAACGCGCCGAAGCGTGGGCGAAAAAGAACCCGTGGTGGTGCGGGGTAAACTACATTCCCGCGAACGCCATCAACTACACCGAGATGTGGGACAAGACCGGCTTTTCCCCGGAAGTGATCCGCAAGGAGTTTGAGTTGCTTATGGGTTTGGGCATGAACTGCGTCCGTTTCGTCATGCAGTATAAAGTCTATGAGGACGATCCGGAATGGTTCCTTAACACCCTCGACCGGTTTCTCGCGTTGTGCGAGGCCGCGAAGGTGCGGGCGATGCCGATCTTTTTCGACGACTGCGCGTTCGGCGTGAACACCGATCCGACAATCGGCCGCCAGCCGGAACCGCTGCCCGGATGGTACGCTTGGGCGTGGAGCCCCTCCCCGGGCCACACGATGGTGGTGGACGAACGCGAGCATGTGAAGCTGGAGAAGTACGTCAAAGCGGTGATGAGCCGCTTCCGCGACGACCCGCGCATTTTCCTGTGGGATTTGTACAACGAGCCGACGAACAGCCGTTTGGGGCAACGCTCCTTCCCGCTTTTGCGCAAGGTTTTCAAGTGGGCGCGCGAGGTGAACCCTTCGCAACCCATAACCTCCGGGACCTTTAACGGGGACAAGGCACTGAACGCGATTCTTTTGGAGAACAGTGACGTGGTTACCTTCCACTGTTATGCCAACGCGGACGCGACCGCCGCCCGGATAAAGGAGATGCTTGCGTACGGCCGCCCGGTGATATGCACGGAGTGGATGAACCGTACCAGAAACTCAACGGTCAAGGATTGTCTAAAGCTGTTCGCAGATGCCAATGTCGGTTGCGTGGCGTGGGGGCTAGTGAACGGCAAAACGCAAACTCACCTGCCGTGGGGGCACCGGCCGGAGAAGCTGCCATACAACGGAGTGTGGCAGCACGATTTCTACCACGGCGATTTCACGCCCTACGATCAGTCCGAGATTGACCTTATCCGGTCGTTCACGGACCGCAAAGGAGCGTTATAATCGAATCGGATTAAGGGGCGACATCGGCCGGGAAGAATTTCCCGACGATCGCCTCCGCCGCGTTGTCTGACGCGCCGCCGTTGCCCAGCTTGGCGATCGCGATGTCGAGTCCGGCCAGCGTGGCGGCGCGGGTTTCCGGATCGCTGGAGAATGCGGTCAGCCGGTCGGCGAGCGCTTCGGCGGTGTAGGCGTCTTGAATCAGCTCCGGCATGATCTCGCGGCCGGCGATGATGTTGGCCAGCCCCAGGAATTTCACCCCTTTAATGATGTTTTTCCCGATTTGGTAGGTTAGCCAGCTCGCCGCGTAAACCAGCACGGTGGGGCATCGCATCAGGCACGCTTCCAGCGTTGCGGTGCCGGACGCCACGGCGGCGGCATCCGCCTGCAACAGCACATGGCGGGCGTTGCCGTCCACCATTTCCAAAACCTTCGGTTTGCGGGGCTGGCGGCCGATGATCTCTTGGGCGATTTTTCTCATTTTCGCCGAGGCGGCCGGAATCACAAAGGCGCAGTCGCCGTTCAGTTTTTCTTCCGTGATGGCGGCGGCGGTCAGCATTCGGGGCAGGATGCGGGTGACCTCGCTGACGCGGCTGCCCGGCAGCAGCGCGATTTTTTTTGTTTTGTCGTGCCACGGCAGCGTCGGCGGCGGTTCGGCGCGGGTTTCGGCCGCGCGGTCCACCAGCGGGTGTCCGGTGTACCGTATGTCGAGCGCGGTGCCGCTGAAGCATTCCGGCTCGAAAGGCAGGATGCAGAGCATCATATCCAGAATCTTCGCGATTTTGGGGATGCGCCCGCGCCGCCACGCCCAGACTTGCGGACAGATGTAGTGCAGATTCGGGATCTGGTTGCGGTGCGCGAATTTCGCCAGCATCAGGTTCATTTCCGGATAATCGACGGTAATCACCAAATCCGGTTTCCAGCCGAGCATCACCCGCTTCAGGTTCTTTATCATCCCGAGCAGGAACGGCAGATGGGTAAGCACCGGGGTAATGCCGATCAGCGCGGTTTGGTCGGTGTGGTAAAGCAGGTCGGCCCCGGCGGCGCGCATTTGGTCGCCGCCGAAACCGCGGAACGCGATGGGCCGATTTATTTTGCGGCGCAGGGATTGCATCAGCGCCGCCCCGTGCAGATCGCCGCTGGGCTCGCCGGCGCAGATAAAAATTTTCAGCGGTGTTTGGCTCATGCTGGTTTCCTCAATTGTCCTCAAGGTGGCCGCTGGGCAGGATTTCGATGGTGGCGTCAATCTCTTGGCCGGCATCGTTACCGCCGACCACGCCTACCGCCACCCGCAGCGGGGTGTGGTCGGGGATGGTGAACCCGCGCTTGTTTTTGGTTCCTTCCCATTTGATGTTCAGGCGGTTGTAGGAGTAGTGTTTGGCCATAAACAGCGTGGTTTCGCCGTTAACCATCGGCGCGGTCATCGAGGCGATCAGCCGGTTCTGCTCGTTGACGCTGTAAACCGCCACGCAGGCGGCGGGGCCGGACGAGGCGTTGGGCGCTGGATGGCGGGTTCTGAAGACCACCCGGCAAACCAGGTCGCGGCTGTCGTTGAGCCGCCAGGCCATAGCGCGTCCCACCCATTGGAGGTTCTTGCCCTGGAAGAGATGGGTGGCAGACTGTACTGTGCCCTGCACATAAGCCCGCATGGTGTCCTTCTGCACGTACATGCCGAGTTCGGACGGCATTCCCGGCTGGTTGTAGAGTGAGAAATCGTGGGCATAGCTGCCTTGGCCTTCAAAACGCCATTTGGTCACTTCGGGCGGCCACTCTTTGTCGAACTCCATCGGCTTGATCAGGAACGCCTGTACGGAGGCAGGGAGCGAGGTGAGCAGGGTGGCGGCGTTAGGGCTTTTTACGGCGGGGATCGGTTGGGTCGCCCGCTCTTTGAGGTCGGCTAGATCAGGGGTCGGCGGTTGCGCCAGATAGGTTAGTCCCGCCTCTTTCATGGTTCGCACCGGGAAATCTTTGCCTTGCATAGCGACCTGCAGTTTGATCAATGCCTTTTTTGCGGCAGCGGCGTCCGCGTCTCGCTCGGCGGCGGAATACTGCTGTTGCAATCGCGCGAGCGCGTCGCAATACTTTTTGGCAAGCGACACGATGCTCTCGTTGCGCCGCACCTCGGTGGCGGTGCGTTCCCCGACGTAGTTGTCCTGCGCCAGCCGCAAGCCTTCCGGTTTCGCCACCAGCGCGTCTTCCGTCAGCTCCGGGACCGCCTCGAAGGGGTCGGGTTCCTCTTTTAACGCTTTAAGGTAGCGTTCCGCTTCGGCTTTGACCGCCGCCGCGCCAGCTTGGTCGCCGGAGGTTTTCATCCTTGCCGAAATCTTCCGCAGTTCCAAAATATAGTCGCCCGCCATCGCGGCGACTTTGGCGTTGTAACCGTCAACGATTTTTTTCAGTTCGGCGCGGTAAACCGTTTCTCTTTGCGAAATGTCCGCCGTAGCGGCTGAAGGGGCGCAATGGGCCAGCATGGGCGAGAACAGACACAGCAGTAAAAAAAGATATTTCATCGCGCACCTCCTGATGGTTTTGCCTTAAAGTTCGTCTTAAGGTCGGACGGACTCCAGATGTCGTCCGGCGTCAAGTCCAGCCAGACAATCGCTTCCAGCCAGCGCGAAAGATTCTTTGGGCCGGGGTCGAAGTTGTTGGTCCCGAAGGAGAACTTTGCCCCCATCTTTTTGGCCAGTCTCAGGAAATTGGGTCTGGGGAACGGGGATTCGGCCTGTATTTCCAGCGCGATGCCTTTTTCAACGGCTTTCGCGATGACGCTTTCCATGCGTTTCTCCGTCCACAGCCGGTCGTACTGGTCGGCGATCGGGGTGGGGAGGTAGGTGGCGTTCGCGTAGATGGAGATCGGTTCGTCAAGAATTCGCATCACGTGCGCGAAGTACTCCTCCATCCATTTGTCGGGGTCGTTTATCTCTTTCACCATCCAGAGCCGGTTTGCCCGTCCGGAGGGAAGCGTGCCCATAATCATTGAATCCGCCAAGATGTAGTCGAATTTCGCGCGGGTGTCGGGATCGATCTGCGTAAACCAGTCGCGGTCGTTGACCTGGATGCCGACCGGCATCTTGGGGTTAACCGCGCGGGAACGTTCCGCGAACGCCCGTAGCTTTTCGTTATCGTAGATCTCCCATTCCCGGCCGTGGTTCTCCATTGCCGAGGAACGGACACAGAAAGCTTTTTCGCGGTTGAACGCCATTTCCGGTGTCATGCCGCCGCGGATGTGGAGATGCCAGTCGGTGATAACGATGCCGCGCTGCTCGCACTCTTTTTTTAGCAGCAGGTTTACCGGGGTGGGGGGATAGAGCGGGTCTTTCGCCTCGCCTACGGTGTAAACGATCAACCGCATTGTCTTTGCGGGGGCGACGTCCTTTTCCCATGGTCTGCGGTAGCGGAATTCAACGCGGGCGGGGGTGTAAATTTTACTCGTCACAGTGACATCGATAGATCCTGGCGCACCGTCCACACCCTTCTTGCCGCCGCGGAAATCCTGCGAAACGTCGCATTCCGCCTGGTTCCACTCGATGTCCCATTTATAACCGGTGGTACGGTTTTCCTCAAGCGAGAAACGTACCGGTTCGCCCCGCCGTCGTTGGACCGTCAATTCCTCCGGCATGTTGTCGAACTGGAACGCCGTACCGTTTTTAATGTCCGCAAGCGCGGTCGCGGACAACAACGCCAAAACCGCCATAATGCTTTTTCCCATTATTACAAACTCCGCCAACAGATTTTTTCTCTAACACGGTAAAGTATAGTATAATTGTGGTGTGGATGTAAAGTTGCGATTGGCGTTCGAGTGAAGAAAGGGTGTCAACTTTAAACGGGGACTTGACAAAAGTTCGCAAAGAGCGGCGGGTGTTGGTCTGTGGTTAAAACCCCTGATTTCTACACGTTTCTACCCGTTCTACACGGTTACTTCCCCTCAACTCTTCACTCTTAGTTCGTCACTCGTCACTCCCGGTTCATCAAAGTGTTTCCAGCGATTTGGGATCAAGAAGGAACGGCACAATGCCAATGAAGGTGATGCCGTTGCGGTCGGTCCATGGCTTTTCGTATGGATTACCAGTCACAATAACCTTACGGAAATTATCTCCGATGTGGCGGAGAGAAAAGGTTTCCTGTTCGCGCTTTTCGTTGTCGGGGATGTTCCATGCGGACTGGATGTAAAAGCGCATGTCGCCTTTGTTGACGACAAAATCTACTTCGTACCGCTTGCGGCAGCGCTTGCCGTCGACGGTCGCGAACATCTCCACGACGCCGATATCCACTGCGTAGTCGCGTCTGACGAGTTCGTTGTAGATGGCGTTCTCCATGAGATGCGTGTTTTCATCCTGCCGGAAGTTGAGCCGCGAATTGCGGATGCCGGTATCGACTGCATAGTATTTGGATGGATAGTCAAGATAGCGGTTCCCGCGCAAATCGAAGAGCCGCGCATTCTGGATGAGGAAAGCCGATTCGAGGTATCCGAGGTATTTGCGAACGGTCGTTTCATTGCAGACAAGCTTACCGGTGGAGTTGATTGCGTTGCTGAGCTTTGTGGGATTGGAAAGGCAACCGATGTTACTCATGGCCGTGTCGGCCACGATTTCAAGCAGGGCGTCGTTCTTGAGGTTGTATCGCTGGCTGATGTCCCGGAGGTAGATGGTCGCATTGAGGTTGTCAAGGTACCTCCGTTTTTCGGATTCGGTATCAAGAAGTGCACATTCAGGGAGTCCGCCGAAAGTGAGGTAGGCGTCACGGATTTGGAAGAAATCCCGAGCCTGCGGCATCGTTTCGGCGAACTCTGCGAGCGAAAGCGGGGTCACCATGATGGTTTCGCCGCGTCCTCGGAACTCGGTGGCTACATCCTTCGAGAGAAGGTCGGCGTTGGAACCGGTGACGTATGTGGAGATGTTTTTGCGCTTGAGAAGCCCGTTGAGGACATGGTAGAAGGTTATGTAGGCTTTTTGGCGATCATCGGGGCGCAGGCGCGAGAGATCAGTGCCTTCCGGCAGTATTGGTTCGGCATGCTGGATTTCATCGATAAGCACGAAACAAGGGGCATCGTCAGCAGGAAGTCGAGCGCGAATCTCCTTGCCGATGGTGATTGCATCGCGGCAGAAAAGAAGGTCGTCGGATTCAAGGTCGATTTCGACGATATGGTCTGGCGGAATGCCACTGTCAAGCAGATGTTGCTTGAAGAGATTGAAGAGAAGAAAGCTTTTGCCGCAACGTCTCATGCCAACCAGAATTTTGATGAGATGGTGACTTTTTGCTTGGATAAGCTTGTTCAGAAGGATGTTTCGCTTGATGATCATCGGAATTCTCCTGCTTTGAAGTTACGTGCGTTTGCACGGAAGTTCAAAGCGCGGGTATAGTACCACTTTCACTTGACCAAGTCAAGGTTGGCTTGGAACTTTTGTGCGTTTGCACAGAAGATCAAAACAGGAATGGCCATAGCATATCGGAAATCGTGTCCCACATCAAAGGATGAAGGGGTAAAATCTTGTTGTACGGTGAAAACTACCCCTTTTACCCCCATGTTCGTCAGTCGCCATTTTATGTTTAGCCGCAAAGAGCGCTAAGTTCGCAAAGAGCGGCGGGTGTTGGTCTGTGGTTAAAACCCCTGATTTCTACACGTTTCTACCCGTTCTACCCGGTTCAAACAGCATACATACCAACTTCGTTATTGCAATCGGCTGGCGAATATAGTAACATTCTGCCGTTCCTTTCCAAGGGCGGATAAGGTACTTTGGAAAAGGAGCAAA
>JAFTCL010000079.1 GCA_017454745.1 Kiritimatiellia bacterium
AGGCTAATGAAAAAAAAATTAATTTTCCCGTTGACATTACACTGCCGTTTGTGGTAAATTGTCCCTCGTTTTCAGCACCAAAAGGTTTTCAGATGGAGTGTCTGAACCTAGGTTCTTCAGGCGCTTTGAAGATTACCGAGGATGTTGGAAATATGTTGTAACAACGACGGCGAGTTTGAGGCTGGCACGGTGCCGGCCAAAGGCGAGCCATAAGAAGGGTTAACTCAATGAAAAAATTGATTGTGTGTGCTTCAGTTGCCATGGTTAGCGCCGCTGCATTCGGCGGTCTCTGTGACACGATTACGCCTGGCACCGATTCTTCGTGCCGTGCGTATGACTTCAAGGCATCTGTGAAGCTCGTTGACGGCAAGAAGGCGAAGGTGGATGCTGATAGCATTTGCGCTGATGACGGCATTGCGTATTATCGCGTTTCCGCGACCCGCAAGGTCAAGGGCGTGTTCTTTGACTGCGACACCTGCAATGCCACGAATAGCAATGTCAAGGGCGAGGCGTTCCTCTTCGGCGGTGATCAGGGAGCGGGTGGCGATTTCGCCCACCTCTACATCTCGACGAGCGCGTCGAAGTACAAGGTCGTGTCCCACACGTCTGACGACTTCTCCGACAAGTATGGTTCGGGTGCTTACAATGGTTCTGCGGTCTATGACTTCAAGATCCTGAACTTCTTCGGTGCGGCATCAGAAAAGAAGGCCAAAAAGGCCGAGGCACTGATCGCGCTTGATTTCGTTGAATTCGATCAGTATAGCGAGTTCCGTCCTTGGTCGATTCTCTGCGCTGGTTTTGGCGCTCAAGAGAATGGTCTTGTAAAAAACCTTAGCGGTAATCTTGCTGGTGCTGTTGCGGCGGCGACATGGTGCGGTATTCCGACCGTTGTGTTCGAACCCTGCCTGCTTGATCCGAGCTACACCGGTCTCAGCATTACCCAGGATCCGGTGACGATTAGCTTCACGCCGGATGCTTGTATTCCTTGGTCTGCCATCCTCGTTGACGGCACTGCTTCTTGGTCGACTGATGCTGTCTGCGGCACCTGGTCGCTCAAATACAACAAGTCTGAGAGTAAAGCAGCGTATGGTAGCACGGTTCTCAACAAAGTGTTTGCCAAAGGTTGGACATACACTGATGGCAAGCCCGGCTATACGACGGGTTGGGCGGCTCCGCTCATAGTCCAGAAGGTCCAATAGTTTGATTGATTAAAATCAATTTACACGTGTGGGGTGGTATCCGTTAGGATATCGCCCCATTTCATGTAAAACTTAATAGGTATTAAGTAATATGAGATTCTGGGTCGGAATAAACATGTGTTCCTTGGTGATGTCCTTGATGATTGGTATCACATTCTTGGGGTGTTCGGATGGTTGTGAACGCTCTGGTAGGGCACTTGCCCGTCCAGGTTTTGTGGTGACAAATGCTGAAAGTGTGTCTTGGTGCGATTTGCCGGATTCTGCCCCCCTTGTCGTGATTGGGGACAAGACGATGACCAAGGGACAACTTCTGAACAGCGTTTCCAACGAATATCACACTTTGGTTACCAGAGGGGTAGCTGCACGCGAAATTGCCAAAAAGTTTGATAACAACCGGGTCGATCTGGCAGCGCAACATGTGGCTAGGTTTCTCCACCAAGCGGCATTTCTGTTGAGAGCAGACGAGCTTGGGGTTGGCGTTGACGAATCTGATCTCGCTGATCAGTGGACCGCGATTTCCAATGTGGCAAAAAAATCATCGATTTCCGTCGAGAAATTTGCTTTGTGCCAAGGGCATCGGTCTTTACCGGCGCTTGATGGTTTCATCCGCGATAATATCCGCATCTCCAAGGTATTTGAGCTAACCTTCACTAATAATCTGGAGGTCTCACAGTCGGAAGTGGATGCGCTGTATAACAAATTAGCGGAAGGAAATCGCCGGTCAGCATTGACGAACGCCTTTTACCTCGCTGAATTGAAAAAGCTCCGCGATGAGTTGATTGAAAAGAATGTGTCGTTCGGCGAGGATGATGAAGAGAACGCGAAAAAAATTCCTAGCCCCTTTAAAGTGGAGTGGTTTGCCAAGGCACCGGGAAATTCCTTTGATGACGAGGAAAATGTGGTCGGAAAGGTACGGTACCAGCAGTTGAGGACGTGGTCAGACCCTTTCGAGGATGAAGGTGACATTAGCATTTACTACATGACGGAAATTGATCAGAAATCTTCAGAAACCCCTACGTTGTTCACCGGTTTCAGGATTTTCTGCGAGAAGGACCACGGTTTTGTGGTTCCGGACAAAAAAAAGCTTATGGCGGATCTGCGTAAAAGGAGGAACATCGAGGTAGTCACGCCGGAATTCGAGCGACTATGCCAGCACTTTGGTGTCCTCTACCCGTATGGATTTATTTGGCGTGATATCTTTAGCGATCGGAAAATCACGAAAGGGGCAAAATGATGAATGGTAGGAAAGTGATCTTTTTTGTTGGCTTGCTGTCTGTATCACAGCTTTTACTAGGCGCCGACAATTACTTTGTTTCTAACGGGGAAACGAAAATCGGAGAATGGAACAGCAACATCACGCAGACGATTGCCAAGGGTGAGACAGACAACATCCCAATCGTCATGGTTGGGACGGCTTTCGGCTGTACCTTTTGTGCCAATTTTGAGAGTTCCATTCTTCCAAATCAAAAGTTTAAGCAATGGGTTGCCGATTCCCCATATTATTTCCTTTATGCATACTCTGGGTCGGGCTGGTGGACGACGAAAGAGCTGAAGGCATTCATCGATATCGTGGGCAATGGTGGACTTCCGCGAATCGGCGGGTACTGGAAGAAAAAGGACGGCACGGTGATCGGCGGCCAACAGGTCTCATTTGTCGGTAGGGGCTACAGCGTTGATCATTATATTTCCTTTTGGGACAACCTCTTCAAAGACTACAACCCTAATGTCAACGACCAGTGGGACCCAGCGGACGACACGAATGGAGGTGCCACTGACCTAGGTTCGCCGGTCGCCGAGACCGCTGTCACAGAACTTCACTATATGAACGCCGCAGGCGACCATCCCGACAAGGCGGACTGGTTCAAGCTGAACCTCGCTCAAGGGAAGCGCTACAGCCTGTACCAGGATCTTTCGACCTATGAGAACGCTGCGCCGAAGGTCGACGTGATTGATCCGTCGGGCAATGTCATAAAGACGATGTCGACCCAAACCGAGATGTTCATAGAATCGCCTTGCGTCTTCACCGCCGAGGCAACTGGCACTTATTACGTGAAGTTCTACTATGACGGGAGTGTCGGACGTTCATCGTACAAGCTTGCATACCGCGAATTCGAGGAAGTCGCCTATGGCTTCAAGCAGACGGAAATTACGGTCAAGGAAAACGCCACCAACGTCGTGCTGACGCTTACGCGCAGCGGGCGCATGACCGATTCCGTGAGTGCGCGGGTCAGCACTACGGACGGTACGGCGCGCGCGGGTGTCGATTACACTGCCCTGACGGGTGCCAGCGTTACATTTGCTGCGAACAAGACGGAGGCTACGGTGAGCGTGCCTGTCATCGACATCCCCGGCAATCAGGGAAACAAGTCCTTCACGGTGACTTGCATGAATCCGGAAGACGGTGCCGGCGCTGAATGTCTGGTTACGATTGAAGACCTGGACATCCCTGCGGACGACAAGGATCCCGGTGATGACACGCGCGACGGCGCGACTGCCTTTGCCATCGTCGACCAGACTAGCAGCGTCAAGGAAAGCGAAGGCGCGAGCCGTGTGGTAAGCGGTAGCGGTCTGGATGCGGAAGACTGGTATGTGTTCAGCGCCTTGGAGCAAGGAAAGACCTACCAGGTGAAGGTGCCGACCGGAGCCTACACCAAGCGCCCGGCGACCGCGGCCAGCGATCCCACGGTCAAGTTCTTCCTGGGCGCCGCGGACGAGCCTTTCCATACCGCCACTCTTGCGGAGCTAATGGCGAGCCCATACCGCTTCGAGGCGGAGGGAAGCGGCGATTTGACGGTGCTTGTCGTGAACGAGGTCTCTGACGGGACGGTGTTCACCTACGACCTTGCATGGCAGGAATGGGTGCTGCCCGTTGTAGGTTTCTCGTCCGATGCTGCCGCGGTTGCATCCGCTGCACAAGCCGACACATCGGTTACAGTCACTCTCAAACGCACGAAGAACCTTGAAGAGGCGATAACCGTGCAGGTAGCGGTCTCGGGCGTCGAGGGACGTGTGAACGCAGTAACCAGCGAGGTGAGGTTCGCAGCCGGTTCCGACACGGCGACACTCACCGTTCCGATTCTTGCGGACGGCGGTTTCTGGAAGCCGGAAGAGACGTTCACGCTCACGGTTCTGGAAGACGCAGCGGTCCATCAGAACGCTGAGGGCGCGGTCCATCTGCAGACCATGACGCTCAAGACGGCCATGTCGGAGTTCGACGCGGACGACGGCGATGCGAACTCAAACGTGAACGCCGCGAATGCTACGGCGCTTACAGTGTCAAAGCGCCCGACCACGCGCAGCGGCCTTACGCTGAACGGGTCTGACAAGGGCGACTGGTATTCGTTCCCCGTCGAGAAGGACGTGGAATACGCGTTCGAGATTGTCGACGTGCTTCCTGAAACGGATGAAATGCCGCCGCTGGAAGTAAAGGTGCTTTTGCCTGGCGAGGGCGAGACGACGACAGTGCCTCTTGACGAGTGCCTTGGCGCCACATGCCGCTTCATTCCCGCGACGTCCGGGACGGTTGCCATCGGGATTAGCAGGACTGCGGACGATCCGCAGAGCGTGTCCTACGGGCTGAAGTACCGCGAGTGGGTTCCGGCGACCATTGGATTCACGACAAATGCGATCGAGGTGAGCGAATTTGCCTCCTCTGTTCGTATCCCGGTGCAGTGCGATATGGAAGTTTCGCTGCCGGCGTCAGTTGCCGTCAAGACGCGTGACGGGACGGCCAAGGCGGGCGAGGATTACGTTACCCTTGACACAATACTCTCTTGGGACGAACACAGCCCATCTTCATCCGTCAAATATACGACAGTAAACCTGAAGAAGCTGATTGCCGAATACGAAGGTGTATTCGAGGAGTTCGAGGTTTACCTGGACTTCGACGAGTCGGAAGGTCTTCCGGGCGAGATTACAAGCCTCTCGGTTAAGGTTATTGAGGTGGACACTGGTTCGGTGGGTACGTTCTCGATAGCAGGGTATTCACTTGACGGCGGTATGACGCTGAAGCCGTACCAAGCGAAACAGATTCCCGTGATAGAGGGCGAGGAACTGAAGGTCAAGGTTGTCAGAATCGGCGGAAATGCCGGGGAAGTCGGGCTAACGCTCACTTGGGCGGACGGCACAACGGCGAAGGCTACGATGGCCGACCTAGAAACGGAGACCTGGATAGACGTGTACATTCCTGATTCTGACGGACAATACGTGGCGCGTCAGGTCAAGTCCTTAACCTTAACGACGGGTATCAAGAGTGCAAAAACCCAAAATGCCACTTTGAATTTCTCTATTACCGATAGCGATGCAGCACTTCAAACGTATTCCGTAAGCAAGACGAGCATTGCAGTCGAAACATTCGGGAATGCCTGGTATGTCGGCGCCAATGGGCTAATCAGGACCAAGACATCCGTGAAAGCAAACGACAAGATGTCAATGACGGCAACGCTGAGAGGACCGGGGACGCTTTCCTTCAAGAAAATCCAAACCGGTTCGGGTACGATTATGGTGTTGTCTGGCAGTACCGCACTCGGTTTGTCAGAGCATGATGGAGTTGTCTCGGCGCAAATTCCGGCGGGTACCCGGCGGATAACGATTACGTTTACCGCCACTTCCGTAGGGGCATCCCTCGCCGTTGACGAATTGACGTTCACCCCCAACGAATCCTTTTTCAATATAGGTACATTCTACGGGGACGTTATGTTGAACGAGCAGATTCGTGGCCTTGCGACGCTGACGGCGACATCATCCGGGCGAGTGTCCGGAAAGTTGACGGTGCCGCCAAACCAAATCTGGATTGTGACGGGTAAGCTGGTCGACGGTGCAACCGATGATGCCGTTGTTCGCCGTGCGCGTGCCGTCCTTGAGAATTCGGTAATTGCGGTTACCAACCAAGGTGAGCTGGATGCCCAAGCCGGAATGGGTTCTGGGATGGAGTTTGACGTGATTGGTGCCCGCAATGGTTGGTCAGATCGCCCACTTATCGGCACCTATGCAGAGAGCGAGGGGTTGCTCGGCCAGACGATTGAATATTCCGACAACGACGGGGAACTTATTTTCAAGGTCGGTGCCAATGGAAGCACTCGTGTTGTCGGGACATACTATGGGAAACGCATTTCTGCGTCTGTTGTACCCTTTGCAAGGGACGGCAGGATGTGGGCAGTGTTGGTCAATTCGGCATTGCCAAATGGCATCTTGTTCAAGTTCTCCTGCGATGAGGATGTCTGGTCCGTGACTAAAGAGTAAAAAGGGAGGTTAAAAAATGAAAAGCAGAATAATTAATAAGTCCTTACTGTTCGTCATGGTGGCCACCACATCATTTATATTGGAGGCAGCCTCGATAAGGGTTGGAAAATCCGTAACCATCACCCTTGGCGAGAGTGGCGAGGCGGAGTTTGAGGTGTCAGGCCTTTCCAAAGGTAGCAACTACACCTTTGTTTCCGACACTGGTGTTCCGGATTCAGTGGTTGATCTTGAAGTCGTCGCACTTTACCGCGATCCGGATTTTGACTATGAAAGCGGCGAGTATGACGAAACTTCACTTGGGGTGTTTTTCGAAGACACCCGATCGACATCAACCGGTCGTTTTCAAATCACGTCCGAAGATTGGGTGTATTCCGGATTTGTAAAGGGTGAAGACTTCGATTCTGAATTCGATGTCATATATTCTGCAAAAGGATACAAACTGTATGTCTATGGCGATCCGGGAACGGTCGTGACCATCACCAGCATGACAGGAATCGTCAATGAAGCGGTTCCTGCCGGTTGTATCGACAGCCCCGTGGCCTTCGGAACGATTACCGAAGGTAAAAACGTGACTAAAACGGGTAATTTCTGCGATGACGACGATTACTGGTATTCCCTTAATCTTACGGCTGGCCGTAAGTATTCGTTTACGGTGACGGGAGAAGGAGTTGGCGGATCAATCACAATGTTCTACCTTGATCAGGAAGATGCCGCCGATGACTTCCCTCTGCCGGAAGTCGTATATGTCGGCGAGGGCGAAAACATGAAGTTTGATTCGCTCACTTATTCTGGTGTACCGCGGTATTCGGGCACGCACTATCTGCAAATCGACGGGGACTATGGCACTAAGTTCACCATCGTCGGCAGCGCTTTGTCCACGCGTCCGATTGACAAGCACCCGCTTGCCGGGGAGTTGGTCGATGGCCAGGTTCTCACGGCGGTCGCAGGTGCGCGGAACGACTCAAATGGCATTTATTTCGACGAAGTCATCGACACGTCACTTTATTCGGTGGAACTAAAAGCCGGACGGCTTGCATTCTTCGAGACGGCATTCGAGCAGGATGGCTGCGTAATGGAGCTATACGACGCAAATGGGAATTGTCTTGCAAAGAATTATTTCAAGAGTACGACGGATAGCGGGCAGCGGTTCAGTTATCTTCCTGCCAAGTCCGGAACCTACTATGTGGGCGTTTGCCAGGATGGCCTTGAGGCCAGCACAAACGATGTCACCATCACAGGGAGCATACTTTATACAGATTTAGGAGTGCCACCTGCCGAAGCAGACGACAAACCATCTACGGGCAATACACTCTCGGTGGTGTTGGGCAACTCATCGACCGAAGGAGCGCAACAGTTCAAGGCGGACGGCTCCGCCCTGGAACTGAACGCGACCAATCGTGTCGACTGGTTCATTCTGGGGGCACGCAAAGATGTGACTTATAATTTCATCGCCAGAACTGATGACGCGCATTATGTGAATGGGCGCCCACTGAAACTTGGAGTTTACACGCTCAACGCAAAAGGGGAAGAGCAGCTAATCCAAGATCTGGGGGATGCGCAGGAAGGTGCGAAGTTCCTGGCCGGGAATAATGCGACCTATTATATCAAGGCATCTTTGGAAAACGGAGAAGGTTGTGATTGCCCATACGAACTCTACGCCTGGGTAAATGGAGAGGATTACGGTTTTCTGAAAGTTGATGTCAAGGGTTCGACTTCATCGTTATGGAACATCAAGGGTGAGTCGGCAAAATACGGAAACGGTTCGGAACTGTTGCTTCCACCAGGAACCTATACGATTCAGGCCGCCCAAGCTTCGGGATGGACTAAACCATTAGACCAGACGGTGACGGTTGTGGCGGGGAATGACAACCGCACAACGTGCGTGCTCAAGTACAGTGACACGTCCGATCCTAAGGATGACACGATGAACGGTGCAGTTTCGCTTGCGCCGACAAAGGCAAAGCCCGTCACAGTGAACCGTTCGTTGTGGACTAACGACGCGGCGGACTGGTACAAATTGTCAGTAAAGGCATACAATTACTACGAATTTGCCCTTGAAGAGAGCGAAGGTGCAGCGGAGATTACAGTTTACCGCAACGCAAAACTGGTGAATGGAACCGTTACTGGTGACATAATCATGCAAGGAGAGTTTGTTTCCGGAATTGTGTACGAAAGCGGCACTTACTACCTCTCCATTACGCGGGCGAATGGATTTGAGAACGTGGATTGTGCCTATACGATGACGGCCAAGGCGTGTAACATCGGTCAGGTCAAGACGGACAAGACCGCCTACTCAGTGGGCGAAAAAGCTGGGTACTTGACCGTTAAGTTGTCGCGCACGGCCAAAGAGGGTAAAGTGCGCGTCCGCTATACGACGGTTGAGGGTACTGCGGTTGCGAACGAAGATTACGTGGCCCAGACTGGAATTTTGACGTGGGAAGACGGCGATAGTACGGCGAAGGAAATCAAAATAAAGATCATTCCCGATCTGATCGATTCCTGGGACGAGAACAAGGTATTCCACATTCAGCTTGATGCGATTGCGGACGATGAAATCGACCTGTCAGCCGAGTATCCTGCACAGTTCGTGTCCAACAACCTTGAAGTCACGATCACGGACAGTTCCAAGGCCGCTCCTGGTACGGTTCAGTTTGCGTTCGGCGGAGAGGAGATGGAAGAATTCGCCAATCCCGCGAAGCCGGTGTTGACGGTAGCGGGCGGGGATACCGCCGTACTTTGGCTGACGCGTACGCAAGGAGCGGATAAGGCCATAGCGGTTTCGGCGACGATTTCGGCGAAACAGACAAGCGGGCAGGAGTTCGTGTCCACTGAAACACAAGAAATCTGGTGGGACGATGGCGACACCGAAACAAAGGCTCTCAGGATTCCGACCATGCGCCCGACCGATGCCTACTTTGCCGCCAAGACGTTTACGGTGAAACTGGCTGTCCTTGCAGCCGATGCCAAAGCTACGGTAAAAAACGGTACCGCTACGGTAACCGTGGTGGATGGTGACAGCGCGATGGATTTTACCGCCTACGTTGCGTCCTTCCCGAAGACAAGCGGCGTGACGGTTAAGGCCGGAAAAGCCGACACATGGTATTTTGACGCGGCCGGCACGCTCCGTAGCGTGATGCCCGCCAAGAAGGGCGAAAAGGCGGAACTGACTTTCTCCGTCACTGGGCCGGGGCGTTTGCGCTTTTCGCCTGATTTCGTGCAGGACGGTGATGACACGACCTGTACGGTGATGATAGGCAAAAACGCGCTTGACTCCGCTCTGGACGGAACAACCGCCGACCTCTTCCTTGGAGCCGGGAAGGTTGATGTCAAGATTACGGTCACGCGCGGCGCGAATGCAACGGACGAGACTGATTCTTACCTTGCACTCTATCCGCAGGATGGCGACATGCCGTTCCGTTGGGATCCGCTGCTGTTGCCAACGCTTGTAGCACCTACTTCTTCGTCCTACTTGGTAAATCCTGAGCATGCCGTTCTCAGGTGGTCTGGCGACGACAACACGAACATTCGCTATGCTTTCTCATGCGACGTGGACAAGAAAAAAGTCGGCACCGCGAATGCTTACGTCTCCGTGCCGCAGATGGGGATGACCTCATACGAGATATGTACGGCTTGCGGAGACAATCCTTTGCTCGGAAACACAACATACAATTGGCGCGTGGACAGCGTCATGTTGGATGACGACGGCAATGTGCGGCTCATCAATACGAACAAGACGGTTTGGACGTTCAAGACCTCCGTAGTCGGCGCACCCGTAGCGCACATCGAATCGTCACCTGACATTACCGGTGATGATGTGCAAAATCTCATCGCCACCGGTAAGTCTGTCATGCTCGTACAGGGTGTCAACGTGACTAATCTCATGTTCGGCTCCGAAACTGTAGGCGTGACATGGGCACTCGCCTCCGGTGCAAAACTGCCTCAGGGACTTTCCATTGACAAAAACACTGGAGCTATAACGGGTGTGCCGCAGAAGGCGGGCGACTTCGCCGTGGCTGTGCAGGCCACCGCCGGGCGTAATATCGGCCCCGCCTTGGCATTCAACTTGCATGTCGAACCCATTGAACTTGCCGCCGGCACATTCAATGGGCTTGTCCAAACGGACGATGTTTCCGTATCGGACGCATCGGGTCTTGAGAACAATTCAATCGGCCTATTAAACGTGACAGTAGCCGAAACCGGTAAAATCGCGGCAACCGCGACGATTGGTGGTGCAAAATATGCATTCAAAGCGGATGGCTACGACAGGCTCGTAGAACTTGTAAATGGGCAGCAAGGAGTCTCCGTCACAATGAATGCGGCTAGCTTGATAAAAGGGTACACGAATGTACTTACTTTGACGGTGTGCCGCGCAGGTACGAACGACTGGACTGCCATTGATATGCCTATGATTGCGGAAATGACGCTCAACATTCCAGCCGCAGACAAGAAAAGTGTGGCTGCGGAAGATATCGCTTACGTCGGTCAGGCACTCCGCGACAACACAAAGTTCAAACATGTGCTTGCGGCGCAAACCCCCTACATAGGATACTATACCGTTACACTTCCCGTAACGGGCTCGGCTATCACTGGCACCCCGCAAGGAAGCGGTTACTTGACGCTCACGATTGACGCCAAGGGTAAAACAAAGATATCCGGCATGGCAGCGGATGGAACCTCGCTTTCCGGATCTGCCGTGACAGGATATATTTCCAATGACGGAGATGATGAAAGCGCGGTGTACGTACCAGTTTATGTGGCCAGCAAGACAACTGCCATTGGCGGATGGTTGAGACTGGCGCTCAGTAATGCCGCCACCTTGGACGGGCAGGACATAAGCTCCGGCGCCATGTTGCCAGTGATTGATGGTGATTCCAAACTCGTCTGGGCAAACTCTGATGCGCACGCCGCCTACGACGGCGAGAGCTGGTCCTCGTTCACGGCAGAGCTTTCGCCGGTCGGCGGATATTACTCCACCATCGTGAACCTCCAGGCATACTACAAGAGGTACGCGCTCTACCTGGCCGATTTCGGCGAGACAGACCAGTTGCCGGCGGCGCTCAAGGGAGAAGACTACGAGTGGTCCGCATATCCGGGCATGCTTACATGCAATGACGGCGACGCGGCGCACGGCCTCTACGTGGACATGGTGGTCAACACGCCCACAGTCGAGAAGAGCGTAATCCAGAACACGCTGGACGTGAACGGCAAGAAGACGAAACTCATAGACTGGGGCGCCAGCACTAATCCGTGCAAGTTCACGCTGTCATTCAAATCGGCGACAGGTCTGTTCTCGGGGTCCTTTGACCTTTATGCGTCAAAATACGATGACAACGACGTTGAAACGGAACAGAAAAAGGTTGGATCCTTCAAACATCAGGGCGTGATGATAATGACACGCGACGAGACTGCTCCCCTTTCCGTAGAAGATGCCGTCATGTCCGGATTCTACACGGTACCTGCAAAGATTACTGATTCTGCTGACAAGAGGACTTACACATGGAATGTCTCTTATCAGTTACTCATCGGGGCGGAGGAGATACTCAGCCAGCCTACAGAAGGATGGGACGAAGAATAAAGGAACTTATTGCCATGAATAGACAATCGCAGGCCGGAATAACAGTATTGGCATCCCTCATCTTTGGGGTATGCCTTGGAGTTTTTGCGGAAAACAAGCCGGGGTATGATGTCAAGCCGTCGTCTATAGTCCCCGAATGGTCTGGCGCAGCGCAGGGCGTATGGACGATGGATTACGAAAGTGCGCTTGCAAACGCAAAGACCCACAACAAATGGACTGTTATGCTCTATTCCGGAATGTGGTGGTGCCCGCACTGCCAACCGCTGGAAAGTATTGTGCTTGAAAGTGACGAATGGAAATCTTTCGTTTGGGAGCATGGTTTTTTCCTGACGGTTTTAGATTTCCCATATCGCGACGGTGCGTCCAATTTCTGTTGGTTGTGGGACGCGGACTATTTGGCGAATGCGGGATTGACCGCCGAGGAAGGGCAAAGGGAAATCGAGAAACGCTACATGGTTCAGGATTCGTACGCAGTCCCTACCGCAGCCACCGCTTCCTGTCCGAGCCTCCTTGAAGGAGGACAAGTAATCACATATAAAAGGATTGGGTATCCCACGATGCTTCTCATGCGACCTGACGGCTCGGTTGCGGGCCGCTTTTCCGTCAACAAAGCGAATGCCGCAATCCCTTATGTGATAAACAGGGTGCAAAGCTTGTTAAATGCCGATGAATGGGACGAGCGCGATGACTATTGGCAAACCGCCACGGAGATTAACGAGCCGGAGTGTGAAGATACTTCAATTTCGCACGGAATACATACGTTAGGCATTACCGACACGGCAGATTGGTTCAAAATTAATGTCATCGACGGCGCGGGCAAGGAATGGTTTTTTAAGATTAATCCCGTAGCGGGAAAAGCAGAAGCACCTTTGGCGGCTGAACTTTATTACGGTGCCGTAACCAATCCGCCCATTGCCACAGCGGAAATTGATTCTGGCAACGCGATTGTTTTTTCAACGAATCTTGGTAAAGTTGGTGAATATTGGCTCAAAATCAAACCAGCCTCACAGTTGAACGGATCAATATGGTATGGGTTGGAGTATGAATACCAGCTCGCTTCTGCAACGGTAAAATTTTCAAGACCTACAGTGTCGGCGACAGATAACAAGGATAGCGTGTCAATACCTATAGACATAAGCAACACCGATAAAGATGTTGAGGTTGAAATAGATTGGGTGGCTAAAGACGGAACGGCGAAGTTCGGCGAGGATTACGGGCTGCAATCCGGGAAGGTGGTTTGGAACTCGGGGGAAACAAAAAGGCAGAAATATTTTGCTATCCCGCTGTTAAAATCAGACAAATGGAAAGGCAACAGGTCATTCTCAATTGTTCTTTATCCCCATAAGCATTGTACGGTTCCCGAGGGGATAAGCGAGTGCGTGGTGACTATAACCGAAACGAAAGCGAGGAATGCGGGCAGGCTTGTTTTCGAAGAGCGATTCCGAAAAGAAATCCCGCAATGTCTAGAAGGTAGTAATTTCACTGCCAGCGTGATGCGCCAGAACGGCGCGGATGGTGTTGTCACAGGGATTGTCTCGGTTACAGACGGAAAATTAAGAAATGTTGTCGTGACCAACTTAGTTTGGGGACATGGGGAATCTGGGGAGAAAATTTTCACGTATGAATTGCCACGCGAGGATGGCGTACAAGCCGATCGTTACGGAACAATATCATTAAAAGCTGCGAATGGCGGCACGCTGGGAACGCCAAATACCATCCGGTACAGCAGACGGGACGAGATGGTAGTGAATACATTCGACGAATACAACAAGTCGGTGTTAGGATCCAGAGCAAAGGTTTCTGGCGATAGCTGGTTTTATGGATTAGAAGTTGCGGGGGATGAGTCAACGGCCTGCTTCCGTTCCGATATCCTTACGTCATCTGGGACTAAACTGGCCATTGATTTGGTCGGGCCTGGTGTGTTGAAGGTGAAGGTCGATTGCCGTAATTCTGCCGCCGCCGCGTTGAGCTTGGGTAACAAGGAATTGGGGAAGATTAATGGGGACGCTGTTTTTGTCGCCATACCTTCGGGGCGCCAAAGAATCACTTTAAAGGCTGAGGCGGGTGACGCAGATGGCGCTTATATTATTGCGGATTGGACGTTTTCCTCCTTGTCGGAATTCAAATTTATCCCGGTTTTGCCGCACGACAAAAGTGCACATTCCCTTGCAAATGGCTTAGTCCTCAAGTCTGTAGCCCCAGAAGCAGTTAGCCTGCCGGAAACGGACACAGGTATTGCGGTTGACACCCTTGTTGCGTACAGCACCCCTAACTTGAAGGATTTGGTGAGTACCTGCGCATACCCAGAAGACGGGCGGTATGAGGTCGCGACTCAGATGGGTTTATTATCAGCAGGTAAAACGCTCTATTGGCGTATGGATGTTGTATATAGCGACGCCTTTGGTAATAAGGCGCGCGTTTTAGGCAATGTCGCCACCGTGAGGCTGGTTGAGGAAATCGCTCCGCGCATCGATACCACTGTTCCTGTACCTGACAGTTGGATGATTTCTGCTGATAGTATATACATGGCACCTATTTTTACAGTGGGAGTGGATGTGTACACAGAGCCGATTGTTATGGCGGGGACCAACGACAGCGAAAAAACTACGGTTGCGGTCAAAAACGGGTCCCTACCGGTGGGGGTGAATGCCGTTGTTGATTCCGATGGGGTAAGACTTGTCGGCGTACCCGTGAAGGAGGGTACCTTTACGGCGGATTTGTTTTTCACCAAGTCGGTAAAGTCCGGTAATCGTATCATTTCTGTGCCTGGCGCGTCGGTTAAAGTGACATGCGTAGTTGAACCGCTGGAGGATGTCTCCGCAACTTATAATGGTTATCGCATCCTGTATGACGATTCTTCGTTCAACGCGGGATTCGGAACCGCCAGTATGACGATTTCGAAATCCGGTACGATAAACGGAAAATTCATGTTGGACGGATCTAATTTCACCTTTAGGGCGAGTTCCTTTTCCGCGCGCACTAATTCTGTTTTTTACTTGAATGGCACTGTCGCGAAGTGCGGCAAGCTGAGCGTCCCCGTCTCGCTCACCCTGTCGCGGATTCTTGACGACGCGCGGTTGCAACATATCTGCTGTAAAGTCGGCAATGATGGCTGCACAGAATATTGGCTGTATCGAAACGAATGGGACACAAAAGCCGGAAATGAACTTGTCTCCGGGAAAGCGGGTTATTATACAGCTGCTCTGTCGGTTGAGAAATCTTCAACCCCGTATGCACCCCAAGGGAATGGTTATCTCACTTTCACGGTAAAAAATAACGGGGCGGTAACATATTCTGGGGTTGATTCAATGGGGAAAGCGTTTTCGGGATCAACGGTTTTGTTCTACGTGCCAGACTGCTGCAATTTTTCCGGTTATCGTTGGGTGTTTTATGTTTGTGCGAAACCATCGGGATCTATTGAGCCTGGCCCCGGAATATATGGGCTTGTTTTGATCGAGACAGCAGATGATAATGCATCTAGAGTCGTATCGACAGCGGATGGCAATGCGTTAACACAAGTCAATTTGTCTCCTTCAAGTGTATACGGTTACACCGGTTGGACAAACTCCATGCAGATTGCCGGTAATGTTTTTGACCGGTCAAAGACATTTGAAGTTGGGTATATGTGGGAATCGGAGAACAAATTTGAAGTTCTGCCTGACTATGACGGTCGAGATGGAAATTCTGGATATTTGGCGTATTCTGAACCGGAAATTTTAACTATTACAGCTACGACACCCAAGCAAGCCGCTTTTAGTCAGTCTGATTGGAATTTCAAAAGTTTCTCGCCCAATTTTAATAACGGTATTTTCTCGTTCTTGTTTTCATGTTGTTATTCCAACGGAGCAAGAACGAAGGTTCGCGCGATAACCGCAAAAGGTGTGTGGGTTCAGGATCCGAATGGTGAGGGATTTTGGTCAGGGTATTATACTGTGCCTGAGAAGGCATTGTACATTGATGATAAAGGTAAAGAACATCCCTACACAACGAACACGTCATTCCCTGTTCTGTTTCTTCCAGTAAAGGACTGTTCTTTTACGAATAGTAGAAAATTTTTTTGTCCATCTAGCGGGAGGGAGAGGGACAAAAGTGTTTTGAGTGTTTTGAGTGAGTGTGCACCCTCTCAATCGTTCTAATCAAGAAAGGGAAACCCCTATGAGAATCAGAAGTTTAGTTGCGGGAGTGTTGGCCCTGGCCGGCTCTTGCATGTTTGCGGTGGGGGCGGAAAAGACGTATAAGATTTCCGTCACTGGCGGCTTTGTTGACGATGGGCTAACTTCAAGGTCGGGGCTTTACGCCGGCGACGAAGTTTTCGCGTCTATCGATGAGTCCAAGCTGTACGATAAGAACGGGAACGAGGTTAACGCCTTTGCGAAATGGACGTACACCCCGGCGACGGCGGATCTGGGGGCGGGCTTTGATCCGTTCTTCAACCCGGAAGTGATGGTGACGATGCCGAACGCCGACGTCAAGCTGACGGCGAATTTTGTCAACGGTTTCGCGGCGTATGTTTGTGCGGAGGTCGAAACGCAAGGCGAGGCCGAGCCGGGCGACTTCTACTGGAGCATCGACAACGGCAAGACGCTGATCCCTTTCGGCGATTATAGGTATCCGGTCAAAGCCGGCAAGGTTACGGTGAAGTTCTACGACAAGACGGGCAACTGGCGCGCGTCTGACAACACTTTGATGATCGACAAGCGCGGCTCCCGCAAAGAAGGTAACGTTACGATTTACGACGAGCCGGCAGAAAAATATACCTTCGTAACTTTCGTGCCGGTCAACAACTCGACCAAAGTCAAGTTCGACCCCAACGGCGGCGGCACGGCCTGGGACGCGTTCGTCGCGAACGGTTATGAATTCGGCGAATTAACCATCCCTTCCCGCAAAGGGTACATTTTCGCGGGTTGGCGGACCGCGAAGGACGGAGGAGAACTTGTCACGGAAAGCACCATATGCGCCCCTGTTCTGTTTGCCGGGCAGAAGACCCCCACTCTCTACGCCAACTGGCTACAGCTCAAGAAGCTGACCCTAAAGGACGATTCGGCTGCGGCCGAGTGGTACCTAAGTGAGGAGGATTTCGACCCGGAACTGTATCCAATAATAATGCACAGCATCTTCCTGACCAATCCCGCGCTCGAAAACGGCGGATATTTGGAAGGCAAGGGCGTTATGGAGGTCCTGCCCGGCGCCAGGGTTACCATCGCCGCGGAGAGTTACCTGTACGATGAGAAGAAGGACATAGAACTGGTGTTCCAAAAGTGGACCGTCACGCCCGCGAATGCGGATTTCGGCCCGGAATTCCAAGTTTCACGTTACAGCACAGAATTAACGATGCCGTCGGCGGACGTCACGCTTCAGGCTACGTACGTCGATGAATCGACTTGCGGGTGGGTGTATCCAGAGGTCCAAGCCAACTCCGTCAATCTGGGGTGGGACGATGAGACCGGTGAAGAAATTACTATCGATCCGCCCTCTGAAGCGTTCGAGTGGAGCCCGGACGGCGGCAAGACCTGGTACAAGTCAGGTTATTGGGATGAAGACGGCGACTGGTATGAGGATGATGATACGGGAGAATGGTATTGGGTCGATTATGGGCGGTATTGGGCCAGCCAATCCGTCTTGCTGAAGAAAGGCACCTACACCATAACGTGGCGCTCTACCGATTCCCGGTGGACAACAGCGGATAGCGGCAAAAAGATAACCATCAATCCTTATGATGAGGTTTCCGTGTCTGCGACGTTCTCCTTCATCCCGCAGGTGGTTGTCGATGTGATGACGTTCGAAGACGGCGAATGCGCCCTTTCCCCCACCGGGGGAACTGTGACCATGAACCCCAAAGACGGTCTGGTCCCGATCGACAAAACAATCACGTTCACAGCCAAGGCGAACAAGAACTACTTTTTCCAGGGCTACGCGTTAAGGAAGTACTGGGAATACGGATACGAGTTTGACGGCATCGCCGCTACCTGGAAACCTGATGGGCATTATGCACGTGAATATTATGATCCCTATTTAGATACTTATGAATCTGCCCAGTCTTTGTTTGAATATAATCTCTCCAATATTATCGACCCCAACGATCTCAGAGTCCATGTGGTCGCCGTGTTCAAGGCGCTTTCCGCCTACTCTGCGGATGACATCAAGTTCGTGGATTGGGATGACTACGAAGAGGAATATGTGGAAATCGACTCGAAGGATCTCTATGCGCGCACGTATTGCTCGGTAAAATATCAGGTCGAGTGCGGCCCGATGGCGTTCCCGCTGACGTACAAGCTCGGCGGCAAGCTGCCGGCCGGACTCAAGTTCGACGCGAAGACCGGCGTTATCTCCGGGGTGCCCACCAAGGCGGGCGACACCACGGTGACGGTGACGGCCACCGACCCCGCGAAAAACTCGAAGTCGCTAACGGTGAACATCAACGTAAAACCGTCTGCCGCCTGGATGTTTGGCGACTACCGCGGTTTAACCTATGACGGCCGACCGATGGGTTACCAGAATCAAGTGTCGTCGGTTAAACCGAACGGTCTCCTCGAACTTTCAATCTCGGCTACCGGCAAGGGGACGGCAAAGTTGATTACCCGTGCGGGAACGCGTTCCGCGTCCGGCCAGCTGGCGTGGGAACCGGACGAGGACGACCCCGAAGGCGATGGACTGTACTGGTTCGAAACTTCGGAAACGAAAGACGAGGAAGAACTGTATGTTGACATCTATCCCGACGGCTCCATCGATGGCTATGCTGATTCGTACCTGAAGTCCGAGGACGACTGGATCGGCGGTCACGTGTACGGTATGCGCCAGGACAAAGAGCTGCTCGCGGACTCCGGCTTCATCAACCAGTACTACACCGCCTACCTCTACGCGCCGACTCAGGAAGACCCCGGTTACTATGATGACGACGACTATTATTATGATTACTATGACGATGACGATGACGAATGTTCGTCCGGCACCGGCATTGGTTCCGGGTTCGGTTACTTGACGGTCAAGACGGACGCGAAAGGCGGCGCCAAGGTCACCGGCAAACTGCCCGATGGACAAGCCGTTACGCTGAGCGCGCTGGTGCTGCCAATCGATGCGGAAACGGCACGAATGTACGTGTTCTCGTCACCGTCCGCCTACAAGAAACTCGGATGGTTCGCCGCTCCGCTGCTCCTCATGTCAGACGGGTCGATTATCGCCGAAGAGGGCATTTTCACCCGCCCGTATGACGACGGGTCGGGGGACACGGAAGAAAACCCGGCCGAGGTTTACGGCGCACTCTACAGCGCCGCCCAAACGCTCGAGGACTATTACTTCACCATCTCGTGCCAAGCCTCGGATGCCGTCGATCTGCAATACACATACCGCGAGGACGGCGAATCATGGGCCGATTACGTTGGCGCGATGACGTTTGGAAACGGCGACACGTTCTTCAATGTCAACCTCAAGGGCGACAAGAATGGCGGGATTACGCTGGCGGAAAAGAGTCCCGCACCGTGGAATGCCGGCGGAGAGTGGAACTACTGGGAGGACAAGAAGGGTAACCCCATCACTGACCCCTCGCAGCTCTCCATCTCCTTCGCCAAGGCGACGGGGCTGTTCTCCGGCAAGGCGACGGTCTATTTCGACTACCACGACGGACAGCGCCTGCAGCACAAGACGGCCAGCCTTCCCTACAGCGGAGTCGTCCTGAAAAATGAGGAAGGGTGGCTTGACGGCTACGGCTCCGCCATCTACAAGGCCGCCAGAACCTACTTGCCTTGCTACGAGGGGGCGAAGGAAAAGAAATACACCCAGACCGTATCGCTGCCGGTAATTTTGGTGACCGGTTGCGATGATTGCGAATACGTAGAAGATTAACCCCCCGCTAGGCTAACCACTTAAATCATAGGCGGCGGACGCCCTAAAAGGTGTCCGCCGCCTATTTGTATTTTGTCCCCAAAACTAGAAACCTAGTAATTCTAGAAACCTAGACATCTAGAAAATCCAGAAAACCCCGGTTTGTCTGCCATTTGTGTCCCACTTGTCCCAAACTGTGACACTACTGTCTCTTTTTGTCTCTATTTTGGGGCTGGGACGGGGGTGACGGCATTGGCACGGGGTGTGCATAACACTGTCGAAGAAAGGAGTTCTAAGATGAACACACTGATAAACATGGATCCGTGGGGTATTTTGGATGACCTGTTCAACGTCAATTCAAGGACGTTCAGGGACATGAGGGCACGCGCAGCGGGGCGGTTTCCGCCTGTGAACGTGTTCTATGATGACGATGCCATCATTATTGATATGGAGTTGCCGGGAAAAACCGCGAAAGACATCAGCCTCTCGCTGGAACCGCAGGCGGTTGTGATTGCGGACAAACCAGCCGAAACCACCGACGCCGAGACCGGCAAACCCGTGGCCACGCGGCCGGCCTGGTCGCGGCGGCTGGACCTTCCGTTCCGCGTCAACGCCGATAAGGCGAACGCCAAATTCACCAATGGCATTCTGCGCGTGGAGCTGCCGAAGGCCGAGGCCGACGGCGTCAAGCGCATTGCGATTGAGGGCTAACAGAGAGAAAGGAGCTTTGAAATGAACGAGGAAAAATTTGTGGTGCCGAATGCGTTCCTTACTGAGAAGCCGGAGGGATACGAGCTGAAGATCCAATTGCCGGGCATCGGCAAGGAAGACGCCCAGCTGCATGTTGAGGGCAAAACCCTTACGCTGAAGACTCACGCCAAGTACCAAAACCCGGCGGGGTTTAAGAAGGTGGTCGCGGAGTTCGACCGCGCCAATTACGCGATGAGCGTCGATCTGCCCGAAATGGCGGATGTTTCCACGCTCAAGGCGAAACTGGAGAACGGCGTAATGACCGTGACGATCTGCAAGCGTCCGGAGACCCAGGCGAAACAGATCGAGATACTGTAACCGCGGCTTTCGCGGCAAAGCCCGGCGCGCCGGCAGCGCGCCGGGCTTTTTTATTCCGCCACGCAGTCTAATCCTGCTTCGACCTTGCGGCTAGACGGCAATTAGACTTGTTCCTACACGTAATCTCATTATATAAAAAGCGGCGATGACGTTTTTATTGCATCGCAAGTCCGGCCAAAAGCGGGCTTTTGGTTTGCAATCCCCCGCCTTGGTGTGGTACGATTACCGCAGTCAACAACAAAAAGAGGGCAACGATGACCAGCAGCAATAAAAAATCCGACCGCAATCAACCCGAATCCGGGCGAAAACTGCCCATTCCCTACATCCCGGCCTCGGAGAATCCCCGCGAGATCACCGTCACCTCGATTCTGCTGGGCATCCTGCTGGCGGTGGTGTTCGGCGCGGCCAACGCCTACCTGGGACTGCGCGTGGGGCTGACCGTGTCGGCGTCGATTCCCGCCGCCGTGGTCTCAATGTGTCTGCTCCGGATGGTGTTGCGGCGCGATTCGGTGCTGGAGAACAACATCGTGCAGACCATCGGCTCGGCCGGCGAATCGCTCGCCGCCGGGGCGATCTTCACCATGCCGGCGCTGTTCATGTGGGCGAGCGAGGGCAAAACCACGCTGCCGGGCTTCCTGCCTGTGACGGTGCTGGCACTGGCGGGCGGAGTGCTGGGGGTGCTGTTCATGGTGCCGCTCCGCCGCCCGCTGATCGTGGACGAGCACGACAAACTGATTTACCCGGAAGGCACGGCATGCGCGGACGTGCTGTTGGCCGGCGAGGAGGGCGGCAGCGGGGCAAAAGGCATCTTGGCCGGACTGGGCGTGGCGGCGGCCCTGAAAATGGTGACCGACTGGTTCAAGTGGATTCCGTCCGCGGTGTCGATCCCGGTAAAGACGGTGCGCGGCGAACTGGGGCTGGACGTCTCGCCGGCGCTGCTCGGCGTGGGCTACATTGTCGGCCCCCGGATCGCCACGCTGGTGTTCGCCGGCTCGTTCTTCGGCTGGATGGTGCTGATCCCGTGTTTCGCGTTCTGGGGCGATGCCGACCTCTACGCCAAGGCGGGCGCGACCGGGATCTGGAAAGAGTACGTGCGGTTCATCGGCGCGGGCGCGATCGCGGCCGGCGGCTTTTTCTCGCTGTTCCGGTCGATGCCAGTGTTTTTCCGCTCCCTGCGCCAAAAGCGCGGCGGCGCCTCCGGCGGCGGGGATGCCGAGCTGCGCACCGGGCGCGACCTGCCGCTTAAGCGGGTGCTAATCGGCATTGTCTGCGTGATCGCCATTCTCGCCGCGCTGCCTGCCGCCCCGGTGGGCATCGGCGGGGCGCTCCTGATCGCGCTGTTCGGCTTTATGTTCGCGGCGGTGTCGGCCCGCATGGTCGGGTTCGTCGGCAGCTCAAACAACCCGATCTCCGGCATGACCATCGCCACCGTGATCGTTTGCGCGTTCGCGCTGAAATCGACCGGCACTGTGGGTTCGGCGGGGCTTACCGCCACCATCGCCATCGCCTCGGTGGTGTGTATCACCGCCGCCATCGCGGGCGACACCGCGCAGGATCTGAAAACCGGATTCCTGCTCGGGGCCACGCCCTGGAAACAGCAGCTGGGCGAACTGGCCGGGGTGGCGGCTTCGTCGCTCGCGATCTGCGGGGTGCTGTATCTGCTCCACGCGGCGTGGGGCTTCGGCAGCGACTCCATCCCCGCCCCGCAGGCGACGCTGATGAAAATGCTTACCGACGGCGTGATGGGCGGGCAGCTGCCGTGGGAACTGCTGGCGGTGGGCGCCATGCTGGCGGTAGTGCTGGAAATGCTTAAGGTTCCGGTGATGCCGTTCGCGATCGGGCTGTACCTGCCGATCCGCCTGAACGCCACCATCATGCTCGGCGGGCTGCTCCGCGTGGCGTTCCAGCGCTGGCAGAAAACGCGCGAGGACGGTTTTACGCTGGTCTCCGCCGGACTGATCGCGGGCGAGGGGATCGCCGGTATCGCGCTGGCAATCATCACGCTCTGTTGCAAACGCTAACCCAAAGGCCGAATATGAAAAAATCCGCAGTTTTTTTAACCGTAGCCGCGTTAGCCGTCCTGAGAGTGGCGGCAGCCGCCACCCCGATGGAACTGGAGTTCCGCCGGGCTTGGCAGGGGCGCTTTGTATTTGACCAGGAAATCGACTTCCCGGAGGGCGTGACCTTCCTGCCCGCAGCGCACTACGCTACCGAAATCAAATCGCTGCCCGCAGCGATCCGGATCGAGACCAACGACGGCAGGGAGATCGCCAGCTACGCCGCGCCGACCAACGTCGCCCCGCCGTTCACCATGCATTTGGCGCTCACCTGCCTGCACCGGCCAGCGGTGTTCGCGACCAAGGACGGCGCAACGCGGCTCAGCCGCATCGACAACCTGCCGGAAGGGTTCGATCCCCGGCCGAAGGACAACCTCACCCAGCTCCGCGTCCGCGGTTCCGGCGGCGCGGGAAAGGTGCGCGCCACTATCTCCGCCGGGGTCGGGCAAGCCGACGTGAGGTTCGTGACCCGCGGCCGCGAGAACGCGCTCTACTGGGAGGGCGGACGGCTCTTTTTCACCTTTTCCGCCCGTTTTTACGGCGCCTGCCAAGCCGTGGCCAGCATCGACCCGCGCACCCTGGACATCCGCTACGAGGGGGAAATCCTCTTTGACTACGGTGACGGTGTCCTGCGCAACGATTTGGCCGCGCACCTGTTTTTCGACGAAGAGGCCGACGAGTGGCGCGGCTGGGCGTCCAACTTCTCCACCGGCAGCAACGCCCTTTCCGCCCGCGCCAAAGGCGGGCTGAACGCGGTATGGAGCAAAAAGGCCCCGCTGCACGGGCTGAACGTGATGTCGGCCAAATCGCTGAACCTCGACGGCATGAACGAAGACCCGTCGGGCATCTGGGACCCGGAGGCGAAGAAATGGCGGCTGCTGGTGTCGAACTTCACCAAGGGCGGGATCCGGGCGATGATGCTGGAGAGCGACCGCTGGGACGGGCCGTTCGCGCCGATCACCGGCACCGTAAGCGAGGATTCCACCGGTACCACCATCCAGTGGATGAACGGTCGGCGCTACTGCTTCGTCGGCAGCGCCGCGCACGCCCTTCACGTTTACTCCTACCCCAAGCTGGAGCTGTTGGGCAAACTAAAGCTGCAACCGGAACCCTGGGGCGACACCGCGCTGCAAACCCCGTGGGGCGTGATGCGTACCGGCAACTCCCGGGTCTGGCCCTGTTTCGCCGAGCTGCCCGCCGGCTACCCGCAACGCTACCTGCTGATCACCATGGACCGGATTAACGTGCCGGGAATGCCCAAACCCAACTGGACTTACGGCGGGCTGCACGTTTACACTGCGGAAAAATAGGCGGGACAACTTGTTTAGCCATTGACTTTCCGCCGTCCAAATGGCATAATGGGAAGAAATGACAGGGTGGAATTGTTGCCATTGCCCTGTCTAGGAGGATTTTATGCAAGGATTGATCAACCATTTGAACCAGTTGCAGGATCTGGTGCTGATCCGCGACGAGCACCGCGCCACCGGGGACGGCACCCATCTGGACCGCCTCAACGATGCCATCGACGAGCTTACCGACAAGCTGCCGCCGGAGGTGAAGTCCCTTTACCAGCGGCTTTACACCAAAGACCACCTGGTGACCGCCCCCATGTACAACGGCTGCTGCTCCATCTGCGGAATGCGGCTGCCCATCGCCCAAGTGCAGGCGGTGCGCCTCTGCAAGCAGCTCCAGAACTGCCCGAACTGCGCCCGCATCCTCTACGAAGAGAACGACGCGCCGCACTGGGTGGGCGAAGCCCCCAGCCGCACCGCGCCGCGCAAATCCGGCATCTCCCGCTTCTCGGCGGAGTCGCTGATGGTCGCCGATTTGAAGGCCGCCAACGGCGCGGACGCGATCCGCGAGCTGGCAACCCTGATGGAGAAAATGAACTTCATCTCCAACGCCGACAAACTGGTGATGTCCGCCCTGGAGCGCGAGGCGGTGTTGAGCACCGCGATGGAGAACGGAATCGCTTTCCCGCACGTGCGCGGCGTCGAAGGCGGCGGCCTGACACTGGCGCTCGGCATCTCCAAGAAGGGTATCCCCTTCGACGATGCCGGCACTATGGTCAACATCGTGTTTTTCACCACCATCCCCACGGCGGTAGGCCCGTTCTACCTGCACCTGATGGCGGGACTCACCGAGTCGTTCATGAAGGCGGCAAACCGCGAGGCGGTGCTGGCGGCCGAAGATTCCGCCCAACTCTGGAAAGCACTCACCAAAGCCACCCGCCACTCGGTAAAATAACTTTTCGCTATGACAACCCTAAGAGCTCCTTGGCGTTTTTTCGGTTTGGCGGCGTTGCTGTGCGCCTCCGCCGCGGTCGCCGCATCCCCGTTCTCGGCGCGGATCGCCGAGCCGGCGCCACGGCAACCTGACCAGTCGCTGCCCTTTGAAATCACGGTGTCCGTTCCCGAACACCACGTGGTTTATAAAAGCTCGGTCGAGGTCAAGGCCGAAACCGGGGCCGCGCTTGGCGCGGTCAAACTGCCGGCCGCCGTCACCAAACCCGATCCGGTGGACCCGGACACCACCGTCGAGGTGTTCAAGGGCGACTTTACCGTCACCGGGACGCTCAAACCCGGCTCAGACGCCGCAACGCCAAAGCTGACGATCTCTTTCCAAGGGTGCAGCGAGACCGAGTGTTTCATGCCGGAAGACCACACGTTCGTCTGCCGAAACGGCAAATGGTCTGCGGATAACGGCGAAACCGCCGCCGCCGCGACCGATGCCGATAGCGGCTTCGACTGGACCGGCGGACGCACCCCGGCCACCGCCGGCGGTTTCCTGGGCGAGAACGATCTGTTGGATTTTCTGGACCGCGCCGCCGGTAAAACCGACGGCCAAACCGGCGGGCTGAAGGGCTTTCTGGCCGACCCGACCCGCTTTTTCCGCAGTTACGGGCTGGGGCTCACGCTGCTGCTGGTGCTGCTGGGCGGGGTGCTGCTGAACCTCACCCCGTGCGTCCTGCCGATGATGCCCATCACGCTGGCGATTATCGGCGCGGGCAGCGCGGCGGGGGGCAAAAAGCGCGGTTTCCTCTTCGGCGGGGCCTACGGCATGGGCATGGCGCTGGCTTACGGCGGCATCGGCTGGATTATCCTGCGCGGCGGCTTTTTTGTCGGCTCGTTCCAGTCCTCCCCGGTCTTCAACATCGCGGTGGCGGCGCTGTTCCTGGTCTTCGCGCTGGCCATGTTCGACGTTTTCACGCTAGATTTCTCGCGCCTGTTCAAGCGCGGCAAACGCGGTCGGGGCGGTATTTGGGCGGCAATGCTGGCGGGGGCGTTCTCCGCGGTGCTGGCCGGGGCTTGCATCGCCCCGGTGGTGCTGGCGGTGCTGGTGCTGGCTGGCGCGCTGATTTCCGAGGGCCACCCGGCGGCGCAGTTGCTTCCCTTTGCGCTGGGTGTCGGCATGGCGCTGCCGTGGCCGTTCGCCGGCGCCGGGTTGTCGGTGCTGCCCAAGCCCGGCGCCTGGATGGTCCGGGTGAAACAGGCTTTTGGCGTGCTGCTGGTTTTGCTGGCGGCCTACTACGCTTTCACTGCGGTTAAGACTCTGCGGCACTCCGCCCCGGCGGACGGGGAATCCGCCGACGCTTCCGTAATCCGCATCGACGCCGGAGACCGCGAGGCGTGGGCGGCGGCGTTGGAAAAGGCCAAGGCCGAGTCAAAACCGGTGTTTGCGGATTTCTGGGCCAGCTGGTGCAAGAACT
Organism: Kiritimatiellia bacterium; assembly: GCA_017454745.1. GTDB lineage: Bacteria > Verrucomicrobiota > Kiritimatiellia > RFP12 > UBA1067 > UBA1200. The sequence goes on from JAFTCL010000079.1 coordinate 26,668, forward strand.
GCCTGGCTATGGAAAAGACCACCTTCCGCAACCCCGCCGTAAAAGAGCGTTTGTCCGGTTACGTGGTGATCAAAGTCCGGGCGGAAAACCCCGACGAACCCGCCGCGAAAGCCATGTTGGACGCCTTCGCCATACGAGGTTTGCCCGCTTTCGTGGTTTTGGAGTAGGAAACAAAATCTAGAATTCTAGTAGTTCTAGAACGCTGGAACGCTAGCCGGCCAACCGGCTGGCTAGTGCCGCGACGGTCCAAGAACTGCCGAACACCAGCGCCAGCGCCACGCCCAGCACAATGAGCAGGATGGCGAACGATCCTAAACGTCGCCGCAACGGCGGTACCGCGCGCAACAGCAACCCCAGCCACAACATTGCCCATCCGGCCAGCGCCGCCAACGCCTGCACGCGGCAGGGCAGCAGGTAATGCCAGAAGAACACCGTGCGGTACCAAGGCAACTCCGCCCGGGGCTGATCGTTTATGATCGCCAGCGCGGACAAAACCCCCGCCTCGCTTTCCGGCGATTCGCCCTCGAAACTCTCGGCGGCGCGGAAAGCCGCCAACGCCTGACGGCCATCTCCGGCCATCACCAGCGCGGTTCCCAGATTCCGGAACAGCGGCCCGTTGCCAACCCCGTCATCCACCAACCGGCGATAAGTAGCGGCGGCTTTCTGGTAATCTTCCGGCGTGGCGGCTGCCGCCATCTGCGAGTTGGCCTGTTCCCACAAAAACCGTCGCGACGCCTCGTCCGCCTGGGCGCACTGCGCGGCCAAGAGTCCGGCCAGCAGCACCAACAGTGCCGCACCGCCCGCGTTCGACGAACCGCCGCGACGCAACTGCGCCTCCAGTTCCTGCAACAGCGCGGCGGTTTCGCCGACCTTTCCGCTGTCCGGCACGGCGTCAGGACGGTACATCAGCGCGTCCAACCCCTCCAGATGGCGGCGGAGTTTGGCAGCGGTATCGGAGTCCACCCCGCGTTCCTCCAGCAGCCGCCCGGCATCGCCGGGGGTGAGGGCGGCGGTGTCCGCGCCCAACCGGACGGACAAATAGCCGCGCACGGCCTGAGCCGCGCCGACCGGGGTGGCGTTGCGCCGCAACGTCCGCAACGCGACGCCGAGCGCCCCGCTGCGGCGGCTGCGGAAATTAAGCCAGCGGAACAACCGCACCGCCGGTCCGGACAACACCGTCAACAGCCACAACACCGGAGGAATCAGCAGCAACATCCAAAACTTCCGAGGTTCAGGCAGCAACATTCCCGGTGCCGCGCCCTCCGGGGCGAGGGTGATGCCGAAAACCTTCGGACGCTCCTCCACCGACAGCTCGCCGGAAAAGGCTTCGCCGTCGCCGTCATCGGTGGCGATCTGGGTGGTGGCCCGCACCTGAACCGGTATCGGCAAGGTCTGGGTTTCAACGTAATCCTTACGCGCGGTGTCGTAGTAGGACACCTTTACCGGCGGGAATTCGAGCGTTCCCTCGCGGAGCGGGCGCACCCGGTACTTGAAACGGCGGCCGTTGGAGATGGTCTCGGAGGATACGCTGTCATCGTAGATCCGGAAATCGCGGGAAAGGTCGGGCTGCAACCCCAGTTCCGGGGAACGCATATTGGAGATGCTGACCCCTCCGGTCACCTCCAGGGTAAGGGTAAGCGGATCGCCGACCTTGCATTCCGCCGTGTCCAGCGCGGCGGTGGCAGTCATGTTGGTACCGACGGAACCGATGAAGCTGTCTGGGCGGCCAGCATCCGGCGGCGGAGTCACCCGCACGGTCACCGCCGGGCCGATGGTGTAAATCTCTTTAGTATCGGCCTGAAGCCGCCCTGCCCCGGAGGAAGTTATCGCGGAGATAATTTCGCCCTTGAAGGTTACCGGACCGTAGGTGAGCTGGCCTTCCTTGAGCGGCACGTAGTCCAGCGAGAGCCGGTATTCGCGGTACTTTATCCCGTCGCGCTCCACCGGTTCCGGGTTCAGTTCCAGCCGGAACCGCATTGGACGGCGGGCGAAAGGGTCGCCGCCGCCGAAGAAACTGTCGAACGCCGGAGTACGGTCCTGATATTCGTTGATCGAAAAACACGGCTGGCGGCCGGTCTGATCGACCAGCGCACTCAAAATCTGGTTGAGATCGGGGGTTTTTACCGCCGGGTCGGGCTGGCGGATGTCCAAAAATTCGGCGGAAAGGTGCGGCGGACGGGAGTAGTGGACCGGTTCCACCGGATCAATGCCCTGCGGTTGCTGCGGTTCGCGGATTTTCACCGAAAGGGTGATGGTGAACGGCTCTTCCACCAGCACCGCCGAAGACGAGGCCGCCACCTCCACCAGCACGTCGCTCTGCGGCTCGATCCCCTGCACCTGCACCGACACCCCGGCGCAGCTCGCCGTCTCGCCGCCGGCGGTGGCGGTAATCGGTCCGGTTTTGAAGACCCCCGCCGCGCCGGGCGTGATTTCGTAGGTAAAGGTTTTGCCGACGAAAGTTTTGCGCTCCGTCCTGCCGTTGATAATGGAGATACTGCTCCGGCTGCTGCTGTTGCTACCCAGCAAACGTTTGGAGGCACCGTTTGGCAGGCTGAACGACGGCTCACCGACCTCGCGGTCCGCTCCGCCGACTTCGACCGACAAATTGAAACTCTCCCCTTGGTAAACCCGGCGGCGCGATGCCGAAGCGGAAACCGAGAGTTTGGCGTCGGAGGTCACAACGGCCGCCAAGAAAGCCGCCAACGCCATAATCAGACGCTTGATCATTCTTCAAGATTCCCCAATATGGCATTGTAGCGCATCAAGTCCTCGTCCGAGAAGCAGCAGAACACCACCTCGATATCCGGTTTGTCGGAGGATAGAAATCCGCGCACCGATGAGATGGCTATCGCGGCGGCGGCGTCCGGCGGGAAGCCGTAAACCCCGGTGCTAATGCAGGGGAAAGCTATGGACGAAAACTTGTGACGGGTGGCGATTTCCAGCGAACGGCGGTAGCAGCTGGCCAAAAAGGCGCGTTCGCCGCGCCCCCCGCCGTGCCAGACCGGGCCGACGGTGTGGATTACATAGGCGGCCGGCAACGCATAGCCCTTGGTGAGCTTGGCGTCGCCGGTCTCGCAGCCGCCCAAAAGCCGGCACTCGTTAAGCAGTTCCGGCCCGGCGGCCCGGTGGATCGCGCCGTCCACCCCGCCGCCGCCCAGCAGCGTGGTGTTGGCCGCGTTGACGATCGCATCCACGGCCAATGTTGTGATATCCGCCTTAACCGCCCGAAGTTTCATGCGGCACCTCCCACACCCGGGCTATTCCTTCGGCGTGTTGACCAAAGGCAGGATATAGTCGGACTCTTCGTCGAACTGGATGCGCCAGATGAGGAAGATGTCGGAGAGATCCCAATCCGGAGCTTTGCGCAGCAGGTACTCGTACGGGACGTAAATCCGGCAGTTGTGGTCTGCGTCGAAGGAATCCGGCATAATCGCGTACTGGGACAGGAATCTCCACCCGTCCTTGTACGTGCCGGCGCTGATTTCCTCTTCGGTCAGGCTCTTGCGCATCTTAAGCTTGAGCGTGGCCCCGCCCCAAAGCGAGGTGCAGTTGTTGCCGTCAATGGTGAAGTGGATCGTCAACCAATGGTTGGTATTCTCGTCCTTCTCCAAGGCGACGTTCTCGCCCAAAAATACGTGTGGGATCGTCGGATTGGCGTTGAACCAATACAGCTCGGTCAGAGTCATCGGCTTACCGTTGAAGGTACTCTCGACGATCGACCCGTCGCCGTACTGCATCACCCAATTCAACACGTCCGGCCCAAGGTTCTGCTTGGTCAGGTCGTAACTCAACCCGACCGTTGCAGACACTTCCACCGCCTGGGTAAGATTGGGCAGATCCAACTTGTAAACGCGGTTGGTGGCGCCGCCTTCCGGCAACTGCACCGGTACGCCGTTGGTGGTTACAGACAGCACCCGGTACCACTCCGCGCATTCGTAAATGATGTTGGTAGAGGCGTTGCGGCTGACCTTGAAGGTGATCTTACGCGCCGCCCCGTTCTGGGTGGCGAGCGAGTAGTTGTTCAAGGTACCGGTCACCACCACGTTGGAAACGCCGGGGAATACCTGCGGAATGGCCGGCATCACCTGATCGACATTGGGCAGACCGGGAGTCCACTTGATTGCGGGCTTCCAGTCGGTGGCGGTGAAACCGTTGTTGGTCAGCACGCTGAGCGAACCGTTGGCGATTTCGCCGCCAAGGCTGATCGCGCGCTGGTAGGGATCGGAATTGGCCAATGTATCGGCGTAGCCGGTGTTATCGGCATAACCGCGGAAGGCCAACACTTGCTCAACGATCCCGGAAGGCCGCTGCAGCATCAGGGCAATGGTGCTCCATTGCATCATGTAGCTGCTGAGCGCGCTGTTGGACTGGTCGATGTATTTCGGCGCGGTCGGCAGACTGTAGTTACTCACCGGTTTGTCCACCGACACCACCCAGAAACTGTAGCCGTTAGTGACTGCGGTCTTGGAGGCGGTGGAAGCGATGACAATCCGGTTGGTGGTGGTACCGTGGTCGAGTACACCGTCCGGAGCGGATACAAAGAGCAGGTTCCAGCCTTGAATGTCGATTTCCTCCGGCATTGCCACCTCAATGTACGGAATGGCGTACACGCAATTCTCGGTGTCTTGCCTCAACGAAGTCTGCTCATAGACATTGATTTCGTTGATAAACACCGTGCCTTTCGGAATGTCGTAAATAAGGAAGTACGGCGTCCACCCCTGCGAGGCCATGGTGGTGTTCAGGTTCATCGGCTCATACCAGCTCGGATTGGTGAAGTCGCTCTGTTCCTCGTAGTAATGGGTCAACCCCTCGGCATCGGTGTAGGTGGCGTACACGTAGTACTGGATCACGTCGCCGGCGTCGAAATATCCCAAGTCGTCATCCGGAGAGGTGCGGTAGATCTGCGGATCATCCGCTGCCTGATACATCTTGAGGATCCGGCGGTCGCCGGTATTGCGGTAGTTGGAGACTCCCCAAACGTTCGTCCCCACGTAGTAGCATACGTAAACCTCGATATTCGACGGCGACATCCGCATATTGGACAACCGCGCCTCGAGACCCACCTTGTCGGACGCCAACGGCTGCTGCCCTTGGGCCAGATTGTACTCGTAATCGCTGTTCTGGCAAATCGGACGGGTCGCGCTGATGTCGAAACCGGGGAATACCGGCTCGGATACCGAAACGTTCTCCAAGCACACCCGCTTGCCGCCGGAGGCGGTAGTGGTCTGCAACCGGACCGCTTTGTACTTGGAACCGTTCTGGCCCGCGCCCCAGCGGTAGGTGGAGAACCAATCGCCGGTGACCTCAATGGTATCCAGCAATTCCCAGTCGCTGTCCGGACCGTACCAGTCGCCGGAGGTTCCGTAAACGTACACGTTGGCGGTTTCGCCCTTATTGTACGGGCGGGCGTCAAAACTGATCTCGCCGAGTCCGCCGGCCAGCAACGGAGTTTGCAGGTGCGGCTGGTGCTGATCCTGCAGCGGGCTGGCTTCGGCACTCTGGCTGTTGTTCAGGTAACAGCCGCGCGTGGCGTCCAGAATCAACCGGGCGGAGTCTTGGTCGGTCACCTTGGCGTTATAAGCGTACCAGGAGTCGGAGTCGATATACGGCTCGTTCCACGCGGTTATGTTATTGAACTCGACAATACCTTTGGTGTAGTAAACTTCGTCATTGTTTTGGCCGTAGCGGCGACGGTCGTTCACCACCCGCATGTATCCGCCGTTGGTGTTGCCAATGTAGAAGGAATAGTGGGTCCAATTGTTGTTGGCGGGCAGTTCCACGGTCTTGTAGTCCTGCCACTCCGTGGTCCAGCGCCCGGTGTATTGCACAGTCAGGCGGACCGGTCCCCTCGGCACGCGGCAGTCAAACTCCAGCGACCCGCAGCCGTCCACCAGCAGCGGAGTCCTGATGCCCTGGGTCTGACCTTCGTCGAGGTTGGCGTCGCTGTTCAGCGAAGCCCGCGTGAGGTCCAACCGCACCACGGTGTTGGCGCTGTTGGCGGTGTCGGCCTGAATCCAGCCTTCAGTCACCAGCCACTGCATATTCAGGGCGGACGACGACCCCTCCGGATACTGCTTGCCGTGCCAGGATGTGGTGTGAAGCTCGTCCACCACCACGTCGTAATCGCCGGGCATCACCTGCAAACGCACAAACTCCGCCTGCCAATGCTCCAAAGTGATCGTGGAGAGTTTGTACGGGAACCCGTTCAACTCCACCGTATCGACCAACTCCCACTCGGTAATCGACATATCGGGACGGGCGCCGCTGTTGTACTTCGTCTTCTGCACGAAAACGCCCAACTTCTGGGTCTTCTCGGTCATCTGCAACGTAGAGGTGGTGGCTTTCCATAACCCGCTGCGGGTGGCCCAGTCGTTCGAACTGATGTCCATGCGGGCGGAGGTATTCCCGGACTTGTTGTAATACAGCTGGCCAACGCTCACGGTGCAATCGGACGACATGAAACCGAACGTGCCGATGATGGACGAGCTGAACGCACCGGTAATCTTCTTTTCGTTCGAGCCGGTACCCTGCGAGAACACCACATTACCGCCGGTCAAATCCAACGCAAGCACACGCCCGCTCAAGCTTTGCGTGGTGCCCTCGATGAGCTGCGTCCCGAGCGTTCTGTCCACACCGTCGGTCCAAATGTGCAACTCCATCCTCAAATGCGGGTTAAGCAGGTTTTTGGTGTTCGCCACCATCACCAAACGCCCTTCCACGAAGTTGCCGTCATCCCGGTAGCCGCCGATGATCGAAATGGAACGCTCTCCAGGTCCGTCGCCAGTCACGGTGAAAGTAGCCTGGATTTTGTAAAGGTTGCCGTAATTAATGACATCCCAGCCTTTGTTGAAAAAGGTGATCCGGCTCGGATCGACCCCGGTGCCCAGACGCGACTTGAAGCTGATGGTCTTGATACCGTCGGTTAACGACTCCGGCAGGGTGCAGATCGACCCCAGCTCGGTCACCCCTTCGGTGTTGATCAGCAGCGAGTTGGACCCGATCATCCGCACCGCAAGGTTCTGAATCTGGTCGTCCGAACCGTAACCGGCCGGCATATTGTTGGCATCGGCCCGTCCGATTTCCTTTTCATACTTCGCGGCGGCAGCATACCAGTTTTTCAAGGTAACGAAGGCCCGCGAATACGAGAACGGTGTGTCCGGGAAACCGATGAAGTACTCGCTGTAAGCGTCGTCCTCGCTGTGCGTCCACGCCTCAAAGGTGGTGTTGGACGACACTTTGCGGGCGGACTCGGCAAAGTCGGAATAATCGGAGAACACGGTGTCGTTGGCGACCCAGGTGTTGAAATTCTGGTAATCGGCCTTGCAGATGGTGTAGTTGCCGGTCCCGATCTCGAACCGCACCAGCGCGTAGTGGGCGTTTTCGCACTCGATTGCCATCCGGTCGGTCTCCGCGGCCTCCACGCACACGCCTCCCGACGGCGGGGTGGCCGCCGCGCCTTGGCCCACTTCGGCCCAGTAAGTCGGTACCGCGTTGGTCATTTGGGTGGCGGCATCATAACCGCCGATGCCCATGAAGTTGAACTTGAAGCTGTCAATCGACAAAGCGCCGACATTCAGCGGGATCCACCCCCACCAAGTCTCGTTGTCCATCAGCGTCATCTCGATCGGCTCGGTGTGCTTGTCGGTCACGATGTACAGCTGCTTGTAGTTGGTGGTGGCCTTGCGGATCCGATGCGAAAACTCCACGTCGCTGTCGCTGCGCAAACTGCGCGGGGAAAGCGATTCCGTGCCCACCTCGGAATTGCTCTGCAGGTATTTGTAGCCGCTCAGGGTGTAATCGGTGGGCTTGTAACGGTAACCGTCAAAGTTGCAGACGAAGTAATACTCCAGATCGCCCTCCATCTCCTGTCCGGCGATTCCCGCCTCGTAAAGCTCGCCGTTGCCCGCGCCGTCGTCACCATCAGCTTCAGGCACATAGCTCATCGTCATCGAAGACCAGTCATCCACCTTCTGGTCAAGGTACCGCCAGCGGTAGAAGACCGTAACCGAACGGCTGCCGTGGTCGGTCGGCACGTTCATATCGACATTCTTCACCCGGCAGCGGATCCGGAACGGCTCGCCCGGGGCCGGATACGGCGGCACGAAGGTCATGTCGTCGTCATACACCACCACATCCGCCGGCGGCTGCGAGACCTGAATATTGTCGATAATGGCATAGGCGTTTTCAACCGCAGATACGCTGGGGTTTTTGTCACGTATAATCCTAAATTTTATTGGAGCACGATACTGAAACTGATGTTGGTACCGCAAAATATCATTATTAATGTAATCTGCGGAGATTGTTTCTAACGGTTCCCATCTATATCGATAGGTGTGGATAAGCGTATCATCTAATTCATCGACTTCATCATACTCTTCTGTGGCCATTACATCAATTGGCACCGACATTGAAATTGCCGTATCATACATATTTGTCGCAATTTCAATCCTAAATGTAACCGGATAGTTTTGAGAATTGTTTACCGCATCAAAATAAAGTGTCCCAATGCCATTGGTATATACTGGGGACTCAATATATGCCCCAGTAATATTCACAAACGCCACCGCACGATTGGTATAATTACCAATGGAAAAATTATACAAAGTGGGATCTACAACCTTTTTCGAACCTACCAACATTGCAGACCCTAAATACCCGCCAACCACCTTCCATCCGGCAGAATGCACATGATTTGTCCCACTTTTTAATACAGCACGAGCAGGAGGCGCAGTTACCTTTGGCCCAATATGTTCTAACCATAATGGCGAATCGTAGTCTCCAGCATCATTAACAACCGGCAACCCAGTTTCCAAATCCTGTTCTTCCCAGGGGTTGAAAAGCATTCTTCGATCAACCCCCATTGAAGTTACAACATTTGCCATACCCCAATTTGACACATCCGTCCTTTTTTCTTCGGAAACAAAAGTAGGCGCCGGCTCCGAATGATCATCCGTATCCCAATAGTTATAACCGGTTTGAGTATAATCTATTGGCAGATAAGTGTCTACTGTATCCGTGGCAACACAATAAGCAGTTAATATTTCCGTATTTTCCCCATTGGGAAAATCAATGGTTGCAAAATACACTTCACCATCGCCATTATTTCCTGTGTTAGTCTTGTAGTCCATCTTTGCAGACGAATAATTGCCATCTCCTGCTGAATAATACAATGTAACGTTACGGTAGGTATTATCAGTCTTAAGGTCAGAAGGTATCCCCGCGACATTTGAGACTTCACAAGAAACATATGCCGCAGTTGGACGGCCAGAAACTTTGGTTATTACTGGAGTGTCCACCCGCATTTTACCATGCGGATACGAAACACAAAAATTGTCTAATGTAACAAATGCCGTATTCAACTGACTCGATGTCGTTTTAGTTGTTCTGCGCACTCGAACCCGAATCGGATCAGTGATGTTTACCGGGACAACATACCTGCATATGCCGTTAACCGTATAATTTGTAATTGTATTCCAAGCCAGAGTTCCTGAAGCATTATTCAAAGGCAACCAACGATTTGTAGAAGACACTTTATTTGTAGCAAACTCAACAGCAACCCCCACAGTAGCCGAACGTGTGCAGTTTGCTGCATCAAAATACAAATAGCCCACGCCTTCATTATATACTGGAGATTCCACATATGCCCCAATGTAGTTTTGCAAAACCGCATGCCAATTGGTAACTCCAGAAACTGAAGAAAATGTATATTCTTCCGGCAAAGGATACTGTTTATTAGATTGTAGCGATGCCGAACCCGTATAACCAGAATATACAGACCACCCTGAAGAATGGACATTTGTTGTACCAGTTAGCAATCGCGCCATGGCGGGAGGAGTCGCGTAACCTTCTCCTTGGTGCGTCCAATTAACGTAGTAATCACCGAAATCGTAAATTCCGGAGACTCCACCGGGCGGGGTTTCTTCCCACTTGTTGAACAGCATCCGCCGCTCCACCGGCAGGTAGCTGTAAGTATCAGCCGCCGCGCAAAGCGCCGCAAACTGTACCGCGCACAGTGCCGTGCCAAAAAGAACTTTAAGGAATTTTTTCATGGCTTGACTCCTTTCCGGCTAAAAGTCCATCCCCGGCCTCAAGCGGCCAAGAAACCGGCTCACTTCATCCGTACCAAAATGTCGTCGTCGATCTCGTAGCCCGAGCACAACTGCTGGGTAAGCTTCTGGAGGTCGCTTTCCGAAGCTTTTCTCGGCTCCACCAGCGCCTCCACATGTCCGTCCGCAAAAGCGACGTGCGCGGTGTAGCGGTTGGCCGTCAAATGGTTAAACCCGATGTACTCCTTGCTCGCGCTGTTGTTGTAGCTCGAACTGAAATCGGTCTGGCTCTTCATGATCGGGGTCTCCAGCACCCCGTCGGCCCAACACGGCATGCCCCCGTTGTAGCCGTTCTGCACCTTGTCCGCGCGGGGCTTTGACCCCGGAGCGAAAACCGGCAATTCCGCGAACAACAGCAGCGCCGCCGCGTTGCCGCGGTTCGAAACGTCCTGAAGCGGGATCCGGCGCCACGGCGGGCAAACCGCGTCGCCGCTCCGGCAGTCGTACCCGAAATAGGCGTTCATTACATACGAGCGCATCACGTAGCGGGTGTTGTTACGCTGGCAAACCTTCTTGTGCGTCTCGCAAACGTAGTTCTTGAAATCCTTGCCCGACAAATACCACAACGCCCCGTTGGTGACGGAAACGTACGCCACGTCGGACCGGTTCCAAGACGACCCGAAGAATTTCGCGCTCTGCCCGCGCGTGGGAGTCGGCTTCGACCCCGGGGAACGCCCGGTCCAGCTCACCCAGCCAGCGTTCTCGTGGTAATAGGTCTTCCAGCCGTTGCCGTGGTCTTCCGGCCACGGGTGCTCAAAACAACCCGCCGCCGCCATGTACTCGTTCTCAACCCCGTAGTTGATGGCCGCCTGCGCCAGGTTCTTCAAGTTCACGCGACACCGCATCGAGCGCGCCGAGTCCCCGGCCTTGGTGACCTGGAAAACCAACGCTCCCGCTAAAATGCCGATAATCGCGATCACGATCATAAGCTCAACCAACGTAAATCCTGCTCTGCGAAGATTCATGGCACTCCTATCTCAAGCTACTCTACCGCTTCTTTTAGCAAACGTATATTTTGCCCTATTCCGGTGTGGTTTTGCAAGGATAAAATGGTGCAAAGATAAAAAAAAAGGCGGCCGCTTTCGCGACCGCCCTTTTTCAGCTTTGCCTAAGCAAGCTCGCTTTACTTCACCAGTGCCTTGATGAAGTACTTCGTGGCCTCGGGGAGAGTAATCGTAATCGTGGCCTTGTTGGCGTTGTCAGCGTCAGGAGTGACCGTGATGCCCTCGGTATCCGCCGGGAGGTCAACCCAGGTCGCCAGATCTTGGGAAACGCTGATCGTCAGCGCGCCGTTGATGTCCGACCAGTCCACGCCCGTTGCCGCTTCGACGGTGATCGTCGCGGCGCTGTCACCCATCTCGACATTCTTGATCTCGATAGCGGCAGTAGCTTCGGGGGCGACGTTCAACAGATACTGGTTGTAGTAAGTGTCGAAGTCCGTCGTGGAAACGTTGTTCGCCAGACCCCAATCCGCAGCCTTGCTGGCCACCGCGCCGTTCGCACCGAACGTACCATCGGCATCGGAGAACTTGGCCGCGGTAATGGTAATCGCAGCGTCCGCTCCGTTGGCAATCGCCGTGAACCCGGTGGTGGTGACACGTCCGGTAATCTCTTCCAGACCGTCAGCGACAGCCGTGGCGTTGGCTTCGACGGCCGTGATCTGATACCAGTCGTTCGCCGTCACGGTAATCGCCGTGCCGGAGTTGACCGTGGCGCCGTTAGCAATCGCATCGCCGCCGGCCGTGACCGTCAAAAGATCGCTTTCAAAGCCGATCGTCAGGGTGAAGGACATCGGGGTGTCGGAGAAGGTCGCCTCATCATAGGAAACCGTCAGGTCATCGACCGCGCCGGTGCCCTTGAAGGAGACATACTTCATTACCGCATCACCCGTATCAATACTAGGAAACCAATATTGACCTTCATCGCCGCCAAGAATACTGTCACTCGCGATACCCGGAATCGCTACCCCGTTAATCCAAACTCGTGACATGTGTACACCCCAGTAGGTGGTGGTTTTTACCGTAACACGATACCAGGAATCAGCATCAATCGCCTGATCCGTAACTGTTGTGTATGGAACAGTTACATTATCTTCATCGACGATCAACGTACCATTTTCATCAATATTAGCACTGTAAATGACCAGCTTATTATCAGCATCCACCCACATTGCCAATTTGACATCGTTTGGGATCGAGGTCGGAGTCTCGTCGCTCTTGACGAACTTGATCATCGTATCGACCCAAATCGGGTCGGATTCGAAGCTCGCGCCGGGCGTGAACTCATGAGTAGAGTCGTCGTAGTCACCCAATTGACGGGACAGCGTGGCGCCGGCGGTGTTCAGGTTGAGGAACATCGAACCGGCGGTCAGGCCCATCGGGAAAGGCTGGGCGGAGTAATCGTAGGTCTCGGAGACCAACGTGGACTCGTCCGTGCCGTCCGCGGTCCAAGCCTTTACGCCATACTGGTTGGCTTCGTCAGTATTTGTGTAACGAAGGTTCTTGTAGTCGGTCGCGGCCATGCCCGCCGCAGCGTTGACGACATCACCTACGTTACCTACGTTAGGATCGTACCAAGATTCATCGGTCTCGAAGGTATCCACCGCAGGGAACAGAGTTGTGGTCTGATCCGCAGCAGCGGTAAGAGCCAAACCGGCCGCTACCATGAGACTTGCCAAAACACGCTTAGAAGTCAGGTTCATAAAACCCTCCTTGATTTCTTTTGCGCACTAATACCATCAAAAATTCCGCCTCCGCAAGCCCTTTGGCTGCCGCCTTAAGCCGCAAAAAGCGAAACCATTCTTTCGTTGTTGCAGATAATATAACCCAAATCGTTCCCGGATGACAAGTGAAAAATGAAAAAAAATTAAGTTTTTTTAAAGCCGCAGGTCGCCCGATATCTTCCAGACCCCGCCGTCGCGGCTAATCCGCATCCCGCGGTCGGGGAAAACCTCTTCCAGCCGCGCCCCGATGTACTCCACCGCCGCCGCTTCCGCCGCCCGGCGCAACTCGTCCGGCACCGGGCGCAGGGTCACGATATCCACCTTCAGCACGTAACCCCGCCCCAGTTCGGAGCCGAACCCCGGCGTAAAGGTGGAGGTCACCCGGAACAGGCCGTCTTGCTGCGGGTTGGCGGTAGCCCCCGCCTCCGGACGCGCCGGGTGCAGGGGCATTTTTCCGCCGAACCTCAACTCCAACTCGCGGTCGGCGTCGCGCAACAGCTCTTCCAACCGCTCTTCCCACTCTTCTACTTTGGGGTTTCGCATTACGTCCCCGTTTTCTTCCCTAAATCACCGGCCGCCGCCTCACATCCCCAAAGCCTTGGTCTCTTCCTGCAACAGCTTCAGCGCCGTCGGGTCGTCCTTGGCTTTCTCCAGGGCTTTGACGAAGTACCCCTTGGCCTCGGCTTTCGCTTTCGCGGCCTCGGCCTGATCCGGAATCCCTTCCAGTATCTTGGCAATACGGGCCGCGTTGCGGCCCAAAATCCATTCTTTGCTGTAAGCGACGTTGGTGGAGGGGTCGAATTCTTCTTCCTTATCCTGCTCCTGCCACACTTTCATAAATTCGCGGAAGTGCTTGACCGCCTCGCGCGGCTGATTGCGCTCCAGCGCGTAGTGCGCCCGGACTTTGGGGAGCGACATCTTGTGCCAGGCCTCGTCGCGCCCCGGAATGCCCTGCTCCAGCATCTCGATCGCCGCCGCGTAGTTGCCGGTGATGAACGCGCCGTCCAGCACCTTCACCTTGATCCCGTTAACGGTGTTGGAGTTGGCGCACTTCGCCATCAGCTGCGTCCCGATCAAACACAGCTCTTTGACCGTGGCGGGGTTGTTCACCGTGTTGTAGAAATATCCCTCGAACAGCGACCCCAGCTGGTCGGGATCGAGCTTGGCGGCGGACAGCTCCTCCAGCCGCTTCGGCAACAGGTCGGGGTTGGCCCGCACCCCGGCATCGACCCACTGCCGCGCCGCGTACGCCGCCGCCCGCTTCTTGGCGGCCGCGCCTTTCACCAGCTCCAGCGACAGCCGCTCCACCAAATCGGCGCGCTCCGCCTTGCGGGCCGCCCCGAAGGTGTCCCGCGCCGAACGCAGCAACATATCGTCGGGCAACTGGCCGACCGCCGTGCCGAACAGCTTGGCGGCTTCGTCCCAGTTCCCCCGCGCGCACGCGCCGGTTAGCTGCATGCGCAGCGCGAAATCGGCGAACGCGCCGGGCTTGGCCCCGGTCCGCCACTCGCCGACCGCCCCCAGCAGGGCTTCGCCGTCGGCACCCGAAAACAGCGGCGAGAGCGCGGACTCGACCCGCTGCAGCAGCGCGGATACGGCCTTGCCGGATTGCGGCTCGGCGGCGGACAGCTCGTCCGCCCGCGCCCCGAAATAATCCAGCGCGTCTTTCACCGGGCCGCTGTCTTTCAGCCGCGCACCGGCTTTGGCGACGTTGAGCCACAGGTCGTTGCGGTAACTCGCCGGCACCTGCTTGGCGCACGACAGCTCCTTGCACCAGTCCACCAGCCCGCGGTCGTCTTTTTTGGACATATATTGGCCGATCAGCCCGTCGGCGGCGGAGCGGGCCTCGTTCAACCCGTCGCGCCACATCGCCACCACTTCGCGCCGGGCGTCGGCGGCCCGGTCCAGCCGGAACAGCAAATCGGCCCGCTTCTGGCGGAAAGCGCCGCTAAAATCCTTGAAGCGGCGCTTGCCGGCGGCCTTGTCGGCCAGCGCCAGAGCCCCGGCCAGATCGCCGGCGGCCTGGGCATCGTTGATCTGGGCGGTAGCCGCCTCGACCTCCGCCCGGAGTTTTTCCGCCGCCGCCGCCCGCTCTTCATCGGTGGGCTTGCGGCAACCGCCAAACTGCGGCACCGCCAAAGTCGCCATCAACAGCGCGGCGACCGCCGCCCCAACTTGCGCTCTCGTCATGGTGTCTCTCCTCCCGTCGGGGCCTCGCCCGCCGACCGCATTATTCCTACCGCACACTGTCCATCAATCCGCGGAAATACCCGACGCACTCCGCCACCGGCACCTCGTTGTCGGTGTAGTCGCGCTCATACTCCAGCGAGCATACGCCG
Source organism: Kiritimatiellia bacterium (assembly GCA_017454745.1). Taxonomy (GTDB): domain Bacteria; phylum Verrucomicrobiota; class Kiritimatiellia; order RFP12; family UBA1067; genus UBA1200. Next base: position 41,835 of record JAFTCL010000079.1, read on the forward strand.
GTGTAGTTGATTTCGCAGAGCGCCCGCACCAGTTCCGGCAGGTCGATCTTGCCGCGCGGCAGCGGGGTGGCGCCGCCCTTGCGGGAGTTGTCGGTCACGTTCTTGAGGTGCATGTCGTAAATACGGTCGCGGTAGGCTCGGACCGACTCCACCGGATCGACGTCGAAACGCAGCTCGTGGCCGATGTCGATGCACAACCCCACCCGCTTGTCCAGGTCGCCGATCATATCGTAACCGACCTTGGCGGTGGGGAACAGCTCCGGCATATCCGGGCCGTGGTTGTGGATGGCGTAGCGAATGTCAAACTCGGCGCAAAGCTGGCTCACGGTCTCCAGCAGCTTGCGGGAACTGCAGCGGCGGTTTTTGCCGTTGAAGTCGCGCATCTCGAACGGCACCCCGACCACGGTCTTGACCCCGACGCGCTTGGCGTACTCGAAAGCGTTGCGGGCATCATTCTCGCTGCCCATGTAGATCGGGCCGACCGCGTACCCGGTCACCCCGTACTCCGCGCACTTGGCGTGGAAAGCGTCGCACTCTTCCTTGGTGCTCTTAAGCGGCAAATGGAAATCCTTGATGCACAGGTAATGCAGATCCACCCGCTGCATGATCTTCAGGGTCTCCTCCAGACTGCGCTTGTGCATCGTGAACCCGGCCATGCCCAAACGGAACGGGCACTTGTTCTGGCCCGGAACGCGGACTTTCGCCTCTCCGAAGGAAGGCGCGGCGGCGGCGGCCAGACCCATTCCGGCGACAGTGAAAAACGAACGGCGTGAAATCATTTTGCAAATCCTTTCTTAACTAATTATTGATGCGACATCGCGAATAATACCGCAAACCCCCGCCCATTTGCAAGCGTAATTTCACCTAGATCTCCCCAAGTATCCTCTGGCGGATGTTGGCAAACTCGGCGGCCGATACAATTCCCGCGTCAAACAGGCGGTTAAGCCGCCTAAGCCGGGCCGGCACGCTCTGCGGCTGCGGCTTGCGGGAACCGTCCGCCGCCGGCGGCGAGTTCCCGACGCCTTCCCGTCTCCCGATTACGGGGATGGAATCTACCGCCTGCCGCAACGCCGCCTCGCTCTCGTGGTAGTAGTGTCTGGTCATAGCGGATGAGGAGTGCCCCACAATCGACTGGACGACGGAAAGCGGGACGCCGGCGTTGGCCGAGAGCGAAACAAATGTGTGCCGCAACGAATGAAACGAGGCGAGGACGGATTTTCGCGAACGGCCGTCCATACGGACGCTCATAGTGATGTTTGCCGCCTTGAAGATGCGGCTCAGTTTTCCGTCGAGCCGCCATCGCCCAACCATGTACAGTTCGGCAATGTCCGGGTTGACGTAAGGCGTCTGCCCCTCTTTGCGGGCGGCCTGCCCCAATTCGGCCAATAGCGCCGGATGGATGGGTATGGTGACCGGACGGCCGCGGGCGTACCGCCGGGTCTTGGCCGGGACAAGTTGGATGACCTTGCGGTCAAGATTGACCGATTCCCACAAAAGTCGGCAGCAATCGCCAAGGCGAAGGCCCGTATAGATACCCGTCACCAGAAGAAGTTTCCATTCGCGGCCCTCCTTTTCCGCCGCGCTGTAAAGCCGCTCCACCTCGTCAAGCGTCAGCTCCCTGCGGCTCACCGAATCGTCCGGACGAAGCTGTATCCCTAACCACGGGTCATCCACGACGCCCGCCTTATCCGCCAAAGAGCGGCATACCTCGCGGAGGACACAAACATGGTTGTTGTAGGTTGTAGCGCTGTGGCGGCATCGGAATGACGCAAGGTATTCGGCGACCGCCTGTGACGTCACCTGCGCCAATTCGGTTATCTCCGGGTGCGTCCTTTCAACCCAGCGGGCAAAACGCATCCAGACCGCCCGTTTTGCCACGAGGGTGTTCTGCGCAAGGTCGCGCCGCGTTGGCGACATCTCGTAATGCCGCCAAACCTCCGCGAGCGGCAACCGTTCCGTGCCCAAGCCCATCGGCGCGAGCAGCCGGCGGAGGAACCGTTCCGCCTCGTCACGGTCCTTTGTCCCTGTCGATCGGCTCAAACGACGCCCGTTAATCCCCACGCGAACCGTCCAACTCCCGTTCTTCTCCCGCTGAAGGTTCCCCATGCCTTTTTCCCGTGCCATAGTTTAACTCCTTTCGTTAAAGGCACGATATTTTAGGCAGTTGCGAAGGTTAAGTCAACCAGCCAGGCGGCGCGGGCGGACGCCGTAATCCGCGTTCTTAATCATTGCGCCGCAACGCCGGCGGCTCCGCCAGACCGGGGAACAACTCGCTAGAGCAGGAATTCCGCATAATTCTGCGAAGATACGGCGAAACACTCCGCTTCCGGATACCCCCTTTTAAAAGTGCGGCTGATAGCGCCTTTGGTCTTTCCGTGGCTCCATTTCACCTCGCATGCCTTTAAGTGCCCGGCGGATTCCTCTATAAGGTCAACCTCCTGCCGTTGGGCAGTTCGCCAAAAGAACATCCGTGTTTCGGGCTCTTTCGCTATAATTCGCTTCCGCCGTTCGGCAATAAAGTAATTCTCCCACAGGTGACCGACCTCGCCACTTCCCCGCTGCGTCGGCGTTCGCCAGTCGCCAACCACATAGTTGCGGATGCCTATGTCGTAAAAAAAGACCTTCTGGCTCTTTTTAAGCTCATTACGCAAGTTTCTGGAATAGCTGCCGAGCCTAAAAACAATAAACGCTTTCTCTAAAATATCAATGTATTTCGACACGGTCTTGGGGTCGCTCCCAACCAATTGCGCCAATTCGACATACGAAACCTCCTGCCCGATTTGAAAGGCAAGCGCCCGAAGCAAACGGTCGAGCAGTTCCGGCCGCTTGATCTCATCGTGGCGGAGAATGTCTTTATAGAGATACCCCTTGCCGATTTCCCGGATTCTCGCCGTCTCGTCGCCGGGGTTTGCAACTACATCAGGATATGCCCCGAAAACTAACCGCCGTTCCAGCTCGCGCATCTCATCAACCGGCGACTTTGCCTTTGCCAATTCGCTAAAAGAAAGCGGCAGGAGCGTGTACTCAAACTTTCTTCCCGTTAACGGTTCCTCCGTTTTCTCCGCCAATTCTTCGCTGGACGATCCGGTCGCAATGATCTGCACCGTTTTCGCGCTGTCATGAAAACGTTTTAGGACAAGTCCGATTTCGGGAATTTTTTGCGCCTCGTCTATAAAAACAATCCGTTTGTTGCCTGCCAAAAGCTTGAGCCTTGCAGAAGATGCGTTCGCCAGCAAGTCACGGTCTGCCGTTTCGTCACCGTTAAATGCGATCGTTTCGCCGAGCAGACCTTTTTCCACCAAAAAGTGTTCAACCGCTGAGGTTTTTCCAGATTGGCGCGGCCCGTAAACGACCAGCACTTTACCGGAAAATATCCTTTTCTCAAAAAAACCGTTTATGTCACGCTCGATAAACATATTACCTCCTTTGGACAGCATAATAATATAATAATTTCAGAATTGCAATCCCGAATTATTATAATTTTTCGGGATTTAGCTCTGCAATAAATTGTTTTGCGATGATTGAGGTAATTGCCAAACCCTTCAAATGGCAAACCCGCATAGATTGCTAAGCCCCCGTAATTTTTTTAGCCGCAAAGGACGCAAAGGTCACAAAAGGAACTTTGGAGATAGGGCAAACCTCATATCTCTTTGTGTTTTTTGCGCTCTTTGCGGCTAAATTCATGAGCCTCCTACGGACGAAACAAGTTTCGTCCCTCTCGTTGCGGGGACAACTTGATGCTGCAATTGGCAATACCGCATTTCTGCGCTTTCCTGCTAAAAGACCGGCTTTTACAAATATAGCGCCCGCGCTGCAGCCATCCGGGACGAAAAAAGAGGCCCGGATTTCTCCGGACCTCTTTTTTTGCTTATCGCCAAACCCTGCAATTACTTGCGGAATTTGCGGCGCAGGCCGAACGCGGCCGCGCCGAGGGCCAACAGCGCCATGCTGGTCGGTTCCGGAACATCCGGGATAGGAGGATTATCGCCGCCGCCAGAACTATAGGTTTCCCAAGTAGCGTTAGCCTGGCTGCCAAACAAAAACGTTTTCGTTCCGGTGTTGGAAGTCGCGGTAACCGATTTCTTATCCGTAATCGTGTACTTGTAGTTACCGTCGGTGTCTGGAGCCGTGACGATTGCCAAATACGCATACACGGTATCCGTTCCTTCGCCACTATAATCAAACGTGGCATTGGTCTTCGTTGCCAATAGAGCAACTGTGCCAGAAGAAGGAACTTCAGCGGAATTACCCCAAGCAACCGACTTCAAATCAGAAGTGCCGGCGGACAGAAGACCTTTAACGGTATCTGTCGAAGTCTCACCTTTGATAAGATAAGCCGTTGCTCCAACATATTCACCCAGACCGTTTGCGTTCCAAGCAACTTGGACAGCCTGACTCGCCGCAGCCATCAAAATGGCCACTGCCATCATTATCATTTTCTTCATTTTCGTTTCCTCAATTAATCCCGCGCTTCATTGCACGGGATTAAATCATGTACCCAGCGAATGTAAAACACACTCGCAGGAAAATTCCGTTCCACTACAAAGTGTACGGCGCTTTGATTTTCACCGTATAACCAGCACCGCTATCACCGGTGTCAATCATAAAACCATCACCGGGCGCAAAGGAGAACGTCGCTTTTTCCATGTCATCGTTCAACCAGCAAGTCTCACCTAAGCCAGACATTTCACCATCCAAATAGATGAACATGGTAGCAGTAGCACCACCTTCATCAAGAATCTGGATGTTCTCGCCACCCCAACCGACGGCACCAGCATCATCCGTAATGGTGATATCCTGAATATCAATGGCAGCCGGGAACGGGTTACCAGTGAAATTGAAACCCGCAATCGTCGTGAAGGTAACATCCGCCGTCGGAACTTCGCCAGCCGCAGTACAAGAAATACCAGCGCCTTCATCGCCGGTATCGATCATGATACCATCACCAGACGCAAAACTGGCTGTCGCTTTCTCCATGTTATCATCCAACCAGCAAGTCTCACCCAAACCAGACATTTCACCATCCAAGTAGATGTACATGGTGGCCGTGGCACCGCCTTCATCAAGAATTTGGATGTTTTCACCACCGAAACCTACAGCATCGCCGGAAAGAACGATGTCCTGAATGTCGATGGTGTTCAAGCCAACGCCAGTGAACATCGGGGTGTACCAGTTGAATCCAGCAGTCGCGGTCTTCTGCGTATAGCCGACAATGTTGTCGCTGGTGATGTCTGCGGAGACTAATCCGGCGACCATCATAGCTGCACAAGCTGCTAACATTTTCTTCATTTTCATTCCTCCAATTGCCGTTCCGGGAAACTCCCGATTGGCAATTTTGAGTGTCATAAAGGAGCCGAAACTCCTACCACTTCCAAAAACAAGACCATATTATGCCATAACCGGGCATAAAGGTCAACAACCAAAACAGAAAAATTTTCGCTCCCGAAAACCGCAGCGGAATTCTTGCCCCGCGATCAGCACGCCGCCAGCCAAATCCCGGCTCGTCCACCGTCGCAGAAACCCGGATCCCTTGCACCGTTAAAACCACCTTCAGCGGCTCCCGGCCCCGGCACAACCGCCTCCGCTTTCTTCCCGCCCGTGAACCGTCCGGCCTGGCCGCGCACAACAACAACGAAAGAATGAAACCATAACAACGCGCTTCCAAACCCGCCGGCCCCCGCTAGGGAGCGTCAGCATCGTAACCAAAAGGCCCTGGAAAATCCGCCCAGCTGCCTTGCGGCGGCCCGGCTCGTTTGCGTCCGTTTTTCCACATCAGACCGCACCCGCTGAAAACGGGCACAATCCAACCTTTTTTTACAACGTGAGGAATAATAGCATACCGACAAAGGGAAAGCAAGGGGAAAAAACAAAAAAAATCATTTTTCTGCCTCATGGCAAAAATCCCCGCTGTAAAACCGTGCATGAGCTTCTGCTTGCGCGATACCGATCATGTAACTTGGTAGAGGCCATCCGAGCACCTGTTGTTCCCGCAATAAAACTGCCGACAGATACGTCAGCCAGACTGCACCTTACTGCACCAAAACTGCACTTGGCAATCAGCCGTACGCCTGATTCTACCGCACTTCGCCACCGCAAAAACATTGTCGGCTATACGCAGAAGACCGCGACTGCTGGATTCAACTGGTACACCCCGATGTTCACTGGCGTTGGCTTGAATACCATCGACATTCAGGAC
>JAFTCL010000080.1 GCA_017454745.1 Kiritimatiellia bacterium
GCCGCACTCGGATTTGATCGTGAACTCCGGCACGCTGACGGTTGACAAGGCGACGATCAAACTCCGCAACAACGCCGCAGCACTTGGCGGCTACAATACCTCGCGGTTCATCCAGAACGGCGGCGTGTTCAACTACGGTGGTCCGGGCTTCATTGCCATGGAGAACGAGGACAACACTGACGGTGGTCAGATCGTGCTGAAGGGCGGCGCGATGAACGCTACCGCCAACTGGTCGATTCCGCACTTCATACCGACATGCTTCAAGGACGGCGACGCGAACGGCTGGACGCTTAACCAGGCGGACGGCACGACGGCGACGTGGACGACCGCGCTTACCGGCGAAGGCGACGTGACGCTGAACGGCGCGGCAACGCTCGTCGGTAATAAGGAAGTGCAGGGCGCGGTCGGCGGTAAGTGGACCATTGGAGACGGCTTCACGGCGGGCTTGCAGGGGGCTGCGTCGCTCCTCGGCGGACTCGACATCGGCGAGGGCGCGTCCGTGACGGTCGATATCGCGACGAACCGCAGCGCGGTGTTCACGGCGCGCGACGGCGGCAACGTCTCAGGCAACGCCGGATGCATTGTCAATCGCTTCAACAAGTCGCTCGGCGGCACGACGCGCGGCACAATCACGCACGACGAGACACTCCTTTTCACATGGTATCCCGAAGCGAACCGTCCATACGGTGGCAATCTAGGCTATACTTCCGCTTATGCGTGCGGAGCGTTCTACGTGGAGCCTGAGAAGGCTGGCACGTGGACGTTCAGAGGCTATTGCGACGACTGGGTGTTCCTCACGATCGACGGCGAGTCCATTCTTTCGACGGCGCAATGCAAGGAGGGAACTGCCACCAAGGAACTGACGGCGGGCTGGCACACGTTTAGGCACGTCATCGCCGACAAGACCGGCGGTTTTGGCGCGAGGACTGGCACTGCCTCGGATACGCTTGGCTACAAGGATGCTACGATGGCGGACTATGCGCGCTTCAACGTGAAGAACCTGAAGATGCGTCCGGCGGCGGACATGGGCGACGCGAACAACGCGAACACGATCCGCTGGAGCCACTACAAGGGCGACTCCACGACAGTGACGTCGTCCACCTTCAAAAACCAGGACTTCGCGTGGGACTTCTGCTGCATCACGAACAACCTCCAGAAGCTCATGTGGTACGGCAACAACGACGCGACATGGTACAACACCTACACGGTCAACCGTTTCGAGGGCTGGTTCTACGTGACGGCGGAGAACGCGGACAAGGAGTGGACGTTCCGCACGCAGTACGACGACCGCGCGGCGCTCTGGATCGACGGCGTCGATTCGGGCCTTACGGGCCAGAGCGCGACTTCGCCGACTTGGAAGATCACGCTATCGCGCGGCTGGCACAGCTTCCGCATCCAGACTGCCGACTTCACCGGCAACGCGGGTCCGTGGAGCGGGAAGGGTCTTGCCGTGTCCTATCAGGTGGCTGACGGCAGCGAGACGCTCTTCAGCGAGGCGACGCTTCCGATGTCGGTGTGCCCCGACGGTTACGTGCAGGGCGGCGTGACGCTTGCTTCGAACGCGACGCTCGCAAACGGTGCGCCCCAGAGTGCGGCAGAGGTGTACGGAACGGTCGAGGTCACCGGCACCGGCGCGACGGTTTCCGGACCGTTCAAGTTCGAGGGCGCGAAGCTCGCTTACTCTAACGTGGCGGCTAACACCCGGGACTTCACCACGTTGCTGACGTTCGAAAACGCGGCGGAAGATATGTTCGCCAATTTGGGCGGCATCTCGGTGGACTTCGCAGCCGACCCCACCGTCGGTACTGTTGTGTTCGGCCCGGCGTACGGTTTGGCGGCTGAGGACATTGAGTCGAATGTCGCCGTCACCGTCAACGGCACCCCGTACACGAAGAGATACTCCGCCACGGTTGAGGACAATATGATCAAGCTCAGTTTCCGTCGCGGACTGATGATTATTATCCAGTAGCGGATAACTGTTTTGTCGGAGAGGCCGGGTGCGCATTGTCGCACCCGGCCTTTTTCAACGGAGCTTGCTTTGAGATTTTTCATTTTATGTTTTTTAGCAATGTCGGTGTCATCGCTGATGGCGCTCGGTAATGACCGGGTGCCGTTTGCCGATCCGTACATTTTGTGCTACGGCGGAATGTATTACGCTTACGGCACGCATTCCACCAACGGCATTGCGGTGGCGGTCTCCAGGAACCTCGTTGATTGGCGGATGTCGGCCGGACGGTCAAAAGACTGGTTAGCCCTGCACAAAGATGATTCGTACGCTGACCGTAGATTTTGGGCTCCGGAGGTTTACCGCGCCAACGGCAAGTTCATCATGTTCTATTCAGCCGATGAACACACCTGCGCCGCAGTCGCGGAAAATCCGCTCGGGCCTTTTGTCCAGCCGATGAGACGCCCGATGATCGAGGACTTCAAAAGCATCGACAATTCGCTGTATATCGACGCTTCCGGCAAAGGCTGGATGCCCTTTGTGAGGTTTGACAAAGGCAATATAATATGGATTGCCGAGTTGACGGACGATTATTTAAAGGTGAAACCGGAAACGATGCGGTTCTGCCTGAAAGCCACCGAGCCGTGGGAACTGCGGATGGGAAACATCGCGGAAGGCCCGTTTATCATCCGGCACGGCCGCTATTACTACCTTACCTACTCCTGCAACGATTATAAATCACGGGACTATGGAATCGGGGTGGCGGTGACAGACGATTTGCGCAAGACGTGGGTGAAACAGCCCTACAATCCGGTCCTTCAGCGCGGTTTCGGTCTGCCCGGCACCGGGCACCACTCGTTTTTCAAGGATGCCGGCGGCAAAGTGCGCGTTGTTTTTCACGCGCATTTTTCGGAGTCCAGAATACATCCGCGTTGTATGTACATCGCCGATGTCGTGTTCAAGCCCGCCGAGAAGGCTGGCGATCCGCCGCGGCTGACCATTGGCGGCAAACTTATCGAGTGTAAAATCCAGAGAGGGTTCGGCAAATGAAGGTTTTGATGGTGGGTGATGTGGTAGGAAAGCCGGGTCGAAGGATTTTTGCCTCGGTTGCGCGTAAACTTCGTGATTCCAACGAGGTTCACGCGATTGTGGTTAACGGCGAAAACGCCGCCGCCGGCAGCGGAATTACGCTCGCTTTGGCCGAGGATTTTTTTGCGGCGGGGGCGGATGTGATAACGCTTGGCGATCACACGTGGGGCCAGCGCGACTTTGAAGGGCAGATCAATTCCGAACGGCGAATCATCCGTCCCGCCAATTATGCGTCCGGAGTGCCCGGGCGCGGTTGGGTGTTGGCTCAGAGCGCGGTGATGCCGTTCGCGGTGGTCAATCTGCAGGGACGGGTCTTCATGAATCCTGTTGATTGCCCGTTTCGGGCGGTTGACGCGGTGTTGCGGGAGATTCCCTGTGGGGTGCCGGTGCTGGTGGATTTCCACGCCGAGGCGACTTCGGAGAAAATCGCTATGGGGCTGTATCTCGACGGCCGGGTGGCGGCGGTGGTCGGAACCCATACCCATGTGCAGACCAGCGACGCTAAGCTGTTGCCCGACGGCACCGCCTATCTGACCGACCTGGGGATGACCGGCCCGGAGCTTTCGGTGCTTGGTCGCGACCACCGTCCGGTGCTGAAGAAATTCACTACCGGCATTCCCGCCCGGTTTGAAGTAGCGGAAGGGCCGGCGGTGCTTGAAGGGGCGATTATCGACATCAACCGCGAAACCGGCAAGGCGGTATCGATCCGCACGGTGCGGTATCGTGAACCGGTGGAATGACAGCGGTGGGGAAATGGCCGAACATCCGGTAAAAGTATTTAGTGTCTCGGAGATTACCACCTCGATAAAACGGCTGTTGGCATCGTCCTTCGGCACGGTTTGCGTGGAGGGGGAGATTGTCGGCATCAAGAACCACAACGGCCATTTGTACTTTTCCCTCAAGGACGAAACCGCGCAATTGAACGCCGTGATTTTCAGTCGCGTGCGGATGACTTTGCCGCCGTCGCTGGAACTCAAGGACGGCGCAAAGATCCGTGCTTACGGGGAACTCTCGGTATTCGAGTCTCGCGGCCAGTACCAGCTGGTGGTGCGCAAGGCGGAATCCGCCGGTGCGGGCGACTTGATGCGGCGGTTTGAGGAGCTGAAGCAAAAGCTGGAGGCGGAGGGTCTGTTCGCTGCCGAACGGAAACGTAAGTTGCCGTTTATGCCGCATCGGATCGGGGTGGTCACCTCGCCATCCGGGGCGGTTATCCATGACATCATGGACGTGCTGTGGCGGCGTTTTCCGAATGTCCAGCTGCGTTTGGCTCCGGTACGGGTGCAGGGCGACGGCGCGGCGCGGCAGATCGCTTACGCGGTGGAAAAGTTCAACGAGTGGTACGGCCCGAATAGCGGGACCGACTGGCCGATGGATTTGATGATTGTCGGGCGCGGCGGCGGCTCGCTTGAGGATTTATGGTGCTTCAACGAAGAGATGGTGGCGCGGGCGGTGGCGGCGTCCGCCATTCCCGTGATATCGGCGGTGGGGCATGAGACCGATTTTACGCTCTGCGATTTCGCGGCGGATGTGCGCGCGCCCACGCCATCGGCGGCGGCGGAGTTGGCGGTGCCGGTCAAGGCGGATCTGGAAAAACAGCTTCGCCGTTTTTCCGAATTGTCGCGGTCGCTGTTGACCCGGCGGTTGGAAACGCTGAAGGCGCGGTTAAACGCGGTGAAATCCGCGCCGATGTTCCGCCGTCCGCTGTCGATGGCGGAAGAGCGGATTCAATTGGTGGACACCCTCCAGCAGCGGCTGGTTAGCGCGGCAAAGTTGCGTGAGAGCGATTTCACCCGTCGGTTGTCCAACGCGGAACACGCTCTGGCCGTTTGCCGCGAGCGTGTCATCGCGCGCGGAAACTCCCGTATCGAGGCGGCTGCCGCCAGTCTGGACAACGCGGCGGCTCGGTGGTGTGAGAAAATGCGGTTGCGTATTGACGGGCTGTCCGGGCAGTTGAGATTGCTGAACCCCTTGGCGGTTTTGGATCGCGGTTACAGCGTAACCCACACCGAAGACGGGAAATTGGTTAAGACCGTCGGTTCTGCCCCGGCGGGTACGGTGTTGGTGACGCGGTTGCCCGACGGCCAAGTGCGCTCGGTGGTCAGTTAAAGAAGGATTTTGTGTCGGTTAAGGAGGAACAGGTTATGTCAGAAGAGAAAAAAGCGGATGCGCCGGTCAGTTTTGAGGCGGCGTTAAAACGGCTGGAAGAGATTGTCGAGGCGATGGAATCCGGCGAAACCGATTTGGACAAGATGATTGGGGCTTTTGAGGAGGGGCAGCGTTTGGTCGCGCTGTGCAACGCGAAACTGAACGAGGTCACTAAGAAAATCGAAAAGTTAACCCGTGGCGATGACGGTAACACCCGGGTGGTTGAGGTGGATCCGTCAGCTTTACGTTAATTCGGCAATAAGGAGAATGCGATGAGTGGCAAAGAAGAAATGTCGGAGGTCTTTTTTACGGATTTCAGAACAACCTACACCGAGAATCTGCTTCAGAAACTGGCGCGGCTTATTAAGACCGCCGGTTTCGACAAGATCGATTTCCAAGACAAGTACGTAGCGATAAAAATGCATTTCGGTGAGCCGGGGAACCTGTCGTTCCTGCGCCCCAATTACGCTAAGGTGGTCGCGGATATGGTTAAGGAGCGCGGCGGCAAACCGTTCCTGACCGATGCGAACACGCTCTATGTGGGCGGGCGCAAGAACGCGATCGATCATTTGGATAGCGCTTTCGCCAACGGGTTCAACCCGATGGTTACCGGGTGTCCGGTCATTATTGCCGATGGCGTTAAAGGCACGGACGATGTTGAGGTCCCGTTGCCCGACGGAAAATACGTGAAGGTGGCGAAAATCGGGCGAGCGGTGATGGATGCCGATGTGATTATCAGTTTGACGCATTTCAAAGGTCACGAGCAGACCGGATTCGGCGGCGCGCTAAAGAACCTTGGCATGGGTTGCGGGTCGCGCGCCGGAAAGATGGAGATGCACAGCGCCGTCAACCCCTACGTGGACGCTGACGCCTGCATCGGCTGCCGCGCCTGCACGAGGGTTTGCGCCCATGGCGCGATCTCCTTCCCGGCGAAGAAGGCGGTCATCGACGATACTAAATGCGTCGGTTGCGGCCGTTGCATCGGCGTTTGCCCTAAGGATGCGGTCAACCCCGAATTCAATATGGCGTTTAACGTGGTGCAGGCGAAAATCGCCGAGTATACCGCCGCCGTGGTTCGCGGCCGTCCGGCTTTCCACATCAGCCTTATCTGCGATGTCTCCCCGAATTGCGACTGCCATGCCGAAAACGACGCGCCGATTTTGCCCAACATCGGTATGCTCGCCAGTTTCGACCCGGTTGCTTTGGATCAGGCCTGTATCGACCTTTGTTTGAAGACGCAGCGGCTTGACCACAACGTTCTCGACGATCAGCCGCGCACGGACGACATTTTCCACGACGTCCACCCCACGACTGATTGGCGCGATGCCATTTCGGAAGGTGAGCGCATGAAGCTTGGAACGAGCAAATACTTGTTAAAGATGATCTAGTTGCGGCATTGCTGCAAGGAGGGTTCAATGAAATTCGGGATGATTTTGGCTATGGCCGCATTGACGGCCGGATTTGCGTTTGGACTGGATACGCCGTTGAAACGGGCGGATATCCGCATCCGTGATCCGTTTGTGCTGGCGGAAAACGGGGTGTATTACCTCTACGCCGCGACCGGCAATCCGTGGCAGACCACCAAGGCTGAACCGAATGTCGGGGTGATGGTCTATCGCAGTGAGAATCTGGAAGATTGGGCAAAACCAGAACGGGTTTGCACCATTCCGCCGGATTGGCTTGTTGCGGCGGTATGGGCACCGGAAGTTCACAAGTACAACGGAAAATACTATTTGTTCGCGACCATGAACTACACCACCGAACCGAAGGTGAACTCTATGCTTGAAGGCTGGCATCCGCAACCGATGCTTCGTCGTGGCACTTGCGTTTTTGTGTCGGAATCGCCGATGGGGCCGTTCAAAAAAATGAAAGACGGTTCGCACACGCCGTCGGAATGGCTGGCGTTGGACGGAACGTTGTGGGTGGAAAAAGGCGTGCCTTACATGGTTTTCTGTCACGAATGGTTGCAGTTGCGCGACGGCACTATCGACGTGATGGAACTCAAGCCGGATTTGTCCGATGCCGTAACCAAGCCGGAGAAACTTTTCCCGGCATCTTCCGCACCCGACCACCGCACCGATCCCAATGCCGGGCTAGTGACCGACGGGCCGTTCGTTTACCGCAGTCCCAAGAGCGGCAAACTGTTCATGATCTGGTCAACCTTTGCCAATCGCGGTGGTTATAACGTGCAGCTTGCCGAATCGACCAGCGGCTCGGTGAAGGGGCCGTGGACACAGCGCGGCGCGATTTATGCGGGCGACAGCGGGCACGGCATGATTTTCAAGCGCTTTGACGGTCAGCTGATGCTTTCGTTGCACGGCCCGAACGCCTCCCCAAAAGAGCGGGCGCATTTCATACCCTTGGAAGACACCGGCGACGGCTTGAAAGTAAAACCCTAACCGGTCGGTAGGACAAACTGGAGTTCACTGCGGTGTCGGTGGTGTTCGAGGCGGTAAATTGTTCGACCAACCGCAACGGTTTAGTGTACAATCCGGCGGCTGTGAAGACTGGCGGGTACGGGGTGTTTCGGATTGAGTATTGGCCGGATGATGTCGACATCGGCATATCGTGGTCAACATCCAGCACAGTTGCGGAGGTGTCGACTCACTACCGTGACCCCGGGGCGGATTATGCCGTGGTGCGCGGCAGGCATACCGGCGATTTTACTCTGACAGCGACGCTCTCCAATATGCTTGGCGTGCCGGAACAACCGCACATTAGGGCCAAAGTCCTGCCGTTGACGCGAACTCCATTACACTTTTACGTTATGCGGGATAATGGAGTGCCGATTGCCGATCCGTTGACAATCAGCAACATGGTAGTGGGTGTGAACCATATTTTCGCTCAAGCGGCGATGGAGTTTTACGTGGCGGATATTTACAATATGGATGTGAATTCAAGCAGTGATTGGTTGTCTCACAACACTCATGATAGTGTTGTGAAAATGTTTTCTTTTACAAATGTTGTTGACGGATTAGAAATATATCTTACTCAAACCTTACCAAATGATGTCGATGGTTATGGTGTTCGTATAATGGGGTCATACATTAACCGTGACAACTTGGGAATCGCTGTAGATATTACCAAGAATAATTTAGACGAAGCCCTTGCCCATGAAATTGGCCACAGTTGTGGTCTAAACGATATTTACGTTGGAACGTCTGTTGAAATGTGGAAACCACCTACGATATTAACCATGCGCCCTGACAACTGGACAGGCGATACAACAATTAATTACCTACCTTATGACATTTGTCATTCAAATGTCGTAATTCGCCAACTTATGAACGGGGTGCATGTTATCGGGCAGAGAGATTTGCCGTTTGCAGGAATATACGGGTCGGAAACGAGGAGCGGCAACCTTTTCCTGTTGTTGTCTGTCGGCTTGGACAGCATGAGCCGAAATCCGCACCATTAAGGAGGAGTGCCATGAGAATAAGTTTTCTTGTTGCGGCGGTATGTTTAGCAGTTAGAGTGTGCGCTATTGCAGAAGAACAAACTTTTGAGTCGGTTTTTTCCCATTTGGACGGTTTTCGCGGATTAATTGATGACGGGGAGTCTTTAGAGGAAAGCATAATTTGGCTTTACGAGAACAAAGTCGATCGTGATCTGTTGCGCAAGGCGGCTTGGGCGATTTTTGATGACAGCACTAGACTTGTTCAGGATAAAAACTCCGACTATACCGCCTGTTACATGGGAAAAACCGGACAGACCATAGCACTTGATTATTTGTCGCTATGCGCAGATGTTTCAGACCAAAGTAGATTTAAATCGTTGTACACGGATATCACGGAACGGGATAATGTACGAATTTATGCTTTTTTTGCACACCTTTTTTCGGTTGGAGCGGATGGCGTTGAACAAGTTATCGACTGTTTATCGAATCACGAGTTGTTCAATAATCATATTAGAAGACCGTTTTATCAAGTGATATGTCAAGTGTACCAATGGTCGTTACCCAATAAGAGGAAGGCCATTGTCGATGCTTTTAAGATGGTGGTCTGGTATGAAGGTGATGACAAGTGGATGTTTCTTACCTGCGATGATATTTTAAAGTTCTTTTTAAAAGATTATGTCCGATCACAATTCCGTTACAATTTAATTGATCAGTTTTTATCGACCCCATTTAGTGATTTAGAATCTAAGCACTTAAAGAAATATTTCTGTCAGGCTATTGACGAATGTACCAATCCAAAAGTAGAGATAACGCCTTCAAGAAAAAATGACTATCATCACTCGCCGTACATCAGCTATGAAGAGACGATACTAGGCGGCAAGGGTATTCCAGAGATTAAGAGAATGGCAATAGAGAACTTGCTCTTCAGAAAAGGTATAGAATATGATGTACCAGAGCCGGAGAAACCGCAAGCTGACCTTCGATGGTTACGGCGGGTGGCTGCGGCAGTATTCGTGGCGGTTGTCGTTGGTGTGATTGTAACGGTGGCGAACCAGCGGAGGAAAAAATGAAGCCTGCATTATGCAGATTGCTTATTGCGGTTTTGGCAACAACCGCCGTAGCGGAGGTTAATCTAGGACCATTGTCGGTTCAGCCGGGAGTCGTTACTGGGGTGGACACCAATGCGTCGATCGGCGCATGGCACCCCGGCAATTTCCCGCATTAAACCCTTGCCGCCTAAAATGTTCAGTTCATGCTTGTTTGGGGGCAAGTTTTTTTGTATTATTGTAACGCCAATTAGGGTGAATTGGCGAGTATCGGGAATTTTTAAGGATTTTGCGTTTTGGGCGGATGTGTCTGCCCAAATTATGGAAGGATGCGAAATGTTGGTGTTTAATACTCCTGCGGAGTTGCAGGCTTGGGCGCTCGAGAAGCGGAAGACCGGCGTTAGGGTCGGTTTGGTTCCTACCATGGGTTATCTGCACGAGGGTCACTTGTCGCTGATTACCGAGGCGCGCAAACGCGCCGACGAGGTGGTGGTCAGCATCTTTGTCAACCCGGTGCAGTTCGGCCCCAACGAGGATTACGAGAAATACCCCCGTGACGAGCAGCGCGATTTGGAGCGTTGCGAGGCCGCCGGCGCGTCGGCCGTGTTTTTGCCCACTCCCCAGAATATGTACGCTCCCGACGCGAGCGTGTTTGTCGTCGAGGAGAAGCTGGGGCAGGGGTTGTGCGGCGCGCGCCGGCCGGGACATTTCCGCGGCGTTTGCACGGTGGTTGCAAAGCTGTTCAACCTGGCGTTGCCGCAGGTCGCGGTGTTCGGGCAGAAAGATTTCCAGCAGGCGGCCATCATCAAGCGGATGGTGCGCGACCTGAATTTCCCGCTTGAAATTGTGGTGGCGCCGATCGTCCGCGAACCGGACGGGCTGGCCAAGAGTTCGCGCAACGTTTACCTTTCCGCCGAGGAGCGTCAGAATGCCCTGGGGTTAAGCCGTTCGCTCGCTTTGGCCGCCGACGCGGTGGCCGCAAACGGCAGTTGCCCCAGCCAGGATCTGCGGGCCAAGATGGTGGCGCTGCTGGAGTCGATGTCGCTGCGGGTGGATTACGTGGAGCTCGTGGACGCCGAAACCCTGCTGCCGGTGCCGGAGGCGACCGCCGGCACGGTGGCGCTGGTGGCGGCTTACTGCGGCAAAACCCGGTTGATCGACAACCGGATTCTTTAACAAAGGAGACCTTCGATGTTCCCTGTAAAACTGGACAAGCCGCTGGTTATCTTTGATATCGAGGCGACGGGGACCAATCCGCGTACCGACCGTATTATCGAATTGGCCGCAATCCGTCTGAATGAAGACGGAAGCCGGGATGACGGTTATTGGCTGTTGAACCCCGAAATGCCGATTCCCCAGGAGACGATCGATATACACCACATTACCGATGACATTGTCAAGGAGTGCCCGACTTTCAAAGAAAAGGCGTTGGAGATTATGGGCTTCTTCGGCGATGCCGATCTGGGCGGTTTCAACGCCGCCCGGTACGACATCCCGATGCTGGAGGAGGAGTTCCTTCGCCTTGACATTCGGTTCGACACCTCTTACCGTCGGATTTTGGACGCGCAACGGATTTACCATGCCCGCGAACCGCGCAATCTCTCCGCCGCGCTGGAATTTTACTGCGGACGCAAACACAATGAGGCGCACGGTGCCGAAGCCGACGCTCAGGCCACGCTGGACGTGATCTGCGGGCAGTTCGACAAATACGGCGATTTGCCGAAGGACATGGAGACGCTTGACCGCGTTTTCAATCCCCAGGATCCGGCAAATGCCGATAGGGCCGGGCGCTTGCGTTGGGTGGACGGCGAGGTGGTGATTAATTTCGGAAAGCGTAAAGGGGAGAAGATCCGCGATTTGGCGGAGAAGGAGCCGAGTTTTCTGAAATGGATTACCAGGAATGATTTTCCCTCCGACACGCGGGAAATTTGTGAGAATGCGTTGAAGGGAATCTTCCCGACCCCGCCGGCCGATGCCAAACGGTAAGCTGTCCGCCTGCTCCGGTATTGCAAAAATGCCGTATTTGTCGGCTTGAATTTGTCGGCGATTTGTTGTATCTTATTAGTTATCAAGAAAGGAACGAGAAATGACACAGGACTATTCGGACCGTTTTCACCGGGCGCAATGGAGATTCATCATCTACAGCATGATTGCGTATGCGTTTTTCTACATAACGCGTAAGAACCTCTCCATGGCGCAGCCGGAAATGTTGGCGCAGGGCGTGATTACCAAAGAGGCGCTCGGCACGATTCTTACCGTACACGGGGTCTTGTACGGAGTGAGCCGGTTCGTGAACGGTTTTTGGGCGGATAAACTTAACGGGCGGATCTTCATGACGATCGGGCTTGCGTTATCTGCACTGATGAACTTTCTCTTCGGATGTACCTCGCTTACAATCCTCTTTGCGGCGTTTTGGATTATCAACGGCTGGACGCAGGGCATGGGCTTCCCGCCGTGCGCTAAGATGCTTACGCACTGGATCCATCCGAAAGAGCTGGCCACCAAGATGTCGATCTGGAACACTAGCCATTCGTTCGGCTCCGCCGCTGCGCTCGGACTCTGTTCGCTGTTGTTTGCGATGGGAAAGGGCTGGCGCTGGTGCTTCTATGTCCCTGCCGCCTTGGCTGGACTCGCCGCGGTGTTCTGCTTCTTCTGCGTTAAGGACGGTCCGGCGGAAGACGGCTTGCCGGAACTCGACCTTTCCGATGTCCGCGGCTCGACCGAATCCAATGAGACGCGCAAGGTGACGGACGCGGACCGCCGCCGGCTGGTATTCTCCAACCGCGTCATCTGGCTCTGCGCGCTCGCGAACTTTTTCGTTTATGTCGTCCGCTTCGGCTTTCTTGATTGGGGTCCCACCTTCTTGAAGGAGTACAAAGGCATTCCGGTGTCGAAGGGCGGACTTATGATTATCGCCTTCGAGTTGGCGGCGGTTGTCGGTACGATTTTTGCCGGGTGGTTCACCGACAAGGTGTTCAAGGGACGCGGCGTGCGCACTTGCGTATTCTGCATGTTCCTGACCGGATTGTGCGCGCTCGGTTTTTGGTATCTGCCGGCGGGCGCGGCGATTTGGAAAGCTACGCTCCTTCTGATGGGTACCGGTTTCTTCATCTACGGGCCTCAGGCGTTGATCGGTATCGTCGCGGCGCAGCAGGCGACCAATGACGCGGCGGCGATGGCGAACGGCTTTATGGGTATCATGGGTTACGCCGCGACCACCGTCTCCGGGCTTGGCATCGCGCTCATCAGTAAACATTTCGGCTGGAATGCCGCGCTCCTCTCCATTGGCGGTTTTGCGCTGGTCGGTATGGTGTTCTTCCTCTTCGCGTGGAATGCCAACGCCACCGGATATAAGGCTGAACAATAAATCGATGTTGCGGTGGCGGTTGTTTCTTTTGGCGTGGATAACCGGTGCGGTGGCGGTTGCCGCCGCGCCGCAACTGCGCCTTTCGCTGGCGGATGACGGAGTGGATCTGGATGCCGGGGAAATGGGCAAATTCAACTTTTCCTATCCCCGGATGCGATTGCAGCAGGAGGACCGTTTCCGTCCGGTGGAGGCGAAACGCGAAGGCGACACCGTAACCATCAAGTATCGCGACGGCGGCGTGATTTCAGGCAAATTGTCCGCTGACCGCATACGTTACACGCTTACCGCTCCTGCCACCGGTTTCCAAGGCACGTTTTACGAAATGTACGTGCCTTTCAACTACAATCAAGGCGGTAGTTGGAGTGTCGACGGACGCGGTGGGCCGTTTCCGCTGGAGAAAGTTCCCGGCTCTAAAATTTTTCAGGGGCACGGCAGGGTAGTGGGGGTGGCGGACGCCAACTGCTCGCGCCTGTTGATTTCCGTTCCGGAATACACCTACCTCGAAGTGCAGGACAACCGCGAGTGGAATTGGAACATTTTTTGGATCGGCGCGCATCTTCCGAACGTCAATCGTGAATGGGAGTTTGTCTTTACGGTGGACAACGGGGAGTTCCGGCAAACCAAACTGGTTGACCGTTACGGTCAGGTGTCGCGGGATTTTCCGGACAAGATCAAATCGGACGACGAACTTAAGGCGGATGCGGAAACCGACGGGGAATTTTACCGCGGGCTGGATTTCCCGGGCCGGTTTACCGCAGTTCACCGCGACCTGTGCAAAAAAATGGGCGGAACCCCGGATGTGACCGCGCTGGACCGCTTTGGCGGGCTGGCGGGATCGGGGCGTTGGCTGGGGTTGAAAAATACCGGGTACTTCCATATCGACGCCGTTAAGATCGGAGGGACTTTGCGTCAGGTGCTGGTCGATCCGGACGGCAACCTGTTTTTCCATCTTGGCATTTGCGGGTTTGGCCCGTCGGATGATTTCACCAGCGTTGAAAAACGCGAAAATTCTTTTGAGTGGCTGCCGCCCCGCGCTGGCCCTTTCGCTGCGGCATGGAAAGACCGTCCCGGAGATTGGTGGAACACCCGTGCGGTCTCTTTTTACAAGGCCAATGTCATCCGTAAGTTCGGGGAATGGGATGACGCCGCAATGTCCGGGCGATATATAGATCGGGTGCGACAGGCGGGTTTCAATTCCATCGGCGCATTCTCTCCTTATGGCGAAACCGCCCGGCAGCGCAATTTCCCGTATGTGGTTTCATCGTTGCCGACCGGCGGTCTGCGCGAGCTAAAAGGGGTGCGCGGGATGTTCGATCCCTTTGATCCGGAGGCCGAAAACAAGTTGGACGCGGCGATGGCAAAAGCGGTCGCGCCCAAGGCCGACGATCCGTTGCTGATCGGTTATTTTCTGGCTAATGAGCAGGCATTGGAGGATATCCCTCGCGCCGTGGCGGAATTGGACGGCAGTTATGCCGCAAAACGGGCTTTGGTGGATAAACTCCGGGCGAAGTATGGCGGCCGGATCGAGAATTTCAATACGGCTTGGGAGATGCGGGCGTCGTCATTTGACGATCTTCTCAACCGCGCGTTGCCGGTAACTTCCCGTTCGGCGTTTGGCGATGTTAGGGAATTTTCCGAAATGCTGCTGGAGGCTTATTACGGGAAAATCGAGAAAGCGTTCCGCCGTCATGACCGCAACCACTTGTTGATTGGCAGCCGCTGGCAGCCCGGCACCGCTAACGATGAAATTCTGTGCCGGGTGGCGGGCATGCATCTAGACGTTATCAGCATCAACTATTACACCGCCGGTATTGATGAAGATTTCGTCCGGCGGATACATCGGTGGACCGGAGGAAAACCTCAGTTTTGGAGCGAGTTTTACTATACCGCCGCCAAGGCAAGCAATTGCGGACCGTCCAATTATGATCTCGGCACGCAGCGCGAACGCGGCAAGGCTTACCGCAACTATGTAGAGGGCGCGGCGGCACTCGGGTTTGTTGTGGGTATCGAGTGGTTTACCCTGATCGACCAAGCCGCAACCGGCAGGTTCTTTGAGGGGCTAAACGGGGAACGCTGCAATACCGGTCTGTTTTCCGTCACCGACCGGCCGTATCGTGACCTATTGGACGAGATGACGCAAGCGCACTTGAATCTGTATCCGGTGTTCTTGGGCCTATCTGCGCCGTACAAGTTCGATGATCCCCGTTATGCCGCATCGGCGGTTGCGGCGGCGCGGACGGTCACCGCCGGACACGCTACCGCCGAAATTAAAACCGATGGCCGTCAGGACGGTTACCCGTTGCGCCCGCCGGAACGGATTCCGTCTTCGCGGTTGGTGTTGGGGCGTGACGCGAACGGGTTGGAAGCTTTGTTTAAGGTTGCCTGGGACGAGAATTTCCTCCATTTGCTGGTTAATGTTAAAGACCGTACCCCGATGTGCAACCGGCATAAGAACGGTGAGCTGTGGAATGGCGACGCGGTTGAATTGTTCATTGGCACCGAACAGCCGGAACGCGGCGGCGCGATGCTGTTTTCCGACCGTCAGGTTTTGATTGGGGCGGCGGACGGTTCATCCTTTGTCCCCAATGTTTCGGTTCAACCGGCGATACGGACGAAGCTGTTGAAATCCGCCGACGGCGAAGGTTATGTGTTAGAGGCGGCAATCCCCTGGAAAAGCCTTGACTTTAAGCCTCAGGCGGGGGCGGTGCTGCTTTTCGATTTGGCGGTGGATGACGCGCCGGTTGACGGCGACCGCGCCGCTCAGTTGATGTGGAACGGCGGCGGGAGAAATTCCAGTGACCGGTTGCGCTGGGGGCGGCTTTTGCTGGTGCAGTGAGGATTGCGGATATGGCGGTGTATGGCGATGGAATGACGGTGGTTGAGGAAAAGCCGCAAACCGGACTTGGGCTGGACGATGTTTTTCAGGTGACGTTGTGGAACGATGACGTCAACGACTTCCAGTACGTTATCGACTGCCTTATTAAAGTGTTCGGCCATTCGGAACCGGTTGCGGAGCGGATTACAATGGAAGCCCACCTAAACGGGCGTGCGGTGGCGGAGGTGGAAGACCGTACTTCGGCACAACGCCATGCCGCGCAGTTGGGCCGGATGGGGCTGGAGGCAACGGTCGAAAGCATTTGATCGGTGAACGGCGATGGGAGCGAAAAAAAACGAAGTTCCGATGACGGCTGCGTTGCGCGCGCTTAAAAACGCCGGTGCGCAGTTTGAAATTTTGCAATACGCTTTTGTCGAGCATGGCGGCACCCAGCAGGCCGCGTCCGAATTGGGATTGGACCATCACGCCATCGTGAAGACCATCATTCTTGAGGACGAGAACAAGAAACCGTTTGTCTGCCTGATGCACGGCGACCGCGAAATCTCGGTCAAGCAGCTGGCCCGGGTGCGCGGGGTTAAAACCGTCACCCTCTGCGAGCCAAGCACCGCCGACCGCCATTCCGGTTACCATGTGGGAGGCACATCGCCTTTCGGTACCCGCAAGCAGATGAAGGTGTACATCGAGGAATCCATTTTTGACTGTCCGTTGATATACATCAACGCCGGGCATCGTGGAATCTTTGTGGCGATCGCGCCTTCGGTGTTGGAGCAGGTGCTGCCCGATACCCAGCGGGTTAGGGTGGCGGTGACGGATTGCTGATATTCACGAAAGGGAAGCAATGGATAAAATCAAGCTGTCGGTGTTGGCGATTTTGGGTTTGGCTTGTTCGCTTTTTGCTAAGGATCTGGCGGACGAAGTCAACACTTTGATGGGCGCTACCGAATGGCGTAGGGGCGGGTGTATGGTTGGGCCTTGCGTGCCACACGGGTCGATCTATCCCAGTCCGGATTCGCTGTGGCCGCGCGAACAGCCGGATAAGGCCAAATATCCGCATCCGCCCGCGTCGGGCTACCACTACGGCGACCCGGTAACCGGGTTCTCCCAGCTTCACGCGCAGGGCACCAGTTGTTTCCCGCCCAGTTACGGCGAGTTCCTGATCTCTCCGAAAATCGGCGATGGTATGGACGAAGCGTCATGCGCTTCGCCGTTGAAGATCGTCCAGTCTTCCTGCTATGTTTTCGTCGGCGAGTTGGAACGGTGGAAGGTGCGGGTCCGCCTGACCCCGACCGAGCATTGCGCGTTGTACGAATTCACCTTTCCCGAAGGCGCCGATGCGCGGGTGGTGCTGAACGCGTCGCGGAAGATCGCGGCAACCGGTTTGGTCGAGGGCAAATTGGAGATTGACCGGGAGAAGGGCGCGATGTTCGGCGGCGGCCGGTACAAAGGCAACTGGAACCCGCATTCGTTTATGGCGTATGTTTACGCGCAGTTCGACAAAACCCCGTCGGACGCGGAAATAACCCACGGCCGGGAACGCGAAATCGGCGCGTTCAAATTCGACACTTCTCGTGAAAACGAAGTGCGGGTGAAGGTGGCGGTGTCATTCAAGTCGGTTGACAAGGCGAAAGAATGGTTGGCGGCGGAACTGCCGGATTGGAATTTCGACGCAGTGGCGGCAGCTGCCAAGGCAAAGTGGAACCGGTCATTGACAGCGGTGCAGGTCGAAGGTTTGTCCTCGAAAGAGCGCGAGCTGTTCTATTCCCATGTGTTCCACACCTTTGTGCAACCCCGCGACCGCACCGGCGATTTCCAGAAGTACGGCGACGGGCAGGTGTGGGACGACCAGTTCACCTTGTGGGACTCCTGGAAAACGCTTTATCCGCTGTTGACCATCATCGACCCGCAAATGGTTGCTTCGGTGGTTAACAGTTTTTCCACCCGGATGGAAATCAACGGCGAGTGTTCGGTTTGCTTCACCAGCGGACGCGAGTTCCGCACCGGCCAAGGCGGCGACGACGTGGACAACGTGATCGCCGACGCATGGGTTAAGAAGATACCCGGAATCGATTGGGAGCGGGCGTGGCAGGTGTTGAAGAAAAACGCCGACCGTCGCACCCCGGACTACCGCAGGGACGGCTGGGTGCAGCACGGCGAGAAACACGACTACTGCCACCGAATGCATTCCGGGTCCAGCACCATCGGTTTCGCCTACAACGACTGGTGCGCCGCGCAGGTGGCTTCCGGGATGGGTAAGCCCGAAGCCAAGGCGCTGCTGGCGCGGAGCTGGAACTGGACCAATGTTTGGGATTCAACCTTCACCGATCCCAAAAGCGGGTTCAAAGGGTTCATTAGGGCACGGTTGAAAGACGGGAGTTTTAATCCCGCCGAAAATCCGCGCAAGAATTACGGCAGGGATTTTTATCAAGGCAATTCTTGGGAGTATTCCTTTGTGATCCCCCATGCCATTCCGGAATTGATCCATCGGATGGGCGGCCCGGAGAATTACGCGAAACGGCTTGAGTACGTTTTGAAAAACGGATACGCCGATTTCGGCAACGAACCGTCGTTCTTGACGGTCTGGCTGTTCGATTTTGTCGATCGACCCGATTTGGCGTCGTATTGGGCCGACCAACTGATGCATAAGTTCTCTCCGGTGGGGCCGCCCGGAGATGACGATCAGGGCGCGATGGCGTCGCTGTACGTATTCATGACGGCGGGGATGTTCCCGGTGTCGGGTTTGAACCTGTACGCCCTGCACGGTCCGCGCGCGGAAAAGGTGGTGTTCACGGTTCCGCTTTCCGGTAAACCATTTACCATTGTGGGCAAAAACGCCGGCGGCAAGAACATCTATTTCAAAAGCGTCAAGTTGAACGGCAAGCCGTTAACGCGGCCCTTTATTCGTCATGAGGACATCTTGGCGGGCGGCACTTTGGAGTTTGACATGTGCAGTCAACCGGAGCCGCAGACGTTTCAGAAGTGATTAATAAAACGGAGGAATGAGATGAACACGGTTGTGATTGGTTTGGCGGCGCTGGCGTTGGTGCCGCAACCGGGAAAATTGGTTGAGAAAACCGGGAAGGTTCCCGCTAACATCCCGATTCGCTACGAGACCGTGGCGGATATCGCCCCGGAAGGTTACCGGCTTACGGTGGCTGAAGGCGGCATCACGGTGGCGAGTTCTGACGCGGCGGGGAAATTCTACGCCGGAAAGACCTTGGAGCAGCTGCGCCAAAAGGAGGGTAAGAATAATTTTTACCCGTGCGTGGAAATCGAAGACGCGCCGGCATACCGTTGGCGCGGGGCGCATATTGACGACTGCCGTCACTTTTTCGGCAAGGAGACCGTCAAAAAAGTGCTGGACCTGATGGCGCAGCACAAGTTGAACCGTATGCATTGGCACCTTACCGATGACCAGGGGTGGCGCGTTGACATTCCGGGGTATCCCGAGTTGGTGAAATACGGCGCGGTGCGCTCCGCCAGTCCCCGTCACGGCACGCATCCCAGCAAGGGATCCAAAGAGTGCGCCGCCGATTTGGACGGCACCAAATACGGACCGTACTACTACACCGAAGCCGATCTTAAAGAGATCGTGGCTTACGCCGCCGACCGGTTCATCACCATTGTGCCGGAAATCGAGCTGCCCGGCCATGTTTACGCGGCGCTGTCCGCCTATCCGGAGTTCGCCTGCAATCCCGGCAACCTGAAAGACCGCGATCCCCGTTTGGTGTGGGGGATTGAAAAGGATGTGCTTTGTCTGGGCAACGACCAGGCGATTAAATTCATGGAAAACGTGTTGGACTACATCTGCCGCATTTTCCCCGGCGAGGTGGTGCATATCGGCGGCGACGAGTGTCCGCAAGTGCGTTGGAAAACCTGCCCGAAATGCCAGGCCCGGGTCAAGGAGATCGGGATAAAGGACGAAACCGAACTTCAGGCGTGGATTACGAGACATTTCGTGAAGTTTTTGGAAGCCCGCGGCAAGCGGGTCGTGGGGTGGGACGAGTATCTGTTGGGCGACGTTCCCGCCAGCGCGATCGGCATGAGTTGGCGGGCCGGTGGCGGCGGTGCTGGGCATCGTTTCATGACCCCGGAAGAGTGCGTCAAAAACGGGCACGACATGGTTATGACCCCGCGTACCCACTGTTACCTAGACTACAACCAAGGGTTGAAAGAGGACCCCTTCCAATACATCGGCGGGTTGGTAACGTTGGAAAAGTGTTACTCCCTGGATCCCTGCGCCGGCATCCCGGCGGAATTGCGCAAACACATTTTGGGCGGTCAGTGCAACAACTGGAGCGAGTACACTTGGAACGTGTATGATTTGGAGTGGAAGATGTGGCCCCGCACCTGCGCGTTGGCGGAGGTTTTCTGGCTGGGCGACAAAAAGCCCGGTTTCGCGGATTTCAAACGCCGCATGACCGAACACCGCCGCCGGCTAATCGCCGCCAAAGTCAACTGCGCCCCCTTGGAATAGGTGTTAATCCGGAGGAACGGCGTTCCATTAAACGCCGTTTCTCCGGAAACCGATTGGATGTTTCAAACAATACACGGAATACGATGTCGCCTTACACATTGTTACTGGTAATTCTGTTAGAGGCAAAATTATGATGAAAGTGTTACGTACTTTGGTGTTTTTTCTCTGCCCTGTTCTATGTTTTGGCGCGCGAACACAAGGTAACACGGTTTGTGATGGTGACTTTGAATTCGTATTTGATTTGACAACAAAAGAGGGAAGTTTGGTCAAATATACAGGTACAGATTCTGAAGTGACAATCCCGTCAAGTTTCGTTGCAGAGGAGAGTTATTATGAGGACGGCGAATGGAAGACACGTCCTCACACGATTAAAGTTACTAGTATTGGAGTGCCGAAGGAGGGTGTCACTACACTATCTGTGCCCAATCGGCCATTTAACAACAATACGACTCTTCGACGAATCAATTTGCCAGAAACAGTAAGAGTAATTGGCATTTATGCTTTTGAGAATTGTTTAAGTCTTGAATCGATAAAAACGCCCACTTCCCTTGCAAGTTTAGGATATTATGCATTCAATGGATGTTCTTCGTTGAAAGAGGTGGAAATAAACGGAAACGGAACTGTTGTTATTTCTTCTAGTACATTCTACGGGTGTACAGCACTTGAGAAATGCATATTTTATGGTGTAAGTAAGATTTATGGGTCATCAACATTTATGGATAGCCCAAATTTAAGGGAGGTAAGGCTTGGCCCGGAAATACGGACGATTCCCTCAGGGCTTTTCAGTCGAAAAACTAATCTTCGGACAGTAACTTTCTTCTCTGTTACAAACATTGAGGAGCGTGCATTTTATGGTTGTTCTGCGCTTACATCGGTCGATTTGTCATCGGCAGAGCAAATTGGCGATTCTGCGTTTGAGGGATGCAATGGTCTGGATTCTGTTTCTACCAGCACATCTCTTTCGTGTCTTGGCAGTTTGGCGTTCAGCGACTGTGCAAACTTGTCAACTGCGATTATTGATGGTAATGGGCAATTGAGTTTAGGAAAGCAAGTTTTTATTGGATGCACCAACCTCGAAACGGTTGTCCTTGGGGAAGGGTTAGCAGAAATCGAAGAAGGGGGTACAGCCTCGGGAATGTTTAATGGATGTAGCCGTCTGAGATCGGTTGAGGTTCGAACTACAAAATTGAATAAACTTCCAGAAAAAATGTTTAGTGGTTCGTCAATTGAACAAGTGTTTATTGCTGGGGGGATAAAAGATGTCGGTAATAGTGCATTTTACGGATGTAGGGCGCTGAAGCAAGTAACCGGCAACTTCAATTATGTGACAAATATTGGCCATTGGGCGTTCACGGATTGTTCTGCTTTGACGACAATACCATCAACCGATAGGCTACGGATTGTGGGGTACAACGCATTCCAAAACTGTAGTTCTCTGGGTGGACTGTTAAGTTTGGAGAATTTGGAGTCAATAGATACGGGGGCGTTTCAAAATTGTCCCGGCGTTAGCGGCGATTTGATATTACCCAAGGTCGTATCGATAGGTACTCTTGCCTTTGCCGGATGTGCCAATCTTACCAAGGTAATTACTGGCAAATCGCTTTCTACTCTAGGAAGAGAGGCATTTTCCGGTTGCGCTGACCTCAAATATGCCAAGATCGACGGGAATGGGTCGGCATCCGTTGATGCGCTTGAGTTTGAGTATTGTCAGAACCTTGAAGAGTGTGTCTTTGGCGATGGTATCAGAAAGTTAACAGGGAAAGACTTTGTGGGGTGCTTAAACCTACGAAAGGTTACATTTGGCTTGTTGATAGATAACATACCATATTGGTGCTTTTATAATCTTCAGAATCTTCAGACCGTAAATTGGTCATCAGTAACGAATGTGGCAATAGAGGCTTTTTACAATTGTACGAATTTAACGGAGTTGTCTTCATTGTCTACTGTTGAGACAATAGAGAAAGATGCGTTTAGAAATTGTTCTGCTTTATCGGGTATACTGGATTTACGGTCAGCAAGGAGAATCGACAGATGGGCGTTCTATGGTTGTAAGGCGATTGACGAAGTCAGATTTTCAGAAAACTTGACCAGTATTGCCGAAGAATGTTTTAAGCTTTGTAGAAATGCATATTTTTTTGATTTCAAAGGTCCCCCGCCATATGCTGGATCATATCCATTTTCGAGCGTGAAAAGCGGTGCAATCGGGACATATTCCGCCAAGTATAAGGAGGAATGGGAGGCGGTGATAGAGCCTAATGGGACTTGGAAAGGGCTTATCATTGTGGCGAATAAACCTGTCTTGTCCAATGGTGGTTGCGATGTTGCGGCGGGCGAACTGACCATTCGATGGGATGACGAGAACGCGCCAATGCCGCCCGGCATGACATACGAGGTACATCGCGGATTTTCAGACGACTATGCCGCATCGGAGGTTCTGACGAACGGGTATAGCAAGATGTCCTTCGTTGACAAGGATTTCTACACGACAGGCGGCGTCAGCCGTGTTTGGTACTGGGTCAAACCTGAACATGAAATCTTTGAGCCAAGCGACCCGCTGGTGACCAGAACGAGACATGGACTAGCGGTGGGGTTGGGAAGTTACAATCCTCCAATATATAAGAAATATAAAGTGGAAGATTTACCACAGTGTAGGCGAGATGCGGAACTTGCCAGTGAGGTTATGACGCAATATGGAGGTGGAATCGTTTCTCCCAATATGAAGTTACTTCTAGATGCTGAAGCGAAAAGAGAAGACATCACGAATGCCTGGAGGGATATAAAGAAAAAATTAAAGCCCGGCGATATCGTGTTCTTCTTTTTGGCTACGCATGGTGGGTACACGGGCGTTCTTGCCTATGATGGTCTTTATACGATGCGTATGTTCCAAAATGATATTGAGCCTTTTCGGTCAGGAACACTAACAGGGGTCAAAGTTGTCGCCGTGTTGATGAATTGTCTCTCCGAAAATATGACATCAGATATCGGCGATGTTGAATTTGAATATGGTTCGATGTGTACGCCAAATATTCTTTA
This sequence comes from Kiritimatiellia bacterium, assembly GCA_017454745.1. Classification (GTDB taxonomy): domain Bacteria; phylum Verrucomicrobiota; class Kiritimatiellia; order RFP12; family UBA1067; genus UBA1200. Next base: position 23,333 of record JAFTCL010000080.1, read on the forward strand.
TGTGGCTGTTGCTGGCGCAGAAGAAAATGAGGCTAACATTGCTTGTGATGACAATGACCAGAGTAAAATATCATACACAACTAGTGGAGAGTTCTTCCTTAACCAGGGAATGAAAAAACGCCGAGCGGATTGCCTCACAACGCTACGCGGAATAGAGGGGGATTTTGGCAATAATGACGGAATTGTTGATTTGTTGGAGTGCTCGCGATATTTGGGTGCGTTGTCAATAGGACGTTCTGACAAACATACAACGCATGTGCAATACGATCCCTTGAAACGCGATTTAATGAAGAAAACAATAATGGTAGTTGGTAATTCTTCGTCGCAGGTGTCTGTACCACAGGCACCACGAATTACAAGCGTTACAACGAGAAGCAACTTTATTTCAAGTGGTATCAAAATCAATTGGAATCGGGTTGCGAATGCGCAGTATTACATAATACGTTATTCAAGATGGGGTGACTCCGTTTCGCATTGGTATGTGAGTGATGGTCGCAATGTTGAAGTGTTCCTGTCTACAGCTGACGGTGCAACGTCAAAAAACAGAGAGTATTATATGCCTTTGGAGAATGATACAATCTACCAATTTTCGATGGTGGCGGTTAATGCTGCTGGCCGAAGTGAGGAAGGGAATACGGTCACGCGAAAAACTGAGCCAGCAAGACGAAACCCTGTGTATAAAGTGTTTTTCAAGGCGAATGGTGGTTCGGTGTCACCGTCCTTTTGGGATGTCGAAGAAGGGGCACTTTTGGGCGATTTGCCTGTGCCAGTTAACAAAGGCAGAACTTTTCTTGGGTGGTTCACAAGTCCTATCGGTGGTTCTGAAATCAATAAAAATGATGTGGTTGCTAAAGACGACATAACATGTTACGCCCATTGGTCTGATCTAGAGATTAGAATTCCTGCCGAATGGTTAAGATATTTCCCGTCGTTTCAAATGTATTCTGGCGGTGACGTCACGACGGCAGCGGCTATGACCGCCGCGAACAGATGCCGGACGGTAGGCGAGTGTTATGCTCTAGGCATTGACCCGGAAGACCCGGAGGATGATTTCAGAATCACGCATTTTGAGATGCAGGACGGTACGCCGAAGATCACACTCAACCATACGAAGGACGGGTCGGGGAATTCGTTCGAGGACCGCATCAAGATTATTGGAAAGGTTAATCTTGATGACGAGGAGTGGGTTGATGTGGTTGAAATGCCGAAAAAGGATGGCGAGCCGCTGCGGTTCTTCAAAGTCAAGGTGGAGCTACCGTGAAATGGTTAGGTAGCCGCCCCCGCTTTGCACGGGAACGTTCATCTTGATAACCTTAACCGTGTAGAGCGTGCAGATCGTGTAGAATATCGTTTGACAGTTTGACGGTTTGACAGTTGACGGTTTATCACTAGCGACTCTTCTTTCTACGTTTCTACACATTCTACCCGGTTACTTCTCCATAATCCCTATTTCACTCTTCACTCGTAGTTCGTCACTCGTAACTCCCTCTAACCCTCACTGACATTCACCAAACTCCTCTTGTTGTCTCGCGCTAAGTTCGCAAAGTTCGCAAAGAATGGCGGGTCGTGTTGGTCTGTTGTTAAATTTGCCTTTCCAAACTCGTCACTCTTAATTCTCTCCCCTCTGATTTCTACACGTTTCTACATGTTCTACATGGTTCAAAACACATACAGGCCAATTATAATTAAACAGCCCCCAGCGACTCTTCTTTGCGCCCTATGCGTCCTTTGCGGCCAAAAAAGAATGAGGTGTTGAGACAAGAAACCGTGCAGAACGTGCAGATCGTGTAGAATATCGTTTGACGGTTTGACCGTTTGACAGTTGGACGGTTTATCACTAGCGGCTCTTCTTTCTGCGTTTCTACCCGTTCTACACGGTTACCTCTCCATAATCTCTATTTCACTCTTCACTCGTAGTTCGTCACTCGTAACTTTTCATTCTCCCCACGTTTCTACACGTTCTGCCCGGTTCAAACCGCATACGGGACAACTTCGTTATTGTAATTGGGGCCCGATTATAGTAACATACGCAAATATTCCTTTCGAATGAAAAAGATTATGACGCGCACGAGGTGGGCGCTTTCGATTCTTTAATTCATTCGGAGGTTTTTCCGTAGCATTTGGGGTGTCTCACATGAATCGGTATTTTAACACTGCAGGGCCGTGTTTCCCAGACGAGCATTATATGCTGCCTGCTCTTTACAGGTTGCCTGAAGTTCGGGGGCTTGTGAGTCGCAAGCAGTATTTCGTGATTCATGCGCCGCGCCAGACGGGGAAGACAACCGCATTGCAGGCGCTTGTCCAAGAAATCAACGATAAAGGCGACATGGTTGCCATTTACTGCACACTGGAGACATTGCAGAATGCTGAAGATGTAGATTGGGCGATGAAACAGATACGAGGGCTTCTTCTGCGGAGCGCGAAAGCTGCGTCCGTGTTGAAGCGACAGCCAGAAAGTATTGATGCCAGAGAAGATGTCGAATTATACACCGTGTCCATCGTTTCGGACACGCTGGCGGAAATCTGCCGCGACGCGGGTAAACCGCTTGCCGTATTTTTTGACGAAGCGGACTGTCTTTCCGGACAAGTCCTCATTTCTTTCCTGCGCCAGTTGCGTGACGGTTATGTAAACCGGCGCATGATTCCGTTCCCGGTTTCTGTCGCACTTGTAGGTATGTTGGACGTACGGGACTATAAGGCGCAGATTCGACCCGACGGCCAGTCGCTGGGACAGATCAGTCCGTTCAATATCATTGCGGAAGACATACTGATCCCGAACTTCACCGAGTCCGATATACGCACTCTCTACGCGCAGCATACGGCGGAGACGGGGCAGGTGTTTGCTGACGGCGTAGTGGAGGATGTCTGGCATTTAACACGGGGACAGCCTTGGCTCGTTAATGCAATCGCCAACGAGTGCGTTACCAAGATCCACGGTTTCCGATACGATGAGACAATAACCGTTGGGGACGTAGAAGTTGCGAAGGAGGCGATAATACGGCGGCGCGACACGCATGTGGATTCGCTCATGGAGCGTATTCGCGAGCCGCGCGTTAGGCGTATTGTTGAACCCATGATTCTCGGCGACGAAACCGAACTGACGGCAAACGACGATGATTGGCGCTTCATTACAGATCTCGGACTTCTTCGCGTGGAAAGCGGGTCGCTCGTACCCGCAAATCAGATGTATGCCGAGATAATAGGACGCTATCTTTCACGAGGCGAGCAAGACCGCATGATCCGCAGCGTACCTGAGACGCCGTGGGTTAAGGACGACGGTCTCGACATGTCCGGGTTGATGGCGGCCTTCCAGCAGTTTTGGCGTGAGAACTCCGGTGCGGACCGGGATATCATGGGCTACCGAGAGGCGGTGCCGCATCTCGTCCTGATGGCTTTCCTTCAGCGCGTTACGAATGGCGGAGGGCGTATCAACCGCGAGATGGCGCTTGGTCAGGGGCGACTCGACCTCTGCGTGGAGTTCCGTGGCGCGCGCTATGCGATTGAGGTGAAGACCTCCGATAACTTCAAGGGAGAGAAGTCCTACGCACAGTGCGCAAGGTATCTGGATTCTCTCGGTCTTTACGAGGGTTGGATGCCTGTTTTCGATAAATCGAAGGACAAAACCTGGGAAGAGAAGATATACGCTCACGATGAGATTGTCGCCGGCAAGACCATTCACGTCCTGGGGCTGTAACGATCTCTTGTACAATGGCGGTTTATCACTAACGACTCTTCTTTCTGCGTTTCTACCAGTTCTACCCCTCAACTTTTCATTCGCCGGTTTATGTTTAGCCGCAAAGAGCGCAAAGTTCGCAAAGAGCGGCATGTCAGCGTTGGTCTTTGGTTTAAAATTAACCACAGACGTACACGGACGGCTTCGCTAACGCTCGCCCAAGTGGGGACGTAAGCGTAAGCGCGGCGTGTCTGTGTTGGTCCGTGGTTAAATTTGTCTTTACAAACTCGTCACTCGTAGTTCGTCACTCCTTTTCCCGCTCGTCACTCGTAGTTCGTCACTCGTCACTCTTCATTCTCCCCTTGATTTCTACACGTTTCTACCCGTTCTACCCGGTTCAAACAGCATACATACCAACTTCGTTATTGCAATCGGCTGGCGAATATAGTAACATTCTGCCGTTCCTTTCCAAGGGCGGATAAGGTACTTTGGAAAAGGAGCAAA
>JAFTCL010000002.1 GCA_017454745.1 Kiritimatiellia bacterium
GCGTCTCCGTTTGTCTGTCTGAAAACCTTTCTCGGTCGCAAAGATCCGCCGCCCCTCGGGCCTGGCCCTGAAAGGCGGAAAAACGGGTGTGTACTTTAGCAAAACCGCCGCGCGGTGTCAACACCAAACCGTAAAAAATTTGTAAAAAATTTATTACCCCGCTGTTCGCCGGCTTTTACGGCTGTTCCGGACGCTCCAAAGCGCATGCAAACGCGCCATCGGTACCGTCGCGAAATGGCAAACGTTCCACCACCCCGCGGCACTGGAGATTGGGATACCGCTTGCGCAGCAGATTGATCTGGCGACGATTCTCTTCCGGTTCCAGACTGCACGTGGAATACACCAGCAAACCGCCCGGCGCAAGCAGTTCCATGCCATGAATAAGCATCGTCTGCTGTGTTTCGGCCAACTGTTTCATTCGTGTTCCGGACCAACGCCAGCGGGCGTCCGGACGGCGGCGCAGCACCCCGGTGTTTGAACACGGGGCATCGATCAATATGCGGTCAAAAGTTCCCAGCTCCGCCTTGAGAGCGGAGGTGTCATCGGCAAGGTTGCCGCATTTTACCTCTACCCAATCCATATTGGTGCGTTTAAGGTTGTCACGCACCGCCTCCAGACGGTCCTCTCGCAAATCCATCGCCACCAGTTTTTGTCCGTCTGCGCGTCCACCCATCCGCCAACCGATCTGCACCGTCTTGCCGCCCGGTGCCGCGCAAGCGTCTAGAACGCGCATTCCGGGTTTCACGTCCAGCAGTTCAATCGCCCCGGCAGTGGCGGGATCCTGAACTATAAACGCGCCATCGGCATATCCTTCAACATCCTCAACCCTGCGGCCGTGCTCAAGCTTAACAAAATCTTTCCCGCTGGCTGGCGGGTATGCCAAAAAGGTGTCGGCCGGAGTATTGTCCCAAACGCACAGCGCTGCCGTATCCTTGGCCCCGTAACGCTCCAGCCACCGCGCCACCAAAGCATCGGGATGCGAGTAACGGATTCCCGGCGATTGGCGGGTCAGTTCGCTTTCCAGCCGTTCCCGGTTGCGGATCAAATTCCGCAACACGCCGTTGACAAAACCGGCGGATGCCTTGGACGCCAGCTTGGCGGCTGCCACCGTTTCGTGTACGGCCGCGTACTCCTTCACATCACGCATTTTCAATAGTTGGGCTGCTCCGACCAACAATGCGGCGCGAGACTCGCCAACCGGCATTTTTTTAACCAGCTGTCCAAGCATCCAATCTAGGGTCCGGAAATGGCGCACGGCGGTGTAAACCAAATCCGTGACAAACCCGCGATCAGGACTGTCAGAAATCATCCGGTCGGGGAATTTCTTGGTCTCAAGCCATTGCGCCACCACAAAAATCGCCTCCCGGCGGGAAGCACAGCCAACTTCACTCATTTTCACCACCTTGTTGCGGCCACAGCAATGAAACCGCATTTTGATAAGTCAACTCGGCCAGTTCCGACACTCCGCAACCACGCTGTTTCGCTATGCATTCCGCAGTGTGCGCCACGAACGCCGGTTCGTTGGTCTGGCCGCGCAACGGCACCGGAGCCAGAAACGGAGAATCGGTCTCTACCAACAACCGGTCGTCCGGAACCACAGCCGCTACTCGACGCAATGCGTCGGCATTGCGAAAAGTGACAATCCCGCTAAAACTGATCATGAATCCGCGGGACAGCAATTCTTCGGCGAAAGCCTCGCCGCCTGTATAGCAATGGATAATTCCGCGCGGTTTCTGATGCGGCCACACCACCGAATCCAACACCCGCAGGGTGTCTTCATCCGCCTCGCGGGTGTGGATGGAAACAGGCAAAGCCCATTCGGCGGCCAGTCCGAGTTGCGCCGAAAACAATCCGCACTGCAGTTCGCGGGTTTCCGGCGCGTAATGGTAATCCAACCCGATTTCCCCAACCGCGGACAACTTTATCCCGACAGTTTCCAACAACTCGCGCAACGCCAAGCAACACGTGTCGGGCGTTGCCAAGCCGACCTGGTCGCGGTCAAACCCCAACGCCAAACAAACCTGTCCGGGGCGGGCCTTCGCGGCGGCGACCGCCCCGGCGTTCAGTCTATCGCTACCGCCCACCGCCATTACCCTTACGACGCACGCCGCCATCGCCCGGTCCAAAATCGAAACGGTGTCGGTTCCCTCAAAATGCGCATGGGTGTCGAAGAATCTCAGCATTTGAAACCTCCTGAATATCGCGGGTTACGGATGCAGCCGCGCCACGGTCAACAACAGCGAAACGGCGGTGGCGTCGGTCTCGCACTCGATTCTGCGCGGCGGCATTCCCGCCCGGTGCCAGTCCGGGCCGAACAACGGACCCTCGGATTGGTTTTCCCAAGCGGCTTCGGCGTTTTGGGACAAGGCGTCAAAAATTTTGCGCGTCGAGGGTTTGCCTTGGTTTGAAGGCTCGGCGATCCATTCCGCCAAAGCCCGGATCGCGATTTGTTTGAACGCCCCGCCGTCCCCCTGCCCTTCCCCCTTCATCACCCCTCCAGGACTAAGCGTACCCAGCAGGAAATTAATGGTTTTTCGCGACCGGTCGGCGGCTTCCGGCAATTGGCACAGCTTGTCCAAAAGCATACCGGAACGGATAAAGGTGCCCTGATTGTAGGTAAAGGTCGCCTTCCACACTTTACCGCCGAGATTCATGCTGTCCCAAACCGCCCCGGTCGCGGGATCGAAAAGTTTTTCGCAAACCCACTGGTACACCGCTTTGGCTTGATCAAGGTATTTGCGCTGACGGGTGGCCTGGTAAAGTTCGCAAGCCCCGATTATGGCCGGACAGTTCACGCAGGCGTTTTTGGATTTGTGTTCGTCGGATTTCCACCACATTCCTCCGCCCAGTGTCCCGTCAATTTCATTTTCCGCAACCCGGTCGTAAGTGGATTGGGCGCGGTCAAGGTAAATCTTCTTGCTGGTCTGCCGGTAAGCCCGCATACACGCCATCACCCACCACATCAAATCGTCGTTGAACGGGTTCTTTTTCCAATCTCGTTCGCGCGCGCAAAAACCGGCGTAAACGTCGTCAACCAGTTTTGCCGTTTCCGCGGTCTTGAACAGCTCATGCGCATCCATCACGCATTCCCAGGCATGGGCGGTCAACCAAAAGTCCAAAACTTTTAGCCGACGCAACCCATCCTTGAAAAACAGCTTGGGGCGAGGAGCCCAATACACCCGAATGAAAGCGTCCCAAGCCGCTTTGGCGCGTGAATACGCCAGCTGCTTCGGAGATTGGTCGGACAACGGCGGCTCCGCGTCCGCCAATAACGGCACAGCCGCCATTGCGGCAATCGCGATAAAATCGCGGCGTGTGACCGGAACGCTTGCAAACATGACCGCCCCCGCATTAAAAATTAATAATTGAACAAGTCCCGCAAGGTGAAAGTTTCGCCGGTCGCGGCGCACAACGCCTGCAGGATTTTTTCCTTTACATTCGGGGTCAGCCGACGCCCCTTGCAGGCCCGCGCCACCATCTTGTGCGTCATCGGGACAGCCGAAGCCACCACCAAATCATGGTGCTTCAACCCACGGTCGGCCAAAATTTTGGCAATCGGCTGTTCGCCCAAATTACGTTCGATGCTATCGTTTTCGCTATTCATTACCGCCTCATTTTTTGATGATGCCGCCAAGCCAGACTTTCGCCAAATTCCCCCACCGGTCAGTCGGTTTCCCGCGCTGGCGCAAACCGTAGCCGTGGCCACCGCTGGGATAAATGTGCATCTCCGCAGGCACGTTGACCGCCTTAAGGGCAATGAAATACGCGATGCTACTATCGATCAGCGAACGGTCGTCTTCGGCTTGAACCAGAAACGTCGGCGGGGTTTCCTTGGTTACCGGCAAATCGTCCACCATTTCAAAAGTGCCTTTTTTGAACAGATACGCCGGATAGATAATCAGCGCGAAATCCGGTCGGCACGACTGACGGTCGGCGTCATCCACCGGTTCGTAGAAACGCTTGTCAAAATTGGTGCAAACCCGAACCGAAAGGTGGGCGCCGGCCGAAAACCCCATGATCCCAAGCCGTTTCGGATCGACGTTGAACTCATTGGCGCGTTCGCGGATCAACCCCATTGCGCGCTGCGCGTCGCAAAACGCGGCATCGCGCTGGCCGGGCACCCGGTATTTCATCACAAAAGCAGAAACGCCCTGGCTGTTCAGCCATTCGGCAATCTCCGTACCCTCGTGGTTCCATGCCAAAATGCTGTATCCGCCGCCGGGGCAGATCAACACCGCCGGCACCGGCTTGCCGGTGCCGGGAGCCAAAAACGCCGTCAAAGTGGGAACGTTGACATCGGTGAGACGGACAATGTCATCGCCGCGAGAAGGAACCGCGTGTTCGACCTTTTCGCTGGTCTTAAGCGGGATTTTCCCTTCGGGCCAAAGCTGCACGACCAACGGTTCCGCCACCGCCGACAACGCCAAACCCGCAAAACCGAGAATACTGAGATAAGAAAACATAATTCCTCCGAAATAACAACAAGTAAATCTTATAAAAAAAACTGAGTAAAAGCAATCGCAAACTGGAAGGGATTAGGGGTTTGTAGCTAGCCTAGATGTTTTATGCCCTAGGTCTGAATTCCTATGACTAGATTAACTAGATCGACTAGATCGACCAGCGACTAAATCAACCGCCAACGATCCAACCGTAAAACGGTCCCCCACCCCTTGCGTCCTCTGCGATCTCAGCGGCAGAAACCAATTCATTAACCGCCAATGCCATGATCAAATCCCGTAATAACCTCTTGTTGAAACCCACAGCAACATCAATATCATACCAAAACCGCTTTAAAGGGCCGTCGCCGCGCCTTGATTCTGCTTGCATTGCCGACGTTAGTTTTGCTACACTTATCACAATGACTACTAGTTTGCAGACACTTCTCTCGGTACTGGCAAGTCCGAATGGCCGGGCGGCTTCTACTCCGTGCGCAACAATCTTGCTGTCAGGGAATAAAAAAGGACCTTGTGGCCCGTGCTCACTAAATTTTGATGAGGAGAGCGCTCATGAAGAAATCATTGATGAATTTGGCAATGGCAGCGTTCGTTGCCATGCTCGCGGCTGCGACAGGGGCGGCGGACGGCGATCAGCCTACACCGGAGAATGTGCCGGAGCTTATGCGGACTTTTGCGGGCGTCGACGTGAAAACAAGGGAGGAATGGGAAAAGGTTCGGGCGCCGGAACTGCTGAAACGCTTTCAGAAGGATGTTTACGGATGCCGTCCCGCCGTGGCCGACGACCGAAGCCGTGTCTCGTTCAAGGTGTATGACGAACGCCCCGTAATGGACGGCAGGGCCGTGCGGAAGCTCGTCCGCGCGGAGTTCGACGGACCGCTCGGAAAGTTCTCGTTCCCGTTCAACGCCTACATACCCAAGGCGAAAAGTCCTGTGCCGGCGTTCGTGAGCATTTGCCTGCAATTTCGGTCGAAGGTTGGCGCCGACAATGTAATCACGAGCGAATGCTGGCCGGTGGAGCAGATCGTCGGGCGCGGTTACGCCACTGCGGGTTTTCTCACCGATGATGTCGCCACGGAAAAGAACACTGGATTCGCGCAGGGAGTGTTCAAGTGCGTGGAGCCTGCCGAGGCGCGTAATGACGAATCGTGGGGCACGATCTCGGCGTGGGCATGGGCGGCGAGCCGCGTGATGGACTGGATCGAGACGGAACCGGCCATCGACGCCGCGCGCGTCGGTATCGTCGGCCATTCGCGCGGCGGCAAGACCGCGCTTTGGGCGGGCGCGACCGACAGGCGCTTCGCGCTCGTCTGCTCCAACGACTCCGGCGCGCACGGCGCGAAGCTCAACCACATCCGCCTGCCGAAGAGCGAAGACATTGCGTCCATACCAAAGTACTTCCCCAACTGGTACTGCGGCAACTATCCGAAGAAGCACGGCGGCAGGGAGATGACGATGGACTTCGACCAGCACGAACTGCTCGCGCTAGTAGCGCCTCGGCTGTTGTGCGTCGGCTCTGCCTCCGAAGATCACTGGGCGGGGCAGCGTGGAGAGTGGTGGAGCGCGAAGCTCGCGTCACCCGCCTGGGAACTTTACGGCAGGAAGGGTCTCGTGGCGGAGTCGTTTCCCGCCCCGGGCGAAAAGCAGCAGGAAGGCGGTGTCTCGTACCACCTGCGTCCAGGCAAGCACTTCCTGGCCCCATACGACTGGGACCGCTACATGGACTTCGCCGAACAGCACGGGTGGGCGGGTGTCATCCCTAGGCGGACTCCTCCTCATCGACAATCTGGCGCACGAACTGGCGCTCTGAAAGATGATCGCCGGCGAGCCGCGCCTTTTCGACGCGCGGTGCCGGAAGACGGACGGCGAGATGTTCTGGCGGTACTCGTAATCGAGTCCCCCTGAAAGCACAACCCGCGTCTGACGTAAAGCCCGGAAAACAGTCCGGAAACGCCACCATTTCCCACCGCCGAAGAATCCGAGGCGGGACAAATCCCGTCCAATAGTTCAAAAAGATCTTCGCTAATGATTCGGGTTATTAAAATCTACGCTTGTGAAAACGATTAAGGTTATGGTAATATTCCCACTGTCTTCGTGTTAGATGCCAACCATTAACCGTTCAATTGATAATGTGTGTGTATTGCTCAAAATGTGGGACATCATCAATCTATGAAACAGTCAACAGTTAACTCGAACATCAAGCGCATTGCCGTAATATGCGAACGCGACCGTGCGTATGGGCGTGGAGTCTGCCTTGGAATTGCCGAGGCTGCGACTTATGAGAAAAATTGGTCGTTGGAGTTCTTGGACTATCCAGAACAAGTGAACGTTACCAGACTGAAAGGTTTTGACGGCGTTATCGCGCGAATATCGAACGAGCAAATTGCCGCTGAACTCACGAAGGCAAAACTTCCGGTAGTTGACATTTATACCGATATAATAAGACCGGAATTCGGTTCCATAGATGGAGACCAGCCGGCAATCGGGCGACTTGCGGCTGAATATTTCCTAAAACGGCGCTATAAGTCTTTCGCCTACTGCGGATATGAAGGCATCGGATATTCAGATGTTCGACAAAAATCATTCTCAAACACGTTAAAAGAAAACGGTTACGACTGCAACGTGTTCTGCGTACCTCAGCGCGCTGTCGACGAATACGCCGCCACCATAATGCGTAAAGAGTTCGTGAGGCTTGGTTCCGACACAGCCGCACTTTCAAGATGGCTTAAGGCGCTTCCTTACCATACCGCCCTTTTCTGCTGCCACGATGTACGCGCCTGGCAAGTCCTAGCGTTGTGTCGCTTGGAAAAAATCCCCGTACCGCAAAGACTAGCGGTAATGGGAGTTGACAACGACGAGTTGGTCTGCTCATTCACTGCGCCAACCCTATCTTCAATCGACAATTCACCTTTCCGCATCGGCAAGGCATCGGTTGCCCTTCTTTCACGGATGTTTAATTCATCTGAAGAACGTAAAAAGCCAAAACATCTGATAATAAAACCAAGAGGTGTTTATGAGCGGGCATCGACGGCAACCTTTGCGGTAGAAATCGACTGGGTTTCTGAAATGTTGGATTACATATCGAGTCATGTCGCAGACGGCATACGGGTCGACGATGTAATCGCATTCGCAAAACGTTCCAAAGCCACAGTCGAACACGCATTGAAGAGTGTAACGGGGCAAACGGTACAGCACCATATACTTTGGACACGCCTTGAAATGGCAAAAAAGCTTCTTGTATTCTCGCATAAGCCGGTTGCCGAAGTGGCCCGATTGTCCGGATTCGCCTCTCCTCAATATTTTTGCCGATTCTTCAAGTCCAAAACCGGTTTAACGGCGGAAGAATTCCGAAACCAAGAATCCTAACGGTCATTCAAAAATTCTAAAACGCCATCCGTAACAATGTAAAAGTACAATTATAATTGTCATGAAAGTGCAATTGACTTGCACAACCTCAATAATATAGAATACGATTGTGTTCATTGGAAAGCATTGTTAGCGTTGGTTGTGCAGTAGGCGTTGCTCTGGCCAAAATGCATTTACTATGAAAGGAGCATATAAAATGAAACCGTCCTCGATGATCCTAGCGGTCATCACGACAATATCGGTGTGCATATTCGCGCGGACCATCTTCGCGGCGAATCCCGATTGTCCGAACCTTGAAGAGGTGATCATCGCCTCGAAGTGCCACCTCGACGTGGGTTTCACATCCACGGTACCGGCGCTGATCGACAAGTACCGGACGCGCGACATGGATAGCGCGTTGGAACTTTTAGAGGCCGACAGAGACAAACCGGAGGCGTTCCGCGCACGATGGACATTCCCCGCTTGGGCGATGACTGTCATCTTGAATGGGAATTACTCCCCTGAACGGCGCGTGAAGATCGAGAAAGCGATCCGCAACCATCGGCTGATGTGGCATGCCTACCCGTTCACCATCGAGACGGAGGCGTCCGACCTCGAGGAGATGGTGCGGCTGTTTGGCTACGGGTCGGAATTGTCGCGAAGCTTCGGCCTGGACCTGCCACGCCACGCAAAGCAGACCGACGTGCCGGATCAGGGATGGGCGCTTGCTACCGTGCTTGCGAACGCCGGCGTCAAGTTCCTCCACATGGGAATCAACCAGGGATGCAAGCGGAACGAGGACCTCGCAAAGATACCTTCGCTCTGCTGGTGGGAGGGACCAGACGGCTCGCGCATCCTCCTCGGCTACTGTCCAAACTATGGCGAGATCCGGAACGGGCCGTTCAAGCCGCCGAAGGGGTGGAAGCACAAGACCTATCTCGCCTATTACATGCGCGGCGACAACCAGGGGCCGATCTCCCCTAAGGATGCGGAACGCGTGCTGAACGAGGTTCGGACTGCTCTTCCCGGCGTGAAGGTGCGCTTCGGCGATCCAGGCGATTTCGCGGACGCGATTGCGGCAGAGGAAAAGGCGAAACCAACGCTTCCCGTCTTGCGCGGCGACATGCCCGACACATGGATTCACGGACAGATGACCGCGCCGATAGAAACCGCACTCCACCGTCATGCGAAGAGCGAACTGATTACGCTCGGCGTTCTCGACACGACCTTGCGCGCGCTTGGCGTTCAGACGAAACCCGTCGCAAAGACGCTCGACCGCGCCTACCGCAAGTCGGGTCTCTACTCGGAACACACATGGGGGCTTTCGTGCGGACGCGAACGCGGGCGCTTCCACGATCCAGACTGGCGGGAACGCTACGAGAGGGGCGACTTCAAGTACATCGACTCGGCCTTCGAGTACCACAAGGACTACGCGCGGGATGCGCACCGCATGGCGAAGGACGGAATCGACGAGCGGATGAATTTGCTGGCGCAGAGCGTCGCGGCGGAGGGGCCGCGTGTCGTGGTGTTCAACCCTCTCCCGTACGAGCGCGACGCAGAGGTTGAAGTGGAGATGCCGGAGGGGTTTGCGATTCCTGGCGGAGTGCGCGAGGGAGGCAGGGTGAGGTTTCTCGCGAAGGGCGTTCCAGCCGGTGGATACAAGACGTTTGGGGCAGTTCGGGATGATTCTCACACAGAGGCACATAGACACAGAGATGGTGGGACAGATAGGTCCTTGCCAGATATATTGAAGACGCGGCACTTCACGGTGAAGTTTGATTTGGAGAAGGGGGGAATAGCCTCATTGATTGAGAATGCCACGGGCCGCGAGCTGGTGAAACAGGGCGGACACGCCCTCGGGCAGTTCCTGCACGAGCGGTTCAGCCTGGACGAGGTCAAGCGCTTTGTCTATTCGTACAACCGCGGGCCGCAGCGTCGACTCGACTTTGACTTTGGAAAGGGCGGGATGCCCGATACGGACAAGATTTCCTACGCCGCGATGTCGCCGAGGAAGTGGACGGCGCGGCTCACGCGCAGCGCGCTTGGCGAGGTGGTGACGCTCACGGCGGGCGACACGCTTGGTCTCGCGAAGGGATACGAACTGAAATTCTCGTTTCCCGACCATAATGCGTGTGCGTCGACATCTCGTGGACTGTCACGGACAAGAAACCCGATCCCACGCCTGAGGGCGGCTGGATATGCCTGCCGTTCAATGTCGCCTCGCCGTCGTTCCGCGTGGGGCGTATCGGCGGTACGATAGACCCCGCGAAGGACATCATCTTCTTCGCGAACCGCAACCTGATGTGCGTCGACCGCGCGATTACGGTGCGGACGGGCGTGCGCGGCGCGGGCGTGGCAGTGGCATCCGCAGACCTTCCGCTCTGGAGTCTCGGCAAACCCGGTCTCTGGCGCTACGAACCGGATTACGTGCCGACGGAGCCGAAGGTGTTCGCGAACCTCTACAACAACCAGTGGAATACCAACTTCCCGTTCTGGATTCCCGGCACGTGGACGGCTTCGCTGCGCGTCTATCCTGTTGCGGAAGGCGCGGACGAGGAACAGGCTGTGTTCACGCCCGCGTGGGAGATCCGCCAGCCGTGCGTGGCCGCGTTCGCGGATGGGAGGGCGGTTAGTCCTCTGCCTGCCGCCGCGAAGACAACAAGCGTACAACAACAAGGCGGTGGTATTGCGGTTTCACGGACAGGTGTGCGCGTGACGGCGTTCTGCCCGAATCCTGATGGGCGGGGGATTGTCCTGCGTGTGTGGGAACAGGCGGGCGTGAGCGGTGCGCTTACCGTCACGCTGCCGAAGGGCATGAAGTTCGACAAGGTTCAGCCCGTCAACCTGCGCGGCGAAATCGCAGGCGAACCGATCGCGGTCAAGGATGGTAAGTTCTCCTTTGATCTCGGCGCGTGGGCGCCGAAAAGCTTCGTTCTGTACGATGGAAGTGAAAAGGGAGCGGTGGCCTATCGCTTCTATCGTTTTGTTGTGGATCTGACCGCAGGTGACGCAGTGCAGATTTCGGAACTGAAGCTGTTCAGCGAAGCGCAGGACATTACGCGCACATGCGCCGCCGTCCGATACGAGGAGGGTACGTTCAATCCGCAGTTTAAGAAGGGCTTCAACCCGCTCATGGCCGTTGACGGCGACTTGGCGACGAAGTGGTACGACGACCGCGCGGCTGCCGATAAGCGCACCGCGCTTGGCAAAGACGTGTGGTTTGTGCTCGAATACGCGAAACCGGTGGCGGTGACGCGCTACGAATGGTACATCGCCGACGACACGTCGCGTCATACTGGCCGCAACCCGCTTGCGTGGCGTTTACAGGGGTCGTCCGACGGAAAAAGCTGGACTGACCTCGACGTGGTGGCGTGCGCCATGCCGCATACGCTCGACAAGACGCTCGCCTATTCGCGTCGGCTGGATGTTCCCCGTGAACCGCCCGACGATGCCATCGTCTATCCGATGGCGACTGGTGACGGCCGCCGCCTCATCTCATACGATGTGAACGGCACGAAGGTATATGAACTCGTACCGGCCGACGCGATTGAAGAAGTGCGTTGAATCTACAGAAAGGACAGAACATGAAGACGATAATGAAACAGCTCTCCGTATTCGCGATGGCATGTGCAGCATCGCTTGCGGCGTTTGCCGACATGAATGTCACAGAGAATTTGATACTTGCGGCAGACACCGACTGGAGCGATCAGGGTACGGTCACGATCGCCCAGGGCGTAACTATCGATCTGAACGGCCATGCGCTCAAGGTGAAGGGGCTTGCCTGCAACGGCACCATCACTGGTGCGTCAATTCCCGGTTTTACACTGCTCTCCTATATCGAATCCACCGGAACGCAGTGGATCAATACGGGATTCGCCACCACCGATGAGACTGCGATAGAAATAGACTTTACGACTCTTTCCGACAATGGCAACAACGCCTACTTCTGCGGCGACTGGGCCAACTACGGACAC
>JAFTCL010000081.1 GCA_017454745.1 Kiritimatiellia bacterium
CACCAACCGCTACGACGCGTTCGGGCGGCGCACCGGCTACGCCACCACCCGCGACGGCGGCGCGACGTGGGACTGGACGCTGCTGGAGCTTGACCCCGCCGGCCGCGTTGCCCGGCGGACCCGTTCCGACGGGTCGTACTCAACCGCCGCCTATCTCCCAGGCAACCGCCTGGGGGAGACCCGAAATCGGCGGGGCTTGCCCCTGACGCGAAGCTATGATGCCGCCGGGCGGCTGGTCGCAGAATCGGACGAATACTGCTGGTGCGAGCGGGAGTGGGATTATGACGGCTTCGGCTCGGTCAGCTCGGAGGACTGCTATTACGGCGGAATCACTCGCGAAACCATGCGCGACGCCCGCGGGCTCGCCACCAACGAGACGGTGGAGATCGACGGGGATGTTTTTACCCTCGCCCGATCCTTCGGTGCCTCCGGGCGGCTGGAGTCCCTTGACGCCGGCGGTTGCGCCGCGGGGTATTCTTACGACTCCGAGAACCGTTTGGCCTCGGTCAGCAACGCCGCGTTCACCGTTGTTTACGCTTACGCTCCCGACGGGCTTACCGCCGGATACTCCGTGGCCTGCTCCAACGGTGTCGCCGTGGTTCGGGAGGTGTCGCGCGACCCGTTGCGCCGGCGGCTGGTGACCGGCGTGACCAACCGCGTGAACGGAACGGTCGTGTCCGCTTACGCCTACTCGCACGACCTGCTGGGCCGGGTCGTCGCCCGCAACGGCGACTCCTTCGGCTACGACGCCCGCTCGCAATTAACCTCGGCGACCGTGTCCGGGGTCACCGGCGGCTACGGTTACGACACCGCCGGGAACTTCTCGCAAACCTCGCGGGGCGGCCTGCAGACTTCGTACTCCGCCGACGGGATGAACCGTTACGCGTCGGTTGCCCCGGGCGGCGTTCAGGAAAGCCTGTCCTACGACGCCGACGGCAACCTCGCCGAAATCAACGGTATGGCGCTGGGGTGGGACGCCCGCAACCGCGTCTGCGAGATCGACTATGGGTACGGATGGTGCGGCTACGACAACACCGGCCGGCCGGTGTTGTCGTATGTCGGCGACCAGACGCGGAAGTGGCTTTACGACGGCTGGAACATCGTCAGAAGCGTCCATGACGACGGGTACGCGACCGAAACCTCCGACTACGTGTGGGGCGCGGACCTTTCCGGCACCCTGGACGGCGCGGGCGGGGTCGGCGGCCTGCTGGCCGTCCGCCAAGACGGGGTGTGGCACTTCCCGCTGTACGACGCCAACGGAAACATCACCGCGTACATAAGCGAGACCGGCGCCGTCTCCGCCACCTACGCCTACGGCCCCTTCGGCGAGACCGTCTCCCACACCGGGAGGGACTTCGAGCACCGCTTCAGCACCAAGCCCTGGGACGAAACGCTGGGCACCTACACCTACATCTGCCGCGACTACTCGCCGGCACTTGGGAGGTGGCTCTCGGAGGACCCAGTTCTGGAGCAGGGCGGGTATAATTTGTATTCCTACTGCGGCAACGAGCCGGTGAACAAATACGATTTGTTTGGATTTTTGGATGTACCCAAAAGCATCAAGGTTGAAAAGTGCCATGCTTATTTGTACATCGGGCATTCAATTAAAAACCGCCCGATAGAATGGCAGCTGCCGGAGGATGGCGGGGCTTTTGCGGGCGCAATCTGTTGTTGGTCGAATCTAAACAATCCAGATAATGAATGGCGTTGGCCTCAAGTACCTTTTTTTGACGGGGAAATCTTTTCTGATTCCGGTTTCGGTAAGCATAAGAATGTCCAACAGGGTTGTTCTATGCCTTCGAACGGTATAAGCTATGATTATGAGAAAGATTCAAATGATAATGGTGAAGCGGCACCAACAATCACCGAAATGATTAAAAAGGCGTGGTCAAGTGATGCGCTCAATACAATTATTAACACTTTAAGAAGTAAACCATATTGCTGTGAATCTGTTGTTTTTGAAATTTATGTTGGGGTTGATAAAGGGAATCAAATGATCAAAGAAGCGATACGCGGGACAAATTTGAATTGGCAACAGGGTGAAGTAAGAAAAATCAGAATTCCATTAACGGAATTGCAGAGATAAAGGGAATCGTTATGTTGAAACACATGATTTACATCGTTGTAATTGTGGTTTTATCAGCCGTTTTGATAATCACAAAATGCAGGATGTTTTTGCTGCAACAGGAAATGAGTGCGAATGTCATATTGTGTACAAATGCATATTCGGCGCTGAACAACAATCTTTATGATGACGCCAAACGTTATTTGCGCTTTGGCGGATGGGTGTTTGCCAGATACGCATTCAATTATGTGCCGCCAGAAGATGTGTCGTCTCTGCCAGGTAGCGTTATATATGCCCTAGACGGCGGATTGTTTGACGGCATTCTTTCTGAAAAACATCTTTCTCAGGTTGAGGAATATGCGAACAAAATTGCGGAAGAGCAAAGCACGCCCAATGAATTTAAATTGTTTATATATAACACTTACGAAAAACTTTCTCATGCATTTAACGATACGTACGATGATACGTATGGATGTTATGAAAGGTTATATCTGCGGTTTTCCAATGATAGATTGTTACACCCAAGCAAACCGAAACTTGTAATGCATACCACCGATTCTCCATGCTGGATGGACAAACTGGTTGAGACTCCAGGGCGTGAACTGTCGCCTGAAATGCTTCAGGCGCTTGATGATTATTGCGCCACCGCGACTAACTGCAATGAACGCAGCAAAACCCACACCAGCGTATGCTTTGCCACCACGAACACTTTTTCCAATGGTTATGGGATAATTATCGGCGTCAAAATGAAAAACGGAGAAGCTGACGGTATTTTTAAGGTTAAATACCGCCACACCAAAATTATGGACAAGGTAAAGCCAGAATTCAGCAAATATGAAGATCTAAGACGCAGTGCCATACCAGAAGTTGAGGAACGATTTAGAAAACAGTTAAAAAAGGAAATAGGTGGTGCATAAAAGTAGCAAAATGGCGTATTTTTTTGCAGCAAGCACTTTGAACTTGTCAAAGGTATCGTTGATACCCAAATCGAGAGCACAGGCACAATTGGTATGAGAACGAGTAATGCTTTATTTGGCGCAGCTATGATATTTTGGTCAATGGTTGCCGGATGCGCGTATTTGCACAATGGCAAATCCGACAGGCCAATTGTGGCAGTGCTTGCCGGTTACGAGAGCGAACGTGTGTTGCCGTCGGGGCATACATACCGGGTGTTCACTGAGAATATCGACGAGGAAGACCACACAAACTATGTGGCGATGATATTCCATGTGGTGCGTCCGCATGAACTTTCCGGTCGGATTTTCAGATTACATAATTGTTTATTTTACAATTTAGACGATTTGCCGTTAAGATATTACATTGGCAAAACCTACGCTTTCGATTATACTGACAAACCGGTCACGTCGGTTCTTGCTTCTGGCGGCATTAAGGTACCGGCGTCAATCTGGCAATCTGCGCCCATTTCAGCCAAAGACATGATTACCGTGGGATGGGGCGAGGTAAGGATTCCGACGCGCGGAACAAGGCACCGCTGGACCAGGGATGAGCTTGCGGAGGACATGGGCGACCTTAAACACCAACACGAACTGCTTGAAAAAACAATCGGTCATGCGGAGAAGATTATTAACGACTACACGGATGAAGAATTGGCTTTCCCGAAACTGCCGACAATAGGCAAATGGGGGAAGCTTAATCCTTATATTGTTAAAAATGCCATAGCGGAAAACATACTTTCTAAAAACGAGCAGGAACAGTTTCGGTTGCGCCAATTCAAATCTACAATTGGGGATTCCAACTTGCAGGTCGGAGAGGACAGTTTTTTAGTGGCGGCGGTCGCAGGGTATGAAAAAGAACGCATTCTACCGTCCGGTGACGTGTACCATTGCTATGTAGAAGACCTTTGTGGGGAAGACACGAACTGTGTCGCGGTGATTTTTTATGTGGTTCATCCACCAAAATTAGCCGGGAGGGTTTTCCGGGTGATAAACTGTGCGGGTATCAATGATGATTTGCCGATAAAGTACGAGACCGGCATAGCCTACGATTTCAAATTCAGCAACAAACCGAACGATGTGAAAATTTTGTCCGGGACGCAAGGTATGCTTGCCCAACCAATAACGCTGAAGCAGCTAATGCCTATCGAATGGAGTGATAACCAAAAGATGTCAGTTTACGGAAAATTCGGACTGCGAGAGTATTTGACAAGCGGAGAGGTGCAGGAGGACCTTGACAAGTTAAAACGTGAACATAAAATGCTTGAGGACACAATGTGGCAGGCTGAAAGCAACAAAGTTTCCGGGGTTAAATTGGCAGTCCCAGATGAAGGTGGCGGTCTTAGAAAACGGTCTCCACATAGTGTGTGCGCTTATATCAAAAAATACCGCTTGCCGCGTAACGAACAAGATCAGCACAAGTTGGAAGAAAGGTTAAAGATGCTTGAGAAGAAGGAGGCTGAGAATGTCCGTTAACCTATTCTGCGGCGAGACCGTCGCCCACACAGGGAGGGACTTCGAACACCGCTTCGGCACCAAGCCCTACAACGGGGAGCTAGGCACTTACACCTACATCTACCGCGAGTGCTCGCCAACCTTGGGCAGATGGCTGTCGGAGGATCCGGTTTTAGAGCAGGGCGGATACAACCTCTACGCATACTGC
>JAFTCL010000082.1 GCA_017454745.1 Kiritimatiellia bacterium
CACCGTCCTCGCGCTGGTCGCATCGGACGGCACCATTGCAGTTTCCTACACCTACGACTCGTGGGGAAACGTCCTGTCTGTGTCCGGCGACCAAGCGGTGGCGGCCGCCAACCGCTTCACCTGGCAGGGGCGCGAATATTCATACGCCACCGGCCTCTACAACTTTCGCGCCCGGTGGTACGACCCGGCGGCGGGCCGGTGGCTGTCTAAGGATCCCATCGGGCTTGAGGGCGGGCTGAACCTGTACGAGGCGTTCGGGAACAACCCGGTGTGCTTTGGGGATTCCATTGGTTGTTCCACCGTACACATACATACTAGTGGATCGGTTATAACACTTGTTGATCCGACTATGAATGATTTCCGTATGGCCATTAGTCAGCAAGATGATAATAGTATTATGGAACTGGAGATTTTAGGACACGGAAGCCATAACATGATAAATATTGAACCAGGAGAAAATGGAGCAGGGTTGATATGGGAGCCATCCGTTACTGGAGATTCTGTTTGGATGTCTGACAAAGGGGATAAGTTCTCTGACTTGATACGAGACAAATTAGCCCAAAATGCAATGATCGATCTTAACGGTTGCAATACAGGTAGAATCTGCAAATGGGTAAAAAATATTTGGTATATTAAACGATTTTACGTAGAAAAAAAACATAGCACAACAATTGAGCGAGGAATTATGTGATACGACCATCCTTTCTAACCGAGGGCTCGCTATTGCAAATGAGTTGTCTTATTGGTTTGATCGAGACTATTTCATCCGCTTGGGGATGAAAAATCGCGTTTACGGTTTTCGTCGCAAGTACTTCAATGGAGTGCAAAAATGAAATCAGCAATCCTTTCTTACGCAATTGGGTCAGCTCTGTTTTTTTTACTGGTTGGTTTTATGCCTGTCGCACAACCTGGATATTCGGCTATTTGCGAACATCACCTATTCTTGACGTTAGGATTGTGTGTTGCGTGTGCATATCAAAAATTCAGGCGGAATTGGATTCTTTTGATTGCGCCACTGCTAGCTTTATTTTTTAGTTGGTGACGTTTTTTGAGGGATAGTTTTATGCATTACCGTTTAAAGAAAATGCAACAAAGAATTTTTTTTGAGAATCAATGGAGGTTTGATTTTGAAGACTACCTTGAATGAAGGAAACGAGAGTGGCTCATTTTTCATTGACGATAATACTAATGTAGATGTCTTTTTAGAAATGCGCCGCAATTTTTTGAAATACGAAAAACTCGGAAAGGATTGGTCATTTTCTGTTTCGCCTAATGTTAGTGGTGACACCATACAATTTGCAATCACCCGCTCAAAAAAACGAATGGACGCATTCTTGTGGTCGTTTTACGAGGAAATAGCCGCCGAGACTGAAATCGGGCATTTGACCAATGGGCAAATGTCGGATCTTTACCAGTTGGGACGTAGGCGTGGGCGTTGGGACATTCTATTAAGTTTGGCGCTTCGGACGGATTTGCCGGATGAGTTAATTGGAAAATTTTTGAATACCAGAGATGATGAGATTAAACGCCATTTTCTTTTGCGCAATTACACTTTACACGGAACGGCAGTAAAGAAAGCTTTCATTAAATATTTCGCGAAAAATTATGAAACCTTATTTCTTAATCAGCTCTTGCCATTGTTAAATGACGACAATATTACGATTCGAAGCGAAAGCTTTGAACTATGGCTCAAATTATTGCCGAAATTTTCTAACAAAATGTCTAACGAATTACGGGTGGCACAACACAAAGGTCTGTCGCACAAAATATCTTTAAAAAATTGCCGTTCCGTAGATTTGCCGTTAAGAACTGCCATCAAAAAAGCTGTAAGGCTGTGTAAAGCCACTTTGTTTATGTCCCGTCCGGTACAAATCAAGGTGAAGGACATTATTTCCCCGGATTGCCATTTGAATAAACACATTGACAGTATATTGCCTGAAATTCTTATCGTAGCGCTTAAGTCAGAAGGATTGTTATTCCCTGAAACAAAAATTAAATATTTTGCCCGCAAAATTAATGAAACGGTATCGGTATAAAACACCATGGGCGATCGAAAATCCGCAAAAGGAAAATTACGGGAATTTCAGATTGCTTTTTTGCAGTTTTAAAGGTAGAATAAAGCTTTGTTTTTGGTTTAGTGTCATTGTTTTCTACGGAGGCAGAAATGTTGAGAAAAAGTCGTCGCGGGTTTTTGAAAGATTTGGCCATGATGGGTGCCGGAGTGGCCGCTGGCAGCCAGTTGACCGGATGCAGGACGTTTTTCGCGCCCGGCGCCAAGGGTTCCGCCATCATGGGCGCCCATTACGCCCCGCTGGACAAGGTTAGAATCGGCATCATCGGCGTCGGAGCGCGCGGCGGCGGCGCGGTTCACCGGCTAATAAACGTGCCGGGGGCGGAGATTGTCGCGATTTCCGACCTGTATTCCGACCGGGCGGAAAATCACGCCAAGTGGCTGCAGTCCCAAGGCCGCCCGATGCCGAAGCTTTACGCCGGCACCCCGGACGCGTGGAAGGGCCTTTGCGATTCCGACGAGGTTAATCTGGTGTACATCACCTCCCCGTGGA
Organism: Kiritimatiellia bacterium; assembly: GCA_017454745.1. GTDB lineage: Bacteria > Verrucomicrobiota > Kiritimatiellia > RFP12 > UBA1067 > UBA1200. The sequence continues at coordinate 2,565 of JAFTCL010000082.1, forward strand.
AACTTCACACGCCGATGGCGCTTTACGCCATGCGGGCGGGAAAACACGCGGTTTCCGAAGTGCCGATCGCGGTAACGATTGACGAGTGCTGGGAACTGGTGGAGACCTCCGAGAAAGAGCAGCGGCACTGCATGATGCTGGAAAACTGCTGTTACGGCCAAAGCGAAATGTTCGCCCTGATGCTGTGCCGCAACGGGGTGCTGGGCGAACTGGTGCACGGCGAAGGCGCCTACCTCCACAATCTGGCGGATTACAAGATGAGCCGCACCGGTTACCAGGGGATGTGGCGGCTGGAGTTCTCCAAAGAACACAACGGCAACCCCTACCCCACGCACGGGTTGGGGCCGATCTGCCAGTACATGAACATCAACCGCGGCGACAAGATGGATTACCTCGTTTCGGTCAGTTCCGGCCAGTTCGGCCTTACCGAATTCGCTCGCGACCATTTCGGCGCAGAGGATGAACGTACCCGCTGGGAGTACAAGCTGGGCGACCAGAACACCACCGTCATCCGCACCAACCGCGGCCGGACGATTATGGTTCAGCACAACACCACCAACGAGCGCCCCTACAGCCGCATCAACACGATCCAAGGCACCAAAGGCATTCTTTCGGACTACCCGCTGCGCGTGGCGCTCGCCCCGAATTCACACAGCTGGATGAAGGACGAGGATTTGGCGCAGCTGATGAAGAAGTACTGCCACCCGCTGTGGGACAAATCCGGCGAAATGGCCAAGAAGGTCGGCGGCCACGGCGGCATGGACTTCCTTATGGATCTGCGGCTCTGCCATTGCCTGACGAACGGTCTCCCGCTGGACATCGACGTTTACGATTCAGTGCTGTGGAGCTCGCTCGTACCCCTTACGGAGCAGTCGGTGCTCAAGCGCGGGCAGTCGGTTGACGTGCCGGACTTCACCCGTGGTGCTTGGCGCACCGCGAAACCGCTTGGTATCGTCGGAGTGTAACCATGCGAAGGCTGGCTTATCTATGCGTATTGCTTTTGGCGGGTTCGGCGATGTCCGAATCCGCCATTCCGGACCTGCTCACCTGCGCGGACGGCACAACGGTAAAGACCAAGGAACAGTGGGAAAGCAAACGCCGCCCGGAAATTCTGGAACTGTTCCGCAGCCAGTGTTTCGGAAGAAACCTGGTGGAGCGTCCGGACTCGCTTAAATTCACCCCGGCCGCGCCCGACACCGACGCAGTCGGCGGCAAGGCGATCCGCAAACTGGTGAATATCACCTACGAGGGGCCGGGCGGCAAAGGCAAAGTGCTGGTCAGGGCTTTTATCCCCAAATCAAGCAAACCGGTTCCAGGCTTTGTGCTGATCTGCAACCGCGACCCGGTGGAGAACATCAATATTGAGCCGCGGCCGGAGCAGACCTTCTGGCCGGTTTATCGGATTGTCGAACGCGGATACGCCGCCATCGCTTTCTATAACGGCGATGTCGCCCCCGACAAGTACAACGGATTCACCAACGGGCTTTACCGGGTGTTCCAGCCCGACCCCAAGCAGCGCAACGCCGAAAGCGGCGGCGCGATTAACGCCTGGGCTTGGGGCGCGAGCCGGGTGATGGACTGGATCGAGACCGAGCCGCTGCTTGACGCCAAGCATATCGGCGTGGTCGGCCATTCGCGCGGCGGAAAAACCGCATTGTGGTGCGGCGCCCAAGACCAGCGTTTCGCCATGGCCTGTTCGAACGATTCCGGCTGTTCCGGGGCCAAACTCAACCGCGGGTCTGATCCCAAATCGGAGCATATCGCGCAAATCACCAAGTCGTTCCGCCACTGGTTCTGCCGCAACTACGACAAATACGCCAACAACGAGGACGCCTTGCCCTTCGACCAACATGAGCTGCTGGCTCTGATCGCCCCGCGTATCTGCTGCGTCGGTTCCGCCAGTCTGGATTCCTGGGCCGGCCCGCGCAACGAATTGAAGTCCTGCGTGCTGGCTTCCACGATATGGAAACTTTACGGGCTGGACGGCATCTCCGGCACCGAATTCCCGCAACCCGACCATGCCATCTCCGGCGGGAGGGTCAATTACCACCTGCGCAAGGGAAAACACAACCTAGAACTTTTCGATTGGGATGTCTACATGGATGTGGCAGACCGTTTTTGGAGAAACGCGAAATGAAGTTGAACCGTCGTCTGTTTTTGTTGTCCACCACCGCCACCGCCGCCGCGCTGGCCGCCCGTTCCAACGCCCAGACTTCCGGGAACGAAGAGGAGAAGGAGGATATCGGCAAAAAGTTTTTCTGCGGAGAACCTTGCCTTCAGGCCGCCGCTCCCACCTCGATGGGCATCGCATGGGCGGTAGGATCGCTCGCCAACGGCTGGGTGGAGTTCGGAGAGAAGCCGGATCTTTCAGACGCCCGTCGTGTAGTCTGCGGCGAAGGCGCTCCCGGCATCACCGATTTCGATGAAATAGCGGTTCGGGTACGGTTGACCGGGCTCAAGCCGAACACCAAATACTACTATCGCACCCAAACCGAATTCGTCAACTACATCCACAACTACAAACGGAAGTCTCTGCAAAAAGCAACGGGAGACATCCATTCCTTCACCACTTTAGGTGAATCTGGACGTTCGCATTTCTGCGTGATGAACGACACCCACGCACGCTGGGTCCCGTTCTCCAGAGTGACCGCCAAAATCCGCGAACTGGCCCCGGCGGTAATGGTATGGAACGGTGACGCCTCCAATCAAACGGAAAAATCCGAAACCGGCGTGGAGATTTTCCTCGACCCGCCCAAGTCCACCGGATACTGTTCCGACATTCCGCTGTTGTGGAACAACGGCAACCATGATTTCCGCGGCATTTGGAACCGTTCCCTGGATCGGTTCATGATGGTGCGGATTCCTTCTGAGCGCGATTCACGCGACTGGGCGCTTTCGCGCAACTGGGCGGTGCGCCAAGGCGACATTGCCATGATCGGACTGGACACCGGCGAGGATAAACCTGACGCCCACCCGCAGTTTGTGGGTCTAGTGAACTCCGAACCTTACCGGATTGCCCAAACCCAATGGTTGCGCGACCAGTTTGAACGCCCGGAAATCAAAAACGCCCCGCACAAGGTGGCGTTCTGCCACATACCGCTTTTCGACAAAGACCCGGTCAGCAATCCCGGAGACGTGATTGGCGACGGCAATGGCCGTTACAAGCCGGATTTTGCGGTGTGGCAACGCCAATGCGCCAACCTGTGGGCTCCGTTTTTTAAGGAAAACGGTGTGAAACTGCTGATCGCCGCCCATTGCCACAATTACCGGTTCGACCCGGCTACCCCCGACCGCCCGTGGGCGCAGATCGTCGGCGGCGGCTGTTCCGAATCGCCGACCAACAGCTACGCGACGGTTATCGAAGGCCGCGTTGAGGACGGCAAACTCAAAATCACCGTCCACAACGTTAACGCCGGCACCATCGCGGGCGAGCATGTGTTTTAGATTAGTGGTTAGTCTGTTAGTCGTTAGTAACCCAGTCTGCTAGTTGCCTAGTCGTGATTCTGTTGTTCCCTAACGACTAATCAGGCTTTCATCCTAAAACCCGAAGCAACAATCCTTTTAGGTATAGCCCTTCCGGGAAGGAGAGCCCTTCGGGATGATCCTGCGACTGGCTCAACCGCGCCACCACCTGGAAATCCTTGCCGGCGTCAACCGCGGCGTCGGAAACCACCTTGTGGAACAGGTCGGGCGTCATCAGCCCGGAACACGAGAAGGTGGCGATCATGCCGCCCGGGCGCAAGAGCTGCATTCCTAGCAGGTTAATGTCCTTGTAGCCTCGGGCGGCCCGCATCAGGCTACCTTTGGAATCGGCAAACTTCGGCGGATCCAGCACGATAAAGTCAAACTTGCGCTCTTCGGCGCGGAATTGGCGCAGCACCGAAAACACGTTGCCGTTGACAAACTCAGACTTGGTGGCGCAGCACTCGTTGAGCACGGTGTTTTCCCGCGCCAGCACCAACGCTGGCTCCGAAAGATCCACATGGGTGACGGACGCCGCCCCGGCGGACATGGCCGCGATGCCGAAACCGCCGGTGTAGGAAAAGGCGTTCAACACCTCCGCCCCGTTGGAGTAGCGTTTAATCAGCTGACGGTTCTCGCGCTGATCGAGATAAAACCCCGTCTTGTGCCCGTTCTTGACATCCACAAAATAACGGCAGCCGTATTCGATGATTTCAATCCGATCCGGCGGTTCTTCGCCCGACAACACCCCGACCTTCGGCTCCAACCCTTCGTGGGCGCGGGAATCGACGTCGGAGCGCTCGTAAATCCCTTTGCAGTCCGGCAAAAATCTGTTAAGCGCGTCAACCACGGTTTGCTTCCAATATTCCGCACCGGCGGCGGAGAACTGGCACACCAGCCAGTCAGCATACTTGTCAACCACCAAACCCGGGAAACCGTCCGCCTCGGCGTTTACCAGCCGGAAAGCGTTGGTACCGCCGTCGGCAAAATAATAGGCGCGGGATCCGATCGCCTGGCCGATACGGTTGACGATAAAGTCCGTCGTGACCGGCAAATCGCCGAAGTGCCACATCCGGATCCGGATTTGGGAGGAAGGCGAATATGCGCCCATCCCCATAATGTCGCCGTCATCCGACAACACCTGCACCGTCTCGCCGGGCTGCGGCCCGCCCAAAACCCGCTGGATGGCGCCGGAGAAAATCCACGGATGCCGACGCACCAAAGAAAATTCGCGTTTGCTGTTCAACACCACACTATCCATGATGAACCCTTTCTTAAAATTGTTTTTCTATGAAACCGGAATCGGCAATCAAGAACTCTTCCGGCGTTTCAACAGCGCGGGCAAGCCGCGGATTTCGTCGAGCTTCAACAGCCAAGCCCCGGCCAAATAAACCGCACCGAAAACCGCGCCCACCGCGCCCAACCAAACTATGTCCGCCTGACGCCCCTCTAAATGGAGCGCGGGAAGCACCTTGGAATTCAAAAGCATGCCCGTGAACCAACCGGCGGCAGCCGCAACAACAGACGCCAACACCACGCGAACCAAGAAGCCGCAAGTCTGCGCAACGGGAAACACCGGCGCGGTTTGCTTGAAAATCTGCACCAGTGCCACAGTCTTTAAAGACCGGGTGAGAGCGAAACCGCCCGCCACCGACGCCAGAAACATCAAAGAATTCCTGGGACCGAACACCGTCATGCCCAACCAGCTCAACAACATGCTTAAGATGGAGAATACAATCCCAATCACGGTGAGAGAAATCATGCGGCGGTTGGCGAAAAACGCCTGCATGAACAGTGCTTCCAACGCGGCAGCGGGCAATACCGCGGTGTAACAAGCCAGTGAAACCGCGGTACGGGTAACGGCGGTAGAATCGAAATGTCCGCCCTTGAACAGCAATGAGGTCATCGGAACCGCCGATACCGCCACATAAACCGCGAACGGGGTAAACAAAGCCAGCAAAATCCGCCCGAACTTCGTCAGCAGTTCGCCGATTTTCCGGGTGTCGTTCTTGTCCACCAGCTCGCAAAAATATGGGAACGCCACCACGGAAAGCGTGTAAGGCACCAAGAACAGGAAGGTGCTTTGCAGTTTTCGCCCCATCGAGTTGGCTTGCATCAACCCCGATTCCTTAAGCGACGAAAGCACGTAAACGTTGTTGAAAATGTCGCGGGCGCGGGAAACGAAAATGCCGATCAACAGTGGAAGCACCAACAGGCATAGCGATTTAAAGGCCGGGCTTTTGAAATCCAGCATCGGGCGGAATTTACGGACCTTATCGCGCAACCCCAAAACGTGGGTACCGACTTTGCAGAACGCGCCCGCCACCAGACCGCAAAGCAACATGGTCACGGTATCCTTGGAAAAGACCGTCGCCGAAACGAGAAATCCGATGGCGACAAACTTCCAGACCGCATCGCCCAAAGCGGCCAAGAAGAATCGCTTGTAGCCGTTGAGCAGCAGATAGGTGGTGGTACCGAGCGAAAGCCCGATCAGCGTTGGGGAAAGCAAGCGGATGCTCTTGGCGCACAGCCGGAATTTTTCAGGATCGCCGTCTGCCGTCCATTGGGTGAAGAAACGCACAAAGGCATTCGGAAAGACCGCCAAAATGGCGGCTGCCGCCACCAGAATGATAAATTGCAGGGTCAAAACGGTGTTGGCGAAAGACCATGCGGAATCTTCGCCGCCGGACTCGTTCATCTCGCGCATAAAAACCGGCAAAAAGGCCGGGCCGAGAATCTCCTGCCCAATCAGGAAGAGCATGAAAATGCAGTTCTCGAACGCCGCCACATAAACCACGTCGAAAACTTCCTGCGGCAGACAGTGCCCCATCACCTTGGCTTGGATCAGCCCGGCAAATTTAAAAAGCAGATGGGCGATAAGAACGATAAACCCCGCCTTGAAAATCGATTTTTCCAGCGAAGCCTTTTTGTTTTCCCCCATATCGGTTTCCCCCGTTAATACCCTTAATCAAAAAAGTCAAGCTGCATAATACAAAAAAAAGCCGCGAAAGTCAATCCAAGGGCGCGGTCTAACGCTTAAAATGGATATTTGTTTGCTTTTGGGCTTGATTATTATTCACGAATGTGCGATATTAACCGCGTTTTGCAAACGGTAAGCGGAATCCGTACAGAAGTTTCGCCGCAGACGGCAGTGAGCCGTCAGTCCGGACCATTGATCCGAGCGCGAGGCGCCGGGGAGGTCGCCGACCATGGTGTCGGCAAACGGATTAGCCCCTTCCGACAGTGAGTCGGGATAAGGGCGTGGAAGTGGGAGTTCTACTGTCCATTCTGGTTTTTCATAAGGGGTACTGTGCCCTAAAAACTGAAGTGGAAGGATTGTGCCTTATGCTAAAGCAAAAGACAACCCCGGCAGCAACTGCCGATAAACCCGTCGAAACTGTTGACAATACTGTGACCGACGCAACGGTCGAGTTCGCTGACAAATTGGCCGAAACGGTGAAAAACTTGGTAGAACAAGAAGTATCCCGCAGGCTTTACATCGAAAAACACGGCTTGTATGACTGGTCGGCAAACATTCATTTTAAAAACAGGCTGACCCGCGATTTCGCGAATTTCCTTAAGACTAAGGATTTGTTCATCGCCAACGACAAACCGATCTCGCAAGAACCGAACAACGGTTATAAGCTTGGAAGGCAAATCGCGCAGAACAAAGATGTGCTGTTGCCGTTGATGCACGACATCGCCCAACAGCTGAGAACGACCAAAGACGATAACGTAACCATCGATTGCGCGGATAATGGCGAAGCCAACATCATCAAGCAATTCCTGAACGGACTGAAAACCAACGGATTCATCATTGATTTCAATCAGGACCCGTTAGGCTTTAACGTCCAGATATCCGATGACAGCGAAAAGAAAAAATTCTTTTCCCACTCGAAATGGGCGGAACACCTGTTCAGGTATATGATTACCAATATTGTCGACCGTTTTTGCAAAGAGCGGAATCTACGCCACAGTTACATGAGCAACCTGTTTATCAACACCTCGTACGGCAATAGTGAAAACCACCACCATTGGACAGAGTTGGATCTGATGGTACAAATCAAAGACAGTTTTTACATCTTCGAGGTGAAAAGCGGCTTAACGATGAACATCATCCAGTGGGCGCGGCGCGAGGAAGTGTTGGTGGACAAGTCAAAAACCGTGAAAGTGGTAGTTTGCACCACCCATGACGAGATTTCTCCCAAACTGTTCCTTCCGCAACGGCTGATGACCGTGAAAGACCTGGATCAGCAACTTAACAAATTGCTGGAATCGGATTTCCGGTTGGACAGTTTGACGGTTTGACCGTTAGACGGTTAGATGGGTAGACAGTCGCTAGTCAGCTAGGGAGCTAGTTGACTAGCGACTAAGAGAACAGCTACAACATCTGGTTGGCGGCGGATGAAAAAGGCTCGCGGATCGTATCGGCTTACTTACCAACCTCAATGGTGTAAAATCCGGAAAACTCTCCTATAACCCGAATTACCGGAGTCCATGGTAATGGCATGGCGTGCGGCAAGAGCCGCATACGCCTTCTAACCACGGATCAGCACTGACCCGCCGCGCTCACACGTGCTTGATTCCCAACTTTGGCTAGCGTTAGCGAAGCCGTCCGCGAACGTCTGTGGTTAATTTACACACGGGATTTGCGACAAATTTGAAGATTCTCGTTGATTTTCGGAGCAGAAATATTGTACAATATGTGTTGTTATGAACACCTACTTCCGCATGCGGCTTGAAGTCGTCGGAAATATTGACGCAAGGCGCGCGAGAATGCGTTCTGCGGGTGCGGCGTGTGCGATGGGGGTAGTAGTATTTGCCTTTACGCAGGCGCTGGCGGGCGGGGCGGTGTTGTCCCGCGTGGCGGACGCCGAGGTAGCGACGTGCGACGACGGCGTGACCGTGTTTGACGACCGCACGTTCCAAATGACGTCGGCCGCCGCCGGGCGGCTGGCGGGCAAGACGTTCTTCCTCCGCACGATCGAGGGCGGGTTCGCCGCCGAGGTCGTGAAGGGCGGCGAGCTGTTCGTGGTCACGCCCACCGAGAAGGCCGGCAAGCACCTTTCGCAGGGCAAGACGCTTGCCGCGCTCGGCTTCGAGAAGTTGCCGGGCGAGCCGTTTCAGGCGTTTGGCGTGAACAAGTGCGACGTCGCGGACGTCTGGCGCAAGGACATGAAGCCCGGCGAGAAGCTCGCGCTCGCCAAGTGGGCGCTCGTGTGTGGGTTCGACCCCGCCGGACAGCCCCAGCCTGATCCGGCGATGAAGGAAAAGGAGGACCGCATCCTTGCGTACCTGAAGGGCACGCCGAGCGAGAAGGAGGCGCCGCGCGACATCCTGAAGAACCATCCCGACTATGTCGTGTTTGTGCCGAAGCAGCCGCGCGCGAAGGAGAAGCGCGACCCCGCGAAGCCGGGCGACACCTACAACGACCACTTCCAGGTGATCTGCAACCCGTCCAACCAGCATCTCTACGCCTTCTGGACGCAGGCGTCGCGCGAGGCGGACATCGACCAGCACATCGCGTTCTCGAAGAGCGTGGACAAGGGCGTCACCTGGACGCCCCCCATGGTCCTCGCCGGCTCGC
>JAFTCL010000083.1 GCA_017454745.1 Kiritimatiellia bacterium
GGAGCGCGTCCCTCCCAACCCTCAACGCTCAATTTAACTTTTTTTAACGGAGGAGAAGGGAATGACGGAGAGGATAAAGAGCCTTTTGGACAGGACGTTTGACAAGGAGCAAAAGAAGTTCCGGCGCGATGTCGATTGGAAGCCGTTGTTGCAGAAGTTCGTCGAAGAGGATATCGACGACGAGACGCGGGCCCGCATGGGGTTGGAGGCGATGCTTGAGGCGGAGATGCCAGCGTTCATGGAGGGGGAGACCATCCATTTCCTCCGTACGGTCAAACAGATTCCCGACCTGCACACCGATGAGGAGATAGCCGCCCGCCGCGCGTCCGGCACGGCCTTCGGCGAGAAGGGTGTCATTTTCAATCTGACGGCGGATTTCGGTCCGGCGATACGCGACGGGCTTGATGCGCGTCTCGACGAGATCGCGGTTCGTCTCGCGAAGGCTCGCGCCGTTGGCGATACCGAAGGGGTGAACTTTCTTGAAAACGCGGCCCTCTCCGTGAAGGCCGTTCTTGAACTTGCCGACCGCTACGAAATTGAACACGTCCCACACAAGGGTGCGCGGACTTTTCATGAGGCGTTGCAGTCGCTGCGCATCCTCCACTACGCGATGTGGTGCGAGGGGGAGTACCACTGCGGACTCGGACGTATCGATCAGTATCTCTACCCGTATTACGAGGCTGATATCCGCGAAGGTCGGCTCACCGAGGAGACTGCCCTTGAGGAGATCGAGGAGTTCTTCATTGCTTGTAACCGCGACAGTGACCTTTACATCGGCGTGCAGCAGGGCGACAACGGCCAGTCCGTGATGCTCGGCGGCGTCACGCGCGACGGAAAGAGCGCGTTCAATGACCTTTCGCGTCTTTGCCTGAAAGCGTGCGGAGAACTCAAACTCGTCGATCCCAAAATCAATCTTCGCGTTGACAAATCGACTCCGCTCTCAATTTTCGAGCTTGGGACAGAACTTACGAAAGAGGGGCTTGGTTTCCCGCAGTACGCCAACGATGATGTTGTGATTCCGGCATTGACGCGCTGGGGTTACGCGCTAGAGGACGCGCGTGATTATTCCGTAGCGGCGTGTTGGGAGTTTCTGATTCCCGGATGCGGAATGGACATCAACAACATTGACGCCGTTAATTTTGTGGGGTGTCTCGATACCGCGTTGAGAATTGTAGCGCAGCGGCGCGGAGACACTGAGCTTTCTTTTGATGATGTCAAGGCGGAGTTTTTTGCGGAAATCCGTCGGCGCGCCGATGCGATCGTCGAGAAGTACCGACACGTGGAGATTCTGCCGGGACCGTTCGTTTCCGCCATTTCCACCGGATGCGTGGCGAATGCGCGTGACCTCTGCAAGGGCGGCAGGTACAACAACTTCGGAATCCACGGAACCGGCATCGCGGTCGCGGTGGATTCGCTCGCGTCGGTCCGTGAACTCGTGTTTGGGAAGAAGCTGGTGAAGCTTAGCGAACTCGTGACGCTCCTCGACACCGACTTCGCTGGACGTCCCGATATTTTGGCTGCGGCCAAGGCCGCGCCGAAAATGGGCAACGCGAACAACCGCGTGGATGATCTGGCGAAAGAACTTATTGAAGTCTGGGGACACGCTTTTGACGGAAAGAAGAACGACCGCGGCGGCGTGTTCCGTCCCGGTACGGGTTCCGCAATGTATTACGTGTGGCACGCCCGCGAGGTGCCCGCTTCGGCGGACGGGCGGCTCAAAGGCCAGCCGTTTTCGGCCAATTACGCGCCGAGTTTGGATGTTCCCGTAAAAGGGCCGGTGAGCGTGGTGAAGAGTTTTACCGAGCCTGATCTGGTGCCGGTCTCGAACGGCGGTCCCCTCACGATTGAGATACACGATTCGGCATTCCTAGAGCCTGACGGGGTGACGAAGGTTGCGCAGCTCGTAAAGTATTTTATCGATCGCGGAGGCCATCAGATGCAGATCAACACGATTAACCGTGAGACACTTCTTGACGCGCAGGCCCACCCCGAACGTCACCGCCATCTCATTGTCCGCGGGTGGGGGTGGAGCGGCTATTTCATTGAATTGGACAAGTGCTTCCAGGATCAGATTATCAAGCGGGTTGAGCTTAAGGGTTGAGGTGGCTTTTGACCGGTAGAGTCTTTGAGATACGCGAGTTCACATTGCAGGATGGCCCCGGACCGCGAACGACGGTATTTCTTCAGGGGTGTCCGCTGCGTTGTGCGTGGTGTCATAACCCCGAAGGACAGGAGTTTGGCGGCGGGCGCGAGATGACCGCCCTTGAAGTCGCCGACGAGGTTGTCAAGACCGCAGACTTTCTCGTCGGTTCCGGCGGCGGGGTGACTTTTTCTGGCGGCGAACCGCTTTCGCAGGCTGGTTTCGTTTTGGCCGTGATTGAGCGGCTTCGCAGTGCCGAATCGCGTCTCACATACGCGATCGAAACGAGCGGATTCGCCTCAGCCGAGGTGTACCGGGAGGTCGTTGCTAAGATGGATCTTGTTCTGCAGGATGTCAAATTTCCGGATTTGGAAGGATACCGTCGCTGGACCGGTGCGGACGCTTCATCGATCTTCGCTAATATCGCGTGGTTGAAGGAATCTGGAGTTCCGTTTGTCGCGCGCATGCCGTGCATTCCCGGTGTAAACGACACGCGAGAGGCGAAAGAGGGCGTGGCGCGGCTTCTTGCCGGTGCGCCGAATCTGCTAAAGGTGGAGCTTCTTCCGTACAACCGTTTGGCTGGGGCGAAGTACGTGAAACTTGGACGGGGTTATTCGCCCGGCTTTGACGAGGACCGCGACCCGGACTTGTCACCCGTTGAAATGGTGCCATAACCGAACTAGACACCAGCCGTTTTTATGGTTTTGGTTACAGTGATGAAGGATAAAATTTCGGTAATTTTCTATTGGTATTCGATTTAAATTTTGGTACAATGTTTATGTTCAATGTTGGAGAAGTTTTTGATTTTTACGGAAAACACTGAAAGGAGTTCATCTCATGAAGCTTAAAGACGTAGTGGACGGCATCACCCGTCGGCGTTTTGTGAAGGCCGCTTCCGCGGGTATGGCCGGAGCAGCGTTGCCGGGGATTTTGCGGGCCCAGCAGGCACCTTCGCTGAATGTTACCGGCGCGAATGAGCGCATCCGCGTGGCGTGCGTCGGCTATTCCGACCGTTTCCGCAGCTCGCTGCTGCCATGTTTCCTTGGAAACGCCAAGGAGCTGAATTTCGATCTGGTTGCCGTGGCGGACCTTTGGAAGAAACGGCTTAACGAAGAGGCAATCCCCAAACTGAAGGAGAAAACCGGTCATGACATTGCTGGATACGCCAGCGACGTGGAACTTTACGAAAAGGCGAAGGATATCGACGCAGTGATCATTTCCACCGCCGACTTCCAGCATGCCCAGCACGCCGCCCACGCGGTGATGGCCGGAAAGGATGCCTATTGCGAGAAGCCGTTGGCTGAGGATATGTACAGTGCCAATATGCTGAAGGATGCCGTGGACGCCAAGCGGAAGGCCGGTTTCGCGCCGGGCGCGGTCCTGCAGATCGGCTCCCAGCGCCGCAGCGGCAAATCCTATCAGGCGGCGAAGGAGTACATCAACTCTGGCGAATTCGGCGACATCTCATACGTCGATCTCCGGTGGAACGTCAATCAGCCGCGGCGTTGGCGCCGCAGCGAGAAACTGATCCAGTCCCTTAAGCAGGAGGATATCGATTGGGATCTCTGGCTGCTTGACCGCGATCCGAAGAGCTATCCGTTCGATCCGCGCAAATACCTTGAGTTCCGTCTCTTCTGGCCGTTCTCCTCCGGGACTCCTGGCCAGTGGATGTGCCACCAGATCGACACCGTTGCCTGGTTCACCGGGCACGCCTATCCGACCAGCGCGGTCTCTTCCGGCGGACTCTACCAGTGGGTTGACGGGCGGGTGAGCTACGACACCTTCACCACCGTACTCGAATACGGCCAGAGCGGTGTCAAGGGCAAGGGCTTCCAGTGCGTATTCCAGAGCCATCAGCACAACTGCGGTGGCGGGTCGAACCCCAACCGCGAGTCGCCGATTGAGAAGTACTTCGGTCCGAATGGCTGTGTCGATATGGGGCGTCGGATGGTCACGAACGAGGGTGTGGAAGGCAAGAAGTGGGAAGAGAAGGCTCTGCCGGCACCCAAAGAGGTGGTCGTCACCAGCGCGAACACCGGCGCGGACCAGTTGACCAGCGCGCACATGCGGAATTGGATGGAGTGCGTCCGTGCGCGGAAGAACCCGAACGCCCCGATAGAGGCCGGCTACTCCCACGCGATCGCCCTAATCATGGCCAACGCCTCAGCCCGGACCGGGTCCCGCGCGACTTTCGATCCCGCCCGCCGCGAGGTCATCGCCGGCGGCAAGGTCTTCAAGGGCTATGACTCCCGCATCAAAGCGTAAGGTCCATACGATGACACGCAGAACTTTTATGACAACTCTCGCCGCCGCAGGTCTCGCCCGCGCGGCGTCTGCCGAACCGGCGAAGCCGAAGTTCCTCTTCGGCGCCTGCCAGGGGTTGGACAAGGCCGCGAAGATGAAGGCGGCCGGATTTGACTTCATCGAGCTGGGTGTCGGGGGAACGCTGCGCCCGAATGATTCGGACGAGGCCTTCAAGCCGCAGCTCGATAAGCTGTTGGCTTCTCCGTTGCCGATCCGCTCTTGCAATGGGTTCCTTCCCAAAGACCTGAAACTTACCGGGCCGAACCCGCTCCACGAAAAGGCGCTCGACTATGCCGAGAAGGCCTGCCGCCGGGCGGACCTGATCAATATGACTTGCATCGTGTTCGGTAGCGGCGGTGCGCGGAACGCGCCCAAAGATTTCGACATCGCGAAGGCGAAGGACCAGTTCATCGACTTCTGCCGTAAACTGGGCGACCGGATCGCGGACTGCAAGGTGACCGTGGTGCTGGAGCCGCTGAACAAGAAAGAGGCCAACTACCTCCAGACCGTTCTGGAGGGGTCTGAAATGGTGGATATCATCGACAAGCCGCGCATCCGTCTGCTGGGCGACTTCTACCACATGCGGTGCGAGAATGAGCCTGCGGACGACTTTCGCAAGGCCGGTGCAAAAATCCGCCATTGCCATATTGCTGAGCACAAAGGGCGTGTTTGCCCCGGAACGAACGGCGAGGATTTCTCGGACTACTTTGCCGCTCTGCGCGATATCGGCTACACCGGCGGCGTTTCCTGCGAATGCGGCTGGCCCCAGAAGAAAAACGAGGACGGTTCGCACACTCCGCCGATTGAGGAGCTGTGGGCGAAGGCGCTGGAAACCATGCGCCGTCAGTCGGGTGTAACGAAATGAACAGGTTCGGCGGCATTGCGCTGAATCTCGCCGATTGGTATTCCGGAATCCTTACTGGGTTTTTCGGAAGCTCGTGCGGCGAGCGTCAGGGTGCGTATGTCGCCAACTTTTTCTGGACCGAACGCCATTTGCAGTGCGTTTGGTTTGATTCCCGTTACCGTCCATCGGTTTTCCGTTTGGCCAACGGTGAGACTGTGACCGTGCTCAGCCCCGGAGAATGGAATCTTGAGGCTGGGCCGGATTTCTTCAACGCGAGACTGTTGGTGCAGCCGGGAAACCGCCAACTTTTTGGAGACGTTGAAGTCCACATCCGTCCGTCAGATTGGACGCTTCACGGCCACGGTTCCGATCCCGCTTACCGTAACGTGGTGGCGCATGTCACATGGACCGGAGGAGTGCAGCCCTCCACTCTGCCGTCCGGCGCGGTTTCGCTATCGCTTTGCGAACCGCTGATGTCGCGTCCGGGATTTTCGTTGGGCGACATCGATGTAAAGGCTTATCCGCATCAGGTGCTGCCGGAAGCGCCTTGCCCGTGTTCGCGATTGTTGGCGCGTGATCCCGACTTGGCGGTGCGTCTGCTTACCGCCGCCGGGCAGTACCGTTTGCGTGTAAAGGCGTTGCGAATAGCGCAGCGATTGGAAACGTTGGGCGACCGTTACCAGGTGTTTTACGAAGAAATCATGGCCGCGCTGGGATATAAGCACAATCAGGAACCGTTCCGCGATTTGTCCCGGCGGTTGCCGTATGCGGTGATTTCCGGATTGTGCCGTGAGGACGCCGAAGCGCGGTTGTTGGGATTGTCCGGTTTGTTGCCCCAGCCGGATTGCGCGCCCGACGATGCCGGACATCGCGAGCTGCTTGCCTTATGGAACCGCTGGTGGCGGGTGGCGGGCGAGTATGAGCCGGAGCCGTTGCCGACCTGGTCGTTGGGCGGCATTCGTCCCCAGAACTCTCCGGTGCGGCGGATGGCCGCCGCCGCTTGTCTCTTCACCGGCCGCCCCGCTTTGTTGGACTCTATTGATGTCGTGTCGATGGAGCCGGGCCGCCGTTGGCAGTCTCAGGCGGCGGACTGTTTTACGCGGCGCTGCCGCTGGCCGTTTTGGAACAACCGGCTGACTTTTGCGTCATCTCCTGGCGAGCAGGACATCACCTTGCTCGGCGATTCTCGCGCCGCCGCGATGCTTACCAACATTGTGCTTCCGCTTGCGTTGGCTGAAGGACGCTGGCCGGAGGACCAAACCTTGCGCCGGCTGCCGGCCGAGGATTTGTCCGCCCCGATGAAACAAGCCGCATGGTATCTATTTGGACGCGATCACAATCCCGCGTTGTATGCGGACAACGGGTTGCTCCAGCAGGGGCTGCTGCAGGTGTATCTGGATTTTTGTTTGAACGCTCAACCCGGTTGCGCGGGATGCCGTTTGGCGGCCGCGCTTGAGAAAGGGAAGGAAACGGTTTAATATGCAACTGGGAAAAAGAAATGACGGGATAAAAATCAAACCGACGATTTCGGTGGTTTTGGCATTTTGTCTGCCGCCGTTGTTGGCGGCATTGTTCGCTCTGTATTGGATGAATCGCCGCCCCCCTAAGCACCGCAAACCGTCACCGGCGCTTGCCGTTTTGGAAAATCAGCAAATCGCGGATCTGGATTATGGCATGGACGAGTTGATGGCAACCCGGCAGCATTTGCGTGATTCCGGGATTGACACCGACGCAATCAATTTACGGATTTGGGCTGAGTGTGCAGCATCACCGGAGATTCTGGTCCGCGTCGATTCCCCGGATCGTAACGAGCGTTTGAGCTGGTTGTTTTCCGATGATAGCCGCTACGTGCTGGCGGTCAGCGCCGAAACCGACAACCTCAAAAGAAAATTGGTCGCGCTGTACGATTTTAGTTCGGAACGCTGGTTGTGGAAACAGCGTTTGGAGTGGCCGGAAGATTACGGCGGGTTAATCGTATGGACCAACAACCATTGTTTTGTTGAATACACCCAGAACGAACGTGATTTTTGCATCGAAATTGATGAACATGGCAAACCGGCCGACATTCGCCAAATCGCGAAAAGAACGGCGGTTCCTGACAACAATGCCGTTGCCGGGCCGAGTCGGCAATATCCTGGCGATGTGGTGACAGTCCAAGGCGGAATCGTTTACACCACTGATGTCGGCGGGGCGGTAACCGGATATTCGGAGTCGGCGTTGCCCGGCTTCTTCTATGCCGGCACCGGGGACGCGTTCACGGTGTTTTCCGGCAACGGAATGTTCAAGTACAACCTTGAGCGCGGCCATATTCGAGTTTACGATTCGCTTACCCAGGATTTGCTTCTGGATCATCGGGCTTGGGACGGCGCAGACAGTACCGAGGTGCTTTCCACGCTTGCCACCTACACCGGTGACCAGTTCTCAGCGATTTTACGCAGTACGTTTGACGGGGATTCCGTATCCCGCACTTGGGCGGTGAAGTTGAATCCCGTCACCGGTAAAATGCAACGTTCGACCGAAGCGAGCGTGTCGGAAACGCCGGACCGTAGCATTTCGCGACAAATAACCGCCTATCAGCGCTGGAAATTGGCCTTGCAAGCAGGAAACAAACTGGAGATTTCTGATGCGGACGGAAGCGCTGTGGCCCGAACCGTGCTGCCGGTTGGGGAAGGGGAGGTGGATGGCATGAAGTTGCTGGAAGATGGGCATCACATTGTTTTCCGCCGCGGCAAGGATTTCTGGATACTTGATTTCGCCACCGCCATCAGGTATGCCGATTGGAAGGCCAATTTGCGTAACGGGCGCCGGATGATTCCGGTTGATTTGGTCGCCAAACTGGAATTGCAGGAACGCCAGTTCCGCGCTTCGTTCTCTTATAACATAACCGCTGCGGAGGCGGCCCGGCTCACCAACGGGGTGATGCTGTCCGAACTGAAACGAACCTGCAAAGAAAAACGTGCGCCGGCTTATCTTGAGTTGCGCACGCAGATTTTGGTTGCCAACCGTGCTTGGCAGTTGGCGTCCGCCTTGATGTTGGACGCGGAGACGTTGCAGGATGGCGACAACCGGTCGTCAAAAATTAATCTGCTCCTGCAAGGACGGGTGGCGGCTTTGGCCGGTCGCCACCGTCTCGCCGCCGCCGCTATGCGCAATCTTTACACCTCGTTACAGCCGCCCCGTAATTATTACTATTCGTACTATTACTACGGGAACCGTAGAGAGGAAACCGTTGACCAGATGCTGAAATTCCACATGGAGCAGCTGTTCCGTTGTCATGTCGACCGTTAACCGCCATATTTTACATTTCCGTCTGATGCTGGCTCTACAAGCGCTGTTGGCGGCGGTCTCCGCGTTTTCCGATCCGGTACCGGTGACATTCCTTCAGGGATACGATCCCGACCGACCTGAGAATCCGGTAACCACTCAGATAACTAAATTCGCTCGGCAGGAACCCGATCTGATGCCGCAGAAGTGGGGCGGGTTGTCCTTGCCCGGTGCCGGCGGTCGCGCTCCGTTTATGCTGTCGCTGGCTGGCGGCACCGCGCCAGACATTTATTTCTGCTGGTTTCATATCATCCGCCACGACATCGACCAAGGCTTTATCTATCCGCTCAACGAATGGATCGGCGAAGATTTGGACGGCGACGGACAGATAAGCGATACGGAAGCCCGTTGGCCGGGGTGGAAGAACGTTCCGGAACTTTGGCGTCGGGTCGCAACCCGCGACGGGAAGGTTTACGGGGTTCCGGTTTCGGGCATTTGGTATTACGGAATCGTTTACCGCAAGGATCTGGTTCAGCAGGCGTGGATAGATCCGGAGTACACGCCGGAAACCTGGGACGAGTTTTATCGTTGGTGCCAGCGGCTTACCTTCCCGCGCCGTCGTATCGCCGGGGCGAAGGTTCAGCGCGGCCAACGCGCCTTTGGCGCGGAAAACCGCCCTTGGAGCTGGCTGCCCTGGATGCAGTCAGCCGGCGGCTCCCCAATCGTCAACGTGCGCATCTCGCCTACCACCGGGAAGAGTTACGTTTTTGCGATGGAAGAGACCCGGTTCATCGCTCCCGATACTGGTGAAGATTTGTCGCAGGTGCAGGGGGAATGGCGGGCAAACTTCGATTCCGAAGAGGCTTTGGCCGCTGCCGCGTTTTATCGCAAATTAATTTGGGAACCTTGGATCCGTGACCCGGACAGTGGCGAACCGATAGACCTGACGCCAGAAGCGATCGCCGCGCACAAGGTGGTTTCCGCGTCGGGGAAGACCGTGGAGTTTACCGATGCCGACATCTTCAAGGGAGTGGTGCGGCCGTTGCCGCGGCTGACTCAGGAGTTGCCGCAGCTGTTTGCCCAAGGCGAGGTTGTGGCGCTCTTTGCCGGCGCGGAAATGATGGAGCAGCTGACCCAAGATCTCAATCTGCCGCCAGACATGGTCGGCATTATGCCGTTCCCCGCCGCCAAGCCGGGCATGAAGCCGGTTTTCCAGGCGCATAAACATTTTTACAGCATGACCGAAGGCGTGGGGAAGCGTCCCAAGTCCGAGCGTGACCTAATTTGGAAATGCGTGGAACAGCTTACCAGCCCAGAGGTGAACGACGAAACCGTCCGGCAGAAAGTTTTGGAAGGCCATGCCCGGTGGTGTACGCCGTCCGATCTCCACCGGTTGGGGTTCGATGAATATCTGGAAGAAGTACCGGCCGGTATACGCAAGAATTACGACCGGTTGGCAAAGGGTGAAATCTTGGCAAGGACTGAACCTTACGCAGGATTTTGGCAGGCGGTTTCGGATTTGGTTGACCGCAGGTTCTTGGGTATTATGCTTTCCGACAACGGTGAGGATTTCGATTACGCCGCCGCGCTGAAGGGTATAAATGACGAGGCGAACCGGGGGCTGATGTTTGATATGCCGCGTGAAGTGTTGGACCGCCGCCGCCCGTTGGCGCGGGTGATTCTCGGAGTGGCGTTGATTTGCTTGCTGGTGTGCGGTTGGATGTGGAACCGGAAAACGAGCGCAACACCCTTTGAAGCGTCGTCGGGGCCTTCTAAAAGATTTCGTTTTTCGCCTTGGATGATGCTTGCTCCGGCCGTGCTGTCAATCGCGATTTGGAGTTATTACCCGTTGTTGCGCGGTGCGGTGATGGCGTTTCAAAATTACCGAATAGTAGGGGAGTCGTCGTGGAGCGGGTTGGACAATTTCATCATGGTCGCCACCGATTCCGGTTTTTGGAAAGCTTGGGGGAGGACATTGGAATATGTGGCGTTGACCTTGCTTTTGGGGTTCTTGACGCCGATTTTCTTGGCGCTGATGCTGTCGGAGATTCCGCGAGGGAAGATTTTCTACCGCACGTTGTATTTTCTGCCGCACCTCACCAGCGCCTTGGTTATTGCGTTGCTCTGGAAACTTATGTACGACCCCACCGAAAACGGTATGCTCAACCAGTTGCTGGCCGGGCTTGGAATTGCCAAGCAGAGTTGGCTGCAAGATCCGGCGTGGGCGATGGTGTGTTGCATTTTGCCGGGAGTGTGGGCAGGAGCGGGAATGTCAAGTCTGATTTATGTGGCGGCATTGCATTCGTTACCGCCGGACTATTACGAGGCGGCGGCGATTGACGGCGCGGGGATATTTGCCAGGTTCAGGCACATTACCCTGCCGCAACTGTTGCCGCTGATGGTGATTAATTTTGTCGGTGCTTTCATTGCTGCGTTTCAAGGAATGGGGAGCATATTCCTTCTCACTTTTGGCGGTCCGGGCGATTCAACCAACGTGTTGAGTTTGGCAATCTGGAAAGAAGCGTACAATAATCTCCGTTTCAGTACCGCCACCACCATGGCGTGGTTTCTGGGGGTTGGATTGATCGCTTTCACCTGTCTCCAGATCCGTTTCCTGCGAAAAGTCGAATTCCGTCAGGCGCAGAGCAATTGACGGAAGTCAAAATGCCATTGACTTTACCCCCGCAGATATAGCATAATAACAATTGTTTCAGTTTGTTAATTTGGCGTTCGTCTTTTCGTCCGCCGCAGAAAGGATAAATCATGAAATCACATTGCTTTATCGCGCTTGCCGCAAGTGCGCTCGCCAGCTCCGGCGTTTTTGGGGCTGACATTCCGCGCCCGGAATATCCACGCCCGCAGTTTGAGCGTGCGGCTTGGGTTAACCTCAACGGCGATGCCTGGACTTACGAATTCGATTTCGGCATGTCCGGTCTTGATGATGGCAGAACGTTGTTCAAATCGACCGGATTCAAGGACAAGATTATTGTGCCGTTCTGTCCTGAGTCGTCGCTTTCCGGTGTCAAGCATACCGATTTCATTCCCGCGATGTGGTATCACCGCAAGTTGGAGATTCCCGCCGCTTGGGCCGGGCAGCGGATTATCCTCCATTTCGGGGCGGTGGATTACGAGGCCGAGATTTACATCAACGGCACTACGGTCGGCCTCCATTACGGCGGAACGGTTTCGTTCGCCAACGACATCACCCCTTACGTTGAGGCTGGAAAGACTTATGATTTGGTCGTGCGTGTGAAAGATGACACCCGCAACGGTTTCCAGCCCGGTGGCAAGCAGTGCACGTCATACAAATCCAGAGGTTGCAGTTACACCCGTACCACCGGAATTTGGCAGACGGTTTGGATGGAGGCGGTGGCTCCGCAAGGGCTGAAAGAGTGCCAGATCGTGCCTGATTTTGACAACGGCCAGTTTGTATTCACCCCGCTTTATTATGCGGACGCGGCATCGGCTAACGAACTCCGCATTCAGGTTAAGACAGCGGACGGCAAGGCGGCGGGCAGTGCCAAAACCCGCATCGGTTCCGGAGTCGCGGTACCGGTGAAACTGAGCGAGGTGCGCCCGTGGTCGCCCTCCGACCCGCACTTGTACGACATCACCTTCGAAGTGGCGGATTCGCAGGGTAAAGTTATTGACACCGTTAAGAGTTACGCCGGATTGCGTAAAATCCATGTCGCAGGCGGGCAGGTTTATCTTAACAACCAGCCAATTTTCCTGCGTTTTGTGCTCGATCAGGGATTTTATCCCGATGGAATTTGGACGGCTCCTAGCGACGCCGCACTTAAGCATGACATTGAGATGTCTATGGCAGTGGGATTCAACGGCGCCCGTCTCCACCAGAAGGTGTTCGAGGAGCGTTTCCATTATTGGGCCGACAAGCTGGGATACCTCACTTGGGGCGAGACTTCCAGCTGGGGATGCGATCCTAACGAGGTCGTCGCCGGGCGTAACTTCATCACTGAATGGGGCGAGATTGTCCGCCGCGACCGTAACCATCCCTCCATTATTGCGTGGACTCCGTTTAACGAAACTTGGGGATACAAGAATGTGCTTCAACATCAGCGTTTGCAGAATGACGCATACGAGTTGGCCAAGGCTTTGGACCCCACCCGCCCGATTAATTCATCCAGCGGTGATATCCATGCCCGGACCGATCTCTGGACGATCCACAACTATTCCCGTGCCGACAAGTTGGGCGTGATTGACGTTCCTGAAGGCAAGGTGTGGAGCCGTGATGCCAAGTATGACCGTATTCCGTTGCGTTGTTACACCGGCCAGCCTTATCTGATCGACGAGTTCGGCGGATTGATGTGGATCGGCGCCGACCGTAAGAAAAATGCCGACAACACTTGGGGTTACGGCAACGCGATTAAGACCGAAGAGGAGTTTTTCAAAATCCTTAAGGATGAGGTGGATGTGCTGTTGAAGATCCCTCGGCTATGCGGTTACTGCTATACCCAGTTGACCGATGTCGAACAAGAGCAGAACGGCGTTTACTACTATGACCGCGCTCCGAAGTTTGAGGCTGACCGTTTCAAGGCTATTTTCGGACGCGATCCCCAGCGGTAGATTATTGATTATAACCTAAAAAAACAGCCGCCGCATTTTGCGGCGGCTGTTTTTTACATTCGACGGTTAAGAGAAAGTAACCTCTTGCCCGTGGAACATAAAATTGCCGCCAATCACATACTGCATAGCGGATGGGGAGAAGCGGTCCTGTATCGTGATGTGCAGGTGTCCGGTCAGGATGCCTTTTAACAGCGGCTCTTTCTTCAGGTAGGCGATGAAATCGCGGGTTACGGGATCTGTTTGCTGCACTTTGTAATCACCCGTGGCGTCTGGAATCTCGACCGAAGTGAATTTCTTTCCGGCTTGCTTCCAGAACTTGCAATCAGCCCGCCAAATGTTTTGGCTCATAAACGGCACGTGCATGCACAGCACAATCGGCAAACCTTTTTTTACTTCGGCGGCAAAACGTTCAACCTGGTCGGGGCAGACGTAACCGTAAACGTCATCAATCGTCACGAAATTCACGCCGTTGACCACGGTCGACTGCAGACGGATATCGAACGGGTATGCCGACTTCAGCTTGTCTGCGGTCTGAGCTTTGTATTCCTCGGTGTTGGATTGCTTGGAAAGCCACATGTTTTGGGAAAACTCGTGGTTGCCCATCGAACCGGTCATTCCTTCGCCGAAATATTTCTTCACCAAGTCGAAATTGGCCTCGCTCTGCCAGTCAATCAAATCGCCGGTATGAATGACATAGTCAACGTTCTTTTTCGCCCAGTCAAGCGAATCCCGCAATGCCTCTTCCTGACGACCGCCAAAAGTTTTGGTGCGGACATCTTTCAGTTTTTGTTTATTTTCGTCCTCGTTGGGGTAGGCGGCGGTGAGGTGAGTGTCGGAGATGTGCAGCACGGAAAACGGTTTGGTGGCTCCGGCGTTGATGTGTTGGTAGGCTAGCGCCAGCCGTTCATAACGGCCGCGTTGCGGGAAAACCTCTGGATTGTCCGCTAACGACGGCAGTGCGGATGTCGCGACCACGCTGCCGGCTGCGAAAGTTTGGGCAAGGAATGTGCGCCGGTTGATAGAGTTCGGTCTAATCATGGATAACCTCCTTATTTTTGGCTGATAACGAGATAATAATACCACAAAGACACCACGTACCGCAACCGTAAAACCTGATTGACGCATTTGGGGGATCGGCGTTGATCGTTTTAACCTTTACGCGTCATACGAGATTTTGGTATGATTATATCTGTTAATGGGTGTTGTGTGCTGATTGTCGGTGCGGCATTTCGCTGTTGGACTGGAATGAGTGCAGTGGTATGCACTTTTAATTTGGGAAGTTCAAACGGGATTGCAAATGAAGCGATTTCTGTCGTTTATTATTGCGGTATCATGTGTCGCCTTTGGCGCATACGCCGGTTTGGTGGCGAAGTGGGACTTCAATAACTATGACCAGTCTCATCAGGCATCAACGAACATTCTGGCTGCGACTGTCGGCAGAGCCGGTAGGCCGTGCTATAAAGTCGGTTCCGGCACCGCCCTCGTGACGGACGGCACGCTCGGTCAAATGTACGTGGTTGCTCCCAACTACACCGGCGCGGATGCATCCGCCACAAACGCCGCAACCGGTCTCGGCACTGGCAACTACGCGATCGCGATTCCAAAGTCATCACATATCGCCCTGCCGATTCCCGATGCGGTAAAGAACCACAACTGGGCGATGAAAATCCGATGCTGGATTGCGGGTAACAATGTTTTGCACACGTTCTTTAACCGCACTAACACCGGGGACGGTGACCTTTTTACCTGTGTATCAAGGGGCGATCGTGTGGCGAACGGCGTGGGCGGCGGTGCATTCAGTTCGTACGGCTCGTACCAAAATGCCATGTCACCCGGTGCTTGGCATACACTCACAATTTCCGTTTGGGATCGGGACTGGAACGTACTTTTAGACGATACTACGGAATGTTGTTATGGCACAAACACCACAAATTCCAACAACAATTGTTTCTTCGCGTCCGCTTTCGAGCCGCTGACCGTCATCGACGGCGTTGGACATTTGCTCCTCGGAGCCGATAACGATGGCGAGGACAACCTCATTTACATTGACTATGTGGAACTGTATGATGAGGTGCCGGCCGTGGCTACTGACACCGAGGCGAAGATGCCCCGTTTCGAGTTCGGCGAGAACGGGACATTCACATTCCTGATGATTTCCGATTGGCACCGAAAGCGGGGACGGTCTGACACGGCGCGAGAAATCGCCCTGCTCCGTACGGCAATTTCGCGGTTCAGTCCGTCGCTTGTAGTGTTCGGCGGCGACAACATCTCACCCGGTGAGAACGGACGCGGCGTTTTTGAGAATCTCATGGCCCCGGTCATGGCAGAGTTCAAGGCGTCTGCCACGCCGCTGTGTGTCGCGTTCGGAAACCACGATTCGGAGCCGCCGGAGTCCGATCGATCGTTTGTCTCGCGTCAGGAGCAGTACGACTGGTATAAGTCATCGCTCGGCGACCTCTTCGTCGATCATGACGTGCCGGAGCTGACTGGCGTGGGAACTGGTGTTGTGCCGGTATTCTTGCGCGGTGCGTCGAAGCCGGCCTTCAAGATTTACGTTGCCGATTCTGGTGACCATCCCAAGCGTGATGCCAACGGCAGGCTCGTCAAGGGAAGCGGCTGGGACAACCCGCATTCCGACCAAATCGCGTGGTACCTTCGGGAATCGGCGGACGGGGCTCCGCATATCTGGATCCAGCACATCATAGTGCCGGACGCCAACTGCCACGGGCTGTTTGTCCCGGCCGGGGAGGGCGAAGGGAGAAAGGACTTCCTGATGCCGGACGGCTCTAAGCGGCGCATGAAGCTTGCGGTCGGTGCCGCTGGCATCTGCGCGGAGACGACTTGCCCGCCGTATTGGAACACATACCGCGACGCTGCGCACACTGCGGATTCCTTGACGCTTTACGACGCTTGGCGGAAGTCCCGATGTATGAAGGGCGCGTTCTTTGGCCACGACCACACCAACACCTTTGACGGTATGGATGTGAACGGCATCCGCCTTGGTATGACCAAGAGTTTCAACTGCGGTGGCTCGTACGGCGACGGCGAACCGGGCTTCAGGGTATTCCGGATCCGGCAGGACGGCTCGTTCGACACGTGGATCGAGACCGAGAAGACGCTTCGCGATAACCGTCGGCAGGGAGTTCGGCGGATGTAAGTTCTCTTCTCACTGCCATTGATAATTTTAACATGACCATATTTCGAAAGGAACACGATAATGCATAAGTCGGCAAGCATGAACGGCATCGGCAGGGGATTGTCCTGTA
The DNA here is from genome assembly GCA_017454745.1 of Kiritimatiellia bacterium. Lineage (GTDB taxonomy): Bacteria > Verrucomicrobiota > Kiritimatiellia > RFP12 > UBA1067 > UBA1200. Next base: position 16,403 of record JAFTCL010000083.1, read on the forward strand.
ATGCGCTTACTACGCTTACGGGCGCAGCGGCTATTATAATCTGCGCAACTTTAACGACTTTCGCTGGGCTTGTCGCCAAGTGGGACTTCAACAACTACGACCCGTCGAATCCAAGTTCGCCCGATGTGCTACAGGCGACATTGGGCGGTAGCGGTCTGCCGTGTTACTATGTGGGTAAAGGTTCTGCGCTGGTGACTGACGGTACGCTTGGGCAGATGTACGTGGTTTCGCCGGATTATTCCGGTTCGGATACAACTGTGGCTACTGCCGCTGCAGGTCTTGGCGACGGCAATTATGCAATCGCGATTCCGAAGTCATCTCATGTTGCCCTGCCGATTCCCGACGCCGTGAAAAACCACAGTTGGACGCTAAAGCTCCGCTGCTGGTATCCGGGCGATGGGCAATGGCATGCCTTCTTCAACCGGAACAACACCACCGACGCAGACCTCTTCCTTACCGTATCAAAGAGCGGACGCGTGAAGAATGGCATCGGCGGAGGCCCTTTCACCGCGAACAACAACTACAAGTACGCCGTGTCTCCGTCCACGTGGCACACAATCATCGTCTCCGCCGGCGAACAGCGCTGGGACGTGTTCGTAGATGAAACACACGAAGGCACATACGGCAACAGCGGCGGGAACAAGAACTTCTTCACGGCGGAGGCGCTCACGCAGTACAACGGCACCGACCATCTGCTCCTCTGCGCCGACGAAGATGGCGAGGATAATCTCATGTACATTGACTATGTGGAGCTGTATGACGAGGCGTCCGTTTACGAGGGCAAGCTGCCGCACTACACGAAGGCGGGCCTGACCGGCGAATGGACCTTCCCCGCCGGAAACCCTCTCAAGGCCGCTATCGGCCGCGACATCGAAAGGCACACGCGTTCTGGCCAAGTCGTCATCTTCGCCGACGGTACGGACGGCGTCCTTCCGGGCGACGGCTACACCCGCGCCGGACAGAACAACGGCCTCAAATGCTATCACGGTCTCACCAACAACTGCAACTACACTGTCGTGATGGACGTGCGCGTGCCGGTGAACGACAACACATCGCAAAAATGGCACGGACTTTTCAAGGCTCAGGACGTCAATTCGGATGCGGACGTGTTCATCACTACAGACGGCAGTGCCAGTACGCTTAGGATACGTACGCGCGGAGAGCGCTACTCAAATACTGACGTCGCCTTCGGCGAATGGATGCGCGTGGCAATCACACACCTGAACGGCACCAACAAGAAGATTTACATCAACGGTGTACTGAAGGACACCGCCACCAAGTCTCCCACCATGATGGACACGACGAAGGGCGGTTACTTCCTCCTTCTCAGTGATGATAACGGCGAGGACTACGACACCGATATCTCTTACGCCGCAGTCTATGACAGAATCTTGACGGACTCCGAAATCGCGGAGCTCCATTCGCGTCCGCTCGCGCAGAAGTCCGATGAATCGTTCTTGCCTACCGTAGCCCCAGCTGGTGTTTGGACGGCAGACGGCGAGGGCGGATTTGCGGTTTCGAAAGGCATGCCGCTTGCGGCGGACGGTAACGGCTGGAAATGGACACGTTCGTCGGCTCCCGCCGCCGCCACCTATGTGGTCGACATCACGCTCCCTGCCGAGCAGACCGAAGGATGCGTGCTGGCGATGAACGCGAGCGGCGTCGCCTCCGGCATATATGGCACCACGAGTACCTACTCAGGCAGTTTCCATACGACGACGGACGCTTCGACATTCCTCAACAGCACGTACTTAAGCACATGGGGATATTGGAGCGAGAACGCGCTCGACCGCATTAGCGCGCACCGCGTCGCCGTCGTGTGGTCCACTAGCGGACGCGTCCACTACTACGTTGATGGCCGCGCATGGGGGCAGCTTTTCCCCGCGAACGCTAATGCCTCGCTGAAGCCCTCCGCCACGATGACGTTCCTCGACGGACTCGCCTCGGGCGCGACGCGCGTTGCCGCGTACGACGCGGCGCTCACGCCGAACGAGGTGGCTTCGCTCGGTGGCGTGGGTACGGTGCCCTCTGGCACGGCGCCAGCCGCGCCCACGATTGACGCGACGATTACGGAGATGCCAGTCAAGGCACTTGTCGATGCGGTCACGTTCACCGTCACCGGGACGCACCCGGACGGTGAATATTTCACGTTCGCGATTGACTTTGGCGACGGCACGGGAGACTGCACGACGGCACTGGTGCCGTCCGGCTCGTCTGCTACGTTCAGCCACGTCTTCGGCGCGAGCGGCACTTTCACGCCGCGCGTCAAGACGATCTCGCAGAACGGAGTTGAGAGTGCGTGGACGATGGGCGACCCGATCGAGGTGGAGCTCGTCGACATCGCGGCGCGCGATGTGCTCGTCACCTGGCCGTGGCAGCAGAATGTCTATACGAACCGTTTCACGATCATGTGCGAGGGCGTGAAGGACGCGGATGACGTCACGCGCTGGGACGGTCTTGAGGTACAGTATGGCGAAGGCTACACGCAGCGCGCGCCGATGACGCGAGTTGATAGTAATGGCGACACATGGATATACACTGGTCACATCACAATCGACGGCATGGACGGTCAGATTGTCCCGTACCGCCTTGGCTATTACGGCATGCCGCTTACGTTTGACGATCCGGCAGACGATACAGCCGGCACGGTGAAGCTTTGGTCGCAGAATGATGACGAGTCCTTCACCTGCTCCGTATGGGGAGACAACCAGCAGGGAGGGCGGGACAAAGAATGGGACAGCGACAAATTCGCTTATGTGAAAGCCCTTTTCAAGCACATGGTCGCGCGAGATGTGGATTTCGGCATTGCGACCGGTGACATGTCCTCTGGGGCAAAATACGCCGACGAGATACGCCCCTGCATCCTTGACAGCACCGATGTAATATTCGGTAGTTCGCGTCCCTACTACGTCGCGTGGGGCAATCACGACACGAGCAATCCCGCGAACAAGACCTACTTTGAGACAGGTGCCGTTGACGAACCCGCCTACGGTTCTAGCGCGTCCGGAAACTATTATCTCTACCGCGGCAACGTGCTATTCATTTTCATCGACCACAATCTTATGGGGGCCGCCGCCACAAAGACTTGGCTCGCGGATTTGCTTGCCACCGACCGCGCGCGTGCGGCGAAGTTCCGCATCATCGCCCAGCATTTTCCGTTCTGGCTCGAATGTTGGGGTGGTAACAACAGTCAGGCGCTCCTCGACACCGCAAAGGCTGGGGGGATTGATCTCATTTTCTCTGGCCACATGCACGGTTACGAGCGCATTCATAAGGACGGCATCATACAACTCACGAACGGAGGTGCCGGTTACCTCGACCATGTGGAGAGCGTGAACGCCAACTATGGTGATGCCACCTTCCTTGGCGGCCATAATGACGTCCCTTACCTTTGGGCGCGCCAGAAGAGCGTAACGGAAACGGATGTGCTCGGCCCCGCCGAACCCGTGCGCATGGGCTGTATCCACAGCTATGGCGAGTTGAAGGTTGACGGAAATACTCTCACCTACACTGCGCATGGCTTCAATGCTGACGGCAGTTACATAGGAGTGTTCGACGAGTTCACCATCACGTCGAAGACGGTTCAGGCATCTGCACCGGCTCCGACCGATTCCTTGGTGTTCTGCGCCGATTCTTCTTCGTTCGCGCAGTTTACTTCAAAACCCGTCACGAACGCAAAATGGAAGGAATACAAGGATGCAGTAGGCGAGGAGTTCACCTTTGCGGAAGGTGCCGGAGACAATCCGGTGGTGAATGTCTCGAAGAACGAAATCGTTAAATTCCTCGCATGGCTAAACGGTGAAACCGGAGACTACCGGCTCCCGACAGTGGGCGAGCTTGAGACTGCTTTCGGCGGCGAATTGCGCAGGGAAGTTTCTGAATGGACCTCCTCCATTGATCCCTACACCGGTTGGTGCCGTATTCTTGGCTCGCCGGCGGTTTCAGCCGAGGGCACGTGGTGTCGTGCGGCGGACAAGCCGTCCATCGCGACGGCGGGATGCCACGCGAACTACCTCGGCTTCCGCCTTGCGACGGGCGTGGCCCCTGCGGAGCCTGCTGCGGCTGACGCGCCACTCGTGCCCGCACTTGCTACGTTAGAAGGAATCGCGAACCCTGCTGTTGTCTATAAGTGGGTGGGCGGCGCGTTAATTGATATCACCGCGGAGTGGACAAATCCTAGGGCAGACCTCGTTTACGATGTTCCCGTAATTTTTGCGGGCGAAGGTGTGGTATCGAACAACCCAACGGCGTTCAATGTCACGTTTAATGCCGGTCTTGCCGCGTCGCGTTCGACACTACTCATGAAGAGCGGTTCCGGCACTCTTACCGTGAAAGGGGCGGTTAAAGGCGGCGTGTGCAACTCTGCGGGCGGTTGGGTAATCGCCTCAGAAGGTCCGCTGGTCTTTGATAATGTCGCGTTCGCTGGGCAGGGGGCGCAGTTCCGTTCTGGCGACGGCATGTTGTTGCTAAAGGGTAATAATGACTTTTCTGGCGCGTGCGTGTATCTTGACGGCACGAACAACAACTGCACCAACTATGTCGCGGCGGCGGAAGAGCCGACGGTGTTCCGCGCGCGGCGTATCACAAACAAAGGCGCAAACTTCACTGGTATTGGCGATAATGTCTCCGTGACGCTGTCAAAGGACTACCAGTTCGGTGGATCTTACAGAATTTTGCTTAACGGCTCGATTAATGCGGAGGCGTTCAACTCGCTAGGAAACTATGACCCGATTGTGTTCGGGCCGGGATCTGCTAGTATCGGGTATTTCGGTTGCGCGGTGAACGCTTGGATGCGCTTCGGCATGGCTAATTTGGAGTTTACGACGGCGCGGCCGTTCAGATCCAATATTCCTTCAACGAAGAATTACTACGGCATCTTCTTCGCGAGAGACGAGATTCACATTTCTTCGACTTGTGACTGGAGCGTTCCCGTGAAGGATCATTTCGGGATGCCGATATATTTTGTGGCCGACACGCGTGACACGACGATCTGTACCCGTCCGAAGCTCATATTCGAGGGGGAACACGATGTTTTCTATTCGCCTACGGCTTCCTCGGCCACGTTGAGCAGTACCGCCTTTACCAGCCCTTGGGATATTGAGATGGCCGGTACGGGAACCTTGACGATCAAGACCGCGACGAAAGGCGATATCGCTGTGACTGACGGCACGGTCAAGATTTCCGCCTTGCCATGTTCGGGTACCACCTCCGCCTCCGGAGACGGCAAGTGGGCAATCGACGAGACGCTTGCGCTTTTGGCGGGGCAGATGATCAACGGCGCGTTTGCGCCCGGCGGTGCGCTGACATACGACTTCGCCGACAACGGCTTTGGCGAATATATGGTCCTCAAGGGCTGCGGCCTTTCGGAGGGTGATATCACGGTTACAACGAGCCTTGACGCGGCGGACAGCCTGAGTGTGAGGTGCGACTGGACAGGCGGGGACCTACGGCTTGTCGTGGAGCCTGCTGTGGGCAGACGCATAGCAGAGTGGACGGGCGGCGGCGCAGACGGAAAGCCGCTCGACCCCGCCAACTGGCGCGTGACGGAAGACGGCGTGGAGGTGCCTGGCGCCGTTCCAAACTCCACAACGCTCATCCGCCTTGCCGGATCGACCACGCTCAGCTTCCCGCAGACTGACGGGTTTGCGTATGCGGGGTTGATACTTTCCGATGACGTGTCGTTGGGGGCGGACTGCGATTGGAGCGGACTCGGTGCGGTCGCCTTGCATGACGGCGCGTTCATCGACTTGCTCGGCCACCGCCTCGACGTTTCCGGTTTTACCGGTATAACGGCGGGTATGGCCGGTGTTACCGATTCGACGACCGACACCGAACATCCCGGAGAACTCCATCTTTGCGTTGCCGAAGGTTCCACGCTAATGAACGACAAAGCCGCCTTCACGGGGAACATGAAGCTCGTCAAGGAAGGCTTAGGCACATACGTTTCGGCTTACGCCCCGCAAACCTACACGGGCGGAACGCTTGTCGCCGAAGGTGTCGCGCAACCGCCCGACGGCAACGGCGCGAACACCACGTACAGCGGCGACGCATTCAGGACGTTTGGTCCCACATATGTTGCCGTTGCGTCCAACGCGGTATTCGACTTGAGAGCCAACTATGCCTACTACGGGCGGAGAATGGATGACCAGCGTTTCGTGAGGCTTGAAGGCGGCACGATCAGAAACAGCATGGCGGACATGACGAAGAGTACATGGGGGGGATCTGGCATCGGCGCACTTACTGCGGACTCCACGCTCGATGTGTCGTATTCAATCGTGTTCCAAAGCGCGTTGTGCGACCTCGGCGGATACACGCTCACGATTCCCATCGTTTACGCGAAGCACCTGTACGTCCACGACACGATGTTCACCAACGGTACTATCAACATCACCTCCGGCGGTTACCTGCACATTACCACCGCGGTTGACGCATCGACGGTCGATTTCAAGGTGGGTTGCGCGTTGTATTTGGAAGGCAGTCTTGATGTGCGCGATTACGAGCCGGTATGGAGTAATGCGACGTACAACAAAGGCGCTGCCGCGCTGAACGTGCATCGCGCGTTCATACCTGCCGCGCATGACTGCTTCTACGGTTGCACGATGATGGAGGGATCCACCATCGATTTGTCCAATCGTACGACGCCGCTACCGCTTACGTCCGTATTCACTGACACTGGTCGCAAGACGTTGTCATTCGAAGACGGAGCATCCGTCCAGATCAGAATCAAGAATGGGACATTCCTGGAAGAGAATGTGAAGATTATTTCCTGGGATTCGCCTCCTGAAGGAGTCAGTTTTATCCCTGAAAGAGTTGATTGCAAGCTGCTGATGGAGGACGATGGCCTATATTTGCAACGGGTTGGCACAATGGTTATTCTGCTCTGACGGGTGTGTTTGCGAAATTCAATCATTGTTTTTGGCAAACTAACTGGTGCGCGGGCTAACTCGCCCGCGCACCAGTTGTTTTCACCAACTTCACATTTTATTTTTCGCTATTCAACCTTGATTGCGGCCATCGAATTTGATATATTTTAAGGTGTTTTGTTTTGGGAGAGACCGATGAGGAATTGGCGACTTTACGTTCGATCGGGGATATTGTTTTCGGTGTGCGGCTTGTTGTCAGGATGTGCCGTGTTGGGTATTGTGCGGAGGGTGCCGATGTTGGAGGTTAAAAACGAGGCGGTGGCTGTTTCGGCGGCAACCGATCTTACTCCAATCATCGTGCGTGCGGCAATAGCCCGGAGATGGACTGCCAAAGAGACCGCTCCCGGTGTGGTAAGATGCCGTTTCGACGCGCATTCTTGGAGCATTGATGTTGACGTACGCCATTCTGGGGCCTCTTTCTCCATCGACTATGTGGACAGTAACGGACTGTTCTATCGCCAGGAGTTAGGTGACATCCACCGGTCATACAACAAGCAGGTGGAGGCACTGCGCCGCCGTATCCACCGCGAGGCGCAGTCCTTGAGGCCTGGCTTCGTCGCGACTTCAGTGGCGACCTCAATGGCAACGGCCCCGGCGGTTGCGGCAAAACCCTATACCATTGAGTCTTTCGCCCGTGAGGCGGGTAACGGTTTTTCTTACAAATTCGTTTTTAAATTGAATGATGCCTCGACCGCCGATATGATGTTGTCGCGCCGCATTCAGGATGACGTGCTGGAGTCGGTTCGGAAGGATTATGTGGCGGCTTTCGCGACAAAGGACACGTCGTCACTACGAATAGAGTTCCCCGAATACGCTATTCGCGACGGGAAGGTTATGGGCCGCGCCACAGTGATCGCGGTTGAGTTGTTGGAGTTCGTTTACGACCCTGAAACCGCGCACGGGCGGTTGGCGGTGAAGGTTAACCCGCAGCAGTATGAGATTACCCGGCAGTGGGTTCGGAACAATATCGCGACGTTGGCGAAAGACAAGAGTGCCAAGATCTTGTCATCGCTCTCAAAGACTCCGCGGTTCACTATAGGTCGGGAAGTGCTTCGGGATGACAATGTGCTTGAAGTCGAATTTCAGGCGGGAGATTAGTCCATGTCGGGACAGTGGCGGATAGTTCTTTGCTTTGCCATTGGAATAACGTTCTGCGGGTGTAACACTTTGTACAGAGAGGCGGTCGCGGCACGACATGATTTGATGTACGGAACCGGCGAGGTTGCCTCAAAGCGGGCAGAAAAGATGGCTGCCAGTACAATCAACCGAAAACTGGGTTGTCTGGAGTTGTCCCGGATCAAGATGCTGCATGGCGATTTCTCCGGCAGTTCCGCCGTGCTTGGCCCGTTGCTTGACGAGCTTTTCGATGAGACGAACGAGGGGCAGGTGCTGAAGAAAGGCGAAATCGCGGGTAACATTATGGCCGGCACATTTGGTGATGACAATTCCATCCCCTACGAATTACCGGCGTTCGAGCTGCTGTTTGGGCTTCAGTATCAGGCGGTTAACCAGCTTTCGCTCGGCGAGCGAGACAATGCCCGCGTTTATCTGCGGCGCGCTACCGCGGTGCAAGAGCAGCTAAAAGAAGAGAACGAAACGGTTGCGTCGTCGGATGAGGAAAACTCCGCCAACGCGCAGAATGCCGCAACCGCAGCGGAACAGATCGCCACCAGTATCGCCCCGGTGGCCGACACCGTGCGGGCATCCTACGAGAATGCGTTGGCGTGGTATTTAATGGGGGCGTTTTTAATGCTGGAGAATGATCCCAGCAATGCGGAGATAGCCTATCGCGAGGCGGGGCGGATCAATCCCGATATCGCACCATTGACCGCGATTCCAGCCGGATCGGGTCAGGATGTGGCGGTGGTTTACGAGGAAAACCTTATCGATATGCGCGAACCGATAAAAATCCCGCTTCCGTTTTGGGGAACGCTGTGGTCGGTGGATTTCCCGATTTACAAAGCGCCGGCATATTCGCCTTCGTCGGTCGCCGTGGAGGCGGGCGGGGTTCTTGCCGCTACGTGCGTTCCGGTAGTAAATGTACAGGCATTGGCCTACCGCGATTTAAAAGACCGCATACCTGGCATCGCGACCCGTAATGTGACCCGCGCTGCGGTTAAGATCGCAGCCCAGATTGCGGCAAACCAGATTGACACCGGCAGCAATATCGGTAATCTGGCGATCAAGCTTGGAACGATGGCATACAATGCCACCAGCACGATTCTGACCGAAGCGGACACAAGGGTTTGGTTGACGTTACCGGAGTATGTGCAGCTTGCCCGGTTGCGTTTGCAGCCGGAACAGAAAAGCATCGTGATCCGCAATACACAAACCGGGCGTTCGTGCGAGGTGGTGATTCCCGAAGGAGCCGGTCGCGGCATGTTGCTAATCTGGATTACCGACGTGTGCGGCTTCGCCACCGCAAACGTTATGGAAATCGGCGCGACGGGGCCTTCCGTTTGGCATCGAACGACTTCGTTGTTAAACCCGTGATGAACTTCAACAACCCAAAACGACACTAAAGGAGAGAGAAGAATGAAAAAACTGATAACGTGCATGTTGCTGATGGCGTCCGTCGCCTGTGCGGCAGTTTCGACCGTGCAACAGATCGAGCCGGGCGTGAGACCCGTCTATAATTCCGGGACCGGTGTCATGCCGCGCGGTGCGCAGGAGGCGATGCCGCAGGCCAGCCGCCAGTTGCAAAAGGACAGTATCAAGGGGGCAGGTTTTACCCCGGTGATGCTTAGCCTCTTCGACCCGATTCAGGTTCCGGGATCTGATTACGACGTGGGCGGTTTGCGGATCAACATTCTTTATGGCCGCTGCTGCAACTTCGACGGGCTTGATGTCGGACTAGTTGGCGTTGCCGACAACCACGCAAACGGCTGGCTCGCGAATCTGCTGGTTAACTATGCGACAGGCGACGGGGTAGGGTTCCACACCGGTTGCGTCAACTACTTCGGCGGCGATTTTAAAGGGCTGCAGTTCGGTGTTGCGAACTGGACCGATTCCGGCGATGTGTTCCAGATCGGGGCATACAACGGAGCTTACAACGTTCAGGGCGTCCAGATTGGCGTCATTAACACCGCCAACAGGATGCAGGGCGTTCAGATTGGGTTGGTTAACGTCATTTCCAACTCCAATGTGCCGTTCTTCCCGATTATCAACTGTTTCTTCTGATAACTTGCTTTTAATGGAGGAGTAAACATGAAAGCTACGAATCTTATTCTTGCTGGCATCGCCCTTATGAGCGCGGTGGCGTTCGGTCAGGCTCCGCAGGTGGTGGCCGAAACTGAGAAACTTGATCCGCAGACCTCTGCCGACCTTAAGGCGTTTAAGGCGCGAGTCGCGGCGGCCAATCCGGGGTTGGACGTGGTGAAGGTTGAAGCTGACGTTGTCCGTCGCGCCGTATTGGCGCCGCCCCCGCCGCCGCCCGCAAAGACGCCGGTTATGGCGATTTTCGTGAAGAACCACACGAAAACGGCCGGTATGGATGATCAGGTGGACGGCATTCGCGACCGCCTTGCCGCGGAAATGTCGGGCATGGACTTTGTAATCATGGATTCGGCCGAAATCGGAGCCGCCTTCAACCGTTACAAAATCACTACTGCTGAAGAACGCGCCGGTCTGATTGACGGCCTTTTCACTGGAGGTAGCGTAACGCGGGTGGCCCAGATGCTGGGCGCGGACTACATCCTTACGGCATCGATTATCGGCGCGTCCGAGATGCAGCGGGTTGCTGGCGACCGCGAGGTGACCATCTACACTTTGCGCATGGCTACTAAGGTGTTGGATGCTACCACTGGCGGCAGCATTTACGGTAAAAACTGGAACAACAAACGTCCCGTTCCGAAAAACAACGGTGACGACCCCATGGGGCATTACGACGACCTGATTGATATGTGGGTTCAGGATACCGGTGCGGATTTGACGGCGGCGCGGCCGCGCTGGCGCGCTCCGGTGGCCGATGCAGGTGAGCTGGCCACGTTCTCCGTCACTACTACCATTGACGCGACGATTGCTCCGCTGGAGGCAACGGTCGATGCTACCAAACCCGTCAAAGACGAGCTTCGTCTGGTCGCGGGCGGCATTACGGTCGAGGTGGATGGCGCGGCGATCGGTTCGTCCGGCGGCACGTTCCGCGCCCGTCCCGGACTGCACCAGTTGCGCGTCAGCCGCCAGTGGATGAAGCCGTGGGTCGGTACCGTAAACATCGCCGACGGCGCGGTGTTCAATGTCGCGCTTGAGCTTTCGGATGAGGGCTTTAGGCACTACAAGAACAAAGAGGCGTTGCGCGCCGAGGTCGCGCTGGCATATGCCGAAGCGGCATTCCGCCGCGGTTGCCGTATAAACTTCGATACCGCCGCTTGGCAGACCGTCACTTTGGCGCCAGGCGCGGACGCGACCGGTGTCTTTACCGAGACCGTCGTTCAGCCGACCGTCAAGGAGAAGGCTGTACGTTAACGTAATCTTGAACGAAAGGGATTCACATGAAATTGACAACACTACTCGTTTGTGCGTTGGTTGGCGTACTTGCCGCCGGTTGCCGCACATCGGCCGGCACATCGCTCGTGACGGATCATACGACGGGAAGTTCCGTCCTTTTTGAGGGTAACACCCGTCTGCAAAACAAGTTGGCGGTCAACGGGGTCACCTATGACAGGGTGCCGTCCGGTTTGAATCGCGTCAACATCCAGCTGACATCGCTCGTGCAGGGGACGCAACATCTGCAGTATCGCATCGCCTGGTTCAACGCCGAGGGGATGGAGATTGACGCTGATTCGCGCACCTACCGTTCGCTTATCCTTCAGGGTATGGATTCAGTCACGGTTACGGGCGTCGCAAACAGTCCTGACGCCGTGACTTCACGGCTCCGCGTGCGCGAGTGGCGCGCGGCCCGTTGATAAACGTCAACAAAAATTGACAAGGAGAATAATAATGAACGTTAGAAGTTTCTACTGTCTCGCACTTCTTGCCCTGTTTACGGGGTGTGCCACCGCTCCGAGAATCACCGATTCCGAGCTCGACCGCACTCCTATGACCACCAAGATCGAACCGCAGGACATCCGTCGCACGGTGGAAAAGATGGCGGAATCTTTGATCGCGGATCCGGAAGTGGGCGAGTTGACAAAGAACGAACGTCCTGTTCTCGACATCGAACCGATGAAGAATCGGTCGCAGATAATCGTGGATATGAAGAGCATCACCGATTCAGTCCGGACGCGGCTGATCCGCTCGCGGTTGTTCCGCTTTGTCGATCGTTCTACGGCGGGCTCGGATATTGCCATCATGGATGAACAGGCCCAGCTGGGATTGACCGATCAACGCAAAGCGGTTCGCCCCGGCCAACAGTCCGCCGCCCAGATGTACCTGACCGGGTCGCTGTCGGATATCGTAACGCGCGCCGGAAGGGTGACTGACCACTACTACAAATTCACGATGATTCTCAAGGATTTGAGGTCGGGTGAAATCGTCTGGACGGATGAGCAGGAAATCCGTAAAACCTCCAACCGCCCGATGTTCTGACGGTTGATTTGCGGTCTTAAATTAAAAGCCCGGGTCGGTCTAACCGCCCGGGCGTAATGTATTCCGCGCCAGCCCCGACCCCAAACGGCGGTTTTTCGTTTTTTACGATTTTGTGTTTGAGTTTCCCTGTCGGTTGTGATATGATTTTAAATCATTTTTTGGGGGGGAGGTACCCCAGTTTCGCGAGGAGTTTTGTTCATGGAAAACATTCAACAAGGTTTGGTGCTGCTGGTTGCCGGGATGGGTATCGTGTATGCATTCCTGGCGATTTTGGTCTGTTTTATGAATCTGATGGCCAAGATTATCCCCCGGTTCAATTACGTGCTCCCGGATGAAGAGCCGAAAAAGAAGCCCCGTCCCGCCATCGCGGCGAGTGACGATGCCGTCATCGCGTTGGCGATTGCCATCGCGCGTTCCCGTTGCTAACCCTTTTTTCAATCCATTTTCGTAACGTTTCATTAAGGAGAATCCACCGTGGCCAAAAAACAAGTCAAATTCATGTGTACCGCGTTCCGCGACGGTTTCCAGTCCGTGATCGGCGCCCGCGTTCTTTCCAAAGATTTCCTTCCCTGCGTGGAAGAGGCTTACCAGGCGGGAATCCGCTGGTTTGAGGCGGGTGGCGGCGCCCGGTTCCAGAGTTGCTATTTTTATTGCCAGGAAGACGCCTTTGATGTTATGGACGCTTTCCGCAAGGCCGCCCCGGAGGCGGATTTGCAGACCCTTTCCCGCGGTGTGAACGTGGTGGGGTTGGAATCCCAGTCTAGCGACATGATCAAGCTGCACGCCCAGATGTTCAAGAAGCACGGGATGTCATCCATCCGTAACTTCGACGCGCTGAACGATGTGAACAACCTCAAGTGGTCAGGCCAGTGCATCCATGACGCGGGGCTCAACCACGAGGTGGTCGTGACGATGATGGGTCTGCCTCCCGGGATTGACAATCAGGGTACCCACACTCCGGAGTTCTACCGCGACCGGCTGCGCATGATTATGGATGCGGGCATTCCCTTTGACCGCGTGGCGTTTAAGGACGCTTCCGGCACCTCGACCCCCGCCACGGTGTACAACACCATGAAGCTTGCCCGCCAGCTCCTCGGCGACGGCGTCCACATCCAGTTCCACTCCCATGAGACGGCCGGTAACGGCGTGGCCTGTTACCTAGCGGCCTTGCGCGGCGGCGCGGACGGCATCGACCTTTCGTTGGCCCCGATGAGCGGCGGCACCTGCCAGCCGGACATCATCACCATGTGGCACTGTCTGGACGGAGACCCCGATTTCGGTTTCGACTTCGACATCAACAAGATCAAGAAGGCGGAGGATTCCTTCAAGGCTGCCATGGCCAAGTACTTCCTCCCGCCTGAGGCGATGAGTGTCAGCCCGCAAATCATCTGGAGCCCGATGCCCGGCGGTGCATTGACCGCCAACACCCAGATGCTGCGTGACAACAACATGATGGACAAGTACGACGACATGATCGCCGAAATGTACGATTGCGTGCGGTTGGGCGGTTTCGGTACCTCCGTGACCCCGGTTTCGCAGTTCTACGCCCAGCAGGCGATCCAGAACGTGATGTTCGGAAAGTTTAAGAAGTTTTCTCCCGGTTACGCCAAGATGGTGCTCGGTTACTTTGGCAAAACCCCGGTCCCGCCGGATCCGGAAATCGTCAAAAAGGCGGCGGAGTTCATGGCTTCCAGCGAACTCACCAAGCCGTACTCCACACCGACCGACAAGACGGTGCTGGAGCTTAACGATGCCGACCCCAATAAAGGCGGAGCCGTTGCCCGTAAGGCGCTTGAGGACGCTGGATTGCCGGTGACCGACGAGAACATCTTCATCGCCGCCTCCTGCAAAGAGAAGGGCATTCTCTTCCTAAAGGATCCGTCCAAGGCCCCGATGGGTTGCCGTTTCGCGGAGGAGTCCAAGCCCGCCGCAGGAAGCAAGGGCGGCGCCTGCACGGTTACCATTAACGGTAAGGCTTACGGCGTGGAGCTGAAGGGCGACAAGGCCGTGGTCAATGGCAAGGAAATCGCTTTCACCGTGGCGGACGGCATCCAGAAGTCCGCCCCGGCGGCAGCCGCCACCGGCAACGAAACCGAGGTTAAGGCTTCGGTGCCCGGCTCGATTCTGCGCGTGACCGCCTCGGTGGGCGCGACGGTCGCAAAGGGCGACGAAATCCTCGTGATGGACGTGATGAAGATGGAGACTCCGGTGGCCGCGCCGTGCGACGGCACGATTAAGGCTATCAATGTCGCCCAGACTGACAAAGTCAACACCGGTGATGTGCTCGCGTTGATCGGTTAATTAACAAGGAGCCACCGAACATGAAAAAGTTTTTGACCGTTATGCTGTCGGCATTGGCGTTGGGTTTCGCCAACGTGGTGTCGGCGGCTGATGACGCGGATACGCACAACCCCAACGTGTCCATCCGGGCCGAGCGCCGGGGTGACGGGGTTTGGACGCCTGCTACGGTGACCCAAGAGGATGCCGAGTTGGCCAAGGTGCGGGCGGAGGCGCTGGCGCTGGATAAATCCAGCGGAAAAAGCTGGAAGACCATGTTGGACAAGGTTAAGAACCTGATTGACAGTACCGGCATCACCGGTTTTGTCAAGGGCGAACCTCCGGCGTACCTTACCAAGGGCTATTACGATTGGGAAGGGCGTTTTCACGAGGGCCATGAGGTTAAGGTTCTCGGCGGGGCGCTTCCCTACGGCGTTGGACAGCTGGTGATGGTGTTTGTCTGCCTGTTGCTGATCTATCTGGCGGTGGTGAAGGGCTTTGAGCCGCTTTTGTTGCTCCCGATCGGTTTCGGCGGGTTGCTCTCGAACCTTCCGTTGAGCGGCGTCACTGCGCCACCGATGATGGATATCGTGACGCACATGACCGAGCCGGGCGGATTCCTGTACTACTTCTTTGATTTCGGCATCAACACCGGTCTGTTCCCGATCATGATTTTCATGGGCGTGGGTGCGATGACCGATTTCGGCCCGCTGATCGCCAACCCGAAGTCCGCCCTGCTGGGCGCGGCGGCCCAGTTCGGTATTTTCTTCGCGTTGTTTGGCGCGTTGATGCTGGGTTTTGATATCAAGGGTGCGGCGTCAATCGGCATTATCGGCGGTGCCGACGGCCCGACCGCGATTTGGCTGACCTCCAAGCTCGCTCCGGAATTGCTCGGCGCGATTGCCGTGGCTGCCTATTCTTACATGGCTTTGGTTCCGATTATCCAGCCGCCGATCATGAAGCTGTTGGTTCCGGCCGAGCAGCGCAAGATCAAGATGAAGCAGCTGCGCCATGTGTCGAAGATGGAGAAAGTTTGCTTCCCGCTTACCGTTTTGCTGCTTTGCGCGTTGCTGTTGCCGAGCGCGGTGCCGTTGGTCGGCGCGTTGATGCTGGGTAACCTCTGCCGCGAAGTCGGCCCGTCGGTGGCGCGTTTGGCGGACACCATGACCGGACCGCTTTGCAACATCGTCACCATTATGTTGGGGCTGGCGGTGGGTTCCAAGCTGGCTTGCGAAAAGTTTCTGACGCTCGACACAATCAAGATCCTGTGCTTGGGGTTGATTGCATTTGCGGTTGGAACCGGTGCCGGATGCTTGATGGCCCGCTTAATGAACCTATTCCTTAAAGAGAAAATCAATCCCTTGATTGGTTCTGCCGGTGTGTCGGCGGTACCGATGGCGGCGCGCGTCTCCAATAAAGTCGGTTTGGAGTCCGACCCCACCAATTATCTGTTGATGCATGCGATGGGACCGAACGTCTCCGGCGTTATCGGTTCTGCCGTTGTGGCGGGCGTGCTTTATACCCTTTGCAAGTAGGTTTGCGCTTCCTGCGGATAAAATTTTCCGGGCGGGTTGGAATCGGACCCGCCCGGATTTTTTATTGTCAAGTTGATAGGAAAATCGCCTAAGCCAGCGTAAACGTTCGTCCGATTTCACCGGCGTCGCCGGGATAAAAATCCACCGTAACCGACTGGTCGGAAACGTTCATGCGGAAATGCCCCGCGCCGGGATTAAAGAAACACTCATGGAGGTAAGGGGTAAAGAACGCGATATCCTGTTCAAAACGCTTCAACCGTTCGGCGTTGGCCGGTTCCGCTCCCGCGCCATTGCGGTAAACCGAGCCGAAATCCTTGGCTTTGTCATAAACCGGTTCGGCGGTGGCCAGTTCGGGCTTGCACCAAACGGAATTGGCGGTGAATTCAGCAAACGATCCCACGCCATCTTTTTTGAAAACCCGCCATTCGACCCTATGGGTATGACCGGAAAGCACAATCGCGTGGCGTTTCAACAACAATTCAAACAGGGTGGACCGGTCATTGGCGCACTTTTTGTTGTCGCCGCCGAGCCGCCACTGCCAACTGCCATTGTCACCGGGCGTGAACGGTCCGTGCGTAACCAAGAAGGTGTGGCGGACATTCGGGTTCGACTCGATTTCGCTGATGATTGGTTTGAGGTTACGGGTTTCGAAATCGCAAAACACATACAGGTCGCCGCCGATGATTTGGGAAAACGCGGGGTATTTAACCTGTTTCCCGAGTTCTTTAGACATGAACGGCTCGCAAAATTCGTAGTAGGCCCGATGTCCGCCAATGCCCCGGTAGTCGTGGTTGCCCGCAACGGTCAGAAACGGCAGCGAGCCGGGGTAGGGGGAACGGAGCATCTTGATGCAGTCGTCGAGCATCTTTTGGTGGGTGGCGTAGTCATCGCAGTCGCCTTGGATAATGTCGCCCATTTGCAGAATGAAGCGCGTCCGCGATTGTGCCGCCCGTGCGCTGGCGGCCAGCAGGTTGCGGCAACGCTCGCGCCACATCTCGCCGTTGCGGGCGAATTCCTGGCGCTGGACCTTCCATAGCCATTCGGCTTTGCCCTCGTTTTTGTAGTGCGAGTGGTAAACCGAAGCCGGTTCGGTGTCAAAATGAGTGTCGCCCAGAATCGCCACGGAGTAACGTTCTCCGCCTTTGGACAGGTATGCGCAGCCGCCAAACGCGGGAAACGTTGCGGCGGACAGTTTTAGGAAATCGCGTCTTTTCATTTTATTCCCCTAGATTCAACCGGATATGCGGTCAAACGAATTTGATGATCAGCGAAAGAACAACCGCCGCGTATGCTGCGTCAACCACATCGTCCAGCAACACGCCGGAGGCGGTGTGGATGTTGCGGTCAATGTAGCGGGCGCCGGGCAGTTTGATGATGTCGAAAATCCGGAACAGGGCGAATCCCGCCAACGGGTGCCACCACAAGGTTTCCGGCAACGCCAGCAGCGGTACGCACAGATAGCCGACCACCTCGTCAAGCACGAAATGTCCGGGGTCGGGGTCGTTCCAATAGCGCTGCGCCCACGGGGTGAGCCGATAGTGGATGATGGAAAACAAAACGATACCGGACAAACACCAAAGCCGGATAATCCAATCGTTCACCCCCAGATACCACGGCACGTAGTGCCAGGCCAAACCGACCAGAGCCCCGAAAGAACCGGGCATGATCGGCAACAAGCCTAATCCGAAAGCGCTGCCCAAGAAAACTTTTGATTTGTCAGATGCCACGAAAAACTCCTCTGCATTATGATCGGAAGATTCCGCCAAAACAAAATACTACTGTTCAAGACAGTGATATGATGCCATTTCCTGCCACCGTTTAGCAAGAACAAAAGTCAATATTTGCCAAAACGGGAATGAATATGGGCGGGATGATCCGGTATGGCGGATTATCTAATTCATTGCGTACCATAAATTATCGTCATTACGGTTTAACACATTGCGTTTAGAGCCGATTTTTGGTATGATATTATTGTTTTTTGGGTGTTTTTTCGATTTTGGAGCTTGCGGTGGCGATCAGTCGGTTGTTTTTGGTTCTTGCTTTAACGGTGGCGGCCTGGGAAGTACAGTCCGGCACCGAGCCGTTGGTTATCGCCAGTTGGAATGTTGAGAATCTGTTTGACTATGAGGATGATCCCGACAATCCCGGCGATGACGGCTATACGCCCCGCGGTTGGATGCGCTGGAGCGAGCGCCGCTACCGTACCAAGCTGGACCATCTGGCCGGGGTCATCCGGGAGATGAAACCCCAGGTTTTGTGTTTGGCTGAAGTGGAAAACCGCCGGGTATTGGAAGACTTGACGCAAGTGCTGAAAGAAAAGTACGATTATCCGATG
Source organism: Kiritimatiellia bacterium (assembly GCA_017454745.1). Lineage (GTDB taxonomy): Bacteria > Verrucomicrobiota > Kiritimatiellia > RFP12 > UBA1067 > UBA1200. The sequence continues at coordinate 34,999 of JAFTCL010000083.1, forward strand.
ACCGCCATCATCCATCGCGAAGGCACGGATTTGCGCGGGATCGACGTTGCCATGTTGTCGGTGCGGAAACCGGAGAAGACAGAGTGGAAGACTCCGGTGTCCGGGCAGCGTGACGTGCTGGCCGCTTCCTTTGATTTCGACGGTCGCAAGATTACGGTGTTGGCCAACCATTGGAAATCGCAGTTGGGCAACAAACAGGAGAGCGGGGAATTGCGCCGCAAATGCGCCCAGGCGGCGCGGGGGTTGGTGGACAAGGCGTTGAAGGCCGATCCGTCGGCGGCGGTGGTGGTGACCGGAGATTTTAACGATGTGCCGGAGTCCGAGGTGCTGACCGGTACCGCCGGATTTGTGCTGGACGAGCAACTGTTTATGACCAACAGTACCGGGAGGTTGCTGTTCAACCTTAGCGCGACCGTGCCTGAATCCGAGCGGTTGACCTACTATTACGCCAGCGGTGACAAATGGAGCACGCTGGATATGTTCCACATTTCGCGCGGGATGTGGAACGGTGATGCGCCGTGGAAGGTGAAACGTGGATCGATGCGGGTGTTTAAAACCCCGCGCCAGTGTAACCGTAAAGGGGAACCGCTGCCGTTCAAGCGCCAACGCAACAAAACAGTGGGCGATGTCTATTTAACCGGTTATTCCGACCATTTCCCGATTCTGATGGAACTTGAACCCGGAGCAAAGCCGAAGAGGGCGGATAAAGATGCTGGATTATGAAAATCTTTTGAACAATGAGCAGTTTGACGCTGTAACCGCCGAAGACGGACCGCTGCTGGTGTTGGCTGCCGCCGGCACCGGAAAAACGCGCACTTTGACCTATCGCGTGGCTTATCTGGTGGAACACGGCGTTCCGGCGGAGAATCTGTTGTTGCTGACCTTTACCAACCGGGCGGCAAAAGAGATGCTGGAACGCGCCAACGCATTGACCGGCAACGCGATATCCTCGCTGTGGGGCGGCACGTTTCATCATGTGTGCAACCGGATGTTGCGCAGGGCGGCAGACCGTATCGGCTTCCAGCGTGACTTTGTGATTCTGGACCGGGACGACTCTTGCAAACTTATCGAACAATGCATTAACAACATTACGCGCAACAAAAAAGACTTCCCTAAGAAAAACGTGATTGCCTCGATGATCGGCATGGCGGCAAACCGCGGTTGCGGTATCGAATCGGTGGTGGAAGGGCAGCTCGATTCATTAAAGGTCGATCCGGCGGAGATTGTGGCGGTTGCCCGGATGTATGCCGAACGGAAAAATGAGTTGGGGATGATGGATTTTGACGACCTGCTGATCAACGGTCTGAAGTTGTTGAAAGAACATCAGTTCGTTCGCGAGTTCTATCAGGAAAAGTTCCGCCACGTGCTGGTTGACGAATACCAGGACACCAACCGTATGCAGGCCGAGATGGTGGATATCCTGGCGGCGCGGAATCGAAGCGTGATGGCGGTAGGTGACGATTTCCAGTGCATCTACTCCTGGCGCGGGGCGAACTTCGCCAACATTATGGATTTCCCGACCCGCTGGCCTGACTGCCGAATCATTAAGCTGGAGCGCAATTACCGTAGTGCGCCGGAGATACTTGACGTGGCTAACGCCTCCATCCGCGGCAACGCGGAGCAGTTCCGGCGTTATCCCAAGGAATTGCGGGCTGTCCGTAATTCCCGCCGTAAACCCAGTTTTTATCTGTTGTATGATGGTGACGAGCAAGGGATTGCGGTGTCCGGTCTGATTAGGCGGTATCTTGAAGACGGTTACCAGCCTAAAGATATCGCGGTGCTGTACCGTGCTCATTTTCATGTGGTGGGGTTGGAGTTTCATCTGCGTAACATCGGGGTACCGTATGTGGTGACTTCCGGTGTCGGGGTGTTCGAGCTCGCCCATGTGAAAGACGTGATCAGTTTTCTTCGGATGTGTGAATTCCAAACCGACTACCTCTCCTTCAACCGGTTGCTGGGCCTGCTCAGCGGGGTAGGGGAAAAGACCATCGAGAAACTTTGGGCAAAACTCGGTGGCAAGTTCGATGTGACCAGTGGGCAGGATCGCGAAACACTGCTGGGGTTGTTGCGTCCGGCGGCTCGCGAACAGTGGCAGCATATTGACCGGCTGATGGGCACTTACCACCTGCCGAGCGGCGATACGATTTCCGGTCCGGATGTGCTGGACCGTTTTCTGGAGGTTTTTTACCGGGGCTATATGGCAAGGTCGTTTGACAATCCAGAAGACCGGGAAGACGATTTGCGCGAACTAGCGAACCAGTTGCGCAAATCGGCGTCGGTGCGCGAGTTTTTACAGGAGGTGTCGTTGCTCACCAACGTCGATCAAGAGGCTATGGGCATCGACGGTGATAAAAACAACGCGGTTCGTTTGAGTACCGTCCATCAGGCGAAGGGACTTGAATGGCCGGTGGTGATTATCATTTGGGCGGTGGAAGGGATGTTCCCATCGAGCCGGTCGATGGCCGAAAACGACGATGACACCGAAGAGCGTCGGCTGTTTTACGTGGCGGTGACCCGCGCCAGAGATGATTTGGTGTTGTGCGCCCCTTCGATGCGTTACACTCGCGACGGCGGAGCTTTCCAGTGTAAGCCCTCGCGGTTTATCAAAGAGTTGCCCAAGGGGTTGTTGTCGGAACGGTACGGTTTCCGCAGATACTGATTGGAAGGGTGTTTATGGGAGCGATAAGCGTTACATGGCGCCGAGAGGTGCGTGCCTTTGGCGGGGCTTATTCCTGCGCGATTCCGGTGGCGGCGTTTTTGGCGGTCTGTGGCTGGAGTTTTGTGGCGGCGTTGCGTCAGGCAGAGGGCAGCGTGTTGCAACTGCCAACTGTTTGGGGGTTGTCGGTATCGCTTTGGCTGCCGGTGTTGTGCGCGGTGCTTACTATGCGGCTCTTTGCCGAGGAGCGTTCTTCGGGTATGATCGAGCTGCTGCTTTCGTCGCCGATTATGGAACGGGATCTGGTGATGGGAAAATTCCTTTCGGCAATGACCGTGGTGGCGGTGTCCATCGGGCTGTCGCTTTTGGCTCCGCTGGCGGTGTTGCCGGCGGTTTCGCCGCCGTTGGCCGCCAGTTGCCGATTGCTCCCGTTCGCGCCGGCATTTTTGATTCTGCTGTTGCAGGCCGCTCTGTGGTGTTCGGCCGGACTGATGGTCTCCGTCTATTCGCGTACCCAGGCTTCGGCGGCGGTGAGTTCGCTGGTGTTGTGTTGCGGCTTGCCGGTGGCCTTGTACGTCGCGGTTTTATTCTGGGTGCCGTCGATCCGTTCCGAAACCTCGTCGATGCCCCAGCTGGTGCACGTGTACGATTTCTCAACCGGGTTGTATTCCGCAGCAACGGTAGCGGCGTACCTGTTCCCCAGCCTGTTTTTTCTCTTTGCCAGTTCTAAGCGGCTGGCGTGGATTCGTTTGAAAGGATGACGCGATGAAATCAGGAAAAACCGCCGCGCCGGGCGGTCAGAACTATGGAATGCTTCGCGCCTCCTCCGTTTTGGCGGTTATACTTGGTGCGGCGCTTACGGTGCTTTTGGTTACTGTGGCGTACCGGTTAAACTTCACTTGGGAGAACCCGGTCGATCATTTGCTCAGCGTGTCTGCCCGCACCAGCAGGATGCTTGCCGAAAGCCAAGGCAGTATCCGGGTGGTTTGTTTTATGGATCGCCGCCATCCGATGTTCCGCCCGGTCTCCAGATTGCTCCGCGGTTTGAGCGCGGCATCGCGCCGCGTCGCCGGTGCGGAGATTCGGGTGGAATACGTGGATCCGCATTGGGATCTCGCGCGGGCCAGCCAGCTGACTTCGCAGAATATCCCGGAAAATGCCCTGGTTTTCGAGCGCCAGCGCCGTCGGGTGGTGGTTACGCTGGATGATATGCTTACCGAAAAGTCGGCGTTGATGGGGCCGGGTAATTCTGACAATCCAGATAACCGAGATAACCGGATGCCGTGGGAAACCAAGCGCGCCGGACGCGATTTGGGAATTTTTCGCGGTGAAAGCGTTTGCGCTTCGGCGATTGCCCGTCTGGCGTTACCCAACGAGCGAACTGTAGTGTATTGGCTGACCGGCCACGGCGAAGCGCGGATGGACGACTACGACTCCATTTACGGTTTCTCAACGGTAGCCCGCGAGGTTTCCCGTGACGGCTTCGAGTTGCGGGAACTTGCGTTGCCGGGGCACGATGCAGTGCCTGCCGATTGCAGCGTACTGGTGGCGGCCGGTCCGCGTAAAGCATTCACGGCCAGAGAGTTGGACATTTTGTCGACTTATCTCCAGCGCGGCGGAAGGCTGTTGCTGTTGTTAAACCCCTCGGCGGAAAACAATTTCAAGCCGTTGCTGTCGCAATGGGGAGTGGAGCTTACCGATAAAATCGCGGTAAGCGGCAAGACGCTTACCGGTGACGAAGTGTATTGCACTCGTTTCGGCGATCACTATGTAACCCGCGATTTGTCGGGCGTTTCGGTGGTTTTCGGTCATCCGCTTTGCGTTGCGGTGCGTCAGGAGGTTACCATCGGTCTGGATCGCCCCAAGGTTACGCTGTTGACTTTGAGCGATGATGACGGCTGGGGGGAATCAGAACCCGAAGCCCGGCCGCGGGTGTTTGACCCGGCGCGCGATCTTCCCGGTCCGGTCGCGATGGCGGCTGCCGTGGAGTGGGGCGGCAACGTCGCCAGCGATGTGGCGTTCCGTCCAACCCGCATTTGCGTTTTTGGCGAACACGATTTTGTTATGAACGGGATGTTGGCATCACGTGCCAACGCCAACCGTGATCTGTTTGTAAACGCTGTCGCGTGGTTGGCGGGGGTGGAGACCGGAACCGCGCCGTCTCTGGGCGGTGACGCTACCTTGTTCACCGGGATGTCTCGCCGGGAGTGGATGTCGTTAACGCTGGCGGCTTCGCTGTTTTTGCCCTTGGGGTTGCTCGGGGTTTTCTGGTTTTATTCATTAATTAGCAGGAGACGGTAAACGATGGGCAACCGGAGAATAATCATCCTGTTTTTAATCGGTATCGCGTTCTGTTTGGCCGTGTTGTGGTACACCCGCAAGGGGTTCCGGTGGCTGCCGGCCGAGAATGAAACCCGCGTGATGTTGGTGGATTCGCCTTTGGACAACGCGGACGGGTTGTCTGTCAGTCGCGGCACGGAAAGGTTCTCGCTGTTGCGGAGTGACGACGGCTGGGAGTTGCTTGAACCGTTCGTGGCGGCCGCCGACGGTTCGGTTGTCCGGCGGTTGTTGGATAGTTTTGAAGACGCAAAAGTGGAGGACGCACTGTTTTTTGACGAGTTACGCCGCCGCGGGCTTTCGCTGTTGGAGTTTGGTCTGGCACCGCCGAAAGCGAAGGTGACGATTAACGCCGACAAGACTTTGATGACGGTGGCTTTCGGAACTTTCACCCCTTCTAAATCCGGAGTGTACGCGCGACTTGGGGAACATAACCAAGTGTTAATTCTTCCCGCCTCGCTTTTTAACGTGTTGCCGGTAACGGCGGATGATTTGCGTGTCCGCCGTTTGCTTAACCCGTTGGCGGGACGGATTAAGTCGATTGAGATTCGTTCGCCAGGCCGCCCGTTCGTCAGTCTGCAGTGGGAAGGCAACCGTTGGATGTTGCGCCAACCGTCATCGGCGGTGGCAATGGAAACGCGGGTGGCAATGATGCTGGAAGCTGTAGAAACCGCCCGCTCGGAAAGTTTTGTTTGGCCCGTTGCGACGGCCGAAACGGACGGAAAACAGCAGAATGCGACGTTGGAGACCCGGCGGGGACTGTACGGTTTGGACGAGGAGCGCGGAGTTTTTGTCCAAGTCCAGCAGGAACAGTCCGATAACCCGGTGCGTTGGGTGTTTGGCTCCGCTGCGGCGGACCGTCCGAATTGCACATACGTGTTGATGGACGGCGGGCGTTCAATCGGTGTGGTTTCCAACCGGGTCGCGGAGGTCTTTCAGGTTTCCCCGGACGAATTGCGGGATTGGTCGCTCTTTCCCGAACTCAAAAGCGGGTTGACCAAACTTCGCGTGACCATGGATGATACGGATTTCGCGCTGACCCAGACCGGCGGGGTTTGGCAGTTGGAATCGCCGTTGCCGGGCCGCGCCGATCAGTCCGCCGTACGTGAGGCGGTTTCCGGTCTGTTGAGCCTCAAGGCGTCCGGAACCTCTCCGCGCAATGAGGCGTCTCCCGACATCCCCGAAGAATTCGCCGCCAAACAGAAGGTGACTTTCAAGGTTGCCGATAACCAGCGCGAGTGGGATTTTACGGTGTCCAATGATACGGCCGAGCCGGACACGCTGTTGTTGGCTTTCGCCGGAAATCCGGTTTACTACCGTATCGCGCAAACCAATTTCCCGGCAGCGTTGCTGACTGTCGACGGACTTAATTCGCTTCACGACAAGCAGGTGCTGGCGTTGGATCCGGCCAGTTTGCGACGGATAATCCGCAGTTACGGCGATAGCGTTTCGGAGCAGGCGGAAAGAACGGATGCCAATTCACCGTGGAAACCGGCGACGGTCGAGAAGACGTTGGACCGTAAGAGTTTTGACCGGTTCGCCGGTTTGTTGGCCAATCTCCGCGCCGTTCGGGTGGAAAAGCTGGGTGTCGCCGCCGATGATCTTGACCGGTACGGTTTGCGTCAGCCTTGGATGACCGTCAGTGTGGATGTGGATGCCGAAGACGCGGTACGCAAGATATTGGCGTTGGGCGGCGAGACCTCGGACGGCGGACGTTTCGCGCTGCTGAGGGGACAGAATCTGGTTTTCGTTTTGGACACCGAAGCGGTTGGGGTGTTGTCCGCCGCCTTGTTTGAATAGGGGATGCGAAATGAACAATGACGATAGTTTCGATTCGGTAGAAGATTGCCTGGAAGAACTTCGCAAAGGCCGGATAATTTTGGTCACGGATGACAAAGATCGCGAAAACGAAGGCGACATGATTTGCGCCGCCGAATTCGCCACGCTGGAAAACATCAATTTCATGGCCACCCATGCCAAGGGGTTGATTTGTATGCCGATGACCGCGGAAATGACTCGACGGCTGGACTTGCGCCAAATGGTGGAGGAAAACACCGACAACCACAGCACCGCGTTCACGGTTTCAATCGACCACATTTCCACCCGCACCGGGATTTCCGCCGAGGAGCGTTCCATAACCGCGTTGAATTGCGTACGCGACGATGTGTCGCCGGATGAGTTCCGCCGTCCCGGCCACATGTTTCCGCTGGAGGCGCGGCCGGGCGGGGTGTTACAGCGTGCCGGCCACACCGAAGCCACGGTTGATTTGATGCGTTTGGCGGGGCTAAAGCCTTGCGGATTGTGTTGCGAAATCATGAAGGACGATGGTCTGATGGCCCGGTTGCCGGATGTGCGCAAAGTGGCGGACCGGTTCGGACTGAAACTATGCAGCATTGCGGATTTAATAGCGTACCGCCGTCGTAACGAACGGTTGATTTCAATGGTCGAAGAGGTGGATATGCCCACCGTTTACGGTCATTTCCGGTTGCGTATGTACCAATCGCAACCTGACGGTTTGCAACATCTGGCCCTGATTATGGGGGATTTGCGCGGCAATCCGCCGCCATTAGTGCGGGTCCACAGCGAATGCTTCACCGGCGATGTGTTTGGATCATGCCGTTGCGATTGCGGGAACCAGCTGCACGGGGCGATGTCGATGATTGCCAAAGAAGGGCGCGGGGTGTTGCTTTACATGCGTCAGGAAGGGCGCGGTATCGGGTTGGCCAATAAACTGCATGCGTATAAACTGCAGGAACACGGCTTGGACACGGTAGAGGCCAACCTTAAGCTTGGGTTCGCCCCGGATTTGCGCGATTACGGCGTCGGGGCGCAGATACTGTCTGATTTGGGGTTGAGCGATATCCGGCTCATGACCAACAATCCGCGCAAGATTATCGGTTTGGTCGGTTACGGCTTGAATATCGCCGAGCGGGTGCCGATTGTTATTAAACCGAACCAGTTTGACCGCCACTATCTTGAAACCAAACGGGACAAGATGGGGCATCTGATTTAACGCAAGGAGAGCATGTCGATGCGTCGCGTTGTGGTGACCGGTTACGGGTTGGTGAGTGCGTTGGGGTTGGATGTGGCTTCGGCTTTCAACCGTCTCAAAGTGCCTAAAAACATGGTGAGATGTTCTGACGAATTGGCGCGGATCAAAGGTTTGCAGACGCAACTTTGCGCCCCGATCGATAATTTCGTCTATCCGGAACGTTATACCCGCAAGGTTATCCGTTCCATGGGCCGTGTTTCCGTGATGGCCCTTAACGCCACCGAACAGGCGTTGGAACAGGCCGGGCTGGCGGAGAGTCCTGAACTGCGGGGCGGTCGGCTTGGCGTGGCTTATGGCTCATCGTCCGGTAGCGTGGATGCGATAGCCGATTTCTTTACCGTGGTTACCGATGGCGAGGTGAAAAACGTCACCAGCAACACCTACATCAAGATGATGCCGCAAACGGCGGCGGTGAACCTTTCCGTTCATTTTGGTACCACCGGGCGGTTGTTGCCCACCGGTACCGCCTGTACCTCCGGTAGTCTGGCGGTCGGGTTGTCATACGAGGCGATTAAGTTTGGGCTTCAGGAGATTATGATCGCCGGCGGCGGCGAAGAGTTCAGCCCCACCCAAGTTGCGGTGTTCGACACGCTATTTGCCACCAGCCGCTGCAATGATTTCCCGGAACTGACCCCGCGGGCCTTTGACCGCAACCGCGATGGTCTGGTAATCGGCGAAGGTGCCGCAACCTTGGTGCTTGAGGAGCGTGACCACGCTTTGGCGCGCGGCGCGGAAATTTTGGCGGAAGTGGTCGGTTTCGGTACCAACACTGACGGGCGGCACATAACCCAACCGAATCGGGAAACCATGGCCGCCGCGTTGCGGATGGCGTTGGACGATGCCGGGCTGGATGCTTCGGCGGTGGGTTACGTCAACGCCCATGGTACCGCCACCGATCAGGGCGATATCGCAGAAGGCACCGCTACGGCGGCGGTGTACGGGGCGCATACCCCGGTCAGTACCATCAAGAATTATACCGGCCACACTTTGGGCGCTTGCGGTGCGCTGGAGGCGATTCTTTCGATCGAGATGATGCGTAACGACTGGTACGCGCCTAACCTAAATCTGACCGAACCTGACGAGCGGTGCGGGGAGTTGGATTTCATTACCGGAGGCGGACGGAATTTCCAGTCCGGTTATGTGGCCACCAACAACTTCGCTTTTGGCGGAGTCAACACTTCATTGATTTTTAGGCGGGTTTAGTATGTCGGATCGTTTTTCGGTGGTTAGTTTTGCGCAATGGAAGCCCGGTGAAACGCCGGATGTTTCCTTTGTCCCGCCGTTAAACCGCCGTCGTCTTTCGCTGTTGCAGCGCGGGACTTTTGCCTTGGGCCATGCGTTGGGAGAGCCCGCCGCCAAGTTGCCGGTGTTCTTTTCCTCGCGGGATGGCGAGGATACCTTGACCCGCAAGCAGGTGGAGCTTTTTAACGCGACCGGCGAGGTGTCTCCCGGCAAATTCAGTTCGTCGGTTTACAACGCCGCGCCGGGATTGTTGTCGATTTCTACCGGGAATGTTGAGCCGTACACTGCGCTGGCGGCAGGCGAGGAAACCGTTGAGGCGGGGCTGTTGGACGCGTTGATGTTCGGTGGTGAGTGCGTTTGGATTTACGCCGAGGAAACCGGCGGCGGTTACGGTTGCGCCGCGCATTTTGCTCCGGTTGGCCGGGGTGGCGCGGAGATACGCACCGATTTTTCTGGGCTTGGCGCGACCGGAGCGCCGTTGTATTATTCTGACGCGGTTGGCTTTTTCGCTGGTGAAAAACAAATTTTAAAAGGGCGGTATCTGACACTTAATCGTTGCGGCTGAAGCCGTGTGGGGTAATGGAGGACGGTTATGGATAAAAATGCTTATGTGGTGATTTTGGCGGGCGGCAGTGGCGAGCGTTTCTGGCCGTTAAGCACTAAAGCGCGTCCCAAACAGTTTGTCACGCTTTTTGGCGGTAAGACGTTGCTTGCCCAGGCGGTGGAACGTGTGTCGCCGTTGATACCGCCCGAACGCATTTTCATTATCACCGCCGAACGTTTGGTGCCAGACACCATTGCGGCCGCGACGGGAGTTCCGCGTCACAACATTGTCGGGGAACCCTGCAAGCGCGACACCGCAGCGGCGATTGCCGTGGCTTGCGGTATGGTGCGTCAACAAAATCCTGACGGGATTGTTTGCATCCTGACCGCCGACCAGCTGATGGGTGAAGTGGAGATTTTCCGCCGGACGCTTGCCGACGCGGTGGCGGTAGCCGCCAGCCATGACACGATTGTCACAATTGGCATCAAACCGACTTATCCTGCCACCACATTCGGATACATTGAGGCGGGCGACGCTGTTCCTGCCGATTTGCCCACCTGTTTCAACCGCGCTTTGCGTTTTGTGGAAAAGCCGGATGTCCGGGCCGCCGCCGGTTATGTGGCTTCGGGGAAATATTTCTGGAATGCGGGGATGTTCATTTGGAAAGCTTCGGTAATGCGGGCGGCATTGGCCGAGCATGCTCCGGATCTGGCCGCGCTTTCCGATCGGGTGGCGGAATTGGACGGGTTGGACCCAATTCCGGGTTTGCTTCGCGAGGCGTATCCGCCGTTGCGGGCCATCTCCATCGATTATGCGGTGATGGAACACGTGAAGAACATCATTATGGCCCGAGGGGAGTTCGGCTGGGACGATGTGGGGTCCTGGACGGCGGTTGCGGAACATTTCCCGGCCGACGGTAACGGCAACGTGGCGGTTGGCGAGTGCGTGCCGCTGGATTCCCGGAATAATATCGTGGTGTCGGAAGGCCGCCTGACCGCATTGATTGGCGTTTCCGATCTGGTGGTGGTGAACACCGCGAATGCTACGCTGGTCTGCCCCCGTAACCAGCTGGGCCAGTTAAAGCAGCTAGTCCGGGAAATCTCTTCTCGCCCCGATGGCGAAAAGTTCGTTTAGCGTTTAGGAATCCCTCGTGGATATTTCGGCTCATTTTCCGCCTTTTGTGTCATTCGCGATCACCTCGACTGAAAATTGGCGGTTTGACTTGCGGGGGGATTTTTGGTAAATTGTTATGAAATTCAACCGAGGGAGACTGTTGATGGAAAATCCGTTTATAGGTGTTTGTTTTGCTTTTACCGCTGCGGTGGCGTTTGCCGCACCGCCCAAGTATGTTTTTCTGTACATCGGCGACGGAATGTCCACGCCGCAGCGGATGGTGGCGGAGGAGTTCGCACGTAACGCCAACCATGGCGAGCTGGCCATGAATATGTTGCCGTACCACGCCACCACGCGGACCAGATCGCTAACTTCGCTGATTACCGATTCGGCGGCTGCCGCCACCGCCATTGCCTGCGGGTCCAAAACCTACAACGGCGCTTTGGGTGTGGACGGAGACAACAACCGTATTGAATCCGTCGCCGAAGTTGCCCACCGTAACGGACAGAAAGTTGGTATCGTAACCACCGTAACGATTTGCCACGCCACCCCGGCGGGATTTTATGCGCACCGCAAAAATCGCGGTTTGTACTATCAGATCGGGTTGGATTTGATCGCGTCCGGCTTTGAATATTTCGCCGGCGGCGGCCTGGACGGAGCTTTTGACAAGAAGAAGGATCCGGAATACCGGGGCAATGTTTACGAGTTGGCGGCGCAAGCGGGTTACAAGATGGTTTGGGACAAGCCGGGTTTCACCGCGCTAAAACCCGGCGATGGCAAGGTGTGGGTACATTGTTGCGAGGGTGAGTTGCCTTATGACATCGACACCGATTTTTCAGTTTATCCCTCTTTGGCGGAATTGACCCAAAAAGGCATTGAGCTGCTGGACAATCCCAACGGCTTTTTCATGATGATCGAGGGCGGTACGCTTGACCATTCCGGACACTCAAATGACGCCGCCGCAAATTTGCGCGACGTTCTGGCGTTGGACAAGGCGGTTCAGGTGGGCTTAGCTTTCGCCAAGGCACACGCCGACGAAACCTTGCTCATTGTTACCGGCGACCACGAGACCGGCGGCATGGCGATGGGGTTCGCAGGCACCGGTTACGCATTCCACATGGATCGGTTAGTGCATCAGAAGTGTTCGTCCGACGAATTCGCCCGGATCCTGCGGAAGGCCAAAAAGGAAAAACCGGATTTTTCGTTTGAAGACGCGAAGCCGTTGCTTACCAAATATTTCGGTTTTGTGTTCGAGGCCAAGGAAGGCGGCACTGACGACAAGGCTGCTGGCGAGAAGTTCGCCAAAGCAAACGCCGGTACCAAAGGCAATCCGATGCTCTTGCGGCCGAACGAGATCGAACAGTTGAAGGCCGGTTTTAACAAGGGTTCACTGCACCATGCCGCCCGCAAGCTGATCAGCGACAAATCGGGTGTGGGTTGGTCTTCGGGCTCGCATACCGCGTTGCCGGTTTTGACCACCAGCACCGGCAAGTACGCCGACCGTTTTATCGGTATGTACGAGAACACGGAAATCGCGAACCGGATCAAACAACTCTACCAATAGCCGTTTCATGCGATTGTCAACCTGTAAGGCAAACCTGCTGGCGGTGGCGGTGATGTCGCTGTCGGTGGTGGCGATGTGGTTCATACCGGCACCGAAACAGCTGGCAAGCGACCACGGCGTTGCGGTGCGGGCCAAGGTGTTGTCAGTTGACAATTCCACGGTGCAGATGTTGGGTTTGCTGCGTTACGGTTCCCAGCATTTGACGGTTGAAATCCTTGAGGGCGCCGCAAAAGGCAGGACTTACCACGCGGTGAACGAAATCCGGGCGCAAATGGATCTTGACAAGGATTTCCATCCCGGCGACACTGCGGTGGTGGTGTTGCAAAGCGGCGACGCCGAACAGGATTCCGCCGCGCTGGTCGCCCGAGACCAGTACCGGATGGGTTGGGGCTGGATTTTGTTCGGCGGTTTTTGCGTACTGCTTTGCGTTTTTGGCGGTTGGGTGGGGGCAAAGGCGTTATTCAGCTTTCTGTACAGCTGCATTGTGATATGGAAGGCCGTGATACCGCTGGCGCTGCACGGCTGGCCGGTGAGCTGGACGGTCTTTGCGGCGGTATGCTGGCTCACTGCTGTCATAATGTATCTGGTGGCGGGTCTGTCACGCAAGGGCGTGTCGGCTTTCCTAGGCGCGTCGGTGGGGGTTTTGGCCGGATTGGGCCTGGCACATACGTTTGGGCGGCTGATGAAAATCAACGGCGCCACCATGCCTTACGTACAGTCGCTGCTTTATTCGGGATTTGAATCGCTTAACTTGCAGGATGTGTTCATTGGGGCGATGGTGCTGGCCAGTTCGGGCGCGGTTATGGATCTGGCGATGGACATCGCTTCAGGCATTGACGAGGTGGCACGGCACAATCCGGAACTGTCCGGACGTGAACTCTGTCTTTCCGGGTTGCGTATTGGACGAAGCGTGGTTGGCACTATGACCACCACATTGCTGTTGGCGTACTCCGGTGGCTACATTACGTTGCTGATGGTATTCTGTACCCAGGGGACACGCCCTTTGGATTTTTTGAACAACGCCCTGGTTGCGTCTGAAGTCGTGAAGACCCTGATAGGCAGTTTCTCGCTGATTTTTGTCGCCCCCAGCACCGCGTTGATTGCGGCGTGGATCTTCAGCATGAGAAAAAATTCGGTTAGGTAGTTAGGTGGTGCGGTAGTTGGGTAGTTAGGTTTGTCCGCCCTCTTGACCTCCAAAGCGCGAAACGCGGCGGCGGTGGCCTTGGCGAATGCGGATGTTGCGTTGGCGGCGTTAAAATTGCCATTTTCGCCTTGAATAGACAAATTTTTTGTCGTAAAATATGTTCCGTTTTGGGTGGTATTTAATTACAATTCATTAAGGAGCAGGTTATGAAAATGCGAAAACTGGTGTTGTGCTTATTGGCCATGGTTGGTCTGTCCGCGTTTGGCGCGGTCAGCGTCCCTATGATCATTTCACATCGCGGCGAATCTTCCGACGCGCCGGAAAATACGATGGCGGCGTTTCGGTTGGCGGTGGAACGCGGGGTGGACGCGATGGAGTGCGATGTGTACGTCACCGCCGACGGGGTTCCGGTGATCATGCACGACAAGTCGATGCGGCGCACCACCGGTGTAAATTCCAACATTACCGACCTTCCGGTTTCCACGGTTACCAACACTGCCGCCACCGCTTTCGGTTCATGGGCAAGCAGCGAGTATTCTGAAGAGAAGGTCCCGACCTTGGCGCAATATCTGGCGTTGTTGCGCGATTCCGAGATTAAGGCCGTGATTGAACTGAAGGAGGGCAACCCCAACAGCGACACTTTCATAAACGCTGTCGCGGCGGCGGTAGTCAGCGAGGCGGCGGCCACGCCGGAGCGAGTGGTCTTCATCTCCTTCGGGGCTGATCTGGTCTCCAAGATTCGCCAGGTGCTTCCCACCTATCCGGCGCTGTATTTGGTCAGTGCCTGCCCCTCCGACGTCAATAACTTGATTGCCACGATGGCGGAGTGCCATGCGACCGGAGTCGACGCTTCTAGCGGGTTTAACGCCGATTACGTGGCCGCAGTCCGCGGTGCCGGGTATTCTTTTGTAACTTGGACCGTGGATAGCACGGCAACCGCCTACAACCAAACCATGATGGGCGTGGACGGCATCACCACCAACACCGGTAAGGTGCTCAAGGATTACATTACTGACAAGATTGACGAACTTAACGCCGAAGAGGCCGCGCGGATGGCTGTTTACGCTGAACTTATCGAACGCAATGTCCCGGCTCGCGGCGGGTGGATGCGTGTCGATGCGGATTCTTACGCCGACGGGATGCTGATCAATTTTGACGGTATCCGCAACCAAGGTTTGAATCAACCGCACAACGCTTCAGCGGAAAGCTGGGTCAACCTTGGTTCGTTGGGTACGGGAATTAATCTCTCGTTCACCGGCGCGATTATCTGGGAGGACGACGGTTTCTACTTCAACCAGGCCACCCGCGCGGTCACGGCGGGGAATTGCGCGCTTCCGGCGGTCTTCTCGATGCAGTACGCGATGGACATCCCGGATATCGCCACCGCCACCCAAACCACCTTTCCGAACTACTTCTCCGTGGTCAAAAGCAAGCTGGACAATGGCGTGTTTACCCGCAACGACAACAAGCAGTGCCTGGAGATGAAACTCACCGAGTACGGGGTTTCGGAGAAACCCCGGCTGTTTGTCTACAACTGGGAAGGCCGGTACGCGACCTTTATTCTCGATACCGCCACGGTTTACGGTACCCAAACCACCAATCTCGATTATTCGGTGTCGCGCAGTTCCGCCAAGGCGACATCCTACCCGTGGATGTTCGGTTCTGGCAGCGGTGGCAAAACCGACGGGTCCGGTTTCGCCGACCGTTACGCGAGAGGGACCTACAAGTCCATCCGTTTCTATGACCATGTGTTGACCACCGATGAGATTTCATGGAACCGGATGATTGATGAGATCCGTTTCCGTGGGGTTGATGATCCGATTATGGTTAAGGTCGCCAGCTCTGACCCGCGCTTTGAAGGTGTGGAGGGTAACGGAGATTATCTGCTCACTTCCGCGCACACTTTCTCCGCGACCAATATGGTTTACAACGGCGATGTGTTTTCTCCGAGCGGTTACGTTTTGGAAACCTGGAACCCTTCCACCGAAAGTTGGGTGGCAGCGGATGCGGTGCCTGACACCAGCTATACCTACACTCCGGGCGTTTCGCCATCGCGGGTACGTCTGACTTGGCAGTGGACGGGTATTACCCGTATCAATGGCGTTTATGACCTTGCTACGGAGGCGGCTGAGGTTTCCGGAGATGTGCTGGTCGCCGACGGAGCAAAAATTGTTTCGTCCGCTTTCGACGAAGGGCAGACGGGGCTTACCGCCTCCGGCTCTTTTACGGTTCAGGGTGCGTTGACCTTCGACCTGAACGGTTTTTCCGGCGGTACTTATACGCTGGTTTCCGCCGAAAATGTTGTTTTGGAAAATGGTGCCACCGTTGTCCTTTCCAATGTAGGCGAGCTGACGGGAATAAGGCGGACTTTGACGTGCACGGACAACAGCATTGTCCTGACCGTGGAGCGCGATGGAAGTTTGGACGAATTCGTCTTTAATGGGGACTTCGCCATGAATGGCACGACGGTGGGGAATGAAAACACTGCTAATGCCGGAACCAACTGGTCGTACGCCTACAATCCGGGTTTTTCTATTCCCTGGTGGAAAACTAGTAACACTCAGTGCGGGTTGACCGTAACCAATACCCCCTGGCTGGCAATCGGTCAGACCAACGGAGGAACGTATTCATACTTTGTTCAGAGCACAGAGTGTGAACTTTCACAGAACCTGGGGACGGTGCCTGCCGGCATCTATCGTTTCTCGTATAATATCGCAGCCAGGCCAAGCCATACCCAATCTCTAATGGATGTGACTGTAGGCAAAAACGGTACAGCGATGTTTGAGTATCGCACCGAAGAGCTGACCAATACCCTTTTCGAGTGCTATGAATCCGTCATCGTGCTGACCGAGGCTGCGAACTACGGTTTGAGTTTCAAACATCTGGTTCCGAGCGGAGACAAGGCGATCATTCTTGACGATGTGTCTTTCCGGCGCGAGGAAACTTCCGGCTGGTCATTGTCCGGCGGCAGTGCGGTGATTGACGGTACCGGTCTTGGCGCGGCGGTTCCCGGCCGCAGTTTTGTGGATGGCGACGCGACGATTCGTTCCGGTTCACTGCTAACCTTTACTCCGGTTTACGGAACTGCCACGCTTAATGTCGGCGGCACTCTAGCCGTTGAAGGTTCGGTGGCGGTGAATATCAAAGGCCCGGATTCCCTGTTGTGCGGCGAATATTCGCTCATCGAGGCTGGACAGTTGACAATGGCGAACGGTGCCGCGTTCTCGCTGACATCGTCCGTGGTCTTTGGCGAGAATCGCGCGGGGGTGTTGGAGTTGACCGATACCGGGTTGAAACTCCGGGTTTATCCAACCGGTAACCCGATTTACAAACGTAATAACACTTTGTCTGGCAACTACATTTTCTGGCAACCGCAGGGCAACCATTACTGGCAGACCAAGTCCAACTGGTCGTCCGGTGCCGTGCCGGGGTTTGATGCCAACCAGCGGATTATCTTCACCGTGGCGGATTCTGTGGAAATCAACGCATATTCGAAGTGGACCAGCGGCAACGCCTATCTGTGTTTCTACAATGGCACGAAGACTCCGGTGGAGTTCTCTGCCAGCAGCGGGGATTTCGGTCTTGACACCACTTCGCAGGGCGCGTCCGGATGGGCAATTGTGCGCGGTTATGGCGTGGGCGGCTACTTGCGGGTAAACAACGGCACTTACAACGTGTCTTACGTTTATCCCAACGGCAATTCGGACGAGAGCGAATTTTCCTATGCCCGTTTCGAATTGCTCGGCGGGTCATTAACCGGTACCAAATCGTTCCTGAATTGTAATTTCGATTTGTCGCGTTCCGACGTGTTGATCGATGGTTGTAACGTCAAGTTTACCAATGACTACAACTCAAATATCAATGCATTCACCAAACAAGTGTTCAGGTTGGTTTCCGGTTCGCTGTCGGTCAACAACTTCCAGTTGGGCGCGGGAAACTATAGTATGTTTGACGGCGAGATGTCGGGCGGCGAGCTTACTTGCGCAGGAAACTTCTCCTTTAACGGCGCTAATCCCGATGCGGCGAAATTTGTATTAAAGGGCGGTCGGCTGATCACTGACACTATCATGCGATCCAACTCCAAGGCGGTGTTTCTGATTGACGGCGGTACGTTGTCGCCATACGGCAACGCCGACGGATGGCTCTATTCCGCGAACTTCCTTACCGTCACTAAAGGCGGCACGGTGTTAGCTGATACCGACGGCCACAATGTGAGGTGGATGGCTACGGTTGCCGATGACGAGGGCGGATATGATTTCAGTCTCAGCAAACGCGGGAACGGCACGCTTACCTTCAATGCCGACCAGTTGTTCACCGGTACTTTGGCGGTTGATTCAGGCACTCTGGCTACGGTACACTCGCTGTCTGCCGGAGAGATTACCGTGGCTTCCGGCGCATCGTTCTCGGTGGCTAATGCCGCTATTAATACGTTGACCCTTCCGTCCATCACATTGGCGCCCGGAGCGGTTTTGGAGTTTGACGTCAACCCTGATGGTTGCGATGTGCTTGCTTTCACGTCCATAGACATCACATCGGCCTCGGCGGAACATCCGGTGTATATCGACGTTTCGCTGTCCGGCATGGCGACCTTGGATGATGACACATCCTACACCTTGATTTCCCGCGGCGTGACCGATGCCTCTAAATTTGAGTTGCGCGGCGTGGCGGGATCGCTTTCGGTTAGGAACGGCGCGTTGATAATGACCAAGAGCGCCGCCACCTCCAACGAGTGGAGCGGATTGGCAAACGACGGCGGCAAGTGGTCTACCGGCGGCAACTGGCGTAACGGAGAGCCGCCTGTCAGCGGCGGCAGCGCGGTTTTCAATACTTCAGCAGGAACTACACTGTTTGATATTACGGGGCTGGCTTTGAGCGAAATGTTTTTCGGCGAGGATGCCGGCGCGTTTGTGCACACCGGAGATGATTCGCTTACGATTTATACCTCCATCACCAACCTTTCCAATTACGCGCAGGATATAAAAATGCCGGTGACGCTGGGAGTGGACGGGTTAGGGTTCTCGGTTTACTCCGCTGGAGACCTGATTATCACCAATACCATTACCCCGGCTTTAAAAACTCTAGTGAAAGACGGTGGCGGCACTTTGCTGATAAACGACAACGCCATTGCTTGCCTGTCCAGATTGGATATTAATTCCGGAACTGTGAAACTGAATGGCCGCACCGGAACGGTTCTTTCAGCAAATGATGAGGGCGGGGAGATTCACATTGCCGACGGAGCAGGTCTGGACATCAACCACGCCCCGGCCGCCAGCGGCATCGCA
Source organism: Kiritimatiellia bacterium (assembly GCA_017454745.1). Taxonomy (GTDB): domain Bacteria; phylum Verrucomicrobiota; class Kiritimatiellia; order RFP12; family UBA1067; genus UBA1200. The sequence goes on from JAFTCL010000083.1 coordinate 53,933, forward strand.
TTGGCGTCTGATGAGGTCACTCACGGCAAGGTGATATATTTCGAGGGCAATGGCCCAGACGGCAACGGAGCACTCTACAACTCCAACAACAACACCACATGGACCGGCTATTTCAGCCATTTGGTCCTTACCGGCGATGCCAAGGTTGGCGGCGGGCACATGTCGTTGCGGACGGTTGCAAATTCCGCGTTGAACGACAATGTGATCGAAGGGCCTTATGCTTTGGACATAGCGAATCAAGTTGACGGGTTGGGCTTCACCCAGGTGGCGGTTAATTTTGATCTAAAGCGAGAGGATATCACCGGGAAGACCCAGTTGGAGGGTGCTCAGACCGGCGTCATTGATGAGGGTGTTCATGTGAAAAACGGCGGAAATGTGGTTCTCTACGGTACCACGCTTCCGGCTGGCATTCCGGTAACGGTGGACGACAATGCCACCGGTGCGTTCTCGCTGGGCTCCGGAACCTCGTACATCCAGTCGGCGTTTACCGTAGGGGGTGATGCGACGGCGGCGTTCAGTGCCAACAACACCGCCTACTTGACGGGATCGGTTACAAACAATGGGTTGATCTCTTACACGGGAACAGGAAACATCTACTTTGATTGCGTTCCGGTTGTCGGCGGTACCTACAAGAACACCGCCGGTTCGCTTTGGTTCACCCCGGCGGTTGATTCGCCGGAAAGCCGGATTACCGTAGACTCTTCTTCAACATTGGTGTTTGGCGCCAACAGCGGTTCGGGCGCGTTACCCCGGTTCGGCGCGATTTCGGCAACCGCATCGAAGAACGTTTATTTCCGTCCGTGCGCTTCGGTGGCACTTGAGAATGATCTGTTCGACGATGTGGTCAACAAGTCCCGTTCGTCCAACGGTACGGTTTACATTCAGCATTCCAACCGCGGCGTTTGGATGACGCTCAACGATCGGGTTTGGGATATGTACAGCCTGTCGCTAGGCACTTCGAACATGTATGCCAACGTGCGCATCGGCGACGGTTCGTCAATCACGGTAAGCGGTTACCGTTTCACCATGGGCAGCGTCAATCCTAAACCGTTACCCACCCGCGTTGAAATAACCGATGGCGGCGAATTGAACTTTACCGCCGCTACAAGGACAGGCGTGTTGATTGGTTTCTATGAAGGGGTTAGCGGTTACCGCCACGAGTTGGTGGTGGACGGCGGATCGTTCAATGTCCCCAACACTTCCGTTTATGTCGGGTACTGTTCGCAGTACGCATACCTGACCCTGAATGCCGGCCTGGTGTCCGCCAAAGGCGTTAACGCCAGATGCAATATCGGCGAAAATGGCGGCGCGAACGGGACGTTCTCCACCGTCGCGCACGACGAGCGTTTTTCGCAGTATGGCGGGACACTGGAGTTGGGGGGGAGTGGATTCGGCACAACCCACGACAAACAGGGGATGCCGCATCTTGATCTGTCCAACGGCGTGTTGCGGGCAACGGCGGACTTTTCCAACACCTACGGGATGCTGACCGCGGCGTTTGGCGAGTCGCCGGCCGGAGGCGGTAAATACACCGTTGACCTCAATGGCCATGCGGTAAATTGGAACAACGCTTTGCTGGGCGCGGCGGATGTGTCCATCACCGGCGCGGGTTCGTTCAGCACCGACCCCAAGTTGCAGGGCATCCCTACCGGAAAGTGGGCGGTGGAGAATTCCGCGGCAAATGTTGACCTTTCCGGCGCGGCCGGATTCGCCGGAGGTTTGGAGCTTGGCGAGGATGTAAAGGCCCAGATTGATATCGGGACCACCAATCTGGTGGAATATGCGTTGTTTACCTCCAAGACCTTCGCGACTTTGGATGATGCGTTGGCCTGTTCGAACTCTTATCCGTTGGTGGCCAGCTCGTTTAAGCAGTTGCACACTTACATGTCCGCCGGGACGATTGGCAAAGTTTATTTCTGCTACCGTGGCCAGTTCTACGTTCCGGAAAACAAAGCCGGCACATGGTACTTTGGCGGTACTTACGACAACCAGTTGGTGTTTGACATAGACGGCGTTAACCTGATTAAGACCACTACCTACAAAGAAATCGCCACCGCCAGCGTGCAACTCGCCGCCGGTTGGCACGATTTCCGGGTGATCGCATGGGATGACGGCGGCGGACAGGGAGCGCATCCGGATGCCGGCAATAGTTGGAGCGGTAATATGGCTTTGGGATATTCAACCGACGCTTGGTCGGAGGATAATGATCTGGCCACGGTTTATGCCCGTTTCGACACTGACACGTTGGCTATGCGCATTTCACCTGAAAGTGCTAGCCGGACTGGAGTCCGGATGAGGTTGAAAGGTGAATCCTCTATCGATACATACGCGTTGCCAACCGAGACGTATGTGTCGTATGACAACGAGACCAACTCGCTTGACGCGGTCCACTTATTCAACACGTTCGATTTGTCCAAGAGTAATAACGTTCGTTTCGACGGTTGGTTTAAGGTGCCTGAAGAGAATGCCGGTGTATGGAACTTCACCGGACAGTATGACGACCGCATCTGTTTGGAGATTGACGGGGTCGTCGTGTTGGCGACTACGGCCTACAATGCTTCGAAGTCCGGAAGTGCCACGCTTGACGCCGGATGGCACCGTTTCGTGATATCGGTTTACGATGGCTCCGGCAGTTGGGGCGGCAAGCTGAAGGATGACAATAACTTGGTCTGCGCACTCAAGGTCAAAGCCGCAAACGCGGAGAAGACTCTGGCCTTCAACGGCGACAACTTCCGAATCGTGTTCTCGGCGGTTGACACCCAGAAAGACCATCTCGCCGGTTTGGATGGCGTCGTTACGCTAGCTGAAGGATCGAAGCTTACCAACAACGCTTTGGGGGCCTGCCCGATTCTTGGCACATTGACCGGCACGGGGGCGCTTGTCGGCAGGTTCGCATTCGTCGGATCTAACAGTTGCTGGCGTGTCCAGGGCAGTGGTGGAAGATTGGATGTTGCGGACTATGCCGGCGTTACCAATACTGACTTCGTAAAGCAACTTGCCAATGTCGATGTTGAGTTCCCGGACGGTGATGCGGCAATGGCGCGTTACACGCTTTGTTCCGCCGGTGATTTGACCGCGCCGGAAGCGGAAGCGATCAAGGTTACCGCCACCGGCAAGGACGGTGAGGAGTTGCCGGGGTGGAGTGCGGCGCTGGCGGGGGACAAACTTGTCCTCATCAACCCGCATCCGCAGGGAACACTGTTCATGCTTCATTAATTCCAAAAATGTTGGGAGAATCCGGGATGCCCGGATTCTCCCGAAGGTTGTCGGTGTGTTTAAAGATAATACGCGCTCAAAACCGGAGCATCGGCTGTTAACGTTGGCTTGGATCTTTTTTTACATTTCTTCGGTCACCCTGGGCGGGGGAATGGCGATGTTACCGGTTATGCAAAGGGAATTCGTCGAAAAGCGAGGTTGGCTGACCGACGATGAAATGGTTGACGTGGTGGCGGTGGTGCAATCGCTGCCGGGAACGATCGCGGTTAACATGGCGGTATTGCTGGGCTACCGGATTTGTGGTTTTCCCGGAGCGGTTGTGTCGGCGTTCGCATCGGTAGTGGTGCCGTTTGCGGCCATTGTGTTTCTGGCTGCCGGACGTTCGTTGTTGGCTGATTCGCCGACTCTCGACCATATTTTCCTTGGCGTTCGCGCAGGGGTGTCGGCGCTGATTCTGCTCTCTGCCGTCAAACTGTCTAAAAGCGTGTTAAAGAAGCCTTTGGCATGGTTTCTGGGCGCGGCCAGTTTTATCGCTTGCGTGATATTTGAAATCGATATGACGCTGGTGATTATGGCTGGGTTGGCGGTAGGGTTGGCGTTGCTGGCGGTAAATGCGTTCCGTCGGGGGGTGAAACAATGAGTCTGTTGCAGTTGTATCTGCTGTTTGCGAAAGTGTCAACGCTGACCTTTGGCGGCGGTTATGCGATGATTCCGTTGTTTCAGGATGAGATTGTGGTAAAGCACGCATATATGGACGCGCCAGAATTCGCCAATCTGGTAGCACTGGCACAGGTCACACCGGGGCCGTTAGGGTTGAACGCCGCTACGTTTGTGGGGATGAATCAAGCCGGGATCCCCGGCGCGTTGTGCGCAACGCTGGGGATGGTGACACCGTCATTTTTGTTTACTGTAGCCGCCGCAATTTTTTTGCGGCGAATGGCGAAATCGAAAAACCTTGGTACGGTGCTTTCCGGTATCCGTCCTTGCGTACTGGGAATCATTGCGGCGGCAGTGGTGTTCTTTGCCGAGACCTCGGTGCTTACCTGCAAGTTACGGGAACTGCTGCATAACCCTGCCAGAGGTATCTGCTGGCAGGGTGCGGTTGTTTTCGCGGTGGTGCTGGCCGTACAGTTGCGGTGGAAGCGGCTCAACGTGGTGTGGCTGCTGGCAATCTCTGCCGTGCTGGGGTGGCTGCTGTTCCTTTGTTCGCGCAACTGCTAAAGATCGCGGGTCAGTTCCCAGGTTTTCACCAGCATCCGCGGAATGTGGAACGGACCTTTGAAGAGGTTGCCCTTTGCGGGTTGCGCCACTGTGCCGTCCCGATGGAGGTAACCGTACCATTCGGGGTGTTTCAGGTCTTTGAAATGCGCCCACGTCCAATCGCTGACTAGCTGGTGCATCTTGCGGTATTTGGGCTTGCGGGTCAAGCGGTAGGCGTAAGCCGAAGCAATGATAGCCTCACAGTGCGGCCACCAGAATTTCATATCCTGCTCGTAGCACTGAGGCGGCAGATTCCGGCAATCCTTGAAGGAAACGATGCCGCCGAATTGTTTGTCCCAACCCCAAGCCCACGACCAATCCAGTATTTGCAGCGCGGTGGAGAGTAGTTTCTGATCGTTGCGGGCCGTGGCCACCTCCATTAAAAACCAGGCGGTTTCAATGCAGTGGCCGGGATTGATCACCCGTCCGGCGAGAGTGTCGATGAACTCGCCGTTCGGGCCGACCGTCTCCAGCAGTGCCTTGAATTCGGGATGGATGAAGTAACGGGTCAAGGAATCGATGGACTCGTCAATCTGCCGATCCAACAACGGGTCGTCCGAAATCTGCTTGAGCACATTTGCCACGTTGATGAGAATCATTGTCAGCGAGTGCCCTTGGGCGGCAAATGCCGGTTCGTATTTTGCCGGCATCCATTTGTTAGGGTGCGCGGTGAATTTCCGGATTCGCTTGAACAGGTTGACGGCTTTTCTGCCCCATTTACGGTCGCCGCTGGCCAACGAATATTCCGCATAGGCAAGCGCGGCGAAACACTCGGAAAAAACGTAACGGCGTTTTCTGAGGCCGATGCCGTCGGCGGTGACCTCGAAAAACGCGCGTCCGTCTTGGTCGAAACAATGTTCGTCAAGAAATTCGCAGCAACTGCGACTTGCGACCAAATATTCCGGATTCTTTTCCAGCCGGTTGTAGGCATATGCGCAAATCCAGCCGAACCGGCCTTGGAACCAAACGGATTTAGTAGTGTCCATTAACGATCCGTCGCGGTTTAGACAGGTATAGACGCCACCGTGCGAACGATCCCATCCGTATTTCAGCCAGAACGGCATGACGTTGTCAAGAAACTCCGTCTTATAGACCAAATTCCATTTATGCCAATAGGGGGACTGTTTCATTGTTTACCTATATCCGATTTTTTTCAGTCTGGAGACGCAATCTGCCTTGGCGGCTTCGGAAAGCGCGACGTTCGGGCGACGGACGTCGCCTAAGTCCAGATCCCAAACTTTCATCATCGCCTTACCTCCGGCGACACCGCCGTACTGCACCAGAATGTCCACAATGTCGCAAACCTTCTTCATGCCGGTCTGCGCCTTTTTAAGGTCACCCTTTTTGACCGCGTCCCAAATTTTGTAGTAAACCCCGGCGGCATAATTGTAGGTCGAGCCGATGGCAGATTGCGCCCCGCACGCCACCGCGCCGGCGAACCATTCATCGATGCCCCAGGTGATATCGTACTTCCCGCCGCAGGCGCGAAGGCAACGCTGATACATATAGAGGTCGGCGTAGTTGAATTTGATTCCGGCGAGATTGCCGATCTTGCCGTCCGCCTTTTCAAGGAACGCCTGCATATCGAAGTTAACCCCGGACATTCCGGTGTGGTAGTAGTAAAACGGCAGTTTTGTGCTGGTCTGCAACGCTTCGTTCAGGTAGTCAATCAGAGCATCGATAGAACCCGGCTTGAAGAAATTCGGCGGAACGATGGAGGTGGCGTCCATGCCGCATTCTACCGCGTGGGCGCCGAGTTCCTGCACGTCCGGGATTGCTAACGCGCCGATGTGCGCTATCAGGTACAGTTTGCCTTTGGCGGCTGCCGTCCAGGCGTCGAACAGGGCCTTGCGTTCGGCTACGGAACAGCAGATGCCCTCTCCGGTGGTGCCGGAAATGTAAACGCCGGTAACATTCTGCCGCACCAGCAGGTCGGCTTGCTTGGATACCAGCGCGAGATTGACGCTGCCGTCGGCGTTGAACGGCGTGTGGGCAGCCGCGATTAATCCCTTAAGTTTCTTGATGGCCATTATTGCTCTCCGGATGGTGTTTGCGGTTTCAGGGTTTTAAGGGTAAGACCGTTCAGGTCATGCCCTTTTTCACGAAAGATGATACTGGTGGTCCAGGCCACGGCCACGCATACCGCCAGCCCGATACCGCCCAGAAGGAACGGATGGAACTTGAGTCCGAACACGTTGCAGTGCAGAATTTCGCAGCTGAAACAGACGAAGTAGTTGGCCGCAAGGCCCAGAACCGCCGCGACACCCTTGATACGCGGCATGAATACGCCCATAAAGAAGAGTCCCGTCAAGCCTGCCGTCAACATGGCAATGTACTTGTTGAAGTTGTCGAAAAGCGCGCTCGACTCCATACGTGCGAGTGTGAGCGCCGCCATAACGCCCATAATGCCGACTACATAGGTGCAGATCTGACCACAACGGATTTGCGTCTTTCCTGGGATGTCGGGTTTGAAGCGCTTGATGAAGTCCGTGACGAGTGCCGTAGAAGCGGAACTCAGGTTTGCGGACAAGGTCGAGATCGTCGCCGCGAAGACCGCCGCGATTACGAGTCCCGCGAGCCACGGCGGCATCTCCGTTGCCATAAAGGTCGGGAGAATCGAATCGCCTTTCGGCATCGTCACGTCCATCGTTTCCGGGTGCGTGTGATAGAACGTAAAGAGGGCCATGCCGATTCCGTAGAACACCACTTGCGCGAATACACTCATGCACCCGTTGAACCAGAGTGAACGTTTGGTGGCGTTTTCGTCCGGCGTCGCGATGTAGCGCTGAATAACGCACTGGTCGCTCGTGTAGGAAGAGAGATTGGAGATGAGGCCCTGAACCGCTACCACCCAGAAGACTGGTTGCGTGAAGAGAAGGCGGAAATCCCACATCGCGGTCTTGTTGTAGGTACTGGCCACGTTCCAGAAAGTCGAGAAATGCGTACCGTCCGAGCCGGTCTTCATGATTAGGAGTACCAGCACCGACACCGCTCCGCCCATAAGAACGATACCCTGGACGAAGTCGGACCAGATGACCGCCTCAAGCCCGCCGAGCGAGCAATAAATCATCGTGAGAACGCCACAGATGAGGATGCAGGCGTCGATGGATATTCCCGTCACGGCGTTGAGCGCGATTGCGGGGAGCAGCGTCACCACAGCGACGCGGCAGACCATGAAGACAACGAACGCAGCAGAACCGAAGAGCCGCACGCCGAGATTGAAGCGCTTTTCCAGGTATTCGTAAGCGCTCGTAATCCCAAGCCGGCAGAAGAACGGCAGATAAAAGTAGATCGCCACAGGTGCCATGCCAATGATGAAGAACGCCATCACGAAGTACCGCCAATCCTGCAAATACGCCTGCGTCGGAATCGCGATGAAGGTGATCGAGGAGAGCATCGTCGCGAAAATACTCATTCCTGCAACATACCACGGAATACGCTTTCCGCCGCGGAAGTAGTCGTTCACATCCTTCTTCTTGCGGATGAAGTACACCGCCATTGCGACCATAAGGAGCGCATAGACGCCGACGACCGCCCAGGCCGCCGCGCCGAACCGACCGGTTTTCTTGAAGCTCGCGACACTTACCGCATCAGTCCGCATTTTAGGCGCGACCTCGCCACCCGCGATGAGAATAGTGTATTGTTCGGGAGTTTTGCCGGGGCGAATCGCCGTCGCCGCTCCGCAGCGCGGTTTGTCGCCCGGCGCGATTTTACCGTATTCGCACCACGCATCCGTCACGCAGTTGTAGGCGAGTACTTTCCTCTGCCAACCGAGCTTCACGGGATTGGTTTCGGTTGAGCCGTTTATCGCGCGGTCAATCCACCCCTTCTCGCCAAATCCGCCGACCAAGAGGATGTGTTGGTGCCCGCTCGGCAGAAACGCCGCGCCGATCGATGTGGTGTGCTCTGGGAGCGGCGAAATGGCTTTCTTTTTACCCGACGAAATGGTAATGGCGTAGCCATCGGCAAGCGGCAGCTTTGTCTTTACGTCATATCCGCCATATACGACAAGCAGTTTTTCCTTCTGGTCGCCGTTTTGGATGGCGGCAACCATCTGCTCGCGTGCCGGGTCGGCGATTTCGCTGACAAGCACCCACTCCCCATGCTTTCGAATCGCCGGATCGGGGTCTAACGCCTTGAGCATTTCGAGAGACCACACCTTCTTCGACGCAACGACATAGACCTTCTCGCCGTCGGCCGCCGCCGCACCCATCGACAGCGGCATGTGAAGAGACGGAAGACTTGAGACGCGAGGAGTGCCGTTATCTATAGTAAGCAGAAACGCCTCTGTAAAAACCGTCTTTCCGTCCGTTCCCCCCGCGCAGAAGATACCCTTTGGTGTCTCGCAACAGACTCCTTCGGCGACGGGATACGGAAGCTCACCGATTTTCTTCCACGTCCCGTCCGGTTCACGGACAGTTATTTCCGAGTTATACACCTTCTTCCCGTCAACGAAATCGCTGCCACCAGCGACGACGAACCTCCCGTCCGGCAGAAAACCGTGGAACGGGCGGGCGACGGTGGCTGGCATAGTCTCCGTCGCTTTCCATTCAATGCGTACCGGAGCCGGAAAAACCGGCCATGACATCGCCACGGCAAAAAAACAGCCTAAAAGAAATTTTCCCATTCCGTTCCCTCGGAGAAACCAAAAACAAACCAACATTTACTATTTACAATTATACCTGATATTTTGCCGATGTCAAGGCGTAGCCGTAAGGTCGCAAAGGCGTAAAGGCGCAAAGTTTTCGTGTTGACGCGTGAATGTCAAAATGTTATCCTTGTTTCCGGTTATGAGTTTTGGGTTTCGTCTTGCCGCCGTTGTGGCGGAAGGCCGCGTTAAAAAGCTTTGGAGGTTACAGCCATGTTTGTTGTCAATACCGATTCCATCCCTGGGTTCCGGATTGTTGAGATTAAGGGACTGGTTCAAGGGAACACCGTTCGCGCCAAGCATATCGGGCGGGATCTTGCCGCCGGAATTAAAAACATTGTTGGCGGCGAGCTGAAGGGATACACCGAGTTGCTTACCGAATCCCGGCGCGAGGCAACCGTGAGAATGATGGAACAGGCCAAGCAACTTGGCGCGAACGCGATTCTTAACGTCCGCTTCTCCACCAGTGCGATCACCGCCGGTGCCTCCGAGATTATGGCTTACGGAACCGCCGCGACCGTCGCCCCGTTAAACTGACCTTGATTACGAGCAAGTTAAAAAGAAAGGCGGTTTCGCGTGATACAAACTGATTCTGAAGCCACCACTGCTCTTATCATCACATTTCTGCAGATTGGTCTTCCGATTCTTTTGCTCTTTATTTGGTGGAGCGTGGGCATGGTGATTGAGAAGAAGCACCTTAAGAGCCTTCTCGCCCGGGAATCGAAGATCGGCGATATCCAGCTGACTAACCTTAAGGGGTTCTCTGCGTCCGTCAATCCCGCTCATCCGGTGGCGTTGGTCTGTGGCGAGGTCGCTATTGCCAGCGACGCATTCAAACGTTTCGTTTTCGGTTTTCGGAACATATTTGGCGGCGAATCGGCCTACTACTGCCGGTTGTTTGCCCGTGCCCGGCGGGAGGCGCTGTTACGGATGATCGATCAGGCCAAATCGTTGGGGTATGACGCTATCTGCAACATCCGGTTTGATTCTTCTGACATTGGCGGCAACGCGGCTGGCGCTGGGAAGAAAAAGAACATGGATATGGCGGTCTGCATGGTCTCGGGTACGGCGTACTTTCGCGCCAGAAATGAGGAAAATGCTTGATTCGTTCACCAGCCCGAGAGATGTCGCTGAAGAGCCGGCGCTTGCCGGTTCGTCGGGGGAGACGTCGTTCGATGCCGACACAGTATCGGCGGTGAACCGGCCCTGGCGGAAAACGCGCTTGCCCAAGCGGCACTAAAGGACCACGCCGTAAAGATCGCCGAGCAGTGGCGGCAGTCCGAATCCGTGCCGCAAGCGGCACTAATCTTCAAGATGTTGTGCTGTTCGGGGCTTTTGGCCATACTTTGCGCTTTTTTCGGCGAGATTCGCAATTCGTCGTCGCTGGTTTTCTTTTCGACGGTTCTCATTGCCCCGACGGTGGAGGAATTCGGCAAGATTCTGATTCCTCTGATGACTCTGGAAAAACGCCCTTGGCGGTTTTCCAGTGACAACGCCATTATGGCGGTATGCCTGATGTCGGGGTTCACCTTTGCCTTTATCGAGAACCTGCTATATTTATTAATTTATATCCCTAAAGACCAGCTTACCGCCGGGATCGTCGCTTTTCGGTTGACGGCCTGCACCGCGCTGCACATGGCCGGTACTGCAATATCGGGGTACGGGTTGTCCCGTTGCTGGCGGCGTGCGCATGACGCGCAAACCGAGGCCGATTTAGTCCCGGCGATGCGCTGGATTATCGCCGCCGTGGTTTTACATGGAATTTTCAACGCCGGTGCGATAGTTTACTCAATTATAAAACATTGAGCCAGTTGCAAAACCCCTCTGATTCCGCAAGGTCATGGTTTGCTTTCGCTGCTGGGAGAAAAGGAGTCTTGGAGTTTCGGAGATTTTTTGAAGTTTTCTCCAGATCTCCAAAACTCCTAGCCTCCAAGTAGCGAAAGCAAGAAGAAGTTTTGCAATTGCTTCATTTTTTTATTTGGCCTTGACAATCCCAGCACAATCGGTATACCATTTAACATAATGAGTAATTAAGTAAGAGTGTCTATGAAAAATGTGGTTAGGTTTTGTTTTTGTGTGGTTTTATTTACAGTTGCGCCGGCGGCATTTGCATCGGCGCAGTCGCTTGACGGCTTTATAGAATCCTTCCGCGCCGCGCAGGTGTCGGCGCCCATGGTGCGCGACGGCGCCAGGCTCACCGTGCCCGCCGGGGTCGTCCGCGCCGACGTGGGCGACGGCTCTTGGCCGCAGGACGCCCTCTCCATTCCCGCCGTGAGGCTCCCCGACGGCACCGCCGCCCGACGGTTTCTGGTCTGGCAGGACCCGGGGACCGGCGCGGTCATGATGTCCGGCGGCGACGGCGCGACCCCCTTCGCCATCGCCGACGCGGGGATCGGGCAGGCCGACCTTCTGGCCGCCCGCTACGGTACCTCCGACCCGTCGCGCCTCCGGTCGCTGGCCGCCCGCTGCGCCGGCAGGCTGTCGCCGTCGCGAGTGGTTTGGTCGGGCTTTATCTCCGGCGAGTATCCCGCCCCGCTTCGTTCACCCCAGAACCCTTTGGGCGACCCGCGGAGCCTGCCCTACGACACCGTGCCGGGCGGATTGGCGACACCGGACGGCTTTGAGTCCGCGCTGGTGCTGGCCGACACGGCCGGCGGCTTCCGGCAGTTCAAGTTCCCGTCAGGCGCATCTCTCCCCCAGATTGTCAGGCTCCCGTATTTCACCGTTTTCGTGGGGCTGGAAGGTCCCGGGCGCGTGTCCGGCTTCGGGCACGACCCGGACTGTTTCGACCCCTGCTGCGAGCCGGACGGCAATCCGCGGTTCGGCTGGATTTCCGCCCCTTCCAAGCCCGTCGGGGTTATCAAGGCCGCCGCAAGCGCCGGCAGCACGGTTTACCTGCTGGGTTCCAACGGCAGAGTCACCCAGTGGGGCGGACGGTTGGAGGCCGACGAGATGGGGACGCTCCCGTCAATGACCGGGGTGGTCGACGTTGTCGCCGGCTGCGGTTACGGGGCGGCTCTGCTGGACACCGGCCGGGTGCGGGCGTGGAGCGGCTCGCTCGACGGATTCAACGGCACGCCGTCCGGTGTCACGGGCGCAACCGCCATAGCGGGCGGCGAGGACTTCTGCGTCGCGCTAACCTCCTCCGGGACCGCGAAATGCTGGGGGCCGTTCACCGCGCCGCCGTCCGCCACCGGCCTGGTCGCCGTGGCCGCCGGCTATTACGCGGTCGGGCTGCGCCAGAACGGCTCGGTCATGGCGTGGGACCCGTGGGATGGGACCGCTATGCCGGTCCCCGGTATAACCGGTGCCTCGGTAATCGGTTGTGGCGGCGGAACCGGGGCCGCGCTCACGCCCGACGGTGTGGCGTTGTGGGACATTGCGACGGGCGTGGCACTTGACGTGCCGAGCGGGACCCGCGGCTTCGCCGCCGACCGGTCCGGCGTTTGGCTGTTCATGGGGGACGGCTCCGTGAGGCTTTACGGGGAAGACGTGCCGTATCTCGGCGCGATGCCGCAGTGGACGGCCGCCGACGGCTGCCGGGCCCTGGCCGCCTCCGAAATGTGGGGGGAGGGCGCTGTATACACGGTGACCGTGCTGGCCCTGCGCGGCGCGGCGGGCACAATCAACTCCGACGCCGACTGCGACGGCGCGCCGCTGGCCTCGGAACGGCTCGCGGGTTCCGACCCGGCCGACCCGGACACCGACGGTGACGGGATTCCAGACGGCGTGGAGATGGGGATGGCCCCGACACCGCTGTTCTGGCGCGGCGGGACGTCGTCGTTCCTGCCCGGCTTCCCGCCGGCGGTGTCGGCCCGCTCGACCGCCGGGCTGTCCGGGGCGGCGCTCTGCGGCGGCGGGGTGTGGCTGTGCGGCTCTTCCGGGCTGGAGGAGCTGCTGCCGCCCCCGTCGGTTACCGGCCTGGCCGCCACTGCCACCGGGACGCTCGGCGGCCTGGCCGCTGACGGCGGGTTTCTGGCGTGGCGGGCCGACGGCGCGTCGGCCCTGCTGCCGGGCCTCGGCCTGGCGGCGGTCTCCGGCGGCTACCGCCACTTCCTCGGGATCAACGGCTCCGGGCGGCTCCTGTGCCTGGAGGAGACCCCGGGACAGGCGGTGCTGACCAACCGCACTGGCTCAACATTCGTCAGCTCCCTGTCTTCGTCGGTGAGCGCCGTGGCGGTGTCCGCCGGCGACGGGATCGACGCGGCGTTCCTCTCTGACGGCAAACTCAGGCTCGGCAGCGCGCTCGCCGCAAGCCAGTACTCCGACCGCTCTGTGTGCGCCACGCAGATGCTGGACCAGGTCATCGCCGGGCCGGCGAGGTCCGCCGCGCTGCTCAAGACCAACGGTGCATATACGGTTTACCGCCGATCGTCCGACACCTCGACATCCTTCACCCCGCAAGCCTCCTCCGGTCCGCGTGGCGCGTTTTTAGGGCTACTCGGCGGCAGGGTCGCCGTCGTCCTGACCAACGGGGTGGTGAAATCGTGCGCGAACGGGTCGACATCATGGTCCACGGCCTTCACCAACGCCGCGCTAACGTCGGCCCTGGCCGTGGACTGGACCTCCAACGCGGTCGCGGCGGTCAGCGCGAGCGGCGGCGTGTCCGCGGTTTGGGGAGCCGCGGCCATCCCGGCGGTCCCGTGGTGGTGGTCGTGGCGGGACGTGTCGCTCGACCCCGCCGACCCCTCGTCCGGCGCGGCGCTGCTCGCGGTGTCCACCAGCCCGACCGACCCGGACAGCGACGGCGACGGCTTCCCGGACGGCTGGGAGCTCGCAAACGGCTTTGACCCGCTAGACCCCGATTCCGCCCTGCCGGACTCTGACTCGGACGGCATACCAGACGAGTGGGAGGCCTTTTACGGCCTAGACCCCTCCAGCGCTGCGGACGCCGCCCTCGACCCTGACGCCGACGGGCTGACCAATTCCCAGGAATTCATCAATGGCACTAATCCAATTGACAGGGATACGGATGTCGACGGTTACTCGGACGGCTGGGAGCTGGCAAACGGTTTTGACCCGCTAGACCCCGATTCCGCCCTGCCGGACTCCGACTCGGACGGCATGCCGGACGAGTGGGAGGTCTTTTACGGGTTCAATCCTGCCGACCCGTTGGACGCGGCTTTAGATCCGGATGAAGACGGCCTTTGCAATGCCGATGAGTACGATGCTAATACAAATCCCTTTAACTCCGATACTGACGGAGATGGAATACCGGATGGCTGGGAATGTCTAAATGGTCTGAACCCGATTGACTGGTCAGATGTTTGCGGCGATCCGGATGGAGACGGGATACCAAATGTCTATGAGTGGTTTTACGACCGAAATCCGCTGGTAGCCGATGCGGAAAGTGTCAATAAAATTTGTGTCGGGGGAACGAATGCGGTGCAAACTCTTGAGGCGGCCTTGAGAGCGAGCAGCGCGTATTCTGTAATCGAAATCGCACCCGGTGTGTACTCCGGTAACGGGTGGTCAATGCAATGGCTTCCGTCGCATCCGGTGTTGATTACCACTCAGGACGGTGGGCGCGACCGCCGCGTTATAATCCGTCTCGGACAAAATTGCTTTGCCGGCATATTGCTTGACGAAAGGCAGACGGTTCACACCGTTATTCAGGGGCTTTGCATGGAGTTGTGCGCAACCAATGGGGTGCAGTCAGCGTTCTTTTGCGGGGGCAACGCGCCAACTACGGGACAGCCGGCATCAGGCATGTTCCGCAACATTTATGTCAAAATGAAGAATCCAAATGTGTATTATTACGGATGGCATTTCCGCCATTTTGAGACAAATGAAGTGGTTATAGCGGGTTGCGTGATAGACGCTGGGGGCACCACAATAGCGCGGGGCATTCGCGCTGTTGACGGCCCCCCGATGAGTGTGGAAAATTGCACCTTCGTCAATTTCCCCCCGGACGCAAACGGAAACAGCGTGGGCATCCAATACGAATCGACTTCCCAAAACTATGGCGGGGCGCCAGACCCGATACCGCTTGAAGTGGTCAACTGTATTTTCGATGAATCATTCGCCAACGCCTACGCGATTGCGCCGTGCACCAACGGAGTGGCGTATGATGTCACAGTACTGAATTGCATTGTCCCCTCTGAAAGCAGCATTTACGCCGGCTCGGTGAGCGGGTTGCTGGTTACCAACGCTTGCGTGTCGGCGTCCGGACACCTGCCGATCGACTCTCCGGCCAGAGGGATGGGTGTCCCGAGCCTGTTTTCACCGCTGGACATTGACGGCCAGTTGCGCGGGGATTCGCTCGATATCGGCGCAGACCGGTATTCCGCGGAACCGAAAGATACGGACGGAGACGGAGTCTCCGACTCCGACGAGGATTGGCTATACGGCAGCAACCCATTTTTCCCGGACACTGACGGTGACAACATGCCAGATGGAACAGAAATCCAGGACGGGACAAATCCTTCCGATTCTTCAAGCTACTGTTACAACTTGTCGGCAGAAGTTACAAGCTCGTTCAATTTGTTCCCGGAACTCGCCGTTGCTGTGTTTAACCAGTCATACAGCACGAACTCACCTATATCAACCGTCTTTCGCCCGGAACTAACCGCCACCAACGTCTTTTACCCGAAACCAACCGCCACCAATTTCAATTTCGGGCATATCGTGCACTTGTCCTCAACAACGCCGCACGGCATCTGCCTATGGTTGGACGCAAACACTAACGGTCTTTGCGATGTCGGGGAGTCCGCTCTTTGGGAGACAATAAAGCCAAAGGAACACGCAACCTCATTTAGTCTAAAAGTGCCAATGGTTTGGGAGGATGCGGACAGAGACAAGATTCTTGATCGCTGGGAACTTGCCAACGGTTTATGCCCGACAAACGCCGCCGACGCCTGGCAGGACTGGGACGGCGACGGTCTCATCAACTTACACGAGTTTTGGACGAAGTGCAATCCTTCGGTTTACGACGGCACCAACTATGTACTTTCCGCTTTCGCCAAATCGATTGACTCTAGAATTGCCGGCACGCAAACTGCCAACGCTTGGTACCGTTTTGTAAATTACCCCGACACAGAGCTGAACACAAACTGTTGGGCGTACGGCGCCGATTTTTCTTCGACCAGCGTTAAACAAAACTCTGCCGATCCGCATGCCTTTAATGTGACAGCCGTAAGTAAGCGCCATGTTCTCGGGGCAACGCATTATAACTATCATGCAAGCTTGGGGACCGTTTATTACTTCTTGGGGACAAACAATGTGGTGTACACGCGTACCCTTGTTGCCACGAACTACATACCAAATGTGGATGTTATGGTAGGGCTCCTCGACGAAGATTTGCCCGACAGCGTTGTGCCGGCAAAGATTTTGCCCGAAAACTGGTATGAGTATATTGGGCCAGGATACGGTTTGCCTACGGTGGTGTTTAACAAGTTTAGGCAGGCCGTCATAATGGATTTAAATTATTTGCCGCAGGAAAAAACGGTTTGTGCAAAAGGATTATTCCCTCAAAATGCCGACCGATTGTTTTACGCTGCGAGATTTATTGATGGTGATTCCAGCAATCCCCGATATTTGCTTTCGGGGAATGAGACGGTTTTGTTGCATTTAATGTGGAGAGGCGAAGGCGGAGAAGGAACTTTTTTAACATTGCTAAAAAATGATATTCAGGCGCACATGAATCTCCTAATGCCGGGATATCAGTTGGAGGAATTTGACCTTTCGGCATGGGACAAACTGCCGGAATTTTGCGAACCGGACACAGGAGAATAAGGAGAAAAAGGAAATGAAAAGATTATGCTTGACGCTTGTGTTTCTATCGTTGTCAGTTATCGGTGCCAACGCAACATCTGTACTATGGGATGCTTTTGGCATTACTTATGTAGATGGAGAAACTACAACTATTGGCTACCATAACGGTAGTTTGGGGAGGGGAATCTGGCCGGAAGTGGGGTTGACGGTTGACAAAAGTAAGGTTAATATTACAATATCCCCCAATGATGTTGTCGTTGCCAACGCATCTTGCAATTGGCTTGTCGCTTCCGTTGGCGATGTCGTTTCGGAATCGACCACCAGACACCTCGACCCCAGCCAATATTTTCTGCATATCACACTTGATGATGATTTTACAGACATGCACGCATATGACGGGTGGTTTATCACTGGTGATCCCATAACAGTAAGGCGGAACAGCATTTTTTACCTTATGTTAGCCGCAGGGGATGTACACAGTATCTATGCTGATGAGAAGCAGAATGTGTATTATGGATGGGTGGAGGTTACGGTTTCGCCAATGGGGGAAATTGGCGTCGGCTCGTCCTGCATCAATCTGGACGGCGATCCTATAATCGTGGGGTATGATCTTGTCCCCGAGCCGGGGGTAACTGGCCTGTTGCTGTTCGGCCTTGCCGCGTTGGTTTTCCCCAGAAGGAAAATATTGCGCTGACCCAATGGTTCCCGTCGAGTTATGGCGGATTTACCTCGGTTTGGCAGTTTGACCTGTCAAGTCCCCTGTAGCCGGTCGTTTCGCACACCCCGTCGAGAATCCGCCCGCGCTTGCCGGGACTCGATTCCGCATACATACTGCGTCTTGCCCCAACGTATTGATTTGTTGCCATTCGTGACATGTTCATGCCTCCTATGATACCATAAGTGTCCAATATTTGACGAACGGGTACGCCAAAATTCTACCGCCGCTATCAGAAGAGTGTCCATTATTACGACAAACTGCTGTTTCCTGTATTATGTTTTTTTCGCATTTGACCGGGGTTGGCGGATGTGGTAAAATATTGCCCGATTTTTTTAGGACACCTTATTGGTTTTGGTTCTGTTTTTGGAGCAAATGAAATGGCAAAGCAGGTTAAGAAAGCGGATATCGGGTTGATCGGTTTGGCGGTCATGGGCGAGAATCTGATTCTCAACATGGAGAGCAAGGGGTACACCGTGGCGTGTTTCAACCGCACGGTGGAGAAAGTCGATGCTTTCGTCAACGGTCGCGGTGCCGGCAAGCGGCTGATCGGGTGCCATTCGGTGCGCGAACTTGCCGATGCGTTAAAGAAACCCCGTCGGGTGATGATGATGGTCAAAGCCGGAACTGCGGTTGACCAGACCATCGAGTCGTTGTTGCCGGTGCTGGGAAAGGGTGATATCATTATCGATGGCGGCAACAGCCATTTCCCCGACACCATCCGCCGCACGAAATATCTGGCCGAAAAAGGAATCCGTTTCGTCGGCACCGGAGTCTCCGGCGGTGAGGAGGGGGCGCTTAAAGGTCCGGCGATTATGCCTGGCGGCGACCCTAAGGCGTGGAAATACGTACAGCCGATTTTTCAGGACATTTCGGCAAAAGTTGACGACGGCACCCCGTGTTGCGCTTGGATTGGCAGTGACGGGGCCGGGCATTTCGTCAAGATGGTCCACAACGGCATCGAGTACGGCGATATGCAGCTGATGTGCGAAGCCTACGATTTGATGGCGCGCGGGTTGGGCATGACCGCCAAGGAGATGAACAAAGTATTCGCGAAATGGAATAAGGGCGATTTGGACAGTTACCTTGTCGAAATCTCCGCTGATATCCTCAGCCAGTATGATGAAGAGACCGGCAAGCCGATGGTTGACGTGATACTTGATACCGCCGGGCAAAAGGGCACCGGAAAGTGGACGTCTCAAGCGGGGCTGGATTTGGGCGTCGCGATCCCGCAAATCGCCGAAGCGGTCTTTTCGCGCTGCCTGTCGGCGATCAAGGAAGAGCGGGTTGCCGCATCCAAGATTCTTTCCGGTCCGCGTTCCAAGGTTAAGGTTGACCGCCGGCTGTTCCTGCGGCAGCTGGAGCAGGCGGTTTACGCCGCGAAGATTTGCTCATACGCCCAAGGGTATCAGCTGATGCGCCAGGCGGCCAAAGATTACGGATGGAAGCTCAACTATGGCGAGATCGCTTTAGTGTGGCGGCAGGGGTGCATTATTCGCGCCCGGTTCCTCGGCAAGATCAAAGAGGCGTTCGACGCCAATCCGGATTTGCCGAACCTGCTGCTGGATCCGTATTTCAGCGGTGTTATCGCCAAGGCGCAGAGCGCGTGGCGGAACGTGGTCAAGACCGCCATTGATCTGGGGATCCCGGTGCCGGCGATGGGCACGGCGCTGAATTACTTCGACGGATACCGCAGCGCCCGGCTGCCCGCCAACCTCCTGCAGGCGCAGCGCGATTATTTCGGGGCCCACACTTACGAGCGCACCGACAAACCGCGCGGCGAGTTTTACCATCACATTTGGACGGAAAGCGGCGGAAACACCGCCGCCTCTACTTACACGGTTTAAACCAAACACGAAAGGAATGATGAAATGGCTATGAAAAAAGGTGTGAGAATCGCCGTAACGGCAGTGACGGTCATCGCGGTGGCGTTGGTGGTGTTGTTGGTGACGCTTCCGCTGACCATTTGCCCGATTGTCAAGGGCGCCGCACTGGCGGGTGAAAAAGTTGTCGGAGTGCCGATCAAGGTCGGCAACGTCAGCATGAACCCGTTTAACGGGTCGTTTTCGATGTCCAAGGTCAGCGTGGGCAACCCGCAAGGGTACTCCACCAATGCCTGTTTCGCGGTTGACCACATGTCGGTGAAGATGAAAATGGCTTCGCTGTTTTCCGACACCATCGTGATAGATGACATCACGATTAAAGATCCGTTGATCCGGTATGAGTCAAAGGGCGGGAAGTCGAATTTTGACGCGTTTACCAGCGGCAGCAAGCCGAAAACGACGACGGACGAGACGGGTAAGGAAACCCCGAAGAGCGACGAATCCGGCAAGAAGGTGGTAATTAACCACTTCAAGCTGTCCGGGGCGCAGGTGCAGTTCTCTTCGCCGTTGACGATGGGCGCGGCGGTGCCGGTGCCAACTCCGGATATCGAATTGAACGGTATCGGCGCCAAGAACGGCGGCATTACCGCGGTCGAGGCGATTAAGGAAATCGTTTCCAGCGTGGTGGTGGGCATTGTAAAAGCCTCCGCCAACGTGGTTGGCGGCGCCACCGATCTCGTGGGCAGCGGTGCCAAGGATATCGGTGCCGGTGTCAAAAAGATGGCCACCGGCGCGGTTGAAGGCTTTAAGAATCTGTTAAAATCCGCAGACAAGCCGCCGGCCGGCAACGAGAAGTAGCCGATGAGCGTTGATTGCGCGATGCTGCGGGGTTTTGCCCCGCAGCACGATTGTTTTGTGGGAATCGACTCCGATGGATGCGTGTTTGACACGATGGCGGTCAAACAGCGCGAACATTTTCATCCGTTGATCATCAAGCACTGGCATTTGGAGCGTTGCGCCGACGCTTTGATCGCGTGCGCGGATTTTTCGAATCTGATTTCCTGTTACCGCGGGTCGAACCGGTTCCCGGCCTTGCTGCGCACTTTTACCTGGTTCCGCAACTATCCGGGTGTCGCCGAATCCGGGGTGGAGTTGCCCAAACTTGACGCTTTGCGGTCGTACGTCCAATCTGGCTTGACTTTGGGCAACCCGTCATTGCAGACCGAAGTGGAGCGGACCGGGGATCCTGAGTTGCGCCGCCTTCTGGAGTGGAGTCTGGAAGTGAGCGCCAGCATCGACGGCAATATGCGTCCAGTGCCTCCTTTCCCTGAAGCGGTGGCGACTATGGAGCTGATGCGAGAGGCTGCGGATTTGATGGTGGTTTCGCAAACGCCGGAAGCCGCATTGCGGCGCGAGTGGAAATTGCACCGGATTGACGGGCTGGTGGAAATTATTTGTGGTCAGGAAGCGGGGACCAAGGCCGAGATGCTGACCGCCGCCGCCGAAGGAAAATATGCCTCCGGGAAGGTACTGATGGTGGGGGACGCCCAGGGCGATCTTCGTTCGGCCCGCGAGTCAGGATCGTTGTTCTTCCCCATTACTCCCGGCGACGAAAACAACGCTTGGCGGCGGCTTCGGGAGGAGGGTTTCCCGCGTCTGATGAACGGGACGTTCGCCGGTGATTATGAAACGGAGCTGGAACGCGAGTTCCTGGGAACGCTGCCCAGCATGCCGCCGTGGGAAGAGTGACGAGGTAAGAGTGACGAGATAAGAGTTACGAGTGACGAGTAAACTTTGAATTAAGAATGAAGAATTTTAAATGATGAATAATGAGTGGGCGTTTGGATGGCAATGAAAATTATTTCAATAAAATCATATTTCGTTATTGACTATACCTCCCAACTATTTTAAAGTTATTGCCCTCAACCCGAATTGGGGCGAGAGGCGCCGATACCTGTAACAGGCAATTTGCAACTTGGATAGTGCGAGGTGTTGTGAAGTGTCCGATTTTCTGGTGTTCGAAAACGTTACCAAGCGTTTTGGCCCGTTGACTGCGGTCAACAATGTCTCATTAGGCATTAAAAAGGGCGAGTTTTTCTCTTTGTTGGGGCCGAGCGGTTGCGGTAAGACTACGTTACTGCGTATGCTCGGGGGCTTTGAGATGCCGGATTCCGGACGGATATTTCTTGACGGTAAGGACATTACCGACCTTTCGCCAAACCAACGCCGCGTCCACACCGTTTTCCAGAATTACGCGCTCTTCCCCACGATGACCATCTGGGACAACATTGCGTTCTCCCTCAAGCTGTCCAAGTTGCCGAAGCGCGAGATCGAGGAGAAGGTGGATGCAATTCTCGACATGATCCAGATGCGCGAACATGCTTGGAAGTACCCAAACCAGCTTTCGGGCGGCCAGAAACAGCGCGTAGCCATCGCGCGGGCTTTGGTGGACAGACCGCAAGTGCTTCTGCTTGACGAGCCGTTGGCCGCGCTGGATCTAAAACTCCGCCAGCACATGCTGATGGAATTGGACCTTATCCATGATCAGGTTGGCATTACCTTTATTTATGTGACCCATGACCAAGGGGAGGCGATGAGCCTTTCCGACCGTATCGCCGTTATGAACCGGGGAAAGGTGGAGCAGCTTGACCAGCCGGCGCAGATTTACGAGGCTCCGGTCTCCAGTTTCGTCGCGGCGTTCATCGGAGACACCAACTTTTTTGCCGGCGAGATTGTCGCCGCCGAGGGCGACTACTGCACCATCCGGTGCGAAGGGCTGGGCGATATACAGGCTTTCAACGACCGCAAATTGGCGGTAGGGCAGAACGTACACCTTTCTGTGCGCCCGGAAAAGATTCATATCACGCTTAACGCGCCCCAGCCGGAGAACGGGGTGGGGGTAAACGTTTTCCAGAGTACGGTCACGGATGTGATTTATCAAGGCGTTTACACGAAATATTGGATTATGTGCGGTGACCGCAGCGTCTCCGCGCTCAAGCCGCATTCCAGGTTCCTGCTTGACCAGGCTCCGATCACCTGGAATGACAAGGTGTATATGTGGTGGCATCCGGATGACGGTTACATGATTGAAAACTTCTCTGAATCCGATGCCGGATTAGTGCAGACTCCGCCTGACGCGCCCAAGGAGTTCCCCGGAAAATGAAAAACCGCAAAGGATTTTTCTCGGAAGGATTACTTACCGCGCCATCGTTTTTGTGGCTGGCCCTGTTTTTCGCGATACCGACACTGATTGTGGTATCCTTCACCTTCCACGGCCACACTCCCAACGGGGGGGTGGCGGAACCTTACAGTCTTGAGACGTGGCGCGCGCTTGCCGACCCGGACTATCCGTCAATCATTTGGCGGACGTTGCGCATCTCGGTTAAAGTTACGCTCTGGTGCATTCTGCTTTCCCTTCCCTGCGCCTACGCGATTGCGCGGATGGACAAACGTCTGCGGGCGATCGTGGCGGGGGCGATCATGCTGCCGTTTTGGACCAGCTTTGTGGTGCGGGTCTTCGCATGGCGCACCATGCTGCATCCGGACGGCTGGTTGCAGGCTTGCTATCTTTCCTATTTGCGTTTCGGCGAATGGCTTTTCCAGTGCATGCCCGCTTTTGTGCAGCATACGTTGACGGGTTTGGGCTTGGCAACTTCGGGTTCGCTTGATCCGGCGATGGCTACGATGCTGGATTCTGAGGTGGCAGTGGTGTTGGTTTCGGTCTATTCCTTTCTCCCGTTTTCCATCATGCCGATTTATTCGGCGGCGGAGAAGTTTGACTTTTCGCTGATGGAGGCGGCGCTGGATTTGGGAGCGAACAGTTTCTACGCTTTCCGCAAGATTTTTATTCCCTGCATACGCCAAGGGATAATTTCGGCGGTGCTGATGGTATTCATTCCGGCCATCGGCTCATACGTGATTCCCCAGATGTTGGGTGGCACCAACTGCGTGCTGATCGGCAACAAAATTTTCATGCGCGCGATCCAGAACCGCAACATTCCACACGCCTCGGCGTTGGCCACGCTTATGGCGGTGTCGGTGTTGGTGCCGATGGCGATGACCGTTTGGTGGCGGGCGCGCCAGAAAGCGCGGGATTTGAAAAAGGCCGACACTGGGTTGGCAGCGCATATTCCGGGGGCAAAGGCATGAAAAAATCATTCTTCGCCCCGACGGTGCTGGCACTGGTGCTGCTTTTCCTTTACATTCCGATTTTGCTGGTTATCGCCTACGGTTTCAGCCCGGACGGGATTTCCCTGCGGTTTTTTGACGCGGACGGCAATTTTCTGGGGTTTACCGTTAAATGGTACCGGCAGCTGTTCACCGGGGTTTATTCGGTGCGTAGCCTGTTGGACAGTTTTTGGCTGTCGCTTGAGATTGCCGGGCTGGCCACGCTTTTTTCGTGCGTGATCGGCACGACTGCGGCGCTTGCGCTCAACCGCTGGAAAAGCCGGTTGCAGTCCGTACACTACGCGCTGGTTTACACGCCGCTGGTCATGCCGGACATCTTGATCGGTATTTCGCTGCTGATGCTGTTTGTCGCCTGCCGAGTGGAGTGCGGGTTCTGGACCATCCTGATCGCGCACATCACGTTTTGCGTCTCTTACGTGGTTATGACCGTGCTTGCCCGTCTTCAGGATTTTGACCGGTCGATTGTCGAAGCCGCATACGACTTGGGGGCGGGACCGTTATACACCTTCTTCAAAGTGGAACTACCCATTCTTATGCCCGGCATCATCGCGGGCGGTCTGCTTGCCTTCACGCTTTCGATTGACGATGTCGTCATAACGGCGTTTGTCAATGGCGCCGGAACCAACACATTCCCCACTTACGTGTCGTCGATGGTAAAGCATTCCAAGAACCTGCCGGCGGTTTTCGCACTCTCCACGGTGATGCTTATCGCCACCTGTCTGCTGGCGGGGCTTTCCCGCACGATCTCAAAGCGGCACGGGACGTGACGCATGGTTGCCGGAAGAATTTGTCCGCCCCGCTGGGGGCCGGTTGTTAACCCAAAAAAGAAAGGAACAAAGCAATGAAGTCCATTAACCTCCTGGCGGGCGTTGCGCTCGTACTCGGTGTCGTCGCGGGTTGCAACCCGCAGAAGAACGAGAATGACGGCGCGAAAAAGCCGGAATTGCACATCTACACTTGGTCCGACTACATTGCGCCGGACGTGATTCAGGCGTTTGAAAAAAAGCATTCCTGCAAAGTGGTTATCGATACGTTCGATTCCAACGAGACCATGTACGCCAAGCTTAAAGCCGGCGCGACCGGATACGATATCATCATGCCTTCCTCCTACCAGATTAAAACGATGGTGGACGAGGGGATGATCCAGAAACTCGACCACGGAAAAATTCCCAAT
This sequence comes from Kiritimatiellia bacterium, assembly GCA_017454745.1. Classification (GTDB taxonomy): domain Bacteria; phylum Verrucomicrobiota; class Kiritimatiellia; order RFP12; family UBA1067; genus UBA1200. The sequence goes on from JAFTCL010000083.1 coordinate 78,670, forward strand.
GTCCGCAAAAACTTTGCCAAACAGTTCCTGCCGCAGATTATTGACCCTTCGTTCACTTATAACGTCCCGTACGCGGTCACCTACACGGGGTTCGCCTACTTGAAGGACAAGATGCCGGCCGGTGCGGATGTCAATACTTGGCAGATTCTCGCCAATCCCGCGTTGCGCGGCAAGATTTCCCTGTTGGACGACCAGCGCGAGGTTATTGGCGCCGGTTTGATGAGCTTAGGGTATTCGATCAACACCACCTCGGCTGAGGAGCTTGACAAGGCTGTTGCCGAAGTTTTGAAGTGGAAGGAGAACATCCGCAAGTTTGACTCGGAAAGTTACAAGACCGAGGTTGCTTCCGGGGCGATTCTGCTCGGACATGGGTATTCCACCGATGTCACCCAATTGATCGTCGGCGACGAGGATGAAGACGTAAAACCCCGTCCTGATGTCGGTTTCGCCTTGCCGAAAGAGGGTTTTTCCGTGGCTTTCGACGAAATGGTGCTTGCCAAGGACGCCAAGCAAATCGATCTGGCTTATGCGTTCATCAACACGATCTACGAGCCGGAAGTCGCCAAGGAGAATATGGAGTACATTTGCGGTCCGAACCCGGTCGGCCCCGCCATCGAGATGCTGGACGAAGATTATCGCAAAATGATTATCTTGGACGAAGAGACCCTGAAAAGAGGTCAAGTCATCCGCGGTTTTGACGGTCATCCGGAGGTTATCGAGCTGTACAACAAGGCTTGGGACAAGATTAAAGCTTCCCGTTAGTCCCGATACCTGTTTCGCTTGTAAAAAATGCGTTCCCGGTTCTTGTCCGGGAACGCATTTTTTGTTAGGCGGTTTGCGAATTGTGTGGAAGGCGGGATTGCCGGAGGCCCTTTAATATAAGATTCTAATTTTGATAATTGCGGCTTGATTTATCCTTCAGCCAGGAGTAATATATTCGTGTTGTTTTAACCGTTGTATTCACTCGCATTGAGAGTTTAACTGCTATGAAGAATTCATTTTTGTCATCGATGTTGTCGGTCGCTTGTGTGGTGTCATTGGCGTTTTCCGCTTTCGCGCAGGGGAATCTCCGTTACAGCATAACGGTAACCAAGTTTGAAAACAAGGCCAACTGGCGCGGGCAGTGGGATTTGGGCGACGCATGGGGAACGATCTTGACCGACCAACTTACCCAATCGGGCAAGTTCATAGTTCTGGGCGAGAAGGATATGCGCGCTGAGGCGATGAATGAGCAGGACATGGCGGCATCGGGCCGGATGGCGGGCGGCAAGAAAGCCCCGGCCACCGGACAGATGACCCCGGCCCAATTACTGGTGAAAGGTGCGATTACCCACGTGCAGGAAACCAAAGGCGCCGGCACCGGGCTTGGATTCAAGGGTATTCGCGTGGGCTTGGGCGGCGGAAGCGCCGAAATTAACATCACGATTTACGTTGTCGATTCCCGCACCGGTCAGGTCAAAGCGTCCAAGAGTGTGGTCGGAAAGTCCGGCAAGAAGGGGTTGTCCCTTGGTTACCACGGTAGCGCGCTGGGCGGTCTTACCGGCGACATGGGCGGTTTCCTGAAGGATAACATGGGATTGGCGGCGACCGATGCGGTCAACCAGGCGATGGAGTTCCTGATTGCCCAGTTGGATTCGCTGCCGTGGGAAGGCACGGTGGTTCTGGCGACGGAAGAGAAGGTGATTATCAATCGCGGCGAACGCGAGGGAGTGGCGGTAGGCCAGATTTTCGATGTCGGCAAAGAGACCGAAATCGCTGATCCCGACACTGGGGAGGTGCTGGACCGCGAACTGACCAAGGTCGCCAAGATCAAGGTCGTGTCCGTGAAAGAGAAGGTCGCCACCTGTACCGTCATCGAAGGCAAAGGGGTCGAAAAAGGCATGGGAGTGCATCCCGCCAAGTAAAAGATGCGTGTCGCCATCGCTTATCCGCCGTTGCCGTCTGAACTGGGGGTTCCGCTGTTAGGGCAGAACCGCCAGTTTCAGTGGTTTAACCGTCCCACGTTCATTTATCCGGTGGTTCCGGCGTTGGCGGCGACCATGGCAAAGCGGTCGGGGCACGAGGTGGCGTGGCTCGACGGAATCGCCTCCGGTTGGACTCCCGAAGAGTTTGACCGGAGATTGACCGCCTTCGAGCCGGATGTGGTGATGATCGAGACCAAAACTCCGGTGGTCAAACGCCACTGGAAGATCGTCACCGCATTAAAGGCGAAACATCCGGCACTTACGGTGGTGATGGTGGGAGACCACGTTACCGCGCTACCGGCGGAGACGATGGAAAACTGTCCGGTGGATTTTATCCTGACCGGGGGCGATTACGATTTCCTACTGCTTGAATTGTTGGGGCAGCTGGCGGGGGGCGGTCACGATTATCCGCCGGGCGTGTGGTATCGTAATGCTGCCGGAGAGGTTGGGAATACTGGTCGTTTCCAGTTGAATCATGACCTTAGGACGCTTCCGTGGATCGACAGGGATTTGACTTGCTGGAAACTTTATGCCGAACGAAACGGCAACTACCGCAAGACTCCTGGCACTTACATCATGTCCGGGCGCGACTGTTGGCACGGCAAGTGTACTTTTTGCTCTTGGACTACGCTTTACCCAAACTACCGAACCCGCGACCCGATTGATGTGGCGGATGAAATCGGCGATTTAATCGATCGTTACGGCGTTCGCGAGATAATGGACGACACCGGCAGCTTTCCGGTGGGCGAGTGGCTGAAGATTTTCTGTAATGAAATGATTCGACGAGGCTATCCCAAGAAGTTGCGCATCGACTGCAATATGCGGTTCGGTAAGTTGGATTTTGAGACGTACCAATTGATGCGCAAGGCGGGGTTCCGTCTGGTGTTGTTCGGATTGGAGTCGGCCAACCAAACTACGCTTGACCGGCTGGTAAAGGCGCTTAAGGTCGAGGAGATCGAGCGGGGGGCAAAAGAGGCGTCAAAAGCCGGATTGGATGTGCACGTCACGGTGATGCTGGGATATCCTTGGGAGGGGGAGCGCGAGATCGCCAATACGGTATGTCTGGCCCGTCGTCTGCTCCGCAAAGGTTACGCTTATACGTTGCAGGTCACACAGGTGGTCCCTTATCCCGGCACTCCGCTTTTTCGCGAGGTGCGGGAGAACGGTCAGTTGCTGACCGAGGATTGGGATGATTTCGACATGCGCCGGCAGGTGATGCGATCCGGGGTTCCGGAAGAGCAGATCAAGGCGGCAATCCGAGAGGTTTACCGTGCGTTTATGCACCCGGAGACGGTATTGCGCCGGTTGTGTTCAACGAAATCTCCGGTAGAGGACATGAAATTTTATTGGAGAGGTTTTCGGTCGCTTTTGGGGCATTTGCGCGATTTCAAGTCTTAAAATGCCGCTGGCAATGGTTGGCGGCGAATAAACAAAGGGAGAGAGTTATGAAAAGCATTCTGTTTTGGGTGTGTGTGTTGCCCGCCGTATGGGGAATGTCGGAGACGATTTATGTTTCACCGCGTGGCAACGACGCGTGGAGCGGCTCGTTGAAGCTGCCGACAAAAGCGCTTAACGACGGTCCTTTGGCAACGTTTGAGGGAGCCCGCAACCGTGCCCGTGCGTTGCGCAGGTCGGGGCAGATCGCGTTTGACGCGCCGGTGGAGGTCGAGGTGCTTTCCGGTTGGTACTCCATTGACCGTCCGCTGGAGTTCACTTTTTCCGATTCGCACCTTCATTTCAAGGCGGCAAAAAACGCTTCGGTGGTGGTGTCCGGCGGGTGTACGCTTTACAAGTTTGAGCAGCAAGTCCACGGAATGTGGCAGTCCGATTTGCCGGAAGGCATGACATTTGAGCAGCTTTACATCAATGGCCGCCGTGCCCAGCGGGCAAAGTCGCCGAACGAGTTTTATTATTACATGCGCAAACCGGTGCCGTTCGGTACCGATCCGGTGACCGGTAAACCGGACGCGGATCTGTCGCGGCGGGCGTTTATGGCGTATCCGGAAGACTTGGAGAATGTGGCCAGAAAGCGCCCCGACACTTTGTCGGAGGTGGTGGTCAGGGTTTTCCATTCCTGGGAAGCCAGTCAGGCGAGACTGCAGCATGTGGATGGCAAGACTGGGCTTGTGGTGGGTACGGCATCCACACCGTGGCCTTATTTCAATTGGGGCGGGAGCGAACCCCGCTATGTGCTTGAGAATTACCGCGAGGCCTTGGATTGTCCGGGCGAATGGTATGCCGATTATGCGTCCGGTCGTTTGTGTTATTTGCCGCTCAAGGGCGAGTCGGTGGATCTGACCATGGCCATCGCTCCGGTTACGGACGCTTTTGTAAAGATTTACGGTGAAAACACGACCTCAAATCTGGTCCGTGACATCGCTTTTGATGGAATAAGTTTCCGCTATGCCGGATATTGGTTGCCTGAAAACGGGCAAGGCGATTCTCAGGCTGCGGTGAACCAACCGGCGGCGATTGAGGTCCGTTCCGCCCATGACGTGGTTTTCCGTAATTGCGAAATCGCCCACGTTGGCAGTCATGGCATCCGTTTTAGCGAGGGTTGCCGCCGCATTCTGGTCGAACAGTGCGAAATCCACGATTTGGGCGGTGGGGCGGTTTATGTTGGCGACACTACGGTCGGACCGGATACGCCTTCCTCGCAGTTGACCGGTGATGTCCAAATTTACAATTGCATTTTGCACGATGGCGGCAATCTGTTTCCCGGCGCGGTTGGCGTGTGGATTGGAAAAGCCTTCGGGGTCAGTGTTACCCACTGCGACATTTCCGACTTCTATTACACCGGGATCTCAATGGGATGGACTTGGGGCTATGCCCCGACCATTACCCGCAACAACGAGATTTCCTACAACCACATTCACCACCTCGGCAAAGAGGTGCTGTGCGATATGGGCGCCATTTACACTTTGGGCGACCAGACCGGATCGGTAGTGTCGCACAACCATATCCACGACATTTGGTCAAGCCGCTATCCGCGTGGCGGCTGGGGGCTTTACACCGATGAGGGAACCGCCAATCTGGTGTTCGAGAAAAATTTGGTGCACGATGTGGCAACCGGCTGTATTCATCAGCATTACGGCAAGAATAACCTTTTCCGCAACAACATTTTGGCGTTCAGTGCCGACGGTCAGATTCAGCGCAGCCGGATTGAGAACCATCCGACACTGTGTCTAACCAACAACATCATTTATTGGGATAACGAATCTCCGGCGATTACCCGCGGTTGGAAAGGGTCTGCCGGAAGTGTGGACGACTTGCGTTTCGGCAAGAACATTTATTGGAATCCCAACGGTTTCCCCGATAAAGCTTTTCTTGGCCGTGACTGGGGTGGATGGCAGAATGAGTCGCAGGATGTGGGTTCGGTGGCGATGGATCCGGGATTCAAAAACGCCGCCCGTCGCGATTTCCGCTTAGGTAAGAAATCGCCGGCGGTGTTGGCCGGATTTGAGCCGTTTGATTACGGCGAAATCGGTCCGGTCGGCAAAGCTTGGCGCAAAAAGGCGGACGGAATTTCGCATCGGCCGTTCCGGCGTCCTCCGGCTCCGCGTTCTATTAATATTTTGCCGGTCAACTGTGATTTTGAAGACATTCCGGTTGGGAAGGCGCTGTTCGAGGCGAAAGTCCATGCCGAGGGCAAGGGCGATTCCGTCGGGGTGGTGGAAGGCGTGTCTTATCGCGGCAAGCGGTCGCTCAAGTTCCAGGACGCCCAAGGGCTTAAGGGGCGTTTCAACCCGCATATCTTCCTGCCCTGTAACTTGACCCAAGGAGTATATGAAAACCGTTTCGCCTTCCGTACCGAAGCCAACCAGGATTGGTTTTATGAGTGGCGCGATTATTCGATCAAGGGGAAGGAGTATGTGGTTGGTTTTGGAATCTATGCCAAAGACAACAAGCTGTTGATTAAATCCGGCGGCGACGACCAGGATTCGCGTTTTGATAAGATTGACATTCAGCCAGACACCTGGATGTTTATAACTGTTCGCATGGAGTTTCCTAAGAAAGGGACGCCGGTATGGTCGGTTAAGATTGAGCGTCAGGGCCAGCCTGCCGCAGAGTACAAACAGCTTGCTTCCGTCAATCCTGGCTTCACCGCGATGCAGTGGCTCGGTATGGGATCTTTGGCGGATGCCGCCACAGCATTCTACATCGATGACTTTTTCTTCGGCGAGATGCCTTGACCGTTAACTTTTTTTCTTAGTGGCCTTTCGGAATATCTCCAGACGTTTCGAGATGGTGTCTTCATAACCTTGATTGGTGGGGTTGTAGTATCTTTTCTCAACCGGAAGATATTCCTGTTCCACCAGATGGCCGCTAAAGTCGTGCGGATATTTGTATCCGGTTTCTAAGCCTTCAACCCCGATGGCTTTGACATGAACGTTTTTCAAGTGTTCCGGAACAGCGAGCATTCTTCCGGCGCGAACATCCGCTATTGCCGCGTCCACCGCCAGATAGGAGGCGTTGCTTTTGGGTGCAGTGGCCAGATAGGTGGTGGCCTGGGCCAATGAAATCCGGGCTTCCGGCATACCGATGAACTCTACCGCCTGCATGGCGGATACCGCTACCGTAAGACCACGCGGGTCGGCGTTACCAATGTCTTCCGAGGCCAGAATAATCAGCCGCCGTGCGATAAAACGCGGGTCTTCACCGGCCTCAAGCATTTTCGCCAACCAATAAATGGCGGCGTCAGGATCGGATCCGCGCACGGATTTAATGAAGGCGGAGATGGTGTCGTAATGTCCGTCTTCATCTTTGTCGTAAAGAACCATCTTTCGCTGCACGCAATCCTCAATTACCGCCGTGGTGATGTTTACCACGCCGTTTTCATCCGGCGCGGTGGAGCGTACCGCGACTTCAAGCGCGGTCAGCGCCCGTCTCGCATCGCCATCGCAAATCTCCGCAAGAAAATTCTTGGCGGCATCGTCCATGCGGGTTTTAATGGTGCCCAAACCGCGTTGATCGTCGGCCAATGCGCGTTCCACCAGTTTAATCACCGCGTCCGGAGCCAAGGCATGAAGCTCAAAAACCAGTGAACGGGAAGTGAGCGGCGAGTTGACGAAAATGTTGGGGTTGTGCGTGGTCGCGCCGATCAGTGTCACGGTACCATTTTCAACATACGGCAAGAGCACATCCTGCTGCGATTTGTTGAAACGGTGGATTTCGTCCACGAACAGCACCGTGCCCGGGCCGTTTCGGAACAGTTTTGCGTTCTCGCAGATGTTGCGCAGCGTGGCCACGTTGGACAGTACCCCGCTGGTACGTTCGAAGCGCCTTCTGGTGACTTTTGCAATCACCTCGGCCAAAGTGGTTTTCCCGCATCCGGGCGGACCGTAAAAAATCAGATTGGTCAACCGGTCTGCTTCGATGACCCGGCGCAGCAACTTGCCGGGGCCGAGGATGTGGTCTTGCCCCAATACCTCTTCAATGGTAACCGGGCGCATCCGCGCCGCCAATGGCGGCGGCGTGTTGCCGATTTCAACATGTTCCTCGGTTTCGTTAAAGAGATCGTCGTCCATGGTAAAGAATCACTGGCGTTTGGCTTCTTGGATCATTTCTTCAATCGTCGGCGGCTTTACGCCGTCCGGCAAGGCTTTTGCAAAGCGCGTGTGGCATTCGCGGACAATGTCTTCCCGTTCGTTTTCCCGTGCCATCGCAGCGATTTTTGCCAGATATTGCAGGTAAACCGATCGCATGGTTCGAGAAGGGAATTTTTCGAAGGTTTCTGTAAAGAAATCGGTGGTGGAGGGAACCAGCTTAAGCCGGTCGGCAACCGAATGTGCGGCAGATGGGTTGGTGATAATAATCAGCAGCAGCGACTGGTAAACCAAACGGCGGCACATCAACTCTTCCAGTCCGCCATCGGGAAACTGCAACCCCAGCCAAGCCCAATACAAGGAATGGGCTTCGGGCAACCGCCAGTCAACCGGACCGAAATGTTTTTCGATTTCAAGCATCTTGTCGGCATCCATCCGGTGTTCCGTGAGTACGGCCCGGCATTCCGGACTGTCGGCAAGCTTACCATTGGCGTTAACGCACGGAGCCATGCGGTCGGCCAGCGTTTTCTGGTAAGTCGCATGGGCTTCATCTAACGTTCCGCCCACTTTGTTCATGTACATCCAAGCAAGTTCCCGGTATAATCTCGGCTCCTTGGGGTTCATGCGGATCCCGTCATCGCGCAACAACCGGATGCCGTTCTGTACCCAGCGCAAACGGTCTTCGTGGCGAATCATCATCACGCTGACGTTGTAGGCCAGATTCCAGGCGTTGTAAACCCAAGCCTCGGCGGCGTGGGGATCGAGCATGGTCAGCCAGTCCGCTAACTGCACCAGTTCAAGATAACGTGACTCTTCCTGAAGTCGCTCGGCGCGAAACCACAGCACCTCGGAGACAATACCGCGGAATCCGCCCAGTCCGGCCATGACGAATGTCAATGCCGGCGGCGGGTCGGCCGTGTAGCCCGGATACGCTTCGGGCATCCCGGATTGGCGGATTGCGGCCAGCCGCCGGCTTTGAACCGCCGCCAGCGCCACCGCTGCGGCTAAAACAATCCAAGGTGTTATTCTCCGTATTTGCATAAAACGTCAATCCTGTTTTACCATTTTTGGCGGCTCCGAATTGTTTGCTGGAATAAGTTCGTGAGTGATTTCACCATTCGGTGTGCGACGGGCACTGACGCGATGACCGCCGGGAAGCCGCAGATTGCGGAACCGGACCTCTTTCCCGTCCCATGCCTTTGGAAGCGCCGGAAAAAGTGAATAGGTGTTTTTCGCCGGATCGAACGAAAGCAGCATTTCCTGAATGCCGCGCGCATAACCGAAATTCCCTTCAAGCGTAAACGGGCGGTAGGTGAACCGGGAAAGCCCGCACTTCAGTTGGTCGCCGTTCAAGTGGAAGCCGTTGCGCGAAACAAACGCGCGTTGGAAATCCTTGAGATAACGGTATGCCCGGTCGCCCCGTCCGAGCCTAGCTTCGAAACATCCGGCCCAGGCGAACGAGTATCCGGTCCACCAATCCGACCCGAGGTTCTCCCAGTGTTCTACCGATTTTAGCGAGTCCACGCCGGGTTCGCTCGTAACATTTGTTAACGGGAACACCTGCATTAAGTGGGACGCGTGACGGTGTGAGACTTTCAGCGGATTTCCGGCGGATATCTCCAACGCGCCGTCCTTATCAACATTTGGCGGGCCGAATGTTCCCACATAGCTTTTCCATTTAGCGGATTCATCTTTTTCCCCGGTGGCGTTGGCCAATCGCGAAAGCCAGGTGTAAAAACTGTTCAATATCGCCCGCTCGTAACTGGAGTTTGCGTTGAGAAAACAGCCATGCTCGTTGTTGCCGATTTCCGGCGAGCAAGAGATGTCCAGTTTTCTAACCCCGTCTACGACTTTCCATGAGTGTTCAAGCCCGGCGGCGAGTTCGCGTCCGAATGCTAGATATCTTCGCGCTTTTTCCGGGGTGGGGTCGTAGTCCCAGGCGTCACACATGGTATCGAACACCCAAATGCCGTGTATCGGCGGGACCATGTAGGCGGTCCAGCCGGCGATCGGTTGGGCGGCAAGCCCCATTGTCGGCGGAATCACCGCGCCGTCGCCGCCATTAAAGATTTTACGGCAGAATGCGCGGCATTCCGGCAACCGCTCGATATAGAAGTCGGCGAATGCCTCTAGTGCTTCAATATGTCCGGCGGGGCCGGCCGCCCAATATGTCATCTCGGTGTTGAGGTCGTTATGGTAGTCGCCGTTCCACGGGGGTAAAGCGCCGTTGTCCGCAGTCCACAGCCCTTGTAGAGCGAGCGGCGGGTTTCCTGCCCTCGCGCCGGCTCCGTAAAGGTAGATTGTCAAATCATAGAGTCGCTGCATCTCCGGGTCGGGGATGGACACGGAACTCTCGGCGTTGAACTTGTCCCAGAACTTGGAATTCGGATTTACCGTTGGTTTGCGGAAACGTACTCCGGTTTCAAAGTCTTTATCGAAACGGTTGTTTGCACCGTTCCGGCGGCGACGGCGATATACGGTTTTGGTTTCGTCGATAACGATTTCCGGTTCCGGATAACCGGTAAGTTTTTCGAAAGACGGGTTTTTAATGAACTCCCGTCCGCTGAACGACACTCCGTCGGGAACGCGAATCGAAAGGAGTTTGTCTCCGTCATCGAACCAGAGCGCGATGTCTTTGTCACCCTGTGCGGTAGCCACGGTCACGGATGCGACCGCAGTCATGCCATCCAGCCTAAACCGTTTTAGCGTTTGCCCCGGGGCGAGTTTCAGCACAAGCCGCACGCCGGGAAGTTTTGTCGCGGAGTTGCCGCCGTTGAACACCTTTGCCCGTCTCGCATCGTCTTTTCTAGCGACCACGTCGATTAACGTCTCCCAATTGAATTCGGGAGTCTGGTAACAGGATACATCGGTATTGTGCCAAAAGTCGGCCCGGTCCAGAGTGACGTTTAGCGTGTCGCCGCCGCCCCACAAAAGCGCGCCCGCGCCGCCGTTGCCAAGCGGTATGCCGTCTTCCCACCTAGTGACCGGTGCCTCAAGGTCAAGCATCGACCGGTGTTGATCGGCCTCCGCGCCGGAAGCGGTTAGGCGCACGAATACCGAAATCGCCAACAATGCCAATGAGGCAAGGCGGATCGCCATTTTTCCCATAGTAATAACTTTCCCAAACCAACGGCGGCATCTGCTTGCGCATTTGCTACCGTAACATAAACGCATTCCCAACGTATGCAGTCAACGGAAACAACCTACTAAACGCGTTTATTATCTCATATTGCCCTATTTTGGGCAAGGGTAAAAGTGGTGAAATCGGCCTAACTGTTTTTATGCCAGAAAGTGATTGAATCGCGTGGTGATTTTTGTTAGTGTATTAACAGTTATGAACATTAAGCAAATTTATTTTGGCGTGTTGTTGTCGCTCGCTGCCGCCGGGGCGGTGCTGGCGGATTTCCATAATCCGGTAATCGCGAAAGATTGGCCGGATCCTACGGTGTGGTACGCTGGCGGCAAGTTTTACAGTGTCGCGACCGGTTTGCGCACATTGATGACCAGCAGTGACCTGATTTCCTGGACTGACACAGGTAATAGTCCGATCTCTACTGACGCTAGGGGTAAACTGGAGTCGATCTCGCGGAATATTTGGGCCCCATGCGTGACTCGTATCGGCAATAATTGGGTATTGTACATCTCGCTTTTCATCAGCGACGACGATTGCAAAATCGCCGCCCTCACGTCAACCCGTCCTTCCGGGCCGTTTGAGTTTAAGGGTGTGGTTGTTGACACGCGAAGGGAAGGTATTCTTAACGCGATTGATCCGTTTGTGTTAACCGTCGACGGGACAACGATGATGTTTTTCGGCAGTCTGGCTGACGGGGTACACGTAGTGGACCTCGCTTCCGATGGTTTGTCCATTGCGTCCGGCGCGAAACCGCTCCATGTGGCGGGCATCCGCAAGCCGGAATCGAAGATGATTGGCGCGTATGAAGGCTCATACGTGATGCACCGAAACGGATGGTGGTATCTGTTTGTCTCCGGCGGACACTACGCCAACCACACTTACTATTTGACCGTGGGCCGCTCCAAATCGGTCAAAGGACCTTACTTCGACCGGGAGGGCAATAATCTGACGGCCGGCAAAGCCAAGCCGATTTTGTCCTCGTCCGCCGATGATTGGTTTTACGGTCCCGGCCATAACGGTGATGTTTTCACCGCCCAAGACGGCCGCACGATGATTTTTTACCATTCGCATTGCAAAGGTTACGATACCAAAGAACGCCCGACGCTGTTGCAGGAAATGAAGTGGGATGCCGACGGTTGGCCTTACTTTGTGAACGGTAAGCCGGCCAAGGCGGAACGCGAGTTCAAAGTGCGGCTTCAAGAGCTGGTCAAGTGAACTTGTCGGCATCCGCAAAATTTCGTCCCGATGGCGTTTTGGGGTTGTCTTGGCGTTCGGTTTGGTGATAAAATGAACGCACCATTTGAGTTTTGGATTAACTGTTAATCGGATGATGTTATGAGTAAACCTGTTGTGATTATGCCGTGCCTGGATATGCGCCAGGGTAGGGTGGTTAAAGGCGTGAATTTTGTGGATATCCGCGATGCGGGCGATCCCGTGGAATGCTGCAAGGCGTATTGCGCCGCCGGCGCGGACGAGTTGGCGATGCTGGACATCACCGCCACGGTGGAAAACCGCGCCACGATGCTTGAGGTGGTGCGCAAGGTGGCGGACGCCGTAACGGTGCCGTTTACGATGGGCGGGGGAATTAACTCCGTCGCCGCCGCCGAAGCGGTGCTGAAGTGCGGCGCGGACAAAATTTCCACCAACAGCGCGGTGTTCCGCAATCCGGATATGATCGGCGAGATGGTTAAAGAGTTCGGCGCCGACCGCGTGACCGTGGCAATCGACGTGATGCAGAATCCGGCTATGCCGTCTGGTTACGAGGTCTTCATCAACGGCGGTAATACCGCCACCGGCACTGATGCCGTGGAGTGGGCAAAACGGGTGGACGGCTACGGGGTTAAGACTTTGTTGCCGACTAGCAAGTCCACTGACGGCGTGCGCACCGGTTACGATCTGCCGCTGATCCGCGCGATCCACGCCGCCTGTTCGGCGGACGTGGTGGCTTCCGGCGGCGCCGGAACGATGGAACATTTCGCCGAGGCGGCTGAAGCTGGCGCGACGGTGCTTCTGGCAGCGTCCGTGTTCCATTTCAACATCATCAGCATTCCGGCGCTCAAGGATTACCTTGCCGGCCGCGGGATTTGCGTACGCCGTTAATTGAAAGTGGGGTGCCGTAATGTCCCGTTCCGCCGATGAGTTGCAGGGAATCTCCTTGTTGGGAAACCGCAAGACCGCCCGCCCGGACGATTACGATCCCGGCGTGTTGGAAACTTTTGCCAACAAGCATCCGGAACGGGATTATTGGGTAACCTTCAACTGCCCGGAGTTTACTTCGCTTTGCCCGGTGACCGGTCAGCCCGATTTCGCCAAGATCGTCATCCGCTACATTCCCGACAAGCGGATGGTGGAGAGCAAATCCCTTAAGTTGTATCTGTTCAGCTTCCGTAACCACGGCGATTTTCACGAGGATTGCGTCAACATTATCCTCAACGATCTTGTCGCATTAATGGATCCCAAGTACATTGAGGTTATCGGCGAATTTGTGCCGCGGGGCGGGATTTCGATTTGGCCGTACGCAAATCGGGGACGGCCGGGGACGGAGTATGAGGAACTGGCGAAATTCCGGTTCCGTTCACACGGGTTGAAGGGCGAATAAGCCGTTCGATGGTTTAAGCCGTTATTTCCGGGAATTCGGGCTATGGTGGTGAAGTTTAACAACGCGATGAACGCCGATGAGGTGTCTGCCCTATGGACCCGGACAGTTGCGGAAGCGGCCGCATCGCAGTCTGGCGCGACACTGACGCTGGACGCTTCGGACTGCGCGACCCTGGGCGGCGCGGCGTCGGCGTTGGCGGTGGAATTGCGGCGCATCGCCAACGAACGCGGACTGAAGTTGGAGCTTCGCGATTCCCACGGTTCGCTTGACACGGTCTTCCGCGTTTTCCCTGCAGAAAAATTTGCCAAAATCGAACCCGGAATGTCCGGCCGCAGCCCTTCGCTGGCGGCGCAAGTCGGTGAGTCCACGATGCGCATCTGGCGCGATTTTGTGGAACAGCTCGCCTTCTTGGGTGAGATGGTGCTGGGTTCGTTTCGGTTACTGTTCCATCCCGGCCGTCTGCGTTGGCGGGAAACGCTGGTGTGCTTTGAGCGGGCCGGGATTGACGCGCTGCCGATTACGCTGTTGATCGGATTCCTTATCGGTTTGATTCTGGCCTTCATGTCGGCCGCCTCGCTGCGCCAGTTCGGGGTTGAGGTGTATGTCGCCGACTTAATCGCCATCGGCCTTTTCCGCGAATTGGGGCCAATCATCACCTCGATTATTTTGGCGGGACGTTCCGGTTCCGCGTTTGCCGCCGAAATCGGCACGATGAAGGTTAACGAAGAGTTGGACGCGCTCGTCACTTTCGGCATCCGCCCCGCAATGTTTTTGGCGATGCCCAGGGTAGTGGCTGCCACCTTGGTGATGCCGGTGCTGACCATCTTCGCGGTGACGGCGGGACTGGTCGGCGGGGCGATGGTGTTGGTTTCAATGCAGGTTCCGCCGGTTACCTATCTCAACCATGTGACGAACTCCATCACTTTGTCAAACGTGCTGTTCGGGCTGGGAAAGTCGGCGGTGTTCGGCACGTTGGTGGGACTGGTGGGCTGCTCCCACGGGTTGCAAACCGGGCGCACCGCCGATGCGGTCGGCCGGGCGGCTACCGCCGCAGTGGTGGGGTCGCTGGTGCTGATTACGGTTTTTGACGGCGCGTTCGCCGTGGCGGCGTATTTTGCCGGGGTATAGCAATGGAGCGCAAAACGGTAATCGAAGTTAGCCATGTTGACGCCGGGTATGACCATCCGGTGCTGCGAGATGTTGACTTTAAGGTGTTCCAAGGCGAGGTCTTTGTGGTTTTGGGCGGTTCCGGTTGCGGTAAAAGCACCATGCTTAAACACATGATCGGGTTGAATCCGCCACTGGCCGGCACGGTGCGGCTTATCGGCGATGACATTTGGAGCGGCGACGCCGCCGAGCGGACGCGGGCGTTGCGCCATTTCGGGGTGTCCTATCAGAGCGGGGCGCTGTTCGGCTCGATGACGCTTTTGGAGAACGTTCTGCTGCCGCTGGAGTATTTCACTTCGCTGCCGCCTTCGGCGCGGCGGCTGCTGGCTTTGATGCGGCTGGAACAGGTCGGTCTGCGCGACTACGCCGGTTTTTACCCGGCCGATATCAGCGGCGGGATGAAAAAACGCGCTGCGATCGCGCGGGCGCTGGCGCTGGAACCGGAGATTTTGTTTTTGGACGAACCGTCGGCGGGTTTGGATCCGGTAACTTCGGCGGGCCTGGACCGGCTGTTGCTGGAATTGCGTGACCGTCACGGCATGACGATGGTGATGGTCACCCATGAGTTGCCGAGTATTTTTGCGGTGGCGGACCGTTGCGTTATGCTTGACCGCGCCGCGCAGGGAATGATTGCCCAAGGGAAACCTGCCGAACTCAGGGATTACCCGCCAAACGATACGGTTAGGAGATTTTTCAACCGCCAGGCGGAAGGAGATAAATCGTGAAAATTGAAGCGACTGCATTGCCGGGGGTGATGATATGCGAGCCGGAGGTTTTCAAGGACAGCCGGGGTTTCTTCTTGGAGACCTACCATGCCCGCAAATATTTTGACATCGGGGTAAAAACGGTTTTTGTGCAGGACAACCGTTCGCGTTCCACCCGCAGCGTGTTGCGCGGTCTACACTTCCAACTCCACCATCCGCAGGCTAAGCTTCTCTCTTGCATCCGCGGCGAGATCTACGATGTAGCGGTGGATATCCGCCGCGGGTCGCCGACTTTCGGTAAATGGGTCGGGGCGACATTAAGCGAGGATAATTTCAAGCAGATTTTCATTCCCGCCGGGTTCGCCCACGGTTTTTGCGTAATGAGCGACATCGCGGAAATAAATTACAAATGCTCCGAGTTTTATGACCATAAGGATGACCGCGGGATACGTTGGAACGATCCCGAATTGGGAGTGGAGTGGCCGGTAACCGATCCGATTCTTTCGGAGAAAGACCGCCGGCAGCCGTTCCTCTGCGAGGCGGAGCTGCCGCTTTATAATAACACCGGAGGCGAGTGATGCGGTGGTTTCGCGGAGTGTTGACGCTTTTTGGAGTGGCGGCAGCCGCCATCAGCGCGTCCGGTTTCGAGAATCCGGTTTGGCCGCGCAATTGGCCCGACCCAACAGTGTGGCGGGCGGATGACGGTTATTACTATAGCTTTGCCACGCCGGGCCCTGGGCGGCACGGGCTTATCCGCAGCCGCGATTTCTTTAAATGGGAATCTTCGGGCAAAGATCCGTTCACGCCCGACACATGGCGCAAACTGCATGACGGCTGGCGAAACATTTGGGCGCCGGATGTCGCCAAAATCGGCGGCAAGTGGCTGATGTACGTTACGGTTTACAATTCGGCGGAAGATTGCGCCGTCGCGGTGTTGAGTTCGTTTAAACCCGCCGGGCCTTTTGAGTATCGCGGTATTGTTACCAAGAGCCGCGACACGAAAATCCGCGACACCATCGACCCGGAGGCGGTGGTAGATCCGGGTACCGGAAAGGTGTGGCTTTTTTTTGGCAGCGTGGGAAAAATTCATCGGGTAGAACTGGCCCGCGACGGTTTGGCATTGGCCCCGGGTGCCAAATATGTGCATGTGGCGGGATTGACCGATCGGGAAAATCCGTCTCGTGAAAAGGTGTTTGAAGGTTCATACCTTTACCGCCACAACGGTTACTGGTATCTATTCGCCAGCGCGGGACGGTTTTCTGACGAAAGTTACCGCATTGTGGTGGGGCGCAGCCGTACCTTGGACGGTGAGTTCATCGATAAACACGGTAATCCCATGACCAGAGGCTTTGCGGAGCCGTTATTGTGGTCGGAGCGGGGGGACGCTTTTTACGGGCCGGGACACAACGGCGAAATTTTTACCCTCAACAACGGGCGCAGCTATCTGGTTTACCACTGCCACTGGCGGGAGAAAGACCGTCCGGGCAGCAGGCCGCGCGTGATGATGGTTCAGGAAATCCGTTGGGACAAATCCGGTTGGCCGTACATTGAGGGCAACCATCCGGCGGCGGTCGTTAAGTAGGGAGGTCGGCTTATGCGTTGCGCTATTTGCTTTTTATTGTTGGTTTCGGCCTTGCGAATCGGCGCGGTGACGGTGATGGTGGAGGCGGAGTCGTTCGCCGACAAAGGCGGTTGGGTAGTGGACCAGCAGTTTATGGATCAGATGGGTTCGCCGTTTTTGTTGGCGCATGGGTTGGGTAGCCCGGTCACCGCCGCCAAGACTACAGTCCGCATCGCCGAAGCTGGACGCTACCGGGTGTTGGCGCGAACTCGGAATTGGGCGGCGCACTGGAGCAAAAACGGTGCTCCGGGACGATTCTCCGTGGCGGTAAACGATACCGTTCTGCCCAAGATTATGGGCGTTAACGGCGTGGCGTGGGCTTGGCACGAGGCCGGACAGGTTGAATTGTCAGTCGGCGAAGTTTCTTTAGAACTGCGGGATTTGACCGGATTCGACGGACGTTGCGATGCAGTGGCGTTGACTACCGACGCTACAGATCCGCCCAATACCCCGGACGAATTGGAGCGGTACCGCCGCAATTGCGGGTTGCTTCGCCGGGCCGCCGACGATGTAAAGGCGGATTTGATTGTGGCGGGCGGCGGGATCGCCGGGATTTGCGCGGCGATATCCGCATCGAGATTGGGCTTGTCGGTGGCGCTGTTGCAGGATCGCCCGGTGTTGGGCGGGTGCAACAGCTCCGAAGTGCGGGTGCATCTGGGCGGGCGGCTGAACATTGGCCCGTATCCGCGGCTGGGCGATGTGGTGAACGAGATCGGTCCGGCCAAAGGCGGCAACGCCCAACCCGCGGCGCGGTATGAGGATGACCGCAAAATGGCGGTAGTGTCCGCCGAAAAGAATTTGCTGTTGTTTCTAAGCACCCGCGCTATCGGCGTTGAGAAATCCGGTCATCGTATCACGGCGGTAATCGGGCGCAACATCGAGACGGGCGTGGAGACCCGTTTCATCGCGCCGTTGGTGGTGGATTGCACCGGAGACGGGGCGGTGGGGATGCTGGCGGGCGCAGAGTACCGTTACGGACGGGAAAGCCAGTCCGAGACCGGAGAAAAAACCGCGGTTGAAAAATCGGATGCAGCCACCATGGGCGCGTCGGTGCAGTGGTACTCCCGGAAAGGCAACCAACCCGAACCTTTCCCCGACATCGATTGGGCGTTGCCGTTTACCGAACAATCCTGCGAGAAGGTAAAGATGGGGGAGTGGACGTGGGAGACCGGGATGACGCTTGACCAGATCAACGATTTTGAAAAGATACGGGATTACGGTTTGATGGTGGTTTACTCCAATTGGAACTTTCTCAAGAACCGTTCGGAATTTAAGTCCGAGTACGCCAACTTAAGCTTGGATTGGGTGGCGTATGTGGCCGGCAAGCGCGAATCCCGCCGATTAATCGGCGATTATGTTTTGCGTGAGCAGGATCTGGTTGACCGTCAGGTTTATCCGGACGGAACCTGTTGCACCACCTGGAGTGTGGACCTGCATTATCCCGACCCGAAAAACACCAAGAACTTTCCTGGCGCCGAGTTTAAATCCATCGCCAAGCACCGGACGATTTACCCGTATCCGATTCCCTACCGCTGTCTGTATTCAAAGAACATCGGCAATCTGTTCATGGCCGGGAGAAACATCAGCGTCACCCATGTGGCGCTGGGCACGGTTCGCGTGATGCGCACCACCGGAATGATGGGCGAGGTGGTCGGGATGGCGGCGGCGGTTTGCAAACGCAACGGGTGTCTGCCGCGAGACGTGTATGCCGACCACTTTGACGAACTAAAAAAGCTGATGGAGCAGGGGGTCGGTAACGGCGACAAGCAGCCGCCGCAAAATTACAATTTAGGCTCGACGCTTTGGAAGCCGGAAAAGTAGCGGTCCGGCATCAGATGGTGGACGCTGGGCTGATGGACGACCGGTTGTGAAGGTGCGTGATGGCCAGCGCCAACGCATCGGCGGCATCGTTTTGTGGCGGTTCCGGCAATCCCAGCAGGGTTTTTACCATCTTCTGCACCTGTTCCTTCTGGGCGCCGCCGAATCCCGCCACCGCCATTTTTACCCGGCGCGGCTCATATTCGTAGGCGGGCAGTCCGAGTTTCGCGCATTGTGCCAGAATCACCCCGCGGGCATGGGCCAAAATCAGCATGGTTTTGACGTTTTTGGCGTAAAAAATGCCTTCGATTGCGGCGGCGGATGGTTGGTACTGCTCAATCAGTTTAGCCGTTTCGGTCTGCAGGTGGAGCAGGCACTCGGAAAGCGGTCGTGTCGGCGGGTTGCGGATGGTGCCGTAATAGACCGGAACCATGCGGGAGCCTACGGTGTCCAAAATACCGATTCCGGTGGAGCGCAGCGAGGTATCCACCCCTAAAACACGTACTGTTGACAGCGGTTGCGGGTTTTCCATGTGTTGCAGTGTCAAAAAAGCCGCGCCGGGGAGTTGCCCGGCGCGGCGTAATCGTCCAAACCGGTAAAAATTAACCGTTGCGCTTCTCGAAATCCTTCATGAAGTCAACCAGCGTGTCAACGCCGGCCATCGGGAAAGCGTTGTATATGGAAGCGCGGATGCCGCCAACTGAACGGTGGCCCTTAAGCTGTTTCATGCCGTTCTCGCCGGCCTGCTTCACGAAGAGCGTCTCCAATTCTTCGGTCGGGAGCCTAAAGGTGATGTTCATGTCCGAACGGCACTCTTTAAGGGCGGTACCGCGGTAGAAGTCGGAGTTGTCGATCACCTCGTAAATCTTGGCCGCTTTTTCGCGGTTCAGCTTGAAGAGGTTTTCCATGCCTTTATTCTTCATCCAACGGGTGGTGAGGCACAGCATGTAGATTCCGAAGCAGGGCGGTGTGTTGTAAAGCGACTGTTTCTCGACGTAGGTCTGGTAACGGAACATCGTCGGGATGGTTACGTTGCCTTTTTCCGCGAAATCCTTGCGGATTGCGACCATTGCCAAACCGGACGGACCGAGGTTCTTCTGGGCTCCGGCGTAGAACATGGCGAATTTGCTGTAGTCGCGGGGGCGGGAGAGAATGTCGGACGACATATCGCCAATCAACGGAGATCCTGTTTCCGGGATTTCCTTGAGCTGGGTGCCGGCGATCGTTTCGTTGGTGGTGATGTGGCTGTAGGCAGCGCCGGGTGTCCAGTTGATTTCCGACAGATTCGGCATGCGGGTGGGGATGTCCTTCTGGGTGTTGGCCACAATGTTAACATTGCCGACCAGCTGGGCCTGCTTAATGGCCGCCGCGCCCCAAGATCCGGCGTTAATGTAATCGGCGGTTTGTCCCGCGCCCAAAAAGTTCAGCGGGATAAACGCGAACTGCATGCTAGCACCGCCCTGCACGAACAAAACCTCGTAATCGTCGCCCAGTCCCAACAGCTCCTTAAGGTTGGACATCGCCTCGTTGTGGATTGCGTCATATTCCTTGCCGCGATGGGACATCTCCATCACCGACATCCCAGAACCCTTGTAGTCAACCAAATCCGCCTGGGCTTCCTGAAGCGCCTCTAAAGGCAAAACTGCCGGGCCGGCGCTAAAATTGTAAACGCGTGCCATTTTTCTAACTCCTTTCATCTCCGCTCCACAGGCACCACGCCTTGGCTATTCGCGATGAATGGAAAATTATTTTGCGCTTATTGTCGCCGGAAGTCAAGTCCCAACCGCAAATCGTTGCGAAAAAATCGTTTTTTAAAACTCGGTATATCAGATTGACTTTTTGGGGGGGAAACGATATGATTTTATCGCTTTTTTAGTAATGGGTTGGTTTTCGGATGGTAACATCCAGTCCCATTCTATTCAGAAAGGAAATGGGTATGGCAAGTAATATCATGAAGTTGTTGTTCACTTGCGTCATTATGTTGTCGGTGACAACTTTTGGCGAGGTTAAGATGCCGCAGATTGTCTCTCACCGCGGTGAATCGCTAGATCGCCCTGAAAATACCATGGCGGCTTTCCAGCTTGCCTTTGAGCGTGGGGTGGACGGTGTAGAGTGCGATGTGTATGCGACGACCGACGGCGTTCCGGTCATTATTCATGATTCCACGACCGGTCGAACCGCCGGATCGTCCGTCAACCTTACGGTGACCGCCAGCACTTGGGATCAGCTAAAGGATGTTCAGGTCGGACAGTTCGGCTCGTGGGCCAGCACGGAATGGGCAACGCAGACGATCCCCAAGTTTGAAGATTACCTTGCGCTACTTTCGCAGAACGAAACCACGGTGTGCGTGGTGGAGCTAAAGGGCAACGGGGCCAACAATCTGGTCGCAAATGTGGTGGCTGCCGTTCTGGCGCAGCCTCTCGCCACGAAAGATCGTGTGGTGTTCATCGCGTTTGACGCTAATCTTATCAGCGCGGTCCGCCAAGCGTTGCCCGACTATCCGGCGTGGCTGCTTTTGAGTAACGTGTCGGACAATGGCGCAACGCTTGTGTCGAAAATCGAGGCTTGCGGCGCAACGGGGGTGGACATTAATTTCCAGGCCGCAAGCTGCAGCAACCCGGATGACATCGCGGCGGTTAAGAACGCCGGCTACACCTTCGCAGTGTGGACCTGCGACAGTGAGGATACGGCGTGGACGATTACGCAAAACGGCGTGGAATCCATTACCACCAACAAAGGCGGTGCGATGAAGACCGCCATCTCTGCTCTCGTAGCCGATGCGGAGAATCATGAGGAGATGGTTGATTTTAACTTCCCCGCAGGTTTGACCGTTCTTGACGCGGGCGCGTATGCGCAGAACGGTTTGGTCGGGCATTTTGACGGCATCCGTAACGCCGGGCTTGACCAACCGCACGATTCGACCACGCGCACTTGGAAGAACCTGGTTTCCGGCGGGCCTGACGCGGCTTTCTACAATAACGGTGCGGTCACACAGAACGGTTACTGGAACAACGAAGGAACCGGGTTTTATTTCTCTGACAATGTGTGCGCTCGATTGACCGGTGGCATAGCGCTTGGCAGCTATTCGACGGTACAGTTGACCACCGCCATCGCAACCGGCGAGCAGTCTTCCGGTTCCGGTTATTATAAGTGCCTGTTCCACAGTGGGACCAACAGCGGGACATATCAAGACAACCCGTCGCTCTTCCTGAACAACAACAACACTAAAGGCACCAAGTCCAACACACCGATTCTCAAAGCCGATAATTATGCGGACATGAACAATAACGCGTCCCCCCGCCCCCAGTTGTCCGGATGGATGGGGCAGTACCTCACAATCATTATGGGCAACGACATGAATTACATCACCCAGACGCCGGATTACGGAACCGCAAGTGCTCGCACAGTCACCAAAGCATACGGCGATATACAGTTCTCTTGGGGCGGTGTGCCGTATGACACCAAACGCA
The DNA here is from genome assembly GCA_017454745.1 of Kiritimatiellia bacterium. Lineage (GTDB taxonomy): Bacteria > Verrucomicrobiota > Kiritimatiellia > RFP12 > UBA1067 > UBA1200. The sequence continues at coordinate 100,692 of JAFTCL010000083.1, forward strand.
TGGTGAAAGGCACATACTATTCTGTGCGTATGTACAACCGAAACCTGACCGAATCCGAACTGGCGTGGAACTACCTTGTTGACCAGGCCCGTTTCAGAGGCGTGATGACGAATGGCTGCGTTGTGGTTGCGTCCAACCGGTTTGGGCTTGAAGGAAACGAGGCCAACGGGGTGTACTTCGTTAACGGAAGCCACACGTTCACCGCGCCGGAAAGTGTAACCGCAGACGGAAATGAGTATTCTTGCGTCGGATACAAGCTGGAGTATTGGAACACAGCAAAGAGCGCTTGGAATATCGATGGGGAATATGAAGGCAACCAGTGCGACTTCACAAGATGTAATGCTATTGCCGGAATGCGTATCACATGGAACTGGAAGCTGAAAAACGGTGTAAAAAAATACGATGCGGACGACTACGTGCAGGCGGGTTTGGTTTTGAACTTCGACGGCATTCGCAATGCGGGTCTTGACCAGGCTCACAATCTTGCTGCCACGAAATGGAAAAACCTCGGCACCGGATGCGACGCGACGCTTTCGACGTTCGACACGGCGAACCCCGGCAAGTGGGCGGCGACCGGATACGATTTCAACGCTGGCGACTGTTTCGTTACCGATCGCGAAGTGTCGCTGGCCCGTCAGGCCACGGTGCAGTTCGCCGTCGAATATATCGAAACGGTTCAGACGGTCAAATGGCCCAGCATTTTTGGCCCGTCCAACATTGATAATGATAGGTTTAACTTCTATACCTATACCCCTAACTCTGGCAACGGTGATCAAAGACGCGGCGACTGCCTGCAGTTCAACTCCGGCAATATCAATAACAATTCTATAGGGTTGCAACCGTGGGATGGGCGTTTTGGGCATGATATTCTCGATTATACCCGTTCGAGCCATTCCAGTAAACCGTCTTACGTATGGTACACCGGCAAATATGTGGCCGACATCGGAACGTATAGGTATGGCATCGGTTCCGCTCAAAGTAGTGACGCCAAACGGAAAGAACGCGCATACACCGGTGTTATTCACGCCGTGCGCTTGTATGACCGCGTGTTGAGTGAAGCGGAACTAAAGCACAATTCAGAGGTGGACTACTGCCGCTTCTACGGTACTGCCAGCCACTCCTCCGAGACCGATTTGGTTGAGGTCCGCTCCGAAGTGCCGGCCATCGAACTGGAAGATGCCGGCGGCTGGCTTGTGCGCGGTTCTGGCTCCATTACGCTTACCGCTCCTGAAACGGCAACCGTTGGATTGTGCGAGTATTCATGCGCGGGTTACCGTACCGAAACGTGGGATGCTACTTCTCGGCAATGGGTAAACCCCGTGGTAACCGCCGACGCGACTTCAGTCGCCATTGCGGGGACTACTGGTGCGGCAAACCGTCGCATTACGTGGCTCTGGACATTGACCAAAGGCATCCGTTCCGCCGCCGATTATGATGTCTATGACTATGTGCAGCAGGGGCTGGTCGCCCATTACGACGCGATCCGTAACCGCGGCGCGTCAAATGTGCACGCCTTGAAGGGCATGTACTGGCTAGACCTCTCCTACCGCGACAATCCGATGATCGCGGCGTCAAACACTTGCTATGCTTCGTGGACGGAAAACGCTTACCGTTTCACCTCTGCCAGTGCCAGCAATATGCGTATGACCGAGACGATCAACCTTGGCAGGGAGTGCTCGTTCCAGTCGGTCATGGACACGACTCCGGCATCGCAGACCGTGAACTTCCCCACGTATTTCGGCACGTCAAATGATGCGGGAATGTTTACGCGCTGGGCTGGTGATGTTCTTGAATGGAAATGCGATGACTGGTGTGTCGATAACAACAATTCTTATCCGCGTCCAAAACTTTCAGGATGGCAGGGCAAATACATAAACGGCATTGTCACGTCCAGCAAGGTTTACCTTGTACAGGGGGCATCGCTTAATTATTCGGTGAAAAACAAAAATAAGGGGCCCATTGACAACCGTTCGTGGTCGGTGGGCGGCTCCTGCTATGATGTGCCGCTTGAAATCGCAAAACGCGCCTTGACCGGTGATTTCTTCTCGCAGCGCTACTATAATCGACCGTTAACCGAGGCCGAATTGGCGCAAAACCTCAAGGTTGACGAGATCCGTTATCGCGGCAACTTTGCGAGCTATCGCGATGTGGTGGTGGTCAACGAACAGCCGGTTGAAGGCGCGGCGGTGGAAAGTTCGGTTCCCGACGGCGAATACGAGGTTACCGACCAGTGGACGTTCACCGCCGATGAGGTTGTTGTGAACGGTAGGACCTACAAACCGCGTTACACCTTGGAAACTTGGGACGGTACGGATTGGGGAACCCCGGTGCGGGTGATAGGGAACAGCTATACCCACACCAAGGGCGACACGCCGGTACGCATTACTTGGAAATGGACTTTACATCAGGCCACGACAATCATTCTCCAATAATGCTTATTGGATAAATCCATATCGTACTGACTTTAGGCGCATCCACGGTATTCATCGGGGATGCGCCTGTGTCGATAGAAAACCGTAGAATGTATGTGAGATGTGGGGAAAACGATGAAATCTTTATTGTCGCTCATTGCCGGATTCGTGTTTGTCGGTTTGTCGGTTGCAACGCCGCCCGCGTTGTGGGCGGAAAGTAATTTGCCGCAACCGGAGGAGTGTGTTTTCCCGCTTAACAGTGTGCGGTTGACCGGCGGTCCGCTGCAAGCGCAGCAAGAGCAGAACCGCAGGTATTTGCTGAGACTGGAGCCGGATCGCCTGCTGAGCCGTTTCCGCTTGGAGGCGGGCCTCAAGCCAAAGGCGGAGTCGTACAACGGATGGGAATCGCCGAAAATCAGACTCGACCTTGCCGGGCATATCCTCGGTTTTTATATGGCCGGCGCGGCGATGACCGTGGAGGCGACCGGCGACGAGGAGCTGAAGCGCCGTTTGCTTTATATCGTCGATGAGCTGGATGAGGTGCAGAACGCGCACGGGGACGGTTACGCGCTTGCCGTAAAAGACGGGCGCAAAGTGTTCGATGAGATAGCTTCTGGAAAGATTGACGTCAAGATCAATCCGAAGACCGAGTATGGCGCGTTCATTAACGGACGGTTTGAGCCGATTTACACGATGAACAAGGTGTTGATCGGTCTTTGGAGAATTTACGTCGCCACCGGGAGCGAGAAGGCGAAGCGGGTGTTCTTGCGCCTGTCCGACTGGTTCGGTGATAAGATAGTCGAAAAACTGGATGACCAGCAGGTACAGAAGGTGCTTGACTGTGAACACGGTTCTTTGCCTGAAACATTTGTTTACGCTTACCTTATGACGAATGATGCCAAGTATCGTCGTTGGGCACGCCGTCTATGCCATGAACGGATGCTAAATCCTTTGGCGGATGGTCATCCTGATAAACTGTTATTCCACCATGCCAACAACGAGATTCCAAAATTCACCGGATTTGAACGGGTTTACCGGATTACCGGCGAAACTCGGCTGCACCAAGCGATTATTAACGCATGGCGGGCGTTCGCTTATGACCATGCTTGGGCTAACGGCGGCAATTCGCACGGCGAACACCTATTTCCGAAAGGCGACTTCGAGAAGAAGCTCTTTATGGACGGCGGGGTCGAGTCTTGTAACTCCGTGAATATGCTGCGCCAGACCGAGGCGTTGTTCGAGACGGATCCATCGGTGGACAAGATGGACTTCTACGAGCGCGTCCTGTTTAACCATCTGCTCTCCACGCATGATCCGGTTCTTGGGCGTACGATCTACATCACGCCGATGAAGCCCGGCGCGTCGCGCACGTATTCCGACGAGTTTGATTCCATGTGGTGCTGCACCGGTACCGGTTTCGAGGCCCCCGGTAAATATGGGCAGATGGTTTTCACTCATTCCCCGGACGAGCGGACCGTGAGTGTGCAGCTTTTTGTTCCAGCCACGCTGGATTGGGCAAAGCGCGGCGTGAGGCTGCGTCAAGAAACCGCTTTCCCGTACGGGGAAAGTGCTTGCGTGAAGGTTGAGAAAGTCGGAGCGGACGCAACCTTTACGGTAAAGATTCGTCGGCCGGGCTGGGCGGACTCGCGTTTTGCCGTCTCCGTGAATGGCGAAACGGTCCAAGGCGCCTCGGACAACGGTTATGTCGCCGTGACGCGCACCTGGAAGAATGGCGACCGGATTGACATTGCTTTCCCAATGTCGCTCCGTGCCGAAACGCTTCCCGGATCGAAGAAGTACATCGCATTTTTCTACGGCCCTACACTGCTGGTCGGCGATCTCGGTAGCGAAGGGTTGAGACAGGGCGACTACATTGCCCATCCGCCGTCTAGCACGACGTCAAGCTGGAAACTGGGCAAGCCGTTCACGATGCCGATCGTTCCCGCAACGGCGCTTGCCGATCCCGCGTCCTGCCTTGAGCGTACGATTGGCGGGGCGATTGCTTTCCGGCTCAAGGAAAGCGACATTTTGCTCAAACCGCTGTTCGATCTGCATTTCAGCCGTTATACAATGTATTGGCAGCTTCCCAACGAGGCGGATGAACGGGCGTTTGCCGAAGCCCGCGCCAAAGAGTCGGAGTTGGCTAAACGGGCCGTGGACGCGGTGGTCATCGGGGATGGGGCATCGGAAAAGGCGCATGGTCTGACCGGTGCCAAAACCGACTCCGGCACGGGGTTGTACGGCGATTATCCGCAATACCGTTGGCGTCATGCCGTGAGCGACGGATTTTTTGCGTACCGGCTCGCCGTGGGCGATCAGCCGGGTGCGCGTAAGCTTGTCGGCAAATATCTGGCGCGCGAACGAGGCGGCCGGTCGTTTGACGTACTGGTTGACGGCAAGGTTATTTTCACGGAGAGTCTGGTTGATAACCAGAAACCAGGTTTCATCTTCCGCGAAATGCCCATACCCGAAGAGCTTACCGCCGGCAAAAAGAGTGTCGAAGTGCGTTTTGTCCCGAAACCCGGCAACACCGCCGGCGGAATATTCGGGCTTTGGATGGTTAGGGATTAGCAGTAATAATGAAAGGATTGTGGCAATGAAAAAAGTTGCGATAACGGCTGCGGTTTTTGCGTTGGTTGGGTTTGCAAATGCGGCGACCCCGGAAGAACTGGTCGCGCAGCTTACCGGAGAAGAGCGGGTGGGGCAGCTGATGATGGACTCGCCAGCGGTGCCGCGCCTTGGTATTCCGGCTTACCACTGGTGGAACGAAGCGTTGCATGGGGTGGCTCGCGCCGGGTTGGCCACCGTATTTCCGCAGTCGATGGCGATGGCCGCGACATTCGATACCGACCTTGAATACCGGGTGGCGGACGCGATTTCGACCGAAGCCAGAGCCAAACACAACCTTTTCGTAAAACGCGGCGAACGCGGCATTTACGAGGGGTTGACTTTTTGGAGTCCCAACGTCAATCTTTTCCGCGATCCGCGTTGGGGGCGCGGGCAGGAAACGTTTGGCGAAGATCCGTATCTTTCCGGAGCTATGGGTACGGCGTTTGTGAAAGGGATGCAGGGTAACGATCCCAAGTATCTCAAAGTGGCGGCTTGCGCGAAACATTTCGCCGTTCATTCCGGACCGGAAGCATTGCGGCACGGTTTTGACGCGAAAGTTTCCCCCCGGGATCTCGCGGAATATTATCTGCCCGCCTTCAAGGCATTGGTGGTCGAGGGGAAAGTCGAGAGCGTGATGGGGGCGTACAGCGCGGTGAACGGAGTGCCGTGCTGCGTCAACAAATGGCTGCTTACGGATCTTCTGCGCGGCGAGTGGGGATTCGCTGGACACGTGGTCAGCGACGTCGGCGCGGTTAACGATGTCTTACGCGGCCATCATTATGTTAAGGACACGGTCGAAGCCTCCAAGTCCGCCATTGCCGCCGGGCTGGATCTCTGTTCCGAGGGTACCTACGGCTGTTTGCGCACGGCGCTTAAGGACGGCAGGGTTACGGCAGACGAACTTTCGGCTCCGCTGGTGCGGCTTTATCGGACGCGGGCAAAACTAGGTCAATTTGATCCTCCCGGTTCCACGCCGTGGGACGGGTTGGGCTCCGAATCCGTCGCCAATGACGCGCATCGCGCGTTGGCGCTGGAAGCCGCCGAGAAATCGATGGTGCTGGTGCACAACAACGGCACGTTGCCGTTAAACGCGGACAAAATCCGTTTCTTGGGGGTTGCCGGCCCCCGCGCACTGGACGAAGTCGCGCTGTACGGCAATTACAACGGCTATTCCGTCCAACCCGTAACTTGCATGACCGGAATTGCCGCCGAGGCCGGCCCTGGGGTTAAAATATCCCACATGGGGCTGGATGGATGCGATGCAATCGTCGCTTGTGTCGGCATCACCGCCGAAGATGAAGGCGAAGAGGGCGACAGCGGGGGCGACCGCAAATCATACGGTATCCCGGAACGCCAAATTAAATTGCTGAAGGATCTCCGCAAACGTCTTCGCGGAAATGGCCAAAAGCTGATTGCCGTTGTATTCGGATGCAGCCCGTTCGACCTGAAATCGCTGACCGAGTTTTGCGATGCGGTGGTGGTGGCCTGGTATCCCGGCGAACAGGGCGGACGCGCGCTTGGACGCTTGCTTTTCGGCAAGGCGAATTTTTCGGGACGGCTCCCGATTACCTATCCGACATCCTATGCGGACATCCCGGATTTCAAGTCGTACGCGCTGGCTGGACGCACCTACATCTACGGCGAAAAGGCGGCGTATCCTTTCGGTTACGGGCTATCCTACACCACCTTTGCCTATTCGGGTTTGAAACTTTCGGCTGAAAAGGGCAAAGCGGTGGCGGAGGTTACGGTCGCCAACACCGGAAAGTGCGCGGGTGAAGAGGTGGTGCAGCTCTATGTGCGGGCCCCGGAATCCGCCCATGACCGCAGACTCCACCATCTCGCGGCGTTCGCCCGCGTCGCGCTAAATCCCGGTGAGGCTAAAACGGTCAGCGTTGTACTGCCCGCGAGCCGGTTTGAGGTGTTTGGCGATGACGGGAAGCCGTTTTTGCCGGCTGGCGAGTCAACGGTGTTTGCCGGCGGCGGCCAACCCGGATTTGATGCGGGAGTGCAAAGCGCGACGGTGCTTGCTGAAAAACTCCGCGATTGAGAAATCAGGCCTTATCAGTTCGGACTTTCTTTCGCTCCAGCCAATCCACGATAATCCTCCCGACCTCCAGTTTGTTCAGCAGGGGCAGGGGACGCGGGGGATTGTCTGGCGTGAGCAGTGTGACCAGATTGGTATCGACCGCGAATCCCGCGTCCGGCCGCGAAACGTCGTTCGCTACCATCATGTCCAACCCCTTGGCGGCGAGCTTGCGCGACGCCTCGGCCAACGGGTCGCCGGTCTCGGCGGCAAAACCGACGAAAATCCGGTCGCCTTTTTGCGGAAGCAGGGTTTTAAGGATATCGGGGTTCGGCTCCAGCTCCAGCACGGCGGACATATCGCGTTTTTTGAGTTTTTCCGTCGCCGTGCGTTTCGGGCGCCAATCCGCCACGGCGGCGGTCATCACCAGCGCGTCGTGGGCGGGGAGTTCCCGTTGCACGGTGTCAAGCATTTCCAGCGCGCTCACCACATCAATCCGGCGCACGCCATTCGGCGTGTCAAGTTGCACCGGACCGGCGACCAGCGTGACGCTGTGTCCGGCTTCGGCGGCTGCGGTTGCGACGGCAAACCCCATTTTTCCGGTTGACCGGTTGCTCAAAAATCGGACCGGATCCAAAAATTCCCGGGTTGGCCCGGCGGTTATCAAAATTTTCATGCCACAATATTAGCTTCTTTTGATTGACAATTCAACACAAAAATTGGGATAATATCAGCAAACAGTGGTTAAGGCGTGTTGCCTAAATCCAAGAGTCTGTTGTTGTTTTTAACCTGATAGGAGAGGGAGTTATGCCCGGATCAATGTCGATTGGTATGCGCGTCAAATTGAGCGCTATGATGTTCCTTCAGTTCATGATGCTGCCGGTTTGGTTCATTCCGATGTTCGCCTATGTCGGGAAGATGCCTGGAGGTGGGCAATGGGCCTTCTGGTGCGGCATGATTATGGCCTTCGGTACCATTACCTCTCCGCTGTTCGGAATGTTCTCCGACCGTTTCATGAATTCTGAAAAGGTGTTGGCGTTGTGCAACTTCGCCGGCGCGGCTTTGCTACTGTGGGCGTGGAAGATTACCGACCCCAAGATGCTCTTTATCTGCCTGTTGCTGGTGATGCTGTTCTATATGCCGACGTGGTCGATTACCGCGACTATCGCGATGGCTAACTCGACGACCGAGGCATTCCCGCAAATCCGCGTTTTCGGTTCGCTCGGCTGGGTCGCCTCCGCCATCTTCTCCATCATCGGTACGAAGTGCTTCGGCATTGAGAATTTCGACCTTACCTCCAACATCTTCTTGGGCGGTGCGATTGCCTCCATTTTAGGCGGCGTGTTGGCGTTCTTCCTGCCGGCCACCCCGCCCAAGGCAAAGGGTACGCCGATGTCGATCGCGGACGCGCTCGGGCTCAAGGCGCTGGTTCTGTTCAAGCGGCTGGATTTTGCGGTTTTCGCGATTCTCATTCTCTTGGCGATGGTGCCTTTCCAGTGGTACAACGTCTACAACGGCGCCTACCTGGATGAGAAAGGATTCAAGTTCATCACCATGACGATGAACCTCGGTCAGGTCTTCGAGCTGATCTTCATGCTGATGATCCCGTTAATCCTCAAGAAAGCCGGCTACAAGTGGGCGATGGTTATCGGCCTTGGCGCATTGGTCTTCCGTTATGGTTCGTTCTATCTGGGTTCGACCTGTTGTGACGCGATGGACTTCGGCGGTATCCTGATCCACGGCTTGATCTTCGGTCTGTTGATCGTCGGTAGCCAGATGTACGTCGACGCGGCGGCGCCCGCCGAACTGCGCGGACAGGCGCAGGGACTCATCGGACTCATCATGTTCGGTGGCGGCACCCTCCTCTCCAACTGGGTCTTCCAGAAGATTCTGGACGCTAACCTCGTGGAAAAGACGATCACCAACGCTCAGAACGTGGCGGAGACGGTGAAGGTTCACAACTGGACGCAGCCGTACCTGATCGCGCTGGGCATTTCCGCCGTCTTGATGGTGCTGATGGCGGTACTGTTCCAACCCCACACTGAAAAGAAGGAAGTTTAAAAAGGTGGATTTGACTATGAAAAAACTGATGATTTTTTTTGCTGGCGCGGTGTGCGCCACTTCGGTTATGGCCGGATTGTACGGCGATACCCCGACCGACAAACACGCTTGGGCCGTGCATGACATGAACCGTCCGAATCCCAAGAAGATTTCGGCTGAGCCGGGCGTTCCCCCTTCGGACGCGATTGTCCTGTTCGACGGCACGCAGGAGAGCTTTGAGAAGAACTGGTGCAACGACAAGGGCGGCCCTACGAAGTGGAAATTCGTGAACGGCACGTTGGAGTCGGTAGCCCGCGCCGGCAACATCTGCTCACGGCAGACGTTCGGCGATGTCCAGCTCCATGTCGAATGGCAGCCGCCGGTCAAAGTTAGCGGCAGCGGTCAGGGGCGCGGCAATTCCGGCGTATTCCTGTTGGGCGGAATGTATGAGGTGCAGGTTCTCGACAGCTGGGAGACCGATCCCGACAACATGAAGAACCCCAACTACGCCGATGGTCAGGCTGGCGCGGTTTACGGTCAGAATCCGCCGCTGGTCAACCCGACACGCAAACCCGGAGAGTGGCAGGTTTACGATATCGTGTTCCACCAGCCGATTTTCGACGGCGACAAGTTGGTCCACCCCGGTTCGCTTACCGTCTTTCTGAACGGCGTTCTCGTGCAGGATCATTGGGAACTTGAGGGGCCGACCTTGCATTGCCGCCGCACTTCGCAGAGTAAACCGAAGGGCACCAAAGGTTCCATCCAGTTCCAAGACCACGGAAACCCCGTGCACTTCCGCAATGTTTGGGTGCGTGAGCTTCCCAGCCGTTACGCGAACACCACCCACGGCAAGTTCCTTGCGAAGGATGCTGACGTCATGGCGCTCCGCAAGGAGATCGCCGCCAAGCTGTTCGCGAAGATCGACCTCAACAATCCGCGCAAACACGACGTTATCGCGCAGATTTTCGAAGTCTTCGCCTATGACAAGGACGAGAAATATGTCGCCGCGATGAAGCGGGTTTGCGAGCCTTGGTTGAAGGAAATTTCAGCCTGGGACAAAGAAACCGCTGTACAGCACAAGGGCGAATTGTTCCATGTGCGCAATGCGGCGAATGTTCTGCACCGCAACAAGGTGATCGATGACAACTGCACCGTTCGCAACGGCGTGAACGCGGTCATCAAAAAGTACGACCTCAAGTAGTGTTTTGGATCCGGGTATGACGGCAAGCGTCGAAGATTATTTGGAAGCGATTTACATGCTGTCCGGCGTTTGCCCATGCCCGGTCGTGGAGGGTGACGTATCCGCAGGCGCGCGGATCAAGGACATTGCCGCAAAGTTGCAGGTTAAAATGCCCTCGGTCATAAATGCGATTACCGAACTTAAACGGCTGCAATACGTCACTCAAGAGCCATACGGCGCCGTGATACTCACCCAAACCGGCAGGGAGCGGGCTTTGGAAATATTGCGGCGCCATCAGCTTTTGACACGTTTCCTGATCCGAATCGGGGTGGGTGAAGATAACGCCGAACGCGACGCCTGCAAAATGGAACACATACTTTCGCAGGAAACCATTGATCGGATCCGCGCTTTTCTGTTGCAGTAGCGTTGCGGCCGTGCTTTATTCACCGCGCAGAATGCGGAAGTTAACGGTCATTTTACTGTCGTCGAAGAGTATATAGCTGGGGTAGGGTAGGGCATAGTTGCGCGGTTCTCCCACGCTGCCGGGATTGAACATATAACGGCAATCGCTCTGGATTTCCACTGGTTTCAGAATACTGAGCGCGGTCGGCATTCCTTTCGGCGGAAAAACAAACGCGCAGGGATTGTGGGTGTGCCCCACCAGTAGTATCTGCTGCGTCATTGTCCTGAATGAGCGTAGACTGTCGATGACGTCAAAAACGTATTCGAACCGGTGCGGCAGGCTGAACTCGCCGTGGGCGCACGCGTAGTTCGGGGTTTCGACAACATAAGGCAATTCCCGCAGCCAAGCGACGTCGGTTTCGGAAAGTTGCCCGCGGTTTCGGTCAACCCCGCGCTTGGCGCGGGGATTGAAGTTCCAGGTTGAACATTTGCCCGAAACCGCGGCGTCATGGTTCCCCATCACGCACTCCGAACAGTTGTCGCGCACCAGCTTAATCGTTTGTTCCGGCTCTTCGCCGTATCCCACCACATCGCCCAGACAAACAATCTTTTCCGCCCCGTTTTCTCGGGCATCGTTGATCGCGGCTTCGCATTTTTCCGCGTGTGAGTGCGGATCGGAAATAAAGGCGACAATCATGGCTAAAACGCGGGAGACATTCCTGATAATCAGAAGATTGTAACTTCGTATTTCAGGGTAAGTTTGTCACCGGCTTTAAGCGTCACCGGCGCGGCGTACATTGGCACCGGATTGGCAAAACGGTGGTCGGCCCACGTGTAAATCCGTTCCGTCGGCAACGGTGACAGTTCCTTGATGGTGATGCCGTGACCGGACTGCGGGTCGGTATAGGTTACCGAGGTCATCTCCTTCGGGCCGGCGGTGTTTTTCGTGGCGTTCGGAGTGCCGCCCTCGGCGGTTACCGCGAACTTGCGGACAAAATCCGCCATCCGGCAGGAAAACCCGCCGTAACTTTCTGGCCGTCGCCCATCGATATTTACCTCGTCGCGCGCGGTGAAGAGATGGGTGGAGGTAATCCGGTAGCGGCCTTTGTCATCCGGCGCGGATATTTGGACGGTACGGTCTTCGTCCATCAACACCTTGCCGGGTTCGTTGCGCGGCCCGTACCAAAGCTTGAGTTTGACCTCGCAAGCCGCCCCCATGGGCTTGATGTCAAAGTCGCGGATAACGGTCATCCCGTCCGGGAACAGATTGTTCGCGGCCGGGTTGCGCGGTTCCCAATAGTTAAGTCCGTTGATGAATTTCCAGCAGAACCACAACCCCAGATGCCACGGGTGGTCCTTCGGGCGCGAATCGGTGATGCAGCGTCCGTCCGGCAGACAGAGCGGGTGGATGAAAGGCTTGTTCTCGCGGGTGGCGAGGTTGAATTTCCAGACCGGCTTGCCGTTGCGCGAAAGTTGTACCCCCTCGATGGTCTTTTCGATCTTATCATTGGCGGAGACCGCGATTCGGTCGGGCAGTTCTCCCATCGCCCATTCCGCGGCGGTCAGCAAGTGCAGTTGAAACTCCATCTTGCCGAAATCGCGGGCGTTGTGGCCGAGCGCGGAGTAAAAAATCCGGCCTTTGCCGTAGGTCTTGCACCATTCCAAAACGTGTCCGCCGATCTTGGGGCAGCCGTATTTGTCGGTCTTCCGGGATTCTTCAAGCACATCCTTCCAGTCCAAAATCAGTAACGGGCGTACGTTTTCCTCGTCCGGGTGGTTCAGATAAATCTCGTCATCTTCCCAAACGTAATTTTCCGGCAGACAGGCGATCGCGGGATGGGAGCGGTCAACATGGGTGAACGGAACCTTCTGGTGCTTTGAGTAATGGCGCTCAAACGCCCCGCCCAGAAACTTGCGCCACCGTTCCGAACCGCGCTCGTTGGCGCTGGAAGAGTGGAGCGCGACCACGCCGCCGCCGTTCTCCACAAAGGCGTAGAAAGCGTCGCGCTGGGCGTCGGTTTGAAACTGCTCGTGGTTGGTAACCGCGAACACCACGCATTTAATCTGCTTGAAGGCGTCCGAAACGAACACCGCCGGGTCGTCGGTCACCAGGCATGGGTAACCGTTGGCGTTGAAATACTTGGAGATTTCATCCGCTGCTGCCGGTGTCGATTCGTGAAAATAGGCGCCCTTGTCAACCACCTCACCGGTCTTTTGGTTTTTAACCCATTTCCAACGGGTGTAAACCAGCACTTTGGCTGGGGGCGCGTCAGCCGCAAAAAGCGGCAGCGCGGTGGCGAACAGCGCGGACAGCGCGAAAAGCACGATTTTTTTCATTAGGCATTCTTCTCCTTTTTAAGCCGGTCATAGGCGCGTTGCGCGCCGTAGGGGGCGCGTTCCGGCCGGGACAACATCGCGTTGGCTTCCGCGTCGTTCACAAAACGTTCGGCCTTCCAGTCCCACTCCAGCTTGCGGCCGAGCTTCATGCCGATCCACGCGAGCAGACAGGCGCTGCAGGAACGGTGCGCGGTTTCGGGCGGCACCACGGAAGATTTGCGGGATTTGATGCAGTCGATGAAATGCTGGTGGTGCGAGCCGGGATGCCGGTAGAGCGTCACTCCGGGGGTACCATCGATCAGCTTGGGATCGCTTGCGTCCAGCGCCTTGAGCGGACGTCCCGGGGCCACGGGATCGCTTGCCGTCATTTTGGCGGCGCCGCGGCTAACGAAGATCCATCCCTTTTCCCCGATGAACCTGATGCCGTTCGGGAATTTGTCCCAAATCCGCATCGTGACCCCGTCGGGATAGGTCATGGTGATATCATATTCGCCGTGTACGTCCCACAGTCCGCCGGTAAGGAATTTCGCCTTGCCTTCGATGTATTTCGGCCCGATCGACTCCCAATCCATACCCCAATGCGCGATGTCGAGGTGGTGTGACCCCCAGCCGGTAATCATTCCGGCGCCGAACTGTTCGCAGCGGAGCCAGCCGGGGCGCGACCCCACGTCCCGCTGGGAGTGTACGCGGTCCTCGGTGTAGAACACATTCGGGGTGGAGCCAAGCCAGAAATCGTAATCCAGATTCTCCGGCACCGGCATTTCTTTGGTCGAACCGCCGGGCGGATCGCCGGGCAACCCGATCTCGATGTGTTTCACCTTGCCGATTCGGCCCTCGCGCACAAATTCGCAGCCTTTGATGAAGTGGTCCCACGAACGCTGCTGCGAACCAAGCAGGAAGATTCGGTTGTTTTCGCGCAGGGCGTCGCTGAAGATGCGCCCTTCGCGGATGGTCAGCGACGTAGGTTTTTGCATATATACATCCTTGCCGGCGAACGCCGCTTCTACCGCAATCTGGGCGTGCCAGTGGTCGGGGGTGGAGATGGATATGGCATCGACATCCGACCGCGCCAGCACCTCGTGGAAATCGCGGAATCCGGCGATAGAACCCGGCGTTCCCTGCTTCTCATAGGCGGATTCAATCCGTTTCTGCATGGCCTGAAGCCGTTTTGAATCCAGATCGCAGGCGGCGACGTAACGCGCCCCTTTTACTTTGAGAAATCCCGACACGTCCATGTCGCGGGCAATGCGCCCGCAACCGATTTGGGCAAGCTGGATGGTGTGGCTGGGAGAATTTTCGCCCAATACCCGCGCCGGGATAATGGTCGGGAAAGCCGATGCCGCGATTGCGGACTTAATGAAATTCCTGCGGTTCATAGCAAGTTTCCTCTTGTTAGGCGGTTGGCTCTTCACGGCGGGGATAAGCCGCAACGCCCCTCTTAAATGCACTTCCCCACTTGTTGTAAACAAGTTTAGCACAAACCACTATAACAAGCAAAGCGAAACCGTATCAAAAAAAAACTTGCGGTTTGAAAAGGTAAACGCAAGTCTCTCGTGCATTTACTTCTGCAAACCACACAAATTAAAATTTACGGGTAATACCGCTTTACTTTTCCATCCGTCCGGCCTATCATATTCCGGCAGTTGAGGAACGTTTGTTATGCAATCAAAGTCGCGGGTGCAGGCTATGTCGTCCTACAGTTTCGCTCTAAAGTTGTTAGCTGGCAGATTCGTTAAAGCAGCGATAACATGCGTCGCCGCTTTCGGAGCGGTATTGTTATTGGTCGTGGGCTGCCAATCGGCAACGTGCGAAAAACCGTTAAAAGGCGACAGGTGCCTGCTCGTAACCGACACCGAAGGGAACCCGCTGCCCGGCGTAAAATTTATTGTGTATACAGATAGGGTTTACCTTAGATTCGGTGGTATAAAGTCTGACCGGCAACGGCATCAATGCGTAACAGACAATAACGGAATGTGGCATGGTTTTCCTGCGTCCACCATGAAAGTCGAGATTCTGGACCAATCGCTCTCCAAGGAAGGATACAGTTACGAAAGGTGGCTTAATCCATTAATCTACAACCAGCTTGATCATAGCACCGTAAAGTCCCCTTTCGTTCTGCGGATGCGGTGGATACTGGACGAGAAGAGCTTCCTGCTCGACCCGCTTGACGACACTGGCAGGGCCTTTAACGCGCGGTCGCCCTCTTTTGAGTTCAAGGCGGGCGATGCCGCGAGGACGGAGGGCGTTGACCTGTTTTACGGGGTGTGCGAGACGCCTGGTGTGGCGGGCTACGTGCATTCGGAGCGGTACGACGATTTTCTTGTCCGCCCCGCGTATGACGCCGCTTCCGGCAAATGGGAGGCCGCCTTCATCGTCACCAACGCTGGGTGCGGCATCATAGCGACCACCAACCGGGTGTTCATGGCGCCGGCGGACGGCTACCGGACGGAGGTCGCGGTGCCGCAGGAGGTGCTGGACCACCCGGCGTTCACGCTGTACCTGAGGACGCGCGAGCCTCGGCTGTACGCGATGCTGCCGTTTTCCAGGTCTGCCCATCACCCGGACCGGGACCTCGGCATCGCGTTCAGGACGGCGCTGGTCAACCCCTACGGCGGGCGGGAGCTGGAGCGTGACGGCAGAACGGGGAAATTTTATAATGATTTGCGGGAGGAGGCGCTGCGCGCGCTGTTGGTGGAACGCAAGTACCCACCGAGACCGGACATCGATGCGCGGATGGAGAATTACAAAAAACGGAATGAACTTTCTACAAAGATGCGGGAACTTCGAACGAAAGACACACATGTTCGACGCGAGATTGAGATGATAAAGACATCAATGAAGGGCGAACCAAAATCGAAAATCGACAAGGCGTATGAAAAACAGCAGAAGTGGATAAAAGAAACCGATGGTATTTTTCGCGAATATCGAAAAGAACTTATCCGTCTAGAGAAGGAGGCGCACACGCTGAACCTGCCGGATGAAAGCCAAAAGGACGAAGTGGACGAATGAAAACCGCGTTGCTGTTGTGCCTACTGTGCCTTAACTTTTTGTCCTGTTTTATGATGGCTTGACACTTTCTTGTTGACCTAAAGAAAGAAACAAAGAGCTGAAAACGGTGGATGAGGCGGTGAGCGTGAGACGCATGGAATGGATTCGGAAAGAGAGGACATGGACGGCGACCAACTCGGCCGGGCGCGGCGCCTCGGCGCGGGCGTTCGGCCGCGTCGGGTCCGGCGTCACCCCGGCAGTTTACTGCTTCTCGCTCGGCAGCTCGACCGACCCGCTTTCCCGCGACACCGACGGGGACGGCTGCGAGTGCGACCTGCTGGTTACC
>JAFTCL010000010.1 GCA_017454745.1 Kiritimatiellia bacterium
CGCCTCGGCGATGCGTCCGAGTATGACGTTCATCTTCTCGCCGATGTCCTTGCTGCCCTTGAGAAGAACGAGGTCGTCGAAGCTGCATCCCTTCGGCAATTCAATCAAAAGCGACTTGTCGCCAGATTTCTTCTTGTCGCTTAGGTACTTGATGAACAGAACCACAAGCACATAGTCCTTGTACTGGCTCGCGTCCATTCCGCCGCGCAGCTCGTCGCACGCTTCCCATAGCTTGGAGTAAAGCTGTGATTTTTTAATTGCCATTGTCCGGTCCTCCATTGTCCATGCCGTCGGCAAAGACGCCGTTTATCTTTGAAAGATTCTCCTTCAGTTCGCGCCGCAATTCGCGAACGCGTTCCATCCGCCGCAACATCTCCGTAGCAATCCGGTTCTCCACCTTTTTCGGCGCGATAGGCACCGGAATTTGGACGAACTTCTTGAGCGAAAGCGTATACTGCAGACCCGAACTCATGCGGCGAAGCCATTTCGCGCCCTCGGCCGAGGTGAAGAACGCCGCAAGATACCATGGATCGACGCCCTTGGGACGGCAGACGACGATGTTACCGTCCACAACGCACAGCTCGCGCTCGATGACGGCGACCTTGAAAACGGGGCCCGAACGCGTGATAACGAGATCGCCGGGGCGGGCGACGGCGGATTCCGCGCCTGACGGCGTCTCGCGAAGGGCCGGCAAGGCGTCATCCACCAGACCGTCCGAGATGTTCTTTGGTGAGAGGTAGCCGACCTCGCCTTCTTCGCCCGGCGGCAAAAGCAGTCTGTCCAGAATGTCCTTGGGAAGCATGACGCCGCGAATCGTTTTGCAGAGGTCTCCGAGCGTCTTCCTGCTTTCGTATGGCAGCGGCTCGACGAGGTAGGTCGCCGGATCGAGTTCGCCGCATCTGGAAAGGATGTCCTGCGGTGCTTTCGTCACGATGTCACCATAGTTATACAGCAAAGCTAGATCACGGGCAATCCTGACATAGTTGAAATTCGTCTGATCATCCTTGGCATGCTCGTATTCTACAAGGTCAAACAACTTTATAGCGGATGCTTCTTTCACTAACGTCACAACAGCAACGGCAATCGACGTTCCCGGATACGCACCTTCAGGAAATGCGATAACGCTTTCAATGTCGCGTTTCGACACAAAATATCGACGATACTGCGCACACTGTGCGCTACTAAGCGCCGCACGAGGCATAATCACGACCGCCTTCCCGCCATCCTTTAGCGCGGCAACCGCACGCGCGGCGAAAAGCCAATCGGCGGAAGTCAAGGTAATAGGAGGGAAATCTGGAAATGCTTGAGATATGGTCTTCTGCACATTAACGAAATCAAGCTGCCGTACATTCAATCCAAATGGTGACGTGCAATGTACCTTGTCGAATTTAGCGCGAAGGTGTTTCGGGTCAAAACAATCCGCGATATGGATTTTGCCGCCAGTACCGCGAATAGCGGAGAGAACAGCGGCATATCGAGCCAAATCGGTGTTGAACTCAATTCCAGAAAGATTGACCGATGCGCCCCTCTTTACATATTTACTTATGGACATCCAAGCCTCGTTAGCAAAGAATCCAGCCCCCGCACAAATGTCAAGACATGACTCCCCCGCTTTGATGGCCAACAATTCAAGTGAAAGAGCGTCCATCGAATAGGAACATTGCGCTTTCGCGCATATCATTCGCACATATCGTTTCTCGAACAAATCGACAAGGTCATCCTCGGAAAAGCGACCAATAATATCGCCATATTCATACCAATGGCTTCCTATCGCCTCAATAATCGCTTCAAGTTGCGGTCCTTCGACTCCACATTGTTCAAAAGCCGATTTTACAGTCGAAAAATCTCCGGCCACCTTCCCAGATCGCGCCAACAGGCATAAAGCAGCCAAGGCGCAAACCTCGTTGAAAAGCGGATCTTGCGCATATTTCCTTTCGACACGGTGCAAAACCGCCTCAACAGCCGATATCCTCGCGTCAACTTTCGTCATGTCTATCTTGCAACTCCCATCAACGCGAAATACATTAACATAATTCCGCCACAATGTCAACACGGTATTGCAATACCGTTTAAATCGGTACTGTAATACCAACAATAATTCAATCTATCCTAAATTGATTAAACACTTCCTCAACCGTTCAGTTCACGCGCTATCCAGGACATCAAGAAATCTACGATGCGCGACTGGCGGTCGGGGGGGATTTCCGTTCCTTTCGGAACGTGCCACCATTTTTCAAGACACCCGCGGCAACAAGTGGCCGTGGCATGCTGCGCGACAAACACGGGATGCCCACGCATCGGGGTTTGCTTACCATCGTTGGCCGGGTTAGCCGAGGCCAGACGGGAACGAACAAAATCCTCGGCATGGCACCGGATTGTCTCAATGCCCTTCTCGGCGATATACTTTCGGTCGGCGGCAGAAAGATGAAACCGCGAACGGAACTTCGACGTTGCCAGTTTTTCAAACGCCTTGCCGTGCGCTATCGTTATTTGGCAATTCTCATTCATTGGGACAAGGCCATCAGGAACCTTCGCTGACGAGATTGATTTCGTTTTTCCATGCATCAAGCATCGCGCGGGCGATTGAACCGGGACGCGGAATTTCGGGAAGGTGGTCACGGTCGAACCAGCCTGACTCGATCACTTCCTCCCCGTCAGGCTTAAGTTCACCCGACACATACTCGGCACGGAATCCAATCATGATGTTGGACGGAAACGGCCAAGTCTGCGAACCGAAATAACGGACATCCTTAACTTCGATCGAGGCCTCTTCGCGAATCTCCCGACACACCGCGTCTTCCAAACTTTCGCCCGGATCGACAAACCCCGCGACCAGCGACCACACTACGCCCTGATAGTGAGTGTTCCGTTGCAACAGCACTTTGTCACCTTTCGTAACCAGCACGATTACGGCGGGCGAAATTTTCGGATAGGCCGTATACCCGCACAACGGGCACACAAACGCCCGCTCCTCAGGCTTGTCGTGCGGCTTCATTTCGGCGCCGCAACGACCGCAGAAACGGTTGTCGCGCCGCCACTCGTCAAGTTCCGCCTCGCGCGATACGGCGAGCATTTCGTCGTGACTCATGTCACGGAATCTCTCGCAGAGATCGCTCATATCAACGTTAATCTTTCACACTGTCGCGTTTAAGCTGGTCAATCGCCTCATCACCAGCGTAGGGATCGAACGGCGTGTCATCCTCCGCCGGCGCAATCATCGGCTTATAAGGCTGCACCACTTTTCTCGAACCCAAGTTGACTTTGATAAACGAAATCAGCCAGAAAAGCGCCATTATCGCCACCGCGCCAACCACGGTTTTAATCAGCATACTCTTCCGCCGGGCCGACTCGCGTTCCTGCGCGTACAGAGCCTCGGCCGACTCCAAATACATCTGCGCCTCGGCCATGAACGGGGAATTCGGATACTCTTTAATGTACTGCTTGATTTTTTGAATCCGCAATTGCAACGGCAACACATTTTGCAACGCGTTGACCCGCTGGTTGTGCATCTGACGTTCCTCCCGCGCCAACCGGTCCCGTTCCTGACGCGACTCCTTCAACAAAGCCACCGCGTCATTGAGACGTATCGCCGTTTTGTTTTGTTTCACGACCTCTTCCAAAAACTTGATGCGCTCGTCCAATTTCATTCCGGGAGCCTTGGCCAACGCCTCGTCGCATGCGGTTGTGTCCGACAACAACGTCTCCAGGCCCTTGGCGATAGTGCCAAAAACCGTAGCGGCAAGCTGGCGGTTGACAACCAGACGGTCGGACGACGAGGCGACTGGATTCAGAAGATTAACCGAACTGAGCTGCTGGTGCGCGGCAGAACCGGGGAAACGGCTTTCAACCGCACTTAAAGTGTTTTGGAACCGTTGCGCATTGCCAGTCATTGCCAGACGCGCCGCATACAGAGCCATGCAACGGGAAATCACCTCGCCATTGCCTGCGGTCTCCTTGGCGGTTTCCATCACCACATCCATACCGTTGGTGTGCAACGAATCCGCTTGGACGGCGCGCACCGCCGCCAACACTTTCGAAAAATCCACCTCGGCAAAAACCGCATTGGCGGTTAAGGCGACCAACGCCACAAACAACCACTTCATTTTCATGTGGAACCCCTTTCTCATTCCAACCCTAACTCTAACCGCGACAGCGGCTCATTGGCGATCTTCACCCCGCCCCAATGGTAGGGGAAGACAAACCGTACCGAATCCTGCTGGCGTTTCTTATCGTTCCGCATTGCGGAGCAAATCATGCGCCAATCCAGATCTTCCGGCAAATCCACCGGCAATCCGACCGATGAAAAAGCATTCTTAAGTTCTTCCAAAAATCCCGCACGCGGACTCCATCCCAGGTCGCCGCTGCGGCTTTGGGCGAGCCTGGCTGCCGCCACGGTACCGATCGCCACCGCCTCGCCGTGACGAATCTTGAAACCGGAAACTTTTTCCAACGCATGGCCAATGGTGTGGCCCAAATTCAATGTGGCCCGAATCCCGCGCTCAAACGGATCGGCAATTACCACCCGCACTTTTACCGCCACCGCCTTCGAGACCAGTTCCGGAAGCCACGGCTCCGACGCCAATCCGTCAAACACCGCGTCCGGCGACGCGTCACGCAGCATCCGGAAATTCCCCAACTGGTAGCGAAGGCCAATGTCGGCAAGGACATCGTGCTTAATCGCCTCGGCCAAACCGCATCGCCATTCACGCGCCGGAAGGGTTCCCAGCACCGAAGTGTCGGACAATACCGCAGCCGGCGGATGAAACGCGCCGACCAGATTTTTCCCCTCCGGCAAATCCACCCCGGTTTTCCCGCCAATCCCGGCATCGACCATCGCCAACAATGTGGTCGGAAGATTAATCCAGCGGATTCCGCGCATCCAGCACGCGGCGGCGAAACCCGACATATCCCCCACCACGCCGCCGCCCAACGCCACCACCAAATCGTCGCGTGTCAATTCAACGGCGCGGAAACGCGACCACAGGCCCTCAACCGTGGCGATGGTTTTGTGTTGTTCGCCCGGTGGTATGGTCACCGGAGTCACTTTGATGCCGACCGTGGACAGAGACTTCTCCACCTTCGCCCCGTAAAGCGGCATTGAATTTTCATCGCCCACAAGTACGGCGCGGCAAACCCGCCCCAGCGCCGCGGCGGCAAACCCGACCCGATCAAGCAGCCCGTTGCCGATATCAACCCGGTACTCCCCGGACAAGCCTTTCACGGCGAACCGTCCCAGCCGTTCCTGAATCCGGTCGGCCACCTTCGACACCGTTTCGCGGCGACCGACCTTGATGCGGTTGGCAAACGACGCGTAATGTTCAGCGCGTTTGTCCAACAACGCGAAGACGGTTTGAGGACGGTCGGAATTGACCAGCGGCCTAGTGCCTGGAGAGTATGACATCCGTTCCGCCAGCACTTCGCGGTCAACATCCAAGAATAAAACTTCGCCCGAATGTTCGACCAGGCGGCGGCTTTCCGGGGCTAATAAAGCACCGCCGCCCAACGCCACCACCGCGTCCGGACCGGCGGCAATCTCTTTAATTACGTTCTTCTCGATCTCGCGAAATGCGCCTTCGCCTTTGGAGGCGAAAATAGCGCTTATGGGTTGGCCTTCCCGCTGCTCAATCATCCTATCGATATCCGCCAACGGCATATCCAACCGTTTAGCCAATATTTTCGCAACCGAAGATTTCCCGCTGCCCGGCGGACCGTACAAGAAAATGCCCATATTTTCACCTGTCCATCTGCGGACGTCCGGCCCGCACGCTTTTCAAAATCTGATAACCGCGGCGCTGCAACACCTCCACCGCCCCGAAATTCTGCCGCTGGCGCTCTTCGAGCGCATGGGCGGTTTTAGCGACCGTCATGCAAACCCCGCCCCGGTGCAACACCGCGAAAGCGGTTTGCAAAAACACATCGGCTATTCGGTAATCGGAATAATACGGCGGATTGCCGACAAAAAGGTCGAACCCGCGTTCGACATAGCCGTCATCCGCCAGCACGAGTTTCGCGCCGGCAATGCCAAGCGACCGAATATTCCGACGCACCGCTTCCAACGCGCGAGCGTGGGAATCCACAAAAGTTATTTTTAAGGTCGGCTCTTTTTTGGCCAACAGGCAACCGATCAATCCGCAACCGCAACCCATGTCGAGCAACTTCATATCCGGCTTGACCTCTCCTTGCGCCATTTCCGCCAAAGCCAACCCGCCGGTGTCGGGACGGCGGTGGCAGAAGCAACCGGGCAACGAGACCAGCTCAACCGGATCGCAACCGGGCAACGAAGCGGAAAAGACGGCGGAGAAATCACGGTGTTTTTTCAACTCGCCGACTTTTGCCATTGTGGCGCAACTCAAATTTTTCCGGTCGTACAACGGAGAAAACTTGCCGAAAATCGCTTTGTACTGTTTAAACAGTTGGGCGTGGTCGCCCTCTGCCGCCACCACGCAACGTCCGCCGTCGGATAAAACAAGATGGACGTTTTCCAATTGGTCGAACAACAGCTCTGTGGTCATCAGCCCGTGGGTAAAAGCCATCAACACCAGATCGAACGGCCCGTCCGGCAAAGCGGCGGTGCAGTACACCGGGATTTCGCGGGCGTTGCGCGAACGGGGTTGCCGAACCTCTTCCATGGTGAAAATCTCCACGCCGGCATCAATCGTAATCGGGACACGAAACCCGTTGGCGCAAAGATTACGCTGGATGGCGCGGGCATGGTGCAAGTCAAACGCATGGCAAATCACCTCGCACTCCGGCCACCGCCATTTGGAGAGCATGGCCGTCACCCCGGTGCGGTTACCGGCCACCAGCATGCGTTTCGGCGGCTTTTCCATCGACTCAAGCTGCGCGATCAACTGCTTTTCCGTAGCGTGCAATCCGGAACGGGAATAAACCGCCGCAGATTTGCCGAAGAAATGTTCGGTGCGAAATCGCTGTTTTTTATCGGTAATCCAAAAACCGTATGTCTCCATTGCAAATCCCCGAAATCACCGGCGACCGGAAAGCGCGGGATAAAACCCCCGCAACTCCTCCACCGTCAATGTCTTTGCCCCTTTACGCCGCGCCGCGCCACACAGTTTGCCGTCATCGCTCACCAGCAGCAAATTCAAACCCGGATCCGCCGCACGCATATTGTCAATACACTCCAACAGCACCCGATCGGCCCGGTGTTCGCCCTGGCCGCCGGAATAAATCTCCCGAACGTTTACGGAACACTCGCGATCGGATGGCCTGGCGCCGTCAAAAACCACCAAGCCGCGGACCGCTGGCGACGGGGCAAGCAAATCCACCACATCTTTGACCAGCAACGCTCGCTTTTCCTCATCGCTGCGCGAAACCCCGCGCGGAGGGTTGTATCTGCTGTCCATGCCAAAGAACACGTTGTGTCCGTCCAGAAGCAACCCCAGCGGCAGATTTTTCACCAGCGAATCGCTCAGCAACCCGGCAGCGGCGGACAATTGCCCCCGTTCCGCCAATGCCGTTTCCACTACGGCATTGTCCGGCGGCACGGCGGCGGATAATTCCCGCGCCAGCACCGCTTCCGTTCGCGCCCGGACCAACCCGGCGCGCTGTTGACGCTCCGACTCCAAGGCGGCTGCCGCCTCCCGCGCCAATCGTTCCGCGGTAATCAGCCTCGATTTCAGCACTTCAGCTTCAGACTGGAATTCTTGACGCTTTCTGGTCTCGGCATCCAATTCCCGACGCATTCCCCGCGCCCGTTCTTCCGCCAGTTCGGCATCGCGCATCCGCGTCTTCAGCTCGCGAACGATCCGACGCAGATCATCTTCGGGACTATCATGTCCGCCGTCCGACATCAATCCGGACAATTCCGCAAAAAAGTTACGCAGTTCAACCGCAGCCCCGGAAGGATCGGGCAATGTTTCCGGTTCGCCGTCAGCCAACCAGCGTTCGGCGGCAGCGCGGACATCCGGTCGTCCGTCCAGCAAACCCGCCACCACAAAATCACCCCATCCGGAAAGCGAAAAAAACGGTAAACGCAGAGCCTCAAGCGTCCGCAACGACAACCTGCCAGTAATCGTTTCAGATAGCGAATGCATCGCCAATGTCTGGCGCAACTCCGGGGAAACCGGGGAGGCGCCGCAAACCAACTGGAGCAATTTAACCCGCAACGCCGACAGATCGCGCAAACCGAAACCGCCGTTTTTTAACTGCGGCTCCGATTTCGCCAGACTGGCCAATACCCGGTCCGGCAGACGGTCGATAATTCGCCGTATGGCCTCGATGCAAGACTTATTTAAAGCTTTTGCGCAAAGCGACACGGCGCGTCCCCCGGTTCACCGTTCCAAAATGATTCCACGGCGACTGTAGGTCGGAACGTCCAGATCCTGCCCGTTGTAGATAGTCGCCTCAACGTGCTGGAACCGGCCCTTGCCCACCACAACGTTAAGCTTGGAATTGCCGCCTCTCGACTTCGGAGTCCGGCGCACCGACGACAAGGGCGGCGCAACCGCCACCGGCGGAGGTTCGCCACCGGGACCCGTAGAACCCGTCTCAGCCGATTTATGGGCAGCGGCGGACTTTGTGCCGCTTTCGCGCCAAGGCTCGAAGGCCAACGCGACCAACTCAATCCGCCCGTCAAAGCGCGAATCCAGAACCGTTCCCAACTCAATCCTGCAGTTAGGAGGGCAAATCGCCCGCAAAGATTTCATGATGGAACCGATCTCCGCCAGACGGAGATCACCGCCAGCCATGATCCCCAGCATCACCGCCTGGGATTT
The DNA here is from genome assembly GCA_017454745.1 of Kiritimatiellia bacterium. GTDB lineage: Bacteria > Verrucomicrobiota > Kiritimatiellia > RFP12 > UBA1067 > UBA1200. Next base: position 8,736 of record JAFTCL010000010.1, read on the forward strand.
ACGGATTGCCGAACCTTTTTCAAGCAGGTTGCACTCCAAAAGCTCGCGCACCGCCACTTCGGCCCGGTCTTCGGCGTCGGAAACCGAGAAACCGAAGCGGGCGTTGCCGCCGATGGAAATCATATCGTGCATCCGCTGCGGGTCAAGAGCGATAAAGCCCGGGGAATTAACACTCCGCCACAGCATCGACACCCCGGCGGCGATAATGCCGTTGGAACGTTCCAGCAGCTCATCCATCCGCTCCGCCCCGGCATCGGCGAAAAGCGAATCCTGCGGGACCCGGACCAGCGACGCGGTGTTCGACTCCAACAGCGGCAACAGCTGCACGGCCGACGTATTGCGGGCCTCGCCCTCGAACGAGAACGGCAACAGCGCAAAGCAAAGCACCGTAACCCCGTTGGAATAAAGCTCATGAGCGATTTCGGCCGCCGCGCCGCCGCCGGTGCCGCCGCCAAGGCAAGTAATCAGCACCACGGTACGGACTCCGTCCAGCAACGCCGCCAACTCCTTGCGGTCATCCTGCGCGGCCAGCCGTCCACGCACCGCGTCACCGCCGGCCCCGTGGCCGGAAAGCCGCGAACCGCCAATCAACAGAAACTTCTGCCCTTCCGGCATTCCATTCCGGCTAGTGGCCGAATCGGTGTCAACGCAAACCACCCGCATTCCGGGACCGTAAAGTTTTCCAGCTTCCTGAACAAGGCGGCAGCCACCACCGCCGACCCCCAACAGCAACATAGAGCTATCCGTGTCCATAATCAATTTCCGCCGAAAATTTTCTTGATGAAACCCAACATCTGCGCACCGACCCGCGGGCGCTGGTACGACTTAAACCCGTAAATCACCGCACCGGCGGCGGTGGCGAAAGACGCGGGCTGCTCAACGCTCTCCAACCCATCGACATTCACCGGAATGCCGATTGAACAAGGACGGGCGAAGATTTGGCTGGCCAATTCCGTGACCCCTTTCAGGTAGGCGCCGCCACCGGTCAGTACCACGCTGCCATGGAACTGCGAAAGCACGTCATCCTCATTAAGCCGATCGCGCACCAGCCGTAAAATCTCGTCAATGCGGGCGTTTACCACCGTGTCGAGCGACCGGCGGTTGATATTGCGCTCCTCAAACCCCAGATCCTGCCGCAGCAAAATACGCTCGCGCCCTTTTTCAATCGGCAACACCAAGGCGTTTGACTCTTCGCATTTTAGAGTCTCTGCGCGTTTGTTGGTAACGTTGAACGCGATCGCGATGTCATTGGTGATATGGTCGCCACCGACCGAAATGGAGCCAACAGTTGCCACCATACCGTCAAGATAGGCGACATAGTCCGTGGTCCCGGCACCCAGATCAATCAGCACCACACCGTTACGCTTTTGCTCGTCGGTCAGCACGGAAAGCGCAGCGCAGACACCGCCGAATACGACATCGGTAACTTCGATCTCCGCGCTTTTACTCACGTTGATCATATTGTCGATGCGGTTACTCTCGGCGTTGATGCCCAACATGTGCATCCGCAGCTCATTGCAGTTCATCCCCACCGGCGAACTCACCCACTGTTCGTCCAGCTGGTAACCCTGCGGAAGCACGTGCAACAGATAATGCCCCTCTTCGCGGCAGCGGTTTTGGACGATTTCCGACACCTCGGCGATGTCATCGCCGGTAACCTGGTGGTCGGCGTTGTTAATCGAAAGCACGCCGTCTTTGTGCACTGCGTGAATGTTGCCGCCGGAGCAGACCTGCACCATTTTCCAGACCGTGATGTTTTGCTCGTTCGACATCGCGGTCAGAACCGCGTTGACGCTGTCCAAAGCGCGGGCGCTGTCTACCACCTGACCTTTACGAACCCCAAGCGTAGGCTGTGGTTGCAACCCCACAATCCGCACCCGGTTCCGGTCCGGATCCAATTCCCCCGCGCACAGCACAGTACGCGCGGTACCGATTTCCATCCCCACAATCAATCCTGAAGCCATCCGTCACCTCACTTTCAAAAACCGCCGGCTAAAAATCAGGGCTTCCCGTAAACCCGGCCGGACGTTCTAGCGTCAAACGACCGGTAAGCCCTGCCGATGTCCGTTTCCATAGCCTGCTCCAATCTGTCCAACTGAGACTGCATACTGGATTGCGAAGCGGTGGTGGGATTCCCCATACCGCGCCACGCAATCATCGCATTTCTGAAATCGGAAAAATGCAGTTGCAGGAAACCGTTGTTGCGCGCGTCAATCTCCATCAGACGCAACTTGGAATCCGGACGCATCGTGCTGCACACCAGCCGAACCGCCTCCAGATCCATTTGCGATAGTCTGTCGCCCGGCTCAACTTGCGCCGACTCGTCAGAAAGCCGGATCAACGGCAGGTTCCCGACATCGGGGAGATTGTACATGAAAACCACCCCGTCGGAGTCCGCCACCCAGCCGCCGAGTTCCTTGGTCCGCGCCACCGGAGTGCGCTCGATGATGGTGATGTCCAACCTGCCGGGCATTTCCCGAACTATCTTAACGTCTTTAATCGACGGCACGTCAAGCAACTTTTTTCTGATAGTGCTGATACTCACCGAGAACAGATTTGTGCCGTCCTTCAAACCGAACTGGTCATGCACCAAATCCTCTTTTACCATCTTGCCGGTGGTGATTTTCAGGTTCTCCGCCATATTGTGGAGCTGGAACTGTTCGTTGGTCCTAAAGTAAAGGTGGAACAACTGTTTGCAGGACCAGCAGATGGCTACAATTATCAAGACCAGCGCCGCCGTTTCCAAACAATACCGCCACTGGCGCGGCATCACGAACGGTATGCCGCTCACGCGGTTTTTGGAATCGCCTTTACGGCGGGGTTTGCTACTGCTTGCAGCATAAAGTTTCATTGCGCCACCCGTCACTAACAAGCGGCCAAGCCGATAATCTTGGCACAAAGTTCAGAAAATTCCATTCCGGCGCGGGCTGCCGCCTTGGGCAACAGACTGGTGGCGGTGAAACCCGGCACCGTGTTGATTTCCAGCACGAAAGGCTTTCCCTCCGGCGTGACACGGAAATCGACCCGGCTCATGCCACGCCCGCCGATGGCTTTGAAAGCCGCTTTTGCGATTCTCTGGCACTCCGCAATCAGCGGGATGTCACCTTCAGCCTCCGGGAAAACGTATTTAGTGGTTCCGGCGGTGTATTTTTCCGCAAAACCGTACCAGCCGTTCGCCGCCTGAATCTCAACCACCGGCAACGCGGTATCGCCCACCAGGCCGACGGTCCATTCGCGGCCGGGAATGTAACTTTCGACCAACACCTCGCCGATGGGATCCGCAGCCCGCGCTCCGGCGAGCGATTCCGCCCACTGGCCAGGTTCGGTGACTTTGTATACCCCGACGCTGGAACCGTCACGGGGCGGTTTTACCACCACGGGCAACTCCAACGGCAAACGGTCATCGCCGCGCTCCAGCACCGCGTACGGCGCGGTCGGCACTCCCGCCGTTTCCAGCACCCGTTTGGTAGCGATCTTGTCCATAGCGATCTTGCTGGCCGCCGAATTAGGCCCGGTATAGGGCAAACCCAACGCCTCCAGATCGCGCTGCACCCCACCGTTCTCCCCATAACCGCCATGCAACGCGATGAACACCGCATCCACGTCACGCGGCAGCGGATCGAGCGAATCGGAAATCAACGTTACCGGAACCACCTCAAAACCGGCGTCCGCCAAGCCTTTCGCAACCGCAGCCCCCGAACGCAGCGACACCTCCCGCTCGCTCGACGTCCCGCCCATCAAAACCGCAAATCGCTTCATACTCATTCAATTCCTCCAAAATCCAAACCGCAAATCTCCGGAACCAACTCAATCCCAAACGCCGCACGCACCCGGTTCCGCATCACCAACGCCAGCGCAAACACATCGGACGAGGTCGCGCCATCCACAGTATGGATGATGTTGGCGTGAAAATCCGCCACCGCCGCGCCGCCAATCCGCAATCCCTTGCACCCGGCGGCATCCAACAACCTGCCGGCCGAATCGCCGGACGGATTGCGGAAAACCGAACCGCAACAGCGCAACCCTGCCAACGGAATCCGTTTCTCGCGAAACTCCTGTCTGCGTTTCCTGATTGCCTCAGGAACACCGGCGGACAGCGACAAACCGCACTCCAACGCCACGGCTCGCCGCAACGCCGCGCAGGCGCGATAACTGAAACCGCATTGATCGTGGAAAATAGTATCAAATTTCCCGTCAGGATACAAACACCGAATCCATTTAATCTTATCGCCGACACATCCGCCATGCGCTCCGGCGTTCATGGCGAGCCAACCACCGACCGTGCCGGGAATCGAATCCATAAACTCCAGCCCCGAAAAACCGGCCTTCTCCAGCCAGTCCAACAGCGCCCCGCCCGGTGCGCCGCAGTGCGCTACAACCTCTCCCGACGCATTGATGCGAAACCGTTCCCCTGCCCCGGCGGACACTCGCAACGGACTGCATCCCAACGTCAAATCGCTGAACCAAGAGTTACTGCCCATCCCGACCACGCTTCCGACGGCAGCCGCCAACTCGGTTTCCGACACTTCCCGTGGCGGCAAAGTGCTTCCGGTGCGAAACCACGAAACCGCGCCGCAGACCTCGGGTTCCGCCACCGGCGGCAAACCGCCAGCCCACTTTTCGCGAATCTGCTCGGCCAAAGCGATCACATTTCCCGCGCCGGCGACCAACACAAAATCGCCGTCTTGAACCGTCCGGGTGAAATGGGTGAACGCCTCATCCACCGACCTCGCCAGCATAACCGCGCCGCAACCGCCGGAGTTGCGGAACGACTGGTAAAGGTCCGCCAAACCGCCGCCCGCCAAGGGCGGCTCCGATGCCGCATAAACCGGCAGCAGCAACACCTCGTCCACGCCGGCAAACGCGGCGGGAAACTCTTCGCGCAACGCCTTGGTGCGGGAGTAACGGTGCGGCTGAAACACCGCCCGGAGCCGTTTCGGCTTAAACAGCCGTGCCATTTCCACCGCCCGGCGAAGTTCCACCGGATGATGGGCGTAATCCGCCACCACCCGTATCTCCCGCTTGTCGTCGGTGTAAACCGACTCGAAACGGCGGTCCGGGAGTTCCTCGCACGCCTGCGGCAGAACCGACGCCACCCGTTCGAAAGTGTACCCCATCCGAATGGCGGCAGCCGCCGCGCCGAGGGCGTTCAAAACGTTGTGCCGGCCGGGGACTTTCAGCGCCACCTCGCGGCACTGCCCCTGATAACGCAACTCAAACACCGTGCCGCGCTCGTCACAACGCAGTTTAGCGGCCTGCAAATCGGCAAACGGCGAAAAACCGAACCCCATCGGCGGCGTAGGGGCGGCCTGCGCGGCCTGCCACGCTTCGCGATGGTCGCGGCACGCCACCACGCCACAGGAAGTCTGCGCGGCGGCGCGGCGGAAACACCCGTGAAGATCGTCCACGTCCTTGAAATGCTCAAGATGGTCTACGTCCAAATTGTTGATCACCAGAATCGCCGGATGGTACAGCGCCAGCGTTCCGTCGCTCTCATCCGCCTCAACCACCAGCGGTCCGCCAGCCCCTTCCCCGGCGACAAAACCCAGGCTGGCGGTGGAGCCGCCGATACACCATGAAGGATGCGCGCCAAACAGTTGGAGCATTCGGGCGAGAAAACACGAGGTGGTGGTCTTACCGTGGGTCCCGCACACCGCCAGACTGAAACACCCGGAAACCATCTCCGCCAAAACTTCGCCGCGACGGAAGACCGGGAGACCCAACGCTTTGGCATTCGCCAATTCCGGCTGTTCCGGCGGAACCGCCGGGGTCACCACCAAACACTCCGCCCCGTCGAGGTGCTCCGGATCATGCCCTTGGCGAACCGCCACCCCGGCATCGCGCAACGGTTCCGCCCATGCGTTCACCAAACCATCGCACCCGGTAACCGAAAAACCGCGCTTCGCCAACAGGTAAGCCACTCCGGCCATACCGACGCCGCAAACGCCCATAAAATGGACCCGGGACACGCCCGATGCAAAAAATCCGGTTTTACAATCCGCATCCGTCCGGGACATTATTGCCTCTCTATAACACAACATTGAGCTTTTTTAAATCCGTCATTGTCCGCCGCCGCCAACAGATAGCGCCCATTGGGCAACAACGGAAGCTTTACGCTAAAATCGCGACGCTTGAAATCTTTGCACGGCGGAAGCTGGGCGATCCAAGCCTTCGCGGGCGGCTTCGCGAGCCATTCGGCCAACGCCGCCCGATCGCTCGAATGAGGTGGAGTCTGGTCCTCCGCCACCGGAAAGATCCGCAAATGCAACTCCCGGATATTGCGGTACTCCACCAGCAAGCCGGCACCCTCTTGGCTTAACGAAAAATCCGGTCGCTCGATTTCGGAGAGCAACGCCCGGCATTTGCGGACCTCGACATCATCATCGGGATATCCCGCGATACTGCGGGACAAAATCAAGTGCGCGATTCCGGGTTCGCCATCCTCGATGGCCATGGTGCCGCGGATCGCCGCCGCCTGAACCGACACCGGAGTGGACCGCCATTTGGAAAGAAACTGGTTGAGCGAGCTTTCGTAACGCGCGCGGAAAGCAGACCGGTCATCGCCGGCCACCGGGGCCACGGCACCCGCCACCACGGGAAGCGTTCCGCCGTTATTGGGAACCGGCATCGGGCGGGCGTGTTTCCAGACGAACTGCAACCGCGACAAATCTGCCGCTGCCGCCGGAGCGCCGTTTTTATCCGACGCGTGGAATGACAGCATCGACTGGTACAAAGCCAGCACTTCATCGGCGAATTCCGATGCGGTGCGGAACTTCGCGCCGATAAACTTCGCCGTGTCCGCCAACACCAAATCGGTCTCGTCGAAATTCAGGATATTCTTGCCGAACACGCCGGTTTCCGCCGCCAACTCCCACCAAGCCAATGAACGGTAAGCCGCCCAGTCGAACAGTGTCGGCTGGCTATACGACGGCTCACAACGCAATCCATGCCCGTAATCGGCCACCGTCATCTTCTTAAGCACGGAAGAATCTGAAAGCGCCGATTCCAACAACGAGCGGATTTCCGCCGTCAACCGCAACATGCTCCATTCGGCGGGATTGTCATTCTGGTCGGCATCGGGCAACGGCTCCAGCCGATGATGGAACACCGCGGGGTTGGCCTGGTAAAACTCTTCGTAAAACGAGACCAGATGGCAATATATGGCAGGACTCAACTGGCGTGGGCCTTCATTGGCGAAACGTTTCAGCGTAACCAACTGCCGACCCCAAGAGGAGGGGGCTCGGTCGCGCCCCAACGCAAACCGCGTCACCACCGCTCTTACCACCTCATCCCAAAAACCGTTGGAAACCGCAAAGCGCTCCAATTCCAGAGTAGCGGTCACCGCCTCCTCCAGTTTACCTTCTTTGCGCATCCGCTCCACCTCTGCCCAGCCATGAGCCCAATCCGGCGGGTCGGCAAAGGCGAAAAACGAACATAAAAACAATCCCAAGAACACTAATTTTAACATTAACCGCCTCTCGATAAGTACGGTAGAAATTATGCCATAACCCGCACTTGGAAACAAGCGCGAAAGCGTTTTTTGGCATGGGAATTTTTGAATTGCGGATGCGGCGTTTTTACGGCCCGGAAGTTACGCTGACCGGGCCGAGCAGACCGGATTCCAACAACGGCGACTGGGCATTGTAATGGCGGACCGCAGTAAAGGTGGAACGGCCGCTGGGACGCGGAGTCCCGTTTAGCAGCCAATCGGGCCAGCGGCCGCCGGCCGGGCCGTCATACGGCAACTGTTCGTCGCCGATCAGCCGGTTCGGCCACAGGTTCACCACATCGATCCGGAGACGGTTTACACCCGCTGTTAACGCGCCGGTAACTTCAACCCGCCACGGAGAAGTCCACACCACCCCCAGATCCCGTCCGTTCAGCCACACTTGCGCCATGTTGCACACTTTTCCCAAGTTCAGATAGCGGCGGCCAGGTGACTGCGGTTCCGGCATATCAAAGTCCAGCTCGTAACTGGCAGTCCCCGAATAATACTTGATTTCCGGGTTGGCGTTTTTCGTCCAATCTTCCAACCGCGCGAACTTTTCCGCAAAAGCGTCTTTGCCGCGCGGTTTAAACGTAACCAGCCACTCGCCATCAACCCGTTTTTCCAACACCGGATCTTCCAGCCGATAGAGGGAAGCGTCGGTTCCCAGCCCGCCGTTTACGGGGAAAACCACAATACGCGACTGGTACGGCGCGAATCCAAGGTTAATCGACGTCCGTTCGCCGTCATCCTGAAACGCCACTCGCCGCCGCTCGCCGGTCACCGCGTCCCAAAGCTCGGGGATACGGCCGGAAACGCGGAAACTGCACCGGGCGGCGCTTGGAACATCCGTGCGGTTGGAAACGAAATACAAATCGCCGGAAGGGGCGGTACGGTGCATATAGCGCAAACTGCCGGATTCGGACTCGAAATCCGGCGGCACTCCCTGCGCCGCCAGCAAACCCGCCGTTACGTTGTAAGCGGGGTAAAGATTGTCATCGCCCGCGCAACGGATTAGCCGGCCTTTGCCGACCCTGCGTGCGGCCTCTCCCGACGCACCCCAAATCTCCGCCGCCAGTTCCGAAACGCGCCGGTCGCAATTCGGATAGTCGGTAAGGCTGGGGGAATTTTGGGGCGGCATCCCGACCACGGTTGCTCCGTCACGCAAAAGCGAACGAATTTTGGAGAGCAACTCCGGGGTCATTGTTCCATAATCCGGCAACACCAGCAGCCGGTAGCTCGCGCCGCTGGGCAAAACAACGCATCCGCGCTTGACCTTTGCGGAATAAAGAACGCTGGGCGGGCAACCGTCAAAATTGTACCCCTTGCGATCCGGCATAAAACCTGCGGCGTTGTCCAACGCGGATTGCGGCGGACGGAAGACGTGCGGAAAACTTTCCGGAACCAGATACAGCACATCCGCCACACTGCGGCCCTGTTGCGACAGGTATTGGCAACGGGTCAAGTAGGTGTGGTAGGCGTGAACCATTGGCCACCAGGTCTGGTTACGGTCCCAATGCACCCCGTACGGTCCCATCGTCATTCCCGGTACCAGTTCATCCGGAAGGCACTGGTGCTGGAAAGTGTGGAAGATCAACCGGTTCAACCCGATTGCCAAAGCCCAGTCGGTTTGGTTTTTCATCCGCCCCGGATATTGCCGCCATGCGTCTTTATGGGCGGTGAAAGATTCCGCAGGCACCACGGGTTGTCCAATCAAATGCGCGGCGGACGTGCCTTCAATCACCGCAAAGGAGGTGTTGAAACCCATGCCCTCGCTCCAGAACTCACCCATCGGATAGTCAGCCGCGACACCGAGTTCCAAATCGGCAATCGGATTCATGTCATACGGCTCGATCGATATTTCCATTCCGCGGCGGCGAGCGTAGCGCTTAACCGCATTGACGTGTTTTCCCAACACCAACTCCTGCGAGGTTTTCCGCAAATCCCACAAGAAACGCTCACTGATGTCACTGTTGCCCATCACCACGCCTTCGTAAACCGGGTAGAAAGGCAACGGGTCGTAGCGGCGGCGTTTTATAAACTCTTCCCTGAATCTGCCGGTCCAGTTTTGCGCACCCATCTCCCAGCTGTCAAGATGCAGAATCTTGATTCCGCCAAAATGTTTGCCGCGTTTGCCTAAGGCAGAGAACACCCGGTCGGTGAAATTTTTCAGATGCTCCTCCAGTGCCCGGTCGTCAAACTTATCGCACTCCATGCCGACCCCCGGAAGCGGGGCCGGACGGGTAGCCGCGCCGTTGTTGCGGCTGCCGAAACGCATTACCGTCCAACTTCCCGAAGGCGCTTCCCACGTCAAAGAACCGTCGGGCTGCATTCGGTCGGTCAAGTCCACCACTTGACGCAGATCGACCCCCGGCGCGTTTTCACCCTCCGGATGTTTTACCGGGGCGGGAAGATACTGCTTAACGCCTTTAGCCGAAGAGTACGGAGCCCGCACATAATGGGCCTTTTCGGCGATATCCGCAATCTTCCCATCGCCGGGCGGCGTCGGGAACGCAAGCACCGCGACATCCTCATAATAGTTAAGCCAATCCTCGCGCATTTGCGGAGTGAACGCGCCTTCGCCAAAATACGGTCGGCGCGGGGCCGGTTTTTCGAGTTTGACGGTTTGCCGGACGCCGCCCCGGACAATCGCAGAGGAAGCCACCAAATGGCGCATCGACTGTTCGCCCTTCACCCAAGGGCCGCCGCTTCCGGTCCATCCCGGACCAATCCCCAAAATCATCTGGATGTCTAACCGCTCGCACTCGTCGATAATATGGCGGAAAATTCCAATCCACTCCTCGCCCATAAAATCGACTTTGCCCCGCGGCACGCCCACGTTGACCTCAAGAAACACCACATATCCGATGCCGGCCCGGCTCATCGCCTCTAAATCTTTGGTGACTCCCTCGCGGGACAAATTGCCGTCCATGAAATACCAGTAGACGCCCGGCCTTGCAGTTTTTGGAGGGGAGGCGAAATTATCCGCCAAATCCCGGTACTTTGGATTTGGGATTTCCGCGCCGGCCTGCAATGACAGCAATGACAACACGAGAACCGTCTTAAACATGAAACCCTTCATTTAAATCCTCCCGATATTCACGGGTTTTAAACGGTTTAAAGCGTTAATTCGATTAACGGTTTTGTAGTGCGCCGCGCTCGCCGACGGCAATTCTAAACTGCGTTCCGGCAGGGAAAAGCCCTTGCAGCTCACTCGCCGACGGGGTTCGCCCATACTCCGAAAGTTCAAAGCATTCCGCGTATTCAAACGGCAGATCGAACCGCTTAACATCCTGTCCCTGGCGGGCATCGTGCCAAAAACGCCGCACAAACGCCCGGCGTTCCTCCACCGGCGCACCGGGTTTCGGCAACGCCTCCACCGCGCCCTCGTTTTCCGGGGGCAACCACTCCAGAAACTGCGAGACGTGGCACAGCAAACCGTCGGCCATCACATCCTTGACCGCACCCACATCCACCGCCACATCGCACCGGAATTCGCGGGGAACGGTAAAAATGTCGCGCAGGAAGAACACCACCGGGGCCACATTCGGAATCGGCGTGTCCGGGCAACAGTGCGGAACCCCCAACAGATAGGTGGCGTCCATCACCAGTGTGCCGCAGGCGCGGTGGTCGGCGTGGTAATCGCAAGTGCGGTGGGTGAAGATCACATGCGGAGCGAATTTTCGGATGATGCGAATCAGCTCCCAGCGGTTTTCCAGCGTTGCCTCCAACTCGCAATCCGGATGATCCAGCACCAAGTAATCCTCGATGCCCAGCGTTTCGGCGGCGTGTTTTGCCTCGCCTTTGCGCCGCGCCGCCAACTCCGGCGGCGATAATTCGCGGTGCCCTTTGTCCCCGTTGGTCAATGACAAAAACACCACCCGCGCCCCTTCGGAAACATATTTAACCGCAGTACCGGCGGCATAGACATCCGGATCGTCCGGGTGCGCTCCGATCACCATCACCCGCAAGCCACTCAACCTTTTCATACCATCCTCCAAATAAACTTCCCTTAACCGACGCTACCCAACGCTTCCAGCAATTCCGATGAAATCTTTTCGGCGGTCAGGCCGTATTTTTCCTGCAACCGGGCAACCGTGCCGTGAGGGATGAAATCATCCGGCCACCCGAAAGAGAACAGTTGGCAAGAGGGAACGGTTTCCGCCAAAACATCGCGTACCGCCGAACCAAAACCGCCGGACAAAACCCCGTTTTCCAAAGTTACGATGGCGACAGAGCGCACCGCCTGTTCCGTAAGCAACTCCCGGTCAACTGGTTTGACAAACCTGGCGTTGACCACACCGGCATTGTAACCGGCGCTACGCAGCCGCCGCGCCACCTCAATCGCCAGCGGCACCCAATCGCCCAAAGACCAAATCCAGACCTGCGGCGAATCGTCAAGCGCCGCCGGCATCACCGCCTCGGCCCGGCCATAGAGCACCGGCGGAAACGGTTGGCGATCAGCGGCGGTCGGCACCTGCCCGCGGGGATAACGGATCACGCAGGGGCCGCCATGGCCGAACGCGCACCGCAGCATCCCTGCCATCTCGGCATCGTTGCGCGGCTGCATAATCGATAAATTGGGCAAACAGCGCAGCATCGGAATGTCAAACACGCCGTGGTGGGTCGGACCGTCGCTGCCGACCACTCCGGCGCGGTCAACGCAAAACACCACCGGCAGATTATTCAGGCACACATCGTGCATCACGCAATCCACCGCCCGCTGCAAGAAGGTGGAGTAAACCGCGAAAACCGGTCGCATCCCGGCGGCGGCCAGCCCCGCGGCGAAAACCACCGCGTGCTCTTCGCAGATGCCGACATCGAAAAAGCGGTCAGGAAACCTTTTCGCAAACTCGGTCAACCCGGTGCCGTCGCGCATCGCCGCCGAAATCACCGCCAGACGAGAATCCTCGGCGGCAACCGCGCACAACGCGGTTCCCATTGCCGCCGAATAGTCGATCGCCTTGGTCGGCGGACGGTCGCAGCCGATCTCAAACGGTCCGACCCCGTGCCAAAATTGCGGGCTTTTTTCAGCCGGACGGTAACCGCGCCCCTTTTGGGTGGCGACGTGAATCAACACCGACCGCTTATATTCCCGCGCCGAGCGGAATGCGTTTTCCAATGCGTCAAAATCATGCCCGTCGATCGGTCCGACGTAGCGGAGGCCAAACTCCTCGAAAAAGGCGTTCTGCAACCAGAAACTCTTTATCAACGACTCCAACCGATGGTAAAACCGGCGCATAAATGTCATGTGCAGACGGTGGCCCGCCGCCTCGGCGGCATTCTTGATTCGGTTGTACCGGACGTCGGCCAGCATACGTCCGAGCCGCCTTGAAAGCGCCCCGACATTTTTGGAGATCGACATCTCGTTGTCGTTCAAGACCACAATCAGTTTGGATTTGGCATCCTCAAGGTTGTTAAGCGCCTCGAAAAAAATCCCGTTGGTCATCGCGCCGTCACCCAGCACCGCCACCACCTGATATCCGCCACCGGTCAAATCCCGGCCCACCGCCATGCCTAGCGCGGTGGAAAGCGCCACCCCGGCGTGTCCGCAAACCGCAGCGTCGCAATCGCTCTCCTGGGGTTTCGGGAAACCGGACAAACCTCCGAATTGCCGCAGGGACGGGAAACGGTCCCGCCGCCCGGTGAGCAATTTCCAGGTGTATGCCTGATGTCCGACATCCCAAACCACCTTGTCTTCCGGCGGGCAGAACACCCGCAACAGGGCAATCGTCAATTCGACGCACCCGAGGTTCGACGCCAAATGTCCGCCATTGGCGCTAACCGTCTGGATGATGGTTTTCCTAACCTCTTCGGCAAGCAACGGCAACTGCGACGGTGTCAGCGATTTAACATCCGCCGGGGTAGAAATCTCTTCCAACACTTATACCCGTCCCCAACTAAAGACGCCTGACCTAGTAGTCGCGGTCGTCCGGCTGTTCGATGGTTTTCAGCAAACGTTTGACCAGATCGGTGGTGGAAATCCCCTCGGAATCCGCTGCAAAGTTCGCTTGGATGCGGTGCCTCAGCACCGGTGTCGCGGCTTTAACCACATCGGCGCAACTCACATGGATGCGACCCTCAAGCACCGCCCGCGCCTTGGCGGCCAGCACCAGAAACTGCCCGGCACGCGGCCCGGCACCGTTCTGGACGTATTTCTTGATGAAATCGGGGCTTTTCTCATCCTGCGGGCGGGTCGCGCGCACCAGACGCACCGCGTACTTGATCACATGATCGGACACGGGAATCTTGCGCACTACAGCCTGCAACTGAAGCAGCTCTTCCTTGGTAATCACCTTTTGCGGGCTTTCGTGCCTGGACATGGTGGTCGCCTTGACCACGGTCTCTTCCTCATCCTCCTTCGGATAATCCACCCACAAGTTGAACATGAAGCGGTCCTGCTGCGCTTCCGGCAGCGGATAGGTGCCTTCCTGTTCAATCGGGTTCTGGGTGGCCAACACAAAGAACGGCGCGTCCAACTTGTAGGTCTGGTTACCGACGGTCACGCACTTTTCCTGCATCGCCTCCAGCAGCGAGGCTTGGGTTTTCGGCGGCGTACGGTTGATTTCATCGGCCAGCAGCATATTGGTGAAAATCGGCCCCTTAATGAACCGGAACGACTTTTTGTCGGTTACGGGATCATGCTCCAGAATCTCGGTGCCGGTAATGTCGGTCGGCATCAAGTCGGGGGTAAACTGGACCCGCTTAAACTCCATGTCCAGCACCTTGGCGATGGTCGCGCAAAGCGTGGTTTTAGCCATGCCGGGCATTCCCACCAGCAAACCGTGTCCGCCGGCGATAATCACCATCATCACCTGATCGATAATGTCCACCTGCCCCACGATCACCTTGGCGATTTCTTTGCGGATCCGGTTCGACCGGACCGACATTTCCTTCACCAGCCGCACGTCCTCCTCGGTAGCGCCGTCGCCGCGTTTTGACGCCGCTCCGGCGGGTTCGTCATCAAAAAACGAGGCGGCCACCTCCGCGCCGAATACGATGTCCGCCCCCGGGCGAAGCGCAGTTTTGGTGACGGGAGAATCGTCAACCAGCGTACCGTTGGAGCTGTCCAGATCTTCCAACCACCAAGAGCCGTCGGCAAACTCCAGCGCGGCGTGATGGCTCGAAACCGCGTCCACCGGAATCCGGATCGAACTGTCCGACGCCCGGCCGATTACATACTTTTCACCCGGTTTCAGGGCGAATTCAAACTGTTTGCCATCCGGCAACTGAACCAACATTTTAGCCATAATTATTTCCTTTGTTTGCGTATGGTTAAGGCCGCGCCATCGATTATTCGGATGCGTCCTTCGACAATGAGATTGTGCCCAAATCCTTTAGCCGCGTCGAAACACGGATACCGCCCAACGATTTGCGGTGATACCCGGGAATCAGTCCCTTGGTCTCCGGCGGCCCCAATTCCTGACGCGTCAGCTCTCGGGTTTTCTTCATCTCCCAGTGTACCCCGGCCCGCGCATTGCCGACGCTTTCCATAAAACAGAGTTTCATGCTGCGGATTTGAATGTCGGTACGAACCTCCGCGCTCTGCAGATTAACCGGTAGGGTACGCACTTCCTGCTCAAGCACCCGAGCCTTTCCGTAATTCCCGGTCTGACCCTCGATCCGTTCCTGGCTTTTGACGTTGAAGAAACCGTTGGATTCCTTTATTTTGGCCTTAATGACACCTATGTCCTGCGGAGTAAGGGTGTTTTCCTCCCGCGACAAAACCAATCCCTCGTAAAAACAGTTCTCGCACATCACGAACAAATCGTACTTGCCCGGAGGAAGCCCGGTGGCCGAAAAACTTCCGTCGTCCGACAGATTGGCCAGATAAACCGGATTCTTCATGTTTTGGTTAACGTTTTTGGCGTTTTTACCCGAAGCGCCGTCCGCCACATCACCCAGTGCCGACACATTCGGAAATTGCTGGTACACCACCGCCACTCCGAGAATCTTTGAAGGTGCGTCTATCAGTTTGCCGCGGATCGCCCCTTCGGCACTGGGATCCGGCTTAGTGTACAACGCCGCCCCGACATGGGTTTTACTGTAAGGCGACATATTGCCGGGATCGATTTTTATTCCGGCCGCTTCAACCCTGCCGATTGAAACGGCAGCCGCAATTACGGCCAAAAACAGGTTAAGGCTCTTCATTTTGCCAACTCCTTCATCTCTTTCTCATACGGGTGGCCGGGAAATTTTTTGACAAAATCCTGCGCCACTTCCTTAATCCTTTTTTTGTCTCCGAGTTCTGCCAGCGCGTCGATTTCCAACTTCATCGCGTCAGCCAACTGGGCACTCATTGAGGTGTTTTTGCGGTATATGTCCAAAGCGTTGGCGGCACGCCGGAAATCCCGCGCGTACATGTACACCTTTGCCTCCGCCATCGGGAAATCCCCGGACAGTTTGGAGGTGGGGGTTTCGTTTTCCCAGTCGTTCAATTTCTGCAACGCCTCCGGCAACGCGTGCTGCAAAAGGTAGGAGGTGATGGTGGTGTACATCGACGCATCGTGCACGGTGTAGATTTTCCAATCGTCCACCTTGGCATTCAACGTTTTGGGTTGTCTAAGCGACCGGAGCTGCGACTTTGCCCGCGCGGCGTTGTTGGTGCCGGAAGTATCCTGCAACTTTGTGGTACGGCGCGTCCCGACGTAACTCATCCGCCCGCCCGCCATACCGACCTTGTTCCGCGAACGGTATCGCTCCTGCGCATCCTTATAGGCCACCATCGCCGCATCGGTGTTACCCAGCGCCCGTTCCACGTCACCCAACCGCAATGCCGCGATCTGGGCCTGGTCGGGCGTGGACGCGGCATCCTTCAAAGCCTTGACCTCTTCCTTGGCCGATTCCGGCTGGTTAAGATCCAAGAGGTAAGCGCAAATGCGCTCATCGCGCCAGTGGAATTTGCGGGCCATGTTTTTTTCGTTTTTCTCAAACCGGCCAATCCATTCGAGCAGCTGCTGGTCATTTCGCGAAAGCCGCATAATCTCGATCCAACGCTCTTCAAGCGTCCAGCGTTCGGTGTTCGGCCGTTTCGCCAGCGAGTCCCCGCACCGTTCCACCAGCTCTTTCAGCAACGGACCGGACTGGTAAGGCTCAATCAACTCAAACAGCAGTTGCCAATAGTCCGCACCCCACTTCAGGCACGGATCGGCCGGCCTGGCGACCGAGTTTATCTTGTTGAGCAGGGCCAACTTAAACTGCTTGCAGTCGCCATCGTTTTCCAGCGACATTTTATCCGGAGTCCACTGGCAGTACATCCGCTGGACGCTGCGCGTTGTTCCTTTGGAGCCGGACACCTCCAACGCCACCGGGGTGGACAGTTGGTCCGGCTCTCCATCCGCGATCCAAGTCACGGAATCGCCCTCGAAACGCTGCCCGTTCCCAAAATCAAACCGCACTTTGGCGTTGGGGTCGCCCACCCCGGAATAGGAAAGATTAAACAGGTTCAGCGGCTTGTCCCCGATCCAAACATATCCCTGCGGTTTGAACAACCCCTCAATCACGCCGCCGAATTTACCGTCCTTGGTCTCGATCGAAAGGATGTCCGCCGTTCCCGAAGTGGCAAACCCGGTCACCAGTTCAGGCAGGTCATCCTTGGTCACCATGCCTTTACGCTTCCAGACCAGTTGGGCCTCCTGCGCACCCTTCAGCTCAAAATGGTAGTAATCGATACGGTGAACCCCGGCCGGCAGATGCAACTTTTTGCCCATTTGCCCCTTGGCGCCCTTTGCCCGGGTATGCGCACCCGGCCACGACACCACCGAACGGCCGTCGATGAACACCTCAGATCCTTCGTCGGAGATCGTCGCGAAGTAAATGTCCTCGTCTTTTTCCAGCGCAATGGCGCCAACGTACCAGGAGACAAAATTATCATCCGGGCCGAAAGGGTTTACCATTGAACCGATACAAGGCCAACGCTCAAAATAAGCGTCAGCCGCCGGCGGGTACTGCTTACCCATCCGAACGGCATCTTCGAGCGATGCCTTGCCGTTGCGGGCGAACATCAGCACGCTCGGAATCAATTTGCAGTCCGGCGGCGACGCCTTTGCCGCGCCGGTAAGATAAACCGTGGCCCGACCGGATTTGGGCTCCTCAAACAGCACCCCCAACCCGTCGTTTCGGTTGAACCCCACGATTACCGACGGCAAGATCGCGCCGGAACCGTCCATAACAGTCGGCACCGGTATCGGTCCGGGCAACAACCCGCCGTCAGGGATCTTTACCAGCACGCCCAGTTCCGGATGCGTCGGGCCGCTATCCACCCGCACCTCCACCCTAACGGTGGCCGAAGGAAGTGCCCATTCTCCGGCCAAAGCCGAAAATCCCGCCAAAAACGCCGCTAAAAACCATTTTAATCTCATCACATATACCCCGATAGCTCAATGGAAACACATTATATGATAAATTATCTCGCAGTGCAAGGCAGAGCCGCTTAAAACAGAAAAAAAGCCGTTTTACGTCAATAAGCGGCATCGGCTACCAGTAACTGCCCCCCTCTACGGTACGGTAGTTTTTGGGGCGTTCCGTCTCCGCGGGGCGGACCCAAAAATCGTTGTAAAACGAAGAAAAATAGGGGTTGCGGTCAAACACGCTACCCCTGATCCCGAACAGCATCTGCAGTACTCCGCCCATGTGGACGGCGGTTTTCCCCATCCGCTTGACGTGGGCGCCGAGACTCATCCCGTAAGCCCCGGCACTGATCAACGCAACGTCAAAATCGATTTTGGAAATGTCGCTCTTCATAGCCTCAAGAGCCTCGAACCAGTCGCGGTACGGACACTCGGTGAAAGCCCCGGCATGTGAGACCACGGGACGGTAACAGACCAAATCAAACTCCGGCAGGAATTCCGGGTTGGCGAAAAGCTTCTCCCGTCTCGCGTACTGGCTTCGAATCGACCCATCAAACGGGGAAACCGCAAGAACCCTTTTCTCTTTTAAATAGCGGGTCCAGGTTTCGGGGCAATCCGGCTGTACCAGCAAACCGAAAGGGTAACATTTCGAATCCGGGAAAAACCGGTCGTGCAAAAACTGCTCGCCGGAAATCCAGCCTCCCAGTAAATCGATCTGCTTACAGTCCTCAAGCGTCTGCAAACCGAAACGGCACATGGTATAGTCATCCTGCGGGAACACCCCGGCAATCCAATGGATGCCGGACCGGATTGAATTGTCCCACCAGAACGGCCCGATGCGCCCGGCAAGCATTTTTGCCAGCTTAACGGGCGGCGAGGCCGGATCGGCGACCCCCAATGCCCGGAGGGTGGTTTCCATTTCGCCGGTACCGAAGCGGGCGACGAGCGTTCCCTTGCCCTGACGCTCGGAAAGAGTCTGGTAAATCAACCGTTGGGCATCGGCCGCCGACACCGCGTCATGCCGCAACGCCCGCATCCGGCGGGTTTTGAGCAAATCACAGTAAAACTTCCGTTGCGCCACAATCACGCAACGGGTGAAAAGTTCACGGAAACCGAACGGGTAGCCCGGTAATTCCCGTCCATACCGAACCGGACCTTTGAAAAGCCGCATAGCCACAATCCTCCAAATAGGTAAACATTATACCGCAACATCGGTAGCAACGACAAACGAAAAATCGCGCCACAAGCATTGCAATCTGCCTCCGGTTGTTGTATACTATTGCCGTTGTTATTGAGAGTGTGCAACGCTGTTTGCCATGTTCGGCAGCTGAACGTGACGCCAAAGGGTCTCTGATGCCGCGCCATTCCACACATTTTAATAATCTTTTTCTTGCCGACACCTTCGGCTACAACAATCGCAGCGAGGTGATTTTCTCACGCAGGGGCGCAGAGAACGCAGAGGATGCATACTCGTATGACGGCATAGGGAA
>JAFTCL010000011.1 GCA_017454745.1 Kiritimatiellia bacterium
GCGTCTCCGTTTGTCTGTCTGAAAACCTTTCTCGGTCGCAAAGATCCGCCGCCCCTCGGGCCTGGCCCTGAAAGGCGGAAAAACGGGTGTGTACTTTAGCAAAACCGCCGCGCGGTGTCAACACCAAACCGTAAAAAATTTAAAACTTTTTTATTTTGGGTCAAAAATGAGGAAAATTTTCGGCCGAATTGACAGTCAGACTGCCATTATGTTAAAATGAAAATAAGCTTTTTGTAAAAGAAAGGAACGTTTGCTGTATGAAAAAACAGAGAGAATTCGCATCGGCGGCAACGCCAAGGCATGGGTTATTGCTCTATAAAGCGGAAAAGACGATGCTAATGCTCGCGGCAACCGCATTCTGCGCGGTTTTCGCGGCGAATGGCGTCACCCTGCCGCACGTTTTCGGCGATAACATGGTCTTGCAGCGCGGGCAGCGTGTACCGGTGTGGGGAAAGGGTGCACCGGGCGAAAAGGTGACGGTGTCGTTTGCGGGGCAGTCCGTCTCGACTACGGTAGGCGAGGACGGACGCTGGCGGATATTCCTCGCCCCGCTCAATGCGGACGCGACGGGATCGGAGTTTAGCGTCAAGGGTGCCAACGAAATCTCGTTCAAGAATGTCGTCATCGGTGAAGTGTGGTTCTGCGCCGGGCAGAGTAACATGGAGTTCACGATGAGCGCCCGCCGCAAAGTAAAGGACTGGGAGAAGGAAGTTGCGTCAGCCAAGTTCCCGTTGATCCGCCACTTCCGCCCGCCGCACAAAGTCGCCACGGAGCCGTTGGACGACGTAGAGGCGTCGTGGGTGGAGACATCGCCGGAAACAATTCCGCCGCAAAGTGCCGTCGCGTTCTTCTTCGGCGAGACGCTACACAAGGAGCTGGGTGTGCCGGTCGGTCTTATCAACTGTTCGTGGGGCGGAACACGCATCGAACCTTGGACTCCCGCCGGCCATCCCGACGACCTCTGGCTGCTGCAGAATATCCACTCGTGGGGGCGGTCGCAAGACGTTCCGACGGTACTTTGGAACGGCATGGTCGCCGGGATAGTGCCGTTCGCCATAAAGGGCGCGATATGGTACCAGGGTTGCTCCAACCGCACCGACGGAGAATCCTATCTCGAAAAGACCGTGTCGCTAGTGAGGGGCTGGCGCCGCGAGTGGGGACAGGGGGACTTTCCGTATTTTCTTGTGCAGCTCGCACCCTACAAGTACGACGGCGCGAAGGGAACTTCGCTCGCGTTGATTCAAGAGGTGCAGGCCCGTGTCCCGGAAAAGGTTCCCAACAGCGGCTACACCGTCATCAACGATGTCGGCAATGTGAACGACATCCATCCGATCGATAAGCGGACGGTCGGTATGCGCATGGCCGACCAGGCACTCGACCGAGTGTACGGCAAATTCGTCCGTCCGTGGAAAACACCCGTCGCGACCGGCATCAAGGCGGAAGGCGATGCGCTTCGCGTTTCGTTCGAGAACGCGGAGGGTCTTAAGACTCGCGACGGTCTCGCCCCGACGGAGTTCGAGATCCGCGGGCTGATAGGTTCGTGGATGTCGGCGGACGCACGCATCGAGGGTTGCGACGTTGTACTGACGGCCAAAGGCGTGAAGGATCCGCTCGGGGTGCGTTTCGCCACCTACAACGGCTCTACGCCGAACCTTGTAAACGGCGCTGGGTTACCCGCAGGTCCCTTCCGTATGGGCAGGACGTGTCCTCTCGGCGCGGCGGAAAGGCTGGCGAAAGACGATGGGTACGTATGCGTGCAACGCTACGATATCCCCGTATGCTGCGATCTGGGCAAATCCATGCCGAATACGCTGGCGGAGGTCAAGGAGGTTAAACGCGTCGGATACCTGCTGGAGCTTCAGGCGACAAACGGCGACACCTCGTACGTATTCGCCGAGATGGACGCTTTCGCTCCCAATAGCGACGAATTAGTGCTGAACGAAGGAATAAGGGGCCGCGCAACGCGAGCGCCGGTCTCGCATCTTCGCATACGTACCAACACTTCGCTCGTGAAGGAATGCGAAGACTCGGATGGCGGTTTCATCGAGTTTTACGGATGCAGCTACTCGGCCGCGAAGATGCCCGTGCCCGCAAGCGGCGACGCGAAGAAATACGATTTCAACGACACGCCCCAGCCCAGCTCCGCAAAGGGTCTCGGCTACGGTTGCCTTCAGATTCACGATATAAAATCCGGTACGACCGTGCTCTCGTTCAACCATTTCAACACCGCATCGACACCATGCGATGTCGGGATCGGCAAAGCCCCCGGAGAGCATCCGGACTGGACGTTTTCGCGCAGCGCGGCCAATTGGAAAGCCCGCCGCATTTCAATCTGGGCGAAATAGAAAACATCGGTAAAATGCGTGGCGGACACTCTCGTCCGCCAAAATTCCCGCGACATAGTATTGCAATCTGCCGCAGAAAGGTGTATATTAAGTTTATAGTAACGGTAAGTTAAACCCCTGAGGAGAATGCGGTATGACCAGAAATGCATGGCTGATTGGATTGTTTTTTGCGTTAACCGGAAGCGTCGTCCGGGCGCAGGCGGTACCGGAAGTTTTGAGCGACACCGACGGATATGTTCTTTTGACCGCGAGTGACGGCGGCGGAACCTCCTCCTTCAACACGAACCTGCACTGGGCCGACGGCGCGGCCCCTTCCGAAGGGAAGCACTATCTTGTGAACGGGAACCGGATCATCCGAATCCTCGCCACGGGAACCTTTGCGGGCGACTCGCTCACCCTCGATAACGGACGAATCAAATCGGGGTTCAACGGCGGCACCGCGACCATAAACGATCTCAGAATCTACGGCGGACGGTTGGAAGAGTCGGTGGGCAATTCCACCATGTATTACGCGGGCAACATTTACATCTACGGTACAGCGGACAATCCCTCCCGCATTTCCGGCTGCTCGACCCGCACCTTCTATATCAATTCGACACTCCACGGCGACACCTCCAGCGCGATCAAAGTCATGATGACCGAAGAGGACAACATGGACAACAGCAACCTCTTCTGGTGCCGCATCCAGGGTGACAACGCCGACACCTACAGCGGGCGTTTCATCGTGGAGGGTAACACGCAAAAGTCAAACGGCCACCGTATCGCCATGGCGGTCACCAATCTTGTCAACCTCGGCAAGGGCGACCTGCCGGACGGCACCTCAGTGATTACTCTGCGGAACCGCGGCATGTTCTTCGGCCGTACCGGCGCGGAAATCGGCGGACCCAACTACTCCATTACCATTGAGAACGGAGGAACCCTCGGTTCCCAGACCGTCGGCGGACCATACAACTGCGGCGCGTTCTATAAAGACGGCCTCAAGATTCGCGGCAACGGCGTCCTCTACATCTATGTGGGCGACTCAACGATGGCGATGGACAATGTAGATATCCAAGGGCCGGACCGCATGGAGATCGAACATGGCTGCCTGCGCATGTACGAGGGTTACGCCTGCTCCGAACTCCCGATCCTGATGAGCGGATCGTCCGCGATGATTGCTGGCTATAACCACAACCTCGGCCCGATCACCATGACGAACGAAACCAAGCTCTCGCCCGGCGTCGGGGTCGGCGACATCGCCACCCTGGGAATGGAATCCCTGACGGTGAATGGAACCGCAAACCTGATCGCCACGGTAAACACCAACGGAGAAGGGGTCGTGGTCGCCGACTATTTCAACATTAAGGGAAACCTGACCAAAGGTTCCGATACAGCAAAGATCGTCTTCCAACAGGACGCCTACCTCTACAACTACGCGGGCGATGTCAAAGCTAAACTCCTCTCCGCGAAGAACCTCGGCGAGGCCGGCGGTTTCAGCCACGACGATTTTGTGATGAGCTTCCAAGATAATCCGGCCTTCGCTTCCGTTATCCAAGGCGACTTCTCTATCGAGGACGATCCCGAGGCGGGAACGAAGCATCTCTACTGGACCTCGACCGCAAAACCCATGATCCGGCTGACCGGTGCGGACGGCGGCGCCCCCACCTCCTTCACCGCCGCAGGCCTGTGGGAGAATAAACAGGCACCGTCGGACGCATACGACTACATCATCCCGAACGGCAAGCTGCTCCGCGCGCGGGCATCGACCGCTTTCGCGGGGAACTCGCTGACGATCGACAAGGGCGGGGATTTCGCTATCAACGGCGTCACGGCAACGGTGAACAACCTGTGGATGCTCGGTGGCGGATACCTCTCCATCCGGAATGACGGCACAATGAATATCCTGCGCGGAACGGCGACCGTCATTTCCGCCTCCGCGAGCGACTATTTCCAGATCGAGATCGAGCAATCCCAACCCTCTGTCTACCGGCGCGGGACGTTTGAGACCGCTTTCACGGGCGACGGCAATATCCGTTTCGGCGAGTATCACGGCACCTCGGCCAACAAGAAGGGCGAGTTCTTTGTGAGCGGCGACAACAGCGCCTTCACTGGCAAGATACGCCTGCAGGGTTCCGGATTCGTCACTGAGTTCAAGGATGCCAACGCGCTGGGCGGTTCGCCCGCGATCTTCACCGCTGACGCGTTGAACTTCATCAGCAACGCCGTTCTCCGCGTGGGCGGAATGGCGGACAGCGTATCCACCACCTCCTACACCTTCGACACCCCGAACCGGGGCATCCAGCTGGGATTGATCGGCGGCATCTTCCGGGTGTCGGACAATCTGTCCCTAACCCTCGCCAACCCGATCTCCGGCAACGGAAAGCTCACTAAGGACGGGAACGGAGATTTGGTCTTAACCGGAAACAACACCTTCTCTGGCGGGACTGCTCTCTCGGCCGGACGGTTGGTGACTGGAAACGCGAGCGCACTCGGAACTAGCGGTTTGACACTGGCCGAAGGTACGAAGCTGCGCATCGACAACGCGGACGGATTGACCGTAAAGGGAGAAACGCCATTCACCCTTCCTGAAGGCGGTAAGCTGGATCTTTCGGTCTCCGCGCTCGACACAATCCCCTGCCCCACCACTCAGATTCTCCTGCTGCCGGACGTGACAACTTTCGACACCGACATCATCAAACTGACCAATCAATCGCTTAATGGGTCCGTTCTCGTTACCCTCTCGACAACGACTGATGCCGTCGGGGTCCACGTCTATGTAAAAGCCATCCCCATCGGGACCACCCTCTTGTTATTATAGGAACGCGATATGAATTGCGTTTCCAGTGTTGCTCATCAACGCTTCTACTCTGCAAGAAAGAAAAAAATCCCGAAAGACCGGATTTATTTTGCACTCCACACCCGGATTTTGGTACAATATCTGGCATGAATACGACATTAGTTTGGATTGTGGGCGGGCTTTTGGCCTATGTGCTGGGTTCGGTTCCTTTCGGTTTTTTGTTCGCGAAAACCCAAGGTAAAGACATCCGGACCCTAGGCAGCGGCAACATCGGCGCGACGAACGTTTTTCGTTCCGTAAGCAAGACGTTGGGGCTGCTGACCTTTCTGCTGGATTTTCTAAAGGGACTGGCCGGGGTGCTGCTGGTGCCGCGCATCGCGATGCTGGTTTGCGGCGGCAGTTTCAACGGGGCGATTCCCGAATACCTCGACCTGCTCTGCGGCATCCTGACCGTGGCTGGGCACAACTGGACCTGCTTCCTTGGCTTTAAGGGCGGAAAAGGCGTCGCCACCAGCGCGGGTATGCTGCTTGGGCTTACCCCGATCGGCGTGGGCATCGCCTTCGCGGTATGGGTGGTACTGTTTGTCTTTTCACGCTACGTCTCCGTGGCGTCCATCGGCGCGGCGTTGACGATGGCCATCGTGGTGTGGCCGTTAATGCGCGGCAAACCGGGCTATCCGGTAACGCCGGCGGTGCTGACCGCGCTGGCGGCGTTGACGATCTGGAAACACCGTTCCAACATCAAGCGGCTTATTAACGGCACCGAGAACCGTTTCAATTTCAAGAGGAAGTAAGCGCATGAACATTACCGTCATCGGCGACGGCGGTTGGGGCACCGCCATCGCCATGCTGCTCAACGGTTATGGCCACCGGGTCACAATCTGGGGACCGTTTGAGGATTACGTTACCGAAGTGCGGGCATCCCGGGAAAACCGCAAGTTCCTGCCGGGAATCACCCTGCCGCTGGAAATCATGATTGAATCCGACCCCGAAATTGCCGTACATGATGCCGAACTGGTGATTCTTGCCTCGCCGTCGAAATATCTGCGCCAGGTCTGCGAAAAATTCCGGGGACTGATCGACAGCGGCACGAAAGTGGTTTCGCTCACCAAAGGGCTTTGCGAAACCACGCACCGGCGGATGAGCGAGCTGGCGCAGTCGATTCTCGGACTGGAGCGCATCGCGGTGATTTCCGGACCCAGCCACGCCGAAGAGGTCGCCCGCGGCATCCCCACTGCGGTGGTTGCCGCCTCGCAGGACCCGAAACTGGCCGAGGATGTCCAGCAGATCTTCAGCGGCGACCTGTTCCGCGTTTACACTTCGCCGGACCCGGTCGGGGTGGAGATCGGCGGAGCGGTGAAAAACGTGGTGGCCATCGCGGTGGGGGCATCGGACGGGCTGGGGTTTGGCGACAACACCCGCGCCGCGCTGATCACCCGCGGCCTTCAGGAAATCGTGCGCTTCGGCGTCGCGCAAGGGGCGCGGCCGGAAACCTTCTCCGGTTTGAGCGGGGTCGGCGACCTGATCGTGACCTGCACCAGCCGCCACAGCCGCAACCACACGGTTGGGGAACGGCTGGGCAAGGGCGAGAAAATCGGCGACATCTTAAACTCGATGGATATGGTGGCGGAAGGAGTGTGGAACTCTAAAGTAATCCACGCCATCAGCGAATCCAGCGGGGTCGAGATGCCGATTTCCGGCATGGTGTACGCGGTCTGCTACGAGGATTTCAACGTGAGGCTGGCGGTGGAGACACTGATGAACCGCAGCATGAAGGCGGAGATGTGAAGAAAGAGCGGTTAGACACCTTGCTGGTGGCCCAAGGGCTGGCCGAGAGCAAGGAACTCGCCCAACGGCT
The DNA here is from genome assembly GCA_017454745.1 of Kiritimatiellia bacterium. Lineage (GTDB taxonomy): Bacteria > Verrucomicrobiota > Kiritimatiellia > RFP12 > UBA1067 > UBA1200. The sequence goes on from JAFTCL010000011.1 coordinate 6,980, forward strand.
GATTATGGCGGGCGAGGTGCGGGTGAACGGTCAGCCCGCCACCAAGGCCGGACACAAAATCCCCGCCGACGCCAAACTTGAGGTTGCCGCAAAACCGCGTTTCGTCAGCCGCGGCGGGGATAAACTGGAGGGAGCGTTTGCCGCGTTCGATGGGTTTAGCGTGGATGGGAAGATCTGTCTGGATGTGGGGTCGTCCACCGGCGGCTTCACCGACTGCATGCTTCAGCACGGCGCGGCGATGGTGATGGCGGTGGACGTGGGAACGAACCAGCTCCACTACTCGCTCCGCACCCATCCCAAAGTTTGGGTGCGCGAGAAATTCAACGCCCGCTACCTGCAACCGTCCGACCTGCCCGAAGTGCCGTCGGTGGCGGTGACCGACGTTTCTTTCATTTCGCTCAAGCTGATTCTGCCGCCGATGACCGATGTTCTGGCCCCCGGAGGGGAGATTGTTTCGCTGATTAAACCGCAGTTCGAGGCCGGGCGGGAAAACGTGCCCGGCGGTGTGGTACGCGACGACGCGGTACGCCAAGCCGTGGTTGACGACATCCGCCGTTTCGGCACCGAAACGCTCAAACTGGAGTGGCTAGGATGCGTAACCTCCCCGCTCAGGGGACCGGAAGGGAACGTGGAATTTTTGGCATATTGGAGAAAACAACCATGGTAATGAAAACCAAGCTGGCCGGATGCGCTTTGCTGGCGCTGTGCGCTGTCAATGCGTCCGCCCAATTCACAGTCGGCGACATGATGAAGCCCGCCGCATACACCAACGCCCACGGCAATGTGTCCATGTACCGAATCAGTATGCCGCAGTACCCCAAACCAGGACACCGCTATCCGATGATTCTCTTCCTGCACGGCTCCGGGGAGTGCGGCACCAACAATTACAGCCAGATCAAGGCCGGGCTGCCCGCGCTGATGGGCCAACTCCTAAAGCAGAAGGAACAGGTGATTGTGGTCGCTCCCCAGTGTCGTATCAGTAACAACTGGATCAAGAAACTGGATTTCACCGCCGACTACGTCGCGTCCAAGGAACCGACCCTCGCACTCCGCGACGCGCTGGCGATTTGCGATTCAATCATCGAGCGGGGGTTGGCCGATCCCGACCGGTTTTACATTACCGGGCTTTCGCTCGGCGGGTTCGGCACTTGGGACGCCATACAGCGCTATCCGGAAAAATTTGCCGCAGCGGCCCCGATTTGCGGCAGCGGCGACGTGCGCAAACTCCCCCCCGGACTGAAAAAACTTCCGCTCTGGGTGGCACACGGGGATATCGACGAAAACGTTCCGGTGGACTGTTCCCGCCGGATGTGCGAAGCCATCCACAATTTCGGTAACAAACAACTCATCTACGAAGAATTCCAGGGCGGCAACCACTTGATATGGGATCGGGTTTACGGAGATCCGCAATTCACCAAATGGCTGCTAAAACAAACCCGGAAAGAGAACAAACCCTGGTGGAAATTCTGGTAAATGGCCCGCCACACGATTGAAGTAATGCCCGCAGGCGAACAGATCGAGGCCGAAGATAATTCGGTGCTTTCCGACGTTTTGCGCGAACACGGCATTCCGCTGCGGTTGGATTGCGGCGGCCACGGGCTTTGCGGCAAATGCCTGGTGTGGTGCAACGACGGAACCCGCCGGTCCCGACAGCTGCGGGCCTGCCAATTAGCGGTGACGGGCGACCTGACCGTGTGGCTGCCTACCCAAACCGGAAACGCCCCGATTTTCACCGAGCTTTACGAGGCGCCGCCCGAAACCGGAGCGCGGCTAGGATGCGCGGTGGATCTGGGCACAACTAACGTGGCATTGGAAATCTACGATTTATCAAGCCGCCGCCGAATCGGGTCGGCGCAGTTTGAAAACCCGCAACGGGCGATTGGCGATGATGTGCTTTCGCGCATTGCCGCCATTGGCAAAAACCCGCAACAACTGGAACCGCTCGCGTTTTGCGTCCGGGAAAAGATTCGTGCCGCGCTGGACAAGCTGTCCGCCGCCGGTTTCTCCACCGGACAGGTCGTCCGGTACACTGTGGCGGGCAACCCCGCCATGCAGCAGATATTCCTCGGCATCTCCCCCGCCCCGCTCGGAACCGCCCCGTTCACCCTGGCGTTCCACTCTGCCCGCGAAACCGCCATCGGCGACCTGGGGTTGCCCGGGCAACCGGACGGAATGGTGACCGCGCTGCCGCAAATCAGCGGATTCGTCGGCGGCGACGCCGTGGCGGGACTGGACCGACTCCAAAAGCGTTCGAAAACCCTTCCGGCGGTACTGGTGGATTTGGGGACCAACGCCGAATTGGCGCTAATCACCCGGGATCGGACGGTAACCACCTCGGCGGCGGCCGGTCCGGCGATTGAGGGTGCCACCCTGCAATGCGGGGTTTCCTCCCGACCCGGAGCCATCTGCCACGTAACGGCGGGTGACGGGCGGCTGAACCTGAAAACCATCGGCGGCGGAACGCCGTGCGGCATCTGCGGAAGCGGGTATATCGATTTGGCGGCGGAGTTGCTCCGGGCCGGAATCGTAGGTGAAGACGGCGCGTTCGTTTTGGACTGCCGCCATCCGCTGGCCGGGCAGTTGCGCACCGACGCCGAAGGCAATGTGGAGTTCTTGTTGACCGCAGCCCTGCCGCAATGCCCGCCGGTAACGCTCACCCAAGCCGACATCCGCAAACTGCAGCTAGCAAAAGCCGCCATTGCCGCCGGAATCGAAATTCTGCTGGAGCAGTGCGGCTATCAACCGGAAGACATCCAGACTTGGGGACTGGCGGGCGGCATCGGCGAAGCAGTAGACATCCGGAACGCGATGCGGGTGGGATTGTTACCCAATGTTCCGCCCGACCGGATCGTTCCCCTCGGCAACAGCTCGCTCGCCGGTGCGGCGGCGCTGCTGAAAGGTGAAACTACGATTGACGACCTCAACGCCATCCAATCCCGCGCCGAACCGCTCAATCTGGCGGAATGCGCTGAATTCTCGGAGACCTTTATCCGCAAACTGCAATTTTAACCAACACCGGCAACAAGGAGCACGATATGAAACGTCTGCAAATCTTTACGGGAATCATCGGAATGTGCGCATTAAGTTGCGCCGCCGCAACCGTCAACCGGGTATTCCATCCCGAGCGCTACAGCCGCGGGGACACCAACATCCGCGTACTCCAGGATATCGACCAAGCCGCTTGGATATGGCATCCCGACGTAACCAAACCGGCCAGCGACAACTTCACCCCGTTCCTGCGTTTCCGCAAAGAATTCTCCGCGATTGAAGGGGAGAAGCTTCGGTTCGACGTCAGCGCCGACGAGCGCTACGTGCTGTTGCTGGACGGCAAAGCGGTTTCCCGCGGACCGCACCGGGGTTTGCCTAAGCACTGGTTCTACCAGAGTTACGAAGTCACCGGGTTGGAACCTGGCAACCACGTTTTTGAGGCGGTGGTGTGGCAGCTCGGCCCGCACGGACCGCTCGCGCAGCTTTCCGACCCCACCCAGCACGGCGGGTTCATCTTCAAAGCCTCCGGCAAATACGATGCGGAACTCTCCACCGGCAAAGCGAAATGGACGGTCGCCATCCTGAAGAACACCCGCATGGCGGGCAAGGGCCACAGCCGAACCTTCGGCGCCGGAGACCAGTGCGACATCACTGGGACTTCTTTCATTACCGAACTCCCCGATGCCGCCGAATATAAGCCGGCGGGGAATGTGCGCAGTCCGGTCCGCCGCACCGGATACGGACTTTTAACCAAGGGATGGGCGCTCTTCCCGACTCCCCTGCCCGATCAGATGTACAGCCTGAAAACGCCGGGAACCTTCCGGGCCGGGCGGCCCAGTTTCGGAGAAGGCTCAAAATATCTGGCGGACGACGCCAAATTCGCCGCGCTGCCCGACTTCAACGCGCTATTGAAAATCGGCAAGCCGGTGACGGTTACCGCCAACACCTCGCTGAAGATGGTTTGGGATTTGGAAGACTACTACTGTGCCTACCCGGAACTGACCGTCTCCGGCGGCAAGGGTTCTGAAATCCGCTGGGGCTGGACGGAATCGCTCCGTGGCGACAAGGACCAGAAGGGCAACCGCAACACGTTTGAAAACAAGGCGTTCAACTGCGGCATGGTCGATTACTTCAGACCCGACGGCCGCGACGGGGCGTTCTTCACCGCGCCGTGGTGGCGCTGCGGGCGTTGGTGCCAATTCGAGGTTAAGACCAGCGACGAGCCGCTCACCATCAGCACGCTTAAAATCGGCGAATCGCGCTACCCAACCCCGCCGACCGCCTCGTTCGAGTGCGACGACCCGACTTTGGCGGCGGTGCAAAAAATCTGCGTGCGCGGGATGCAAATGTGCATGCACGAAATGTTCTTTGACTGCCCATACTACGAACAGCAAATGTATCCCGGTGACAGCAGGGTGCAGTATCTGACCGTCGGGGCGCTGAACAACGACGACCGGCTAATCCGTCAGGCGATCTCGCTGTACGATTACGACCGCCGCGACAACGGTATGATTTCGATGAACTTCCCCACCCGCGGCACTCAAGAATCCGCCACTTACACCATGTGCTGGCTTCTGATGTTCCGCGACTACATGATGTGGCACAACAACCGGGATTGGCTGCGCGAGCGGTTGCCGGGAATGCGGAACACCTTGTCAGGACTGGAACTTTATGAAAACGGACAGGGATTGCTACAGGATCTGCCGGGATGGAGTTTCATGGACTGGGTGCCGGATTGGCCGCTAGGCATGGCGCCCAACGGTGATGTCGGACAAGGGGTGAGCGCCCTCAACAACCTCATGTACGTGTACGCTCTCCAAAGCGGCGCGGCGACCGAGGCGGCGTTCGGCAACGACCACCTCGCCGCGCATTGGCGTTCGAAGGCCGACCGGGTCGGTCGGGCGGTGGTTGCCGCCTTTTGGGACAACGGACGCGGCATGATCGCTGACACGACCAAGAAAGACCGCTTCAGCGAGCACGGCCAGTGCCTGGCTTTGCTTTGCGAGATTCTCGACCCGGCCCAGCGCGACGCGGCGTTCAAAAATCTGGTGGAGGCCAAAGATTTGGCGCGCACCACGGTTTATTTCTCGCACTACCTCTTCGACACCTATATCAAATTCGGCCGCAGCGATCTTTTCTTGAACCGACTCGACCTGTGGCGCGATTATGTGAAAATGGGGTTGAAGACCCCGCTGGAATCGCCCGGAGACAACGCCCGCAGCGATTGCCACGCCTGGGGGTCGCATCCGCTCTTCCACCTCCACTCCGGCGTTTTGGGCATCCGTCCGGCGGAACCGTTCTTCCGTTCGGTCACCTTCGCCCCACAACCGGCCGGATTGAAACACATCAAAGCCGCCACGCCGCACCCGAACGGCGAGATCAAGAGCGATCTGTTTTTTGACGGCGACCGCGTTAAAGGCACGGTTGAATTCCCGGAGAATCTGACCGGTACCTTCGTATGGAAGGGCAAGCAGTTGAAACTGGTCCCCGGCAAACAGGAAATAAACCTTTAACCAACCATGAACATCCCCCGAAAACCATTGTCGATCGCCTTGATGCTCTCCGGACTCTGCGCCGCCGCCGAACTTCCGGACGCGGCGTTATTTGAGCATCCGCCGGTTACCGCTGGGCCGACCGTGCTGTTGGACATCGATTGCGCCGACGAGGCCGGTTTTAGTCGCGCGGAATCGCAACTTGAGCGTGCCAAAGAGTTGGGGTTCGGCATGGTCCTGTTCCGTCTGCCGGCGGAACGGCCGGAGTTCTGGGAGAAATGGGCGGCAATCAACCGCCACGCCGCCAGATTGAAACTCAAGGCTGGGTTCACCGATTTCCCGCAATCGGAATCCGATGGGGCGAAAGGCGGTCCCGCCGCCGAAAAACACATCAACCGGATCCTTTCCATGAGTCAGGACAAGCTACCGGAATCCTACGGGCTGTCACTGGTATGGTGCCAATTGGTCAATCGCGCCGATACCAATATTACGGTCTCGGCTTGGCGGGATAATTTCGCGACACCGATAAGCGAATGCATCCAGGCCGCTGGTCTTGACGCCGGGATCTGGGCCGACGAAAACCCGTTGCCGCCGGAGGAGAACGGTTTTCTTTTCAAACGGCCCGGCTTCGCGTTTTCCACCAACCGGGTTGACCGCCAAACCAACCGGCGGGTGGCGGGCGGCGCGCGCTGCATGGGACGGAATGAAATCCAATGTCGCATCCAATGGCCGTCCGGCGGAACGGAGTGGCGTTCCGCCGTCAATGCGGCGCTGGTTGACGGCGCGACCCGCGTGGCGTTTGAGTTTCCGGACGGATTGCCCAATGACAATGAAGCCGTCCAAATGTTGAAAAACTGCAACGAGTATCTCACCCGCTGCCAATGGCTGATCAATTACGGGCAACCCGTTTCCGACTTGCTGACGGTGGGCGGAGAACTACCGGAGTTTATGGAGCGGTTTCCTGCCGATTCCGCCACCCCGGCGATGCTGGAGGAAGCGTTCCTGCGCGACCGTCGACTCGTGTTCCCGTCCAGCCGCAGCTATCCGCGGCTGGCGGTGGCCGCCAATCTTTTGTCCGGCGGCAAGAGCCTTTCGCCGCTGCTGAAAGCCTACCAGAACAACGGACTGGAAATTGGCGTCATCCCGACCGCCGACAACGACGGAACCAAGGGTCACGCTTTCCCGATTTGGGATTCGCCGATAAAAATCCCCGTGCAAGCGCCGTTAACCGTCACCAGCGAAAACCCGCTGCTTAAGTTGGAGTACGCACAGCGGATCAACGGCGATAACAAGCTGGTTTTCATCGCCAACACCACCCGCGAACAAGGGATAGTGACCATAACCTTAATCGGGCCGCCCAGAGAGATTCAGCGTTGGAATCCGCAGGACGGAAAAATCCAGAAAACCGGCCCGACATCGACCGTTACCTTCGCCTGTCCTCCCGACGACACCTTTTTCCTGATTTACTGATGTCGCGCTTTTCATCCATTTCAAACGAGGGAAAAACCATGAAACAAACCAAATTGCTTCTGACAATCTTGCTGTCCATGACCGCGGCCCATTTGTACGCCGCCGACATTAGTCTCGACTTGCGCCCGCAAAAAAATGGCGGGGTGTTGCTGGCGGCGCAACCGCAGACCGACGGAACAATCCGGGAAACCAGGCTCGACGCTGGCGCGACAAAAACCGACACCCTTAAAGTCGGCGACACGATTTCGTTACAGCTGTTCGACAACATTTCGGTCAAGCTAACGCTTGCCGAGCAGACCGAATCGCCGCTGGGCGGCACCTCGTTCCTCGCGGAAGTCACCGGATACGACGGGATAAAGAACGCCGTGGTGCTGCAAACCGCAGAAGGGCTGCAAGTTGACATTCAGGATTTCCAGAACGGCAAAGTTTACACCGTATTTTCAACCGCCACCGCCACCAGCGTGAAAGAGATCAGCCCGGAAACGGAAGCCGTGGCACATTGTGACACGTTGGTTCCCGAACTGCCGGCAGAACCTGCCGCACCGCAGGCGAAGACGCTCGCGGCAACCATCGACCAATCGTCCACCGTGGTGGATATGCTAGTGGCTTACGATTCGGCGGCAACCGTTTACGCCATGCGTAACGGTGGTATCACCAACTTCGCCAACATGGCCGTGCAAAAAATGAACACCGCGCTCGGAAACTCCGGGTTGTCCGCCAATTTCCGCTTTCGGCTGGTTGGGGTAACAACCGTAAACGTATCCGCCGCCGATGTCCATTCCGCGCTTTACGCGATTCGCGACAACCAGACCGGATGGGCGGCGATCAAAACCAAACGCGACGAAGTCGGCGCGGACATCGTCTCCACGCTTATCGACACCGGTTCGTCAAGCGGTAACACCGGAGTCGGTTGGTCGCTTGAAACCACGTCATTCGCGTCATTCTCGGAAAGCGCGTACAACGTGTGCGCCGTCCGTGCAGTAGCGCAAGGGCACACCATGACCCACGAAGTCGGCCACAACATGGGCGCGGGTCACGCTACGGCGGTGGCGGACGAAAACAACCGCGGGCCGCAACTCTACAGTTACTCGTCCGGATACTATTTTACGGGAACCGATAACAAAGCCTACCACACCATCATGGCTTACAACACCGACGGATATGGTAACACATACGCTTCCGCACCGCTTTTCTCGTCGCCGGATTACATGTGGGCCGGAGTGCCTGCGGGCGATGAAACCCACAACAACGCATTGACCATCAACAACACTTTCGCGGCGGCAACCAAATGGCGCTCGCAAAAAGTCGCGTTGTCGTACGACGTATTCTTCTCACCAGAGAGCGGGGCGACATTTGACGACTCGATGACCGTAACGCTGACTCCCGGCAAGAGCGATTTGCAGATCTACTACACACTCGACGGCACCACCCCGACCACCGCGTCAACGCTCTACACCGGGCCGATTGTCATCAGCGATACCACCACCATCCGCGCCATTGCCGTCACTTTCGGTGTTCCGGGAATGATTTACGAAGCCACTTACTCGGTCCGCGACCTCGGTACCGGCGTTGACGCGCCGCAATTGGAATGGACCACCTCGTCCGACTATCCCTGGACCTTCCAAACCACCAACACCTACGACAGCGTGGACGCGGTGCAAAGCGGCGAAATCCCGTCTGGCACCTACGGGAAAGAATCGTGGCTGAAAACCACTGTCACCGGCCCCACCACCATGAGTTTCCGCTATTGTAAAACCATGGCCTACAGCACCTTCGCAGTACGTAGCGATAGTAAAACCCTGTTTTATGATAGCAGCTCCGGATTAAAGACCGATTGGGTGTTAGTAGAGGTGGACATTCCGTCCGGCACCCATGAAATCAAATTCACCTACACGAAGGGAGGGCAATACACCGGACTTTTCAACGGTATTTTGCTTGACACCGTGCGGTTCGACGCGTTGTCGCGTCCGCCAACAATCTCCCCAGAAACCACAACGGAAGAATCCACGGCGACAGTTTTCAACGGCAACATGACCGTTACGATAACGCCGCCGGTCGACCATGAAGGCACCATTTTCTATACTGTTGACCGCAGTGATCCGGCAGGCGAAAGCGGCATCGCCTATACCGGGCCGTTCCAGATAACCGCATCAACGCTGGTCAAAGCGGTATTTGTTGAAGGCGGTAAAGATCCAAGCGTTGCCGCCGAAGGACTGTTTTTGGAGCGCCATCCCATTCAACCCGGAGAATGGACCACGGATGTCAACGGGGCGAAAACCGCCGCTGCCATTAACGGCAAACTGACTTGCGTACTACAGGCAAATCTTGAAACCTGCGGCTGGACCAAAGCGTTCACCCCAATCGCCGAAAGCCCGGAGTTCCTCGCCTGGGCGCGCGCCAACGGAATATATCTCATTACCGCCGATGCTTCGCGTTACGTCGATGCCGATGCGGCAGACCAATATTTCTGGACATTGTACAACAGTTACGGAAGTAACGAAGGCGTACCCTACCCGACTATGTATTTCGCGCTGCCGTCAGATCCCGATACAGCGGTGGACAAAGGTTTGGCCCGAAACGACGGTTATTCGACCATCGGCACGGAATTGTATCTGGACACGGCACAGTCGCTGATAGCCGGTTTCGCGTCCGTGTTGCAGGAAACCGCGTTACCCGCAGCCCCGACCGCCACGCCAGAAACATCACTCGTTGACTCGTTCCCGATTTCGGTTACCCTCGCCAACCCGAACGCGAACGGAGACATATTCTACACCCTTGACGGTACCGCGCCGACAAGAAGCAACGGAACTCGGTACACAGGAGCCATAAGCATCCCGAATTCTGGAATGTCCCTCCAAGCTGCGGTTTGGACGGACTCTGCGTTATCCAGCCCAATTCTAATCCGACAGTACAAAACCATAGCCGATGTTTTTGGGACCAAGGGAGTCGTCTGGACTACCGGCGGAGATTACAAATGGGTTGAAGACACCGCATCCGGCGGAACGCTCAGGACACCATACGTGGAAAACACCCAATATTCATCTTGGCTGAAGGCAACGGTTTCCGGCAAAGGAAAACTGATTTTCGTTTTGAAGGGAGTTTCGTATTCTTCTGCCAACAAGATTGTCGTAAAAAAGAACTCGTCGCAAATCTACTCCTACGGGTATTCCTCGACAAACGGCACCAGCAAAACGGTTATGTTGACCAGCGAAGTTACCTCGGAAGGCACTACCGATTTCTTGTGGACATATACGATTGGAAGTCCCGCATCCAATTATTCAGTTTGCGGGGCGTGGCTGGCGGATGTAAAGTGGATCCCGGAGAGCAAAGCCACAGAACAGGGCGTTCCCTACGCTTGGCTGGACACAACATTCACCTCGTCAACCGCCCGCGACGCCGCTGCCTACGAAGCCCTTGCGGCTGAGGATTACGATGGCGACGGTTTCGCCAACTGGGCCGAATATGTCTGCGGCACCAATCCCAAGGCGAAAAGCGAGCGGCCGCAGTGCAACATAGCGATGCGCGGCGATGAACCGGAGGTATCACACAACATCAACATCCCCGATGAAGCAATCGAGTTCGGTTGGAAACTGTATCTCAAAGGTTCCACCGACCTCAAGAACTGGCATACCGCCAACCCCGCAACGGACACCTTCTTCAAGGCAACGGTTGAATTGGTGAAATGAAATAGGGATTAGTGGTTAGGGATTAGTGGCTAGCAGCTTGTCGATAGTCGTTTGTCGCTTGTCGCTCAAACCGCCTTTGAAGGAAATGAAAAACTAAGAATTAAGAGTGAAAAATTAGGGCAAAATTCTTCATTCTTATCTCTTCTTCTTCATTTACAAACTCGTCACTCGTAACTCTTCACTTCCCTAACCCCTTGCCTATAACTTACCGTTCAGCCACAAGACTTTGGACTTCAGACATCAGACTTCAGGACTCCGCTTCTCAACCCTCAACAGCCTCCCCCGCCCCACGTTATCCTCATTTACATTCCCGTGCGAAGCACGGGCGGCGGGCTAACCCCTAATTTTCCAATTACAAATCCACAATCCTGACCTCCAGGGGTTCCAACTTTATCGTTTCGTTGTATGCCCGACTATTGACGGTTACCGTGCGGGCCTGGTTACCGTCTAAGTTCAAGAGGTAGACACGTTTTCCATAAACCGCGCATGATACAGCCGCCAAATCCTCGCCGGAAAGGCAGACCCCACCGGCGGGGTGGCTTTGCAACCGTTCCTTCACCAGCTCCGCATACGCCTCCGCCAAAGGATTGTTTTCGCCCGGATAGTCCCAACCCGCCAATAGCGTGACTCGACCCCGGTTGCGGCGCTGCGCCACCGCCAACGGCTTACCAGAAACGGTTCGCTTTAAGACCTCCACCCCCGGCGAGAGTTCCAAATCAGCCACGGGGAAACCGTCATCAGGCTGAATACGGCCCAAAACCTTAACATCGATCAATTTCGACAAATTACCCTTTCCGAACAAATCGTCAATCGAATACTTGGAATATTCGCGGTCGTTTCGAGTCGAGAAATGCGGAACGCAAATCAGCAAATCACCGCCCTGATCAACGTATTCGCGCAGCAAACCCATTATTTCCGGCGTCATGGTATTCCACCCCGCGTACACCAACAGTTCGTATCGGCTCAGATCCGAAAGCCGCCCCTCGGAGTCAATGTTGACCACATCGGTCTGTCCGAAAGGAGACCCGGCCAGCCAGTAATTCCCATAGGGTTTAAGCACATCGGGATGGAACGGGTAAACAATCTGCTGAATGGTGCGCCAAGTCTGTTCCGGCAGAGAGCAACGCCAATTACGGTTGCTGGCGGCATTTTCGTGCTGCCCCCACATGGCGAACATCTCATGCGTCATGCCGACGTACGCATCGTTGTTTCCCAGAACAAACGCCGCCGTTGTCGCGGGGGTCCCGGCCGGGCGTGGATGCGCCGCCACCCAATCGTAAAAACGCTTCACGGTGTCGCGATAATTCTTTGGCGCGGGATCGCTGTAAAACTGCTTAAGCTTTTTGGCGTCTTTAGTGTACTCGTGGGCTTGGGTGGTCTGCGCGCCGGATTCCAGCACGATCACCGAGGTTCCCATCAAATACTGCTGGAATAATCCCGCCAAAAGCAAATCGTACTTTTGCCGCGCCTGATAAGGCACCGTGAACGTCTGCCACTCCTCGGCCAACCAGCCGCCCCAAAATTCGGGCTTCCATTTCCGCGCCGCACCGCGCATCTCGCTGGTGGCATAAGCGAGATTGTGCGCCCCCACGGCGTACAGCTCGCAGCACATAAAATCCATTCCCCCCTGCAACTCGTAAGTACCCAGCGGCGAACCGGAGGTAGAGAAAATATAATCGTAGTTGCGGTGCTGGGACATCACGTAATTGCGGATAAAGCGGTTGATGAACTGGTTGCGCGCCGCGTCAAGATTCATCCCTTGCGGCACCTTGCAGGCCGCGGCCTCTTTCGGTCCTTGGTAAAGGTAACCGGCAAACTCACCGATGTTATTGCACAGGTATCGGCAGCCCAGCTTGGAGCGTATCCGATCGGTGATTTCACGCGAATCGTAACCGTAGATGGTCATGAAATGAATGTCATTGGTGGCAGCCGCCTCGACCATCTGCGGCGGCAGGTTGGTGTAGTCGGTCGCCTTGTTCCACCCCACCAGCAGGTTCGCCAAACGGTTGGTGATAATCTCGTCTCGAAACTCCGGGTTGTGGCCGTAAACGCATTGCCCGACCAAAATCTTACCGTCCGGCAATGGTGCGGCCAGCGGTTGGGGATGCGGCTCGATCCGCACGGTCTGGTCGAACACTCCGTCCTTCCGGGTAATGGCACGGACTTGAACTTCAAACGGTTGGGGCGATTCTGGAAGCCGCCGCCGAAAAACCGGGAAACGGCTGCGGTGTTCGCTGCCGTCGGGGAATTTGAATACATACTCTTCCGCCGGAAGGTCCGAACAATCAATGAAACAATTCCGGTTGGCATTGTCCACCCAGCTGATGAAATCGCAGCGAGGCCCCTTCCAAAACTCAACGGTGATCGGTCCGCCCGACCGGCCGCCCCATACCATCACCCCGCGGGGACAAACCAAACGCAACCCAGAACAACGCCGTTCAGGCAAACCGAATTTCAACTCCAGCTTACTGCCGGGCTGACGCGGCCCGCTGTCACCCCAATCGGGATTGACCGGATTTTTCAACGGGAATTTTTCATCACCCGCCGCCAGATAAAGACCGTCCGGGCGGGATGGAATCGCCCAAGTCCAACCGTGGTTCGGATTGTAAGAGGTCAGCCAGATAGAAATCTCGCGGTCGGCCCAGTCGCCGTCACTCACGCATCCGTCGGGGATTTCAATATCCAGCGGCATCCGGTTTTCGCTGCTTTGCCTAAACAGCACGGTTTCCGCGGAGGCGAAACCGGCGACAACCGCCAACATAAAGATAATTCTGACCGTGACGACCATAACCGAGCCATCCCTCAAGCCAACTGGAAATCCAGCGCCAACTGTTGCAAAAACGCGTCCACCAGTTTCGCCATTACCGGCGTGGTTTTCTTGGACTGCTCCAATACCTCCTCATGGCCGAGATGGCGGTTGCCGATCCCGGCGGCCATGTTGGTGATGCAGCTTAATCCGGCCACGCGAATCCCGCAAGCGCTGGCGAGAGTACATTCCGGCACGGTGGACATACCCACCGCGTCCGCGCCCATCGCGGCGTAGGCGCGGATTTCGGCGGGAGTCTCGAAAACCGGGCCGGAGGTAAAGGCGTAAATACCGCGCTTAAGCGGAATGCGGAGCGATTTCGCCGCCTGAGCCAGCACCCCGGTCAACCCCGTATCGTAAACCTCCGACTGGTCGGGGAAACGTTCCCCCCACCCCGGAACCACCGGACCGACCAGCGGATTCAACCCCGTGGTGTTGATATGGTCGGTGATCGCCATCAGCGTACCGGGGCGGAATTTCCCGTTGATGCCGCCGGCAGCGTTGGTGACCAACAGGTTTTTCACCCCCATGCGCCGCAACAGTTCCGCCGGCATAACCACCGGTTCCCAACCGCCGCCCTCGTACCAATGGCGTCTGCCATGGAAAGCGACCACGCGAATGCCGTGCCGGATGTAGAGCGAAACCTTGCCGGCGTGGCCAACCACCGTGCTGGCACCCAGCCCCGGGATATCGGCATAATCAACTTCCGCCAGCACCCGGTCCGCAGTCAAGGCATTACCCCAACCTGATCCCAAAATCAAACCGCAAGCCGGAGGCGCGTCAAAAAAATCTTCCGGCAGCGCCGCCGCCGCCTTCTTGAAAACCGAAAGTTTCATAGGCAAAACTCCTGTCATAAAAAACCGAAGGATACTCTAACAAAAACTCATAGTTTTTTCAATTCAAAAGCCCGATTATTTTAATGGTTGGACAGCCAGACCGTTGGTTAGCCGCTAGTTGTTCTAGTCAAATGACTTCATACCTAGGACATAAGACATTCATAACTCTAGCGACTAACAACTCATCTCCAACTCGTCACTCGTAACTTGTCACTCGTAACCATGTTATCCTTGTATCCGGGAAATGGAAATGATATGATAATGTCCATTCTAATAGAGGGCAAACCATGGATTTGACTGAACTGTTGGAGCGAGCCGGGGTGGTCCCGGTGATTGTGATTAACGACGCGTCCAAGGCGGTACCGCTGGCGCGCGCTTTGGTGGCGGGCGGGCTGCCGGTATTGGAAGTGACCTTCCGCACCGCTGCCGCCGCGGCGGCGATCGCCGCCATCAGGGCGGAAGTTCCGGAGGCGACCGTCGGCGCGGGTACCCTATTGACACGGAAACAGGTATCCGCCGCGTATGAAGCCGGCGCGGCTTTTGGCGTGGCCCCCGGTTTCGATCCCGCCATCGTCAACTGCGCCCAGGCGGCCGGATTGCCGATGATACCCGGCATCGCCACCGCCTCTGAGCTTTCGCAAGCCCTTACCGCCGGTCTGCGGATTGTGAAATTCTTCCCCGCCGAAGCCAACGGCGGCGTTAAAATGCTGAAAAACCTACTCGGCGCCTTCCGGTTTTCCGGCGTGAAATTCATGCCAACCGGCGGGATCAACCCGGACAACCTCCGCGATTACCTCTCCGTTCCCGAAGTGGCGGCATGCGGTGGCACCTGGATTGTCCCCGGCAATGCGCTGGACTCCAACGACTTGGACGCGATCCGCAAGCTGGCGGCAGCCGCCTCGAAAGCGGTGCGGGAAGTCCGACCTGGCACGGCAGCAGCGGACAAAAACGCCGCCCGATAAATATTGCCGATTGACTTCCGGCTTTTTTTTCGTTAACTTATCAACGGTTTAACGGTTTCAAAGGGTTTTATGATGAAGCGCGAAAACGAAATTGACGCAGAGTCGCGATACCGCGAGTTTCTGCCTGAATCACGGCGGGTGGTGGTGAAAATCGGCACCCGGGTGATTGAGCAGAAGTCCGGCTGCCCCGACCTGCAATCAATCAAACAGCTGGTGAAACAGGTGGCGGAAATGCACCGCCAGGGTTACGAGATTATGATGGTCTCCTCCGGCGCCATCGGCGCGGGCGTGGACGCATTGGGCATGAAAAAACGCCCAACGCTCGTTCCGGACCTGCAAATGTGCGCGGCGGTCGGGCAGGCCCGGCTGATGGCCCAGTACGAGCAACTTTTTTTGGAAGAGGGCATTATCATCGGGCAGGTGTTGCTGACCCACTCCGACTTCCTGCACCGGCTGCGTTTCGCCAACGCCAAACGCACCATGGAGCACATGTTGCGGCACGGTGTCATCCCGATCATCAATGAGAACGATGTGGTGGCGGACGAGGAGGTAAAGGCGTCGCTGTCATTGGGCGACAACGATTATCTGGCCGCGCTGCTGGTGAAACTGGTCCGCGCCGACCTGCTGGTGATACTATCGACGGTGGACGGGGTTCTGGACGCGGACGGCAAACGGGTGTCTTGCATCGAGAACATCAACCAAGCTTTCAAACTGGTAAACCACGACGCGGCTGACGGCGGGTTGTCGAAGGGCGGCATGGCATCCAAACTCCGCGCCGCCCAAATCGCTGTTAGATGCGGGTGCGTCACGGTCATCGCCGAGGGCCGGGCCAAAAACGTACTCACCGATGCCGTTGCCGGACGGGACGTAGGAACCTTGATTTTAGGCAGCGCAATCTAAACGGAGACGCGGCATGAGAGTCTTTATCGCGATCGGATTGCCGGATGACCTCAAGGCCAGATTGTCGGAAGCCGCCGCCCGGCTTGAACCGATCGGGGAGGGCGTGAAATGGGTTCACCGGGATTTAATGCACGTCACCCTGGCGTTTTTGGGCGAGATAGCGCCGGCTTTCCTGCAGCATATCAACGGTGCCGTGCAAAAGGTGTGCGAAACCTCCACGCGCTTCTCCTGCGAGGTCAGCGGTTATGGTTTCTGGGGCACCAAACGCAACCCGACCGCGGTTTGGGCGGCGGTAAGCATGCCGCCCGAATTGGAACAGCTTCAGGAGCGGTTGTCCAAGGCGGTGAAAAAGTTCGGCTTTAGCGTTGACACCGATAACTTCCGACCGCACATTACGCTGGGCAGATGCAGGGAGTCCTGCCGCAACCGCCGCCTGATTGAGGCCATGGACACCGACGAAAACGCCGAATTCGGGCAATTGGCGGTTAACAAAGTGACGATTTACGAAAGCCGCCTAGGCCCCAAAGGGCCGGTTTACCGCACCTTGATGAAATTCCCGCTTACCGCCGAATTTTCCCCTTGATATCCGCAACCGTTTTTGGTATATTTGTCGGACACTTTTCGAACGAGAAGGCAGTTGACGTAAGGAGAATGAGAAAATGAGCCAGCACAGAAGCTTAAAGGGTTCCAGCAAGATTGTCGTGAAGCGCAACGTTCTTAAGCGTTTCGAGCGGGTTGACCTGCTCAAAAAGCGCGGCCAGTGGAAAGACGGCGATCGCGGCCTTGGGCTCCGCAAGACCAAGCCGGAAGAATAACCGGACCATTATTCCGTTTACCCAATCGGTCACACTTGGCAGCGTCCGGGTGTGGCTGATTTGTATTCAACGCGAGGAAGCTTCATGGACAAAAAAGTGACCATGGCGGATTTTGATGATTTAATCAACGCCCAAATGAGTTCGTACCGCGGCGGATTTAATCCCGGCGACAAGGTAAAAGGCACCGTTACCGATATCAACAGCCAATATGTGGTGCTGGATGTCAACGCCAAGCGCGAAGGGCTGGTGCCGCTCGGCGACCTTACCCTGGACAACGGAACGTTGCGCTGCGCGATCGGCGACACCGTGGACGTGATTTTTGCCGGAATGCAAAATGGCGCTTTTCTCTTTTCCGGCGGCTACGCCAAACGCCAAGTGGTCGACCGTACGCTCGCTGACGCCTTTGCCAACGGAATGCCGATTGAAGGTACGGTGGAAAAGGAGATCAACGGCGGTTACGAAGTTACCGTGGCCGGACAGCGGGCATTCTGCCCCTATTCCCAAATCAGTCTGTTCCGACAGGAAGGCGCCGAATACGTCGGCCACAAATTCAATTTCCTCATCTCCGAATACGGCGAGGATGACCGGGGCGTGAACGTGATCGTAAGCCGTCGCGCCGTATTGGAAAAGGAGCGCGAAGCCCAACGCCAAGAGTTGGTCGAGGACCTCTATGTCGGCATGATCGCCAGCGGCACCGTAACTCGCATCGTCGATTTCGGCGTGTTTGTGGATCTGGGCGGCGCGGAAGGCTTGATTCCGCTCAAAGAGATTTCCTGGACCCGCGACACCAAACCCGAGGACGTGGTTAAGCCCGGAGACCAGGTGGATGTACTGATCAAGGATTTGGATTGGGACCGTAACCGCATCTCGCTTTCGCTCCGCGGCGCCAAGGGCGACCCTTGGAATGACGCGGTGGCTAAGTTCCCGCAAGGCACGGTGTTCACCGGCAAAGTTACCCACATCGAACCGTTCGGAGCGTTCATCGAACTTCTCCCCGGTGCGGAAGGCTTGATTCCCGTCAGCCGCCTGGGCCGCGGAAGAAGGCTCGCTTCTCCACGCGAAGTGCTCACCGAAGGGCAAGAACTTCTGGTGGAGGTGGACAGCATCGACGTTGACCGCCACCGCTTCTCGCTTAAGCCGGTTGACGAACGGGTCAAGGCGCTCAAACCCGGCACCATCGAGCCGGGCGCGAAAATGGAAGGCATTGTCGAGTCGGTCCAAACTTTCGGCGTTTTCGTCAAACTTGCCGAGGACAAGACCGGGTTACTCCACGTCAGCGAGACCGGTATCCCCAAAGGCACCAGCCAGTTCGGCAAAATGGAGCATCAGTTCCCGCCTGACAGCAAGGTCGAAGTGGTGGTGAAGTCGGTGGACGGCAACCGCATTTCCCTTACTTTGCCGGCGGAATGGGACAAGGCCCAAAATGCCGAAGAGGCAAACAACGATGTCTCCACGTGGCTGGACGACCAGAAAAAGGCGTCCGGTTCATTCAGTTCGTTAGGCGATGCTTTCGCCTCGCTTAAACTGTAACCATGTCGCCGCATCCGGAATTGCGGTTTACCGGCGATGGCCGGGTGGCGGCGGCCTGGGAAGGCTCGGAATGGATTTTCGAACGCCCGGGCGATCTCGCCGCCGCCCGCGTTAAGGTGTTGCCGCCGCTGGCCGGCCAAACCCTGGAACTCGACACCGGACGCGATGCTGTGCGCCGGATATTTGACACTTTGCCATTCCTTAGCGAACCGCCCGAAACATTCCTTTTCGCGGGCGGTTTTACCGAACCCTTCCAAGCCGCCTATTCAGAAATCGCGAAGCCGCCGGCCTTGCCGGACGATGTTTGGTTCATTCGCGGCGAGCCAGACCTGTTTGCGGTTTGTGCCCATCGTTACCGCCGCCGATGGACAATAGCCGGCGTCAGCTCCGAACCGCTGATTCTCACCACCCGTCTGGAAGACCTATGGTTGCGCCCCGGCTGCCCGCCGCCTCCGGACACCGTTGACATCCGGCTGATCCGCAATCCCAACGCGCTCGAAGACAAAACAGAACGGGCAATCGAAGAAGTTTTCCCCGATTGCCCGCCCGACACCAAAGTGGTACTTGAATTGCCAGTAAACGGCGGTTTTTTGATCGAAATCGCCGACGGCGAATAAAACTACTTGCCCAGTTCCTTGATTTTGACGTTACGGAAATAGGGCCGCGCTCCGCCATGCTTTCCTTGGAAACCGATGCTTCCCTTGGTGGGCAACTCACAGAACGGCTTGCTCAGCCACGGCGGGATCTTGGTGCCGTCGGGATTAGTCTTGGCATCTTTCCAGATGTTGAGGTCGGTGTCCAGCACGTTGGCACCGTTGAGTGCGATCCGGATGTTCTTGCCCTCGGCCCAAATCGTCATGTGGTTCCACTCGCCGGCCTTTTTAAGGCTCTGGTATTTGGGACCAATGTGGCCGTACAACCCGGCGTTCTTCAAGTGCGGAGGATCCTTCTTCCACTTGTCGGAAAAATCATCAAGCAACTGCACCTCGACCGAATTGGGAATCCAATTCCCTTTGTCGCTGCAATAAATCACCACCCCGGAATTGGCCGCCGGATCCATTTTGTACTCAAAATCGAGCACAAAATTCTCATATTCGCCCTTCGCCCAAATCGCGCTGTCCTTGGACGCGGTAAATGCGTTGTCCTCGTATTTCTCCCAAACGCCTTTCTCAAAATCTGCCAGCTGCTCCAGCTGGTTACCGTCCAGCAGGGTACGCCATCCGGCAGCGCCGGTATAGGGATGCACCGAGACAATCCCGGACTTGAGGCACCATTCCCAAACCCGGTCTTTCCAAGTGTCGGCCGGGGTTCCGGGAACCGGATTCCTCATAAAGCAGTGCGGCTCCTTGGCCATAATATGCAGTTCCGCCGGAATGTGCATGGTGCGCAATTTGTGATAAACGCGTACCGACACCATCGGCGACCAACCGTCGGAGTCGCCGTGCATCAGACACATCGGCGGCGTGGCGGAGTCGAACTTAAATTCCGGGACCAGGTCAACGGACAGATCGTTGCACTTTTCGACCTCGCTCTTTTCCGTGTTCGGAACCAAACCGTATGCGGGGTAAACCGGAACCGCCCAGTTTACGTTACACGGCAACTGGTCCAGCTCGTCAATCGGCTCATAAGCCGGAGTCTGGGAAGAAGTGGCAACCATCAGTGTCAAATGACCGCCGGCGCTGCATCCGGTGAAACCGATGTTGTCCGGGTTCAACCCGCGTTTTTTGGCCTCGCTGCGCACCATCCGGACCGTACGCTGAGCATCCTGCCAAGCGGTCACGTGCTTCGGCAAACCCTGCGGACGCGGAGTGCGGTAACGCATAGTAACCACCGTAACGCCCTTGGAAAGGAAGTAATCGCGAATGGGTGAGACCTCATACCCGTCAATCCCGCATCCCTTGTACGCGCCTCCGGACACGGAGATCAGAATGGCGTCACTCTTCAACTCTTTCGGCGTATGCCACACCAAATAGGGTTTGTAAGGCTGATTCGTCTGCGGCGAAGGCATTTTGCCTTCTGGCCACAACGGAACCTCGTCCGCGCCAAACGCCCATCCGCACAACATTGCGGCGCCAAACACTAGCATCAGTCTGTTCATTTTTTCATCCTTTTAAGGTTTAAGGTTTTTAAAAATGCCGCTGTGAAAAATGCGAAGGCCGCTGGGTTTTAACCTTAGGCTGCTCCAAATGCAGCGCGTACCACTGCTCGCCCAGCCCGGCATTTGAAAACTGCTGGATACGGTTGTTCGCCAATGCCTCGCGGTTGGCCTTGATAGTGACGTTCTCCATTTTATCGTTGGCTTGGATCAACACCTTGTGCGCGGAATCGTAATCCTTGCGCTGCACCAGAATCCACGAGTAAAGCGCATAAAGCAACGCGCCTTGACCATAACGCAACCGCAAGGTCTGTTTGCGGAAGAACTTATCCATGCCGTCGAACTGGTTAAGCATATACATCCGGGCCAGCTTCATCGCCGCCATCAACGGGTCAACCATAAGGGCTTTGGGCATCAACTCGTCCACCTGTTTGAAATCCTTGATCATCCAGTAGAGTTGAAGCCGCATCGTGGCAATCTGCCGGGTCATCATCGGCACCCACGGAACAAAACATTCCATGCATTTTGATTTTTCCAGCGCCCGTTTGACCAGCGCCTGCTGGTCATGCTCGATCTCCAGTTGAGCCTGTTTGACACTTCCCGGCGGACGGGTTTGCCAACGGTTGACCTTGGCCTGAAGCTTCTTCTGGCCGTCGAGCAAAATCTGCTGCACGTCGCTCATCGCGGCCTTGACCCGCTTCTGGATAATCCAGCTGGACAACACCTGCAGCCCGATCATCAGCAGCATACCCCAGGCAACCGACCAACCCCAGCCGCAGACATACCCCAGACGCAAGCCCAACGTCAGAGCCAGCGCAATCGCCGCGTTAATCAGCACCGTGTACATTATTTGCCCTTAACCTCGAAGTACCTGCCCATTGCGCAGAACTTATCATAGCGCTTCGCCACCAACTCGTCGGCGGAAAGACGCATTAACTCCTTCAGCGCGGCCAGGACGGCCTTTTTTACCGCCGCCGCGGCTGCTTTAGGATCGGTATGCGCACCTTGAGCGGGTTCGGACACGATCTCGTCAATCACCCCAAGCTTCTTGAGGGATTCGGCGGTAATCTTGAGTGCCTCCGCCGCGACCGGGGCTTTGGAGCCGTCGCGCCACAGGATCGAGGCGCACCCCTCCGGGGAAATTACGGAATAAACCGCGTTCTGAAGCATCAGGATCTTGTCGCCTACGGCAATGCCCAACGCACCGCCACTACCGCCTTCGCCGATCACTACCACCACGATCGGGGTGCGAAGCGTGGACATGAACTCCAGATTGTGGGCGATTGCCTCCGCCTGGCCACGGGCCTCGGCATCGGCCCCAGGATACGCGCCGGGGGTATCGATGAATGTCACCACCGGCAAACCGAACTTTTCGGCGATCCGCATCAGCCGCATCGCCTTGCGGTAACCATCCGGACTGGCCATACCGAAATTCGACTCGACGTTTTCCTCTACGGTACGGCCCTTACGGTGTCCCATCACCATAACCTTTACGCCGCTAATGGTGGCGAACCCGCCGATTAACGCGCGATCATCGCCGAACAGACGGTCGCCGTGCAATTCCACGAAATCCTCGCACATCATGGAAATGTATTCCGTCACGTTCGGACGTCCCGGATTTCGGGCCAGCTGAACCGTATCCCACGCAGTGCGCTTAACTTGTTTTTTGGTTGCCATTGCTTAAACTCCTTTCAGTAAAAACCGCCTGTCAGAAACCGGCATAGCGAAGACACTTGGCGACGAACCCCTTAAGCTCACGGCGCTGCACAATACAGTCCACAAAACCGTGGTCACGGGTGTATTCGGCGGTCTGGAAATCGTCAGGAAGTTTCTGTTTGATGGTGTTCTCAATCACCCGGCGCCCGGCGAACCCGATCAATGCCTTCGGTTCGGCGATGTTAAGGTCGCCCAGCATCGCGTAGCTGGCGGAGACGCCGCCGGTGGTGGGATCAGTCAATATCGAGAAGTATGGGAGCCCGGCCTCCTTGACTCGCGCAATGCCCGCGCTGGTTTTGGCCATCTGCATCAACGATATGATACCCTCGTGCATCCGCGCCCCGCCGGAGGCGGAAACGATAATCAGCGGGCGGTGCAACTTTACGGCCACTTCGGTAGCCAGCAGGATGCGCTCGCCGGCTCCGCTGCTCAACGAACCGCCGAGGAATTTGAAATCCATCACGGCAATCACCACCGGAATCTTTTCAATCGCGGCGGTACCGGTCACCACCGACTCGAACTCGCCGGTCTTGGCCTTGGTGGCAGCCGCCTTGGCGGCGTATGTGCCGCTGCCGTCGGAGAAATTCAGCGGGTCGCTGGTTGTAACCTGCGCGTTAATTTCCTCGAAGCTGTCGGCATCGGTGAGCATTTTAATGCGCTCGCGGCAGGACAAGCGGGCATGGTAGTTGCAACGCGGGCAAACCTTGCCGGCCTGTTTCCAGGCATCTTTCTCAACATACGCCTTGCAGGACGGGCAAACCACCCACAACGCTTCCGTAGGCACACGAAGCGGGGTTTCGGCCGACTTCTCAAACCACGACATATCATCCTCCTCATTAAACCAATGAAACGCGCCGGACATCGAAACAAATCAACCGGCTGAAAACAAGATAATTTACCAAAAAACACGGAAAACCGCAATGCCGGATTTGCGTAATTTTTTGGATAAATCGGTCAATCCCGCCGTATCCGCAGCACTACCCAAACTCCAGGCTGGGAGCTTCGGCTATTCCACCTCGACCTTGATCCTGAAGAACCGTTCCCCTGCCCCGCCCGGGATGTTAAAGATCCAATCTTCCAACGGAAACACCGCATCCAACGGAATGAAGTTGGTGGAGGAGGAAAGACCTTCCACGGTTTCGGAATAATAGAGTCGTATCACACCGTTAACCGGGCCGAGACGTTCAGCACCGTGAACGGTCAGCCGGGCGGAACCGCGGATTGAATTGGACTCGTTCGTCACCCACGGGATATCCAACCCGATTTCCGGTTCGCTTTCCGGTACGGTGTTGACCAGCCAACAATCCGTCAGAGCGTCCGGACCGCCAGAGAAGGAACTGATTGCGGCCCGGCCGGCGGCAGTCAACCATAACGAATTCAACCAGACGCGAACCCGGTCATTGGCCGCCACCGCGTTGGCGATGCCGTCTTTGCCGGTATTGTCAGCCGGCGGCACAAACGACGGACGCCATTGATCCTGTTCCGTTACCGATGTGCCGAACTGCTGCGCGATAAAACTCGCACCGGTACCGTCGCAAGCCTTATCCCACCAATCGGAATCCACCCCGGCGTTTTGAATCAGCGACCCGGCGGCATCGCTCAGCCGCAGATCGACTTTGCCGTTGGTGATTTTTGTGTCCGGCCAATAAAGTGCCTTGGTAAGCACAAGCGACCCGGCGGGAGGAAGCGACAATCCGGCCGGCAAAACCAGTTCCAGCGAAGCGTTGGCGCTTCCCGACTTGGCTCCGGCGATCCGTACCCCGGACAAATCAAGCGACGCTGCGGCCAATAGATTGGTCAGCCCGATAAATTCTGCGCCGTCCCCGTCATTATCGGCGGACACGCTCATAACCTCAGCGACGCGCAACCCCATCGCCAAATCGGAATCCGACGGAGCGACGGTATCGACAATGTCCACCGCCTCCAACGCGCTCCACTCGCCGGTGGAGGACAGTACCCTAGCCCGTAGCCTCATGCCGGCAGCCGGGACCGCAAGTCCGCCTTCGCTTGACCCCGTCACAGGATAGGAAAACGCCAAATCCCAAGCGACGTCAGAACTGGTCGCATTGGCCTGATGCACCTCCGCAGCGATAACATTCGTACCGGCTTTGAGCAAACCGACCGGAATCGCGTACTCCGCCTCCGCGTCAGCCGGGTTGATGTATCCGGTGGTGTAAGTGCTGTAACTTACCTCCCCGGCAGGAATCAACGAGCTTCTGCCCACCTCCACGCCATTGACATACAGAATGTAACCGTCGTCAAAATAAGCGGTTACTTTAATCGATGCCGCCTTGGCGGCCGATGCCGGAAGCGTAACCGACTTACGGAAGTAATAGGTGGTGACCTGCGTTCCGGACGAAGCGTGGTTGACGTAACGGCTCAGCTTGGTGGAAAAGCTTATGCTGTTCGCGAAACCGAACGACCCGGTGCCCGAACTCCACCCGGAATCGTTAAATTGAACGGACTTCCACGAATTGCCCGCGGCATCCGTTCCAGGCTCGTTGCCGTTGTCATAATATTTCCATGAGGAACCTTTCGAAAACGCTTCGGCATAACCCACCGGCGGCAATCCGCCGGTGTAGGTCAAAGCCGATCCGCTAACGCTACCGCCGCTAACCCGCGGATCGGAGCCATCGGTGGTGTAATAAACCGTCCCCGACGTACCGCCGGTCAGATACACCTTCTCGCCGCGTTCCATGACCGACTTGTCGGGTATGGTAGCATTTCCGGCATTTACCGCCGTGGGGGCGTTTATCGAGGGATACCAACCTACCGAGCGGTACTGCGAAACCATAACGTCCGTACGTGCGCTGATGAACGAAAGCCGGGCGTTGCAAGCCGAAATCCAAGTGTCCCGGGTACGGCTGCCGCCGCCCCAGCGCGCCGCCTCGCAGACCACTGCGTCATCCAACTCGGCCATACGTTTTCTAAACCGTTCGCTAGCCTTGGCCACGGTCATCGCGCCGCCCTCGCGCACGCATTCGCGATAAATCAGATCGCCGAACGCCAGTTTGTACTCGGCATTGTCGCAAAGCTTGTAGTGCATCTCCATCGGGTTGAAATTGGCCAGCGTCTTGAAGTTTGCGTTATAAACCTCCGTGCCGTAGGTCATCAAATTGTCGGTGGCGCTCTTCCCGTTCGCGCCCATCGAGTGTTCCGCGTCATGGCGGTTGAACACCCATCCACGCTTGGTGATTCCGTCAACAACGTTGGTACCGTCGTAACGATTGCGCAACGCCGCCATGTTGTTGGCCTTGGTACCCGCCGCCGGCGCGTCGGTGTCATTGGCGAAATGCGAAGTCAACACGTGAACCATAATATTGGTGGCGTCAAGGTAAACCGGATAAGCCGGATTGGGCGTTCCGTCAGGATTCAACCCCAGCACCCGGCGGTAGTTGTTCGAATGGCTCGCGCCATACCCTTGGTTGACGGTGATGTCCCAAAAGTTTTCCCACCCCTTGGTCTCACCCTCAACCACCCCGGTAACGTATCCGGGCTGCGAAGTGCGCACCACGTCGTAATCATCCGAATTGCCGCCGAAATAGGACTCGCCGTAATTACCGTCGACACGCTCTTCGGTCTGGTAAACTCCCCAATAGGTACCGTTGATGAAAAGGTTGTAGTACCGGCTGCGGTTGTAAGGCTCGCCCATGTCCCGCTGCGAATCGCGGGAGAAGCACTCCTCGATAAAGGTGAATGAGTTGTTGCCGTTCGCCCAAGAGTAGTTCTGCGCGGTCCGCAAATCAATCTTGTCAAACGTATCAGTCCCCTCGTCGCCAAACAGCGGGAAGTCCAGTTTGCCCATACCGTACTCGCTGCGGAAGAAAAAGCGGAACGAGTGTTTGGGATAAGAGCTACCCCGGCTGTACGCGCCGCGGATGCGGATTCCGGCCGGAACGCTGAACTCGGCGGCACTGTTGGTAGGGCTGATCAGCTCCAGCATGGTTTTGCGTTCCCAACGGCGCCCGTCGCCGGTGGCGTTGACATAAATGCCGGTGGACGAGTTAAAAAGATTGGCCGGGTCGATAACCAGCGACAGCGTGTCGATGGAGTTGGTGAAACCCGCCAGAAGCCGGTCTCGGTAGTTGGAGACGATGGTCTGGTTCATGCCGTACACCATCTTCTGGTTGTTAACCGATTGACTGGCGGGGAAACCGCTCGGCGGATTGGAGTTTTGCACCAACACGTCATTAAGGAACAAATAGGTGGCGGAGGTGTCGATCTGCAAAATACTGTCCGAGTCCGGCACCGCCGCCCGCACACAGGTGGTTCGGCTGATAGTGATCGGCCCGGTGTAAAGCGTCGAGGCCGCCGAAGGCGAGGTTCCGTTGGTGGTGTAGTAAATGGCCGCGCCAGGATTGTCGGCACAACTCAATTCCAACTGGAACGGCGCGGTTTTCCAACCGTGCGGCACCGAAAACGCCACTTCGCTAGTGGGTCCGCTCCGCCCTGCCCCGTTCTCCGCATTCGGGGTCGGCTTTTCATAATAAACCAATTCGCCGTCGTTATCATTCCATAACACTTCCGGCGCAAGCAGGAAGTCGGGATCATCGGCACTGTTATTGTAAGCGGTTATCTCTAATGTGTTTTCCCCGTTATGGACCAGAGAAACCGGGATGTCGAAATATTCGTACGCCAGCGCTGCTTCCACGCTTCGTTTAGCCGTCGGCACTGACGCGAATTCCACCCCGTTGAGTTTGGCGACAAATCCGTCGGCATAGCGGAGCCGCAGCAAAAACGAGTCTTTGGCCGGCGGATCGCCATCCATATTGAATGTCCCGCGCCAATCAAGTGACGCAGTTTTGCCCAGCATTTCATCGGCAACGTTGACCGCGATATTGGCATCCATCGCCCCGGCATGCCCCACCCCGCTGGCGGCGGAACCGAGCAGATGGAAATCGTCCCGATCTTCCTCCCACGCTTTTTCGCCAGCCGCCACGCTCAGGTCCAATGCGGCGCCGCCGCCTTTCTCGAAATAGACCAGTCGGAGATCGTACGCACCAGCCTCGGGCAAACTGAACGTGCTGTGGGTTTGCGCGTAACTACGTGAAGCGGTATATTCCCAAGTCCAGCTTTGGCCGCGACGCGACAGCGCCGCCGTAAAACCGTCGTCGCTACCGCATGAGAACGTCCATAACCCGGCTTCAGGAATGAGCACCGTACCGGTCACCACCACCACAAAATTGTCGCCCGACACACCGGGAAATGCGGTATAGCTATAACCGGCGGTTGGGGAACCGTCATCATTAAAAGCGATGGTTTCGCACAAGTTGACGGTCGGATTAGCCAACCAGTGCGAAGGATCCGCCAGCATCGACTCGGCCGTTTCCGAATCCGTGACTGTGCTGTCCATCCGATACGCCACCACCGTGAACCCGGAGTTCAAGGCCGACATACCGACCGGCCCTGAAACTTCCTGCCATTGTCCATCGCCGACACGATACTGCGCGTTGCCGTTCTCATTGAAAACCGTACGCTGTATTCCGCCCGACCCCACCGAAATGTCTTTGATCTGCTTGCCAAAGTCAATTTGCTGAATCTTTACACCATCGGGACTGGCCAGAAACAGCGGTTCGCCGGAGGACGACAGCCCGATTCGGGTGTACGCCTCGTTGGCGGCGAAACTGTTGTACGCCTTGTCCGCCCATACGATCTTGAAACTATGGGCGGGAATTACGCACGAACCATGGATTTTCTCCCATTTGGT
Source organism: Kiritimatiellia bacterium (assembly GCA_017454745.1). Classification (GTDB taxonomy): domain Bacteria; phylum Verrucomicrobiota; class Kiritimatiellia; order RFP12; family UBA1067; genus UBA1200. The sequence goes on from JAFTCL010000011.1 coordinate 34,983, forward strand.
GATTTTCTTGTCCGGGTTGTCGGACAAATACCAACCTGTCAAATCAATGTCGAAATCGGCGTCGTTTTTCAGTTCCACCCAGTCTAATCCGGTACCGCCGTTTCTAGTCGTCAGTGTATTGCCGTTCGACGCCATAATCTCGTTTATCGAAAGCACCTCCGCCGCCGATGCCACCATCGGACGGCCTTCCTCCGGCAACGTCATCGATTGATCGACCCTAAAATCCATGCCTGTGCCGTTCGACACATATCCACCGGCGACCTTGAACGCGACCGAAACCAACGCGCCTTCCGGCACCTGGTAATTACCCTCGGCGTTCGATTCGACCGGCACCCCGGCCACCGTCACTTGGGATACGGTTAAATGATCCAACTCGGGAATCGTCAACACGACCGACGGCACAATGTAATCCGACGCGCCGCTCAATTGTGACAACTCACCGGTCCCGACGCATTTAACCTTGGTGATGTTAAAAGAATCGTCGGTGCATACAATGTCCAACCAATCCCTGCCGTCCGCAGTAAGCAGAGTCCCGGCGACCGAATACGAAATCTGCGGCGTACCCCCGGTTTTTCGCATTTTAACATCAATCTGAACTTCCTGGTTCAACACCGGAAGCAAACCCGACAACTTGATCCATCGGTTGGTCGCGCCAACCGGATCTTTGGCCCACCCGTAGTACGACAAACCTCCGCTTTCGTTACCCGTCACGGTTATCGCGCCCTTGGCGATATTACTGCATTGCGGCAGCGCCGAGAATGCGGCGGTGAAATTAACCCGCAACGACAACACCAATTCCCCGTCGTTAATCGGACGGGAAACTGCCGGCAAAAACACCAAAGGGTCTTGGATAGACGATTCGATTTTCAACCTGCGGTTCCCGGCATCGCCCAACAAAGATCCGCCGTAAGTTCCAAGCCACGTTCCGGTTCCGACCACAATATGGTCGGAACCATCGGTCGGCCAGTCCTCGTAACCGCCGATTCCCGCGTCAAACCACTCCAAGGCCGATGCGCAGGTCGCAAAAACCAGAAAAAAGGAAAACAAAAACACGTTCTTTTTCATTATGGGGGATATTTTACCAAAAAACCGGGCGGTTTGTCCATTACATATCAATCTTCGGCGACTATTTTTATTACAATGCGAATCGCGGGAAAATTGCACCTTGCCAGCGGCGACCACAAATGGTAAAATTGCCACGTTTTTTCATAGGGTTATTGTCTAAAACTGGAAACGATAAGGAGCAAGCTGTGAATCTGGAAAAAATCAAGTTGGTTTTCGCGGTTTTCGCGGTTGGGGCTGGTTCGTTGGCGTTTGCCGCCGATTCGGCAAACACCCTTACCGAGCAGGAGCAGAAAGACGGATGGACGTTGCTTTGGGACGGCAAAACCACCAACGGCTGGGTCAGCGCCGGCAACTGCAAGGCATTCCCTAAAAAGGGCTGGGTTATGAAAGACGGCGTGTTGACCGTCCTGCCGCGCCGCGCAATCAAAAACGGCAAATGGGTGGATCTGCCCAAAGAGCAGGCGGCTCTGGGCGGCGGCGGCGACATTTGCACCGTTCACGAATACACCGATTTCATGTTCAAGCTGGACTTCCAACTCACCGAGGCCGCTAATAGCGGCATCAAGTATTTCTACGTGCCGGGCGTGAACAAAAGCACCACCCTGGAATACCAGTTGCTGGACAACGGACATCCGGACGCCACGCACGGGCGTGACGGCAACCGCCGCATCGCGTCGCTTTACGACCTGATTTCCGCCCACGCGGAAAAACTGCTCAAGCCCGCAGGCGAGTGGAACACCGCCATGATCGTCTCCAAGGGCAATCACGTCGAACATTGGCTGAACGGGCAGAAGGTTTTGGAATACGAACGCGGCACGGAGACTTTCCGCGGCCTGGTCGCCAAATCCAAATACGCCTCCTGGGGTACCGACGGCAACAAATGGGGCGAGCTTAAAAGCGGCCGCATTCTGCTGCAGGACCACGGCGACTCCACCGTCAGCTTCAGAAACATCAAGATCAAAGAACTGTAACGCATTTTGGCGGCACGGGTTCGCAGATGAAAATTTTGCAGATTCTCCCCAGTCTTGAGATGGGCGGCGTCGAGCGCGGCACGGTTGAGGTGGCGCGGGCGTTGAAATCTGCCGGTATCGAAAACGCGGTGGCCAGTTCCGGCGGCCCGATGGTCGCGGAACTTGAGGCGATCGGGGTGCCGCATTTCCAACTGCCGGTCCAGTCCAAGAACCCGTTCACCGTGTGGCGGAACATCGGTCAAATCGCCGAGCTGGCGCGGCGGGAGAAATTCACGCTTTTGCACGTGCGCTCCCGGGCCCCGGCGTGGAGCGTTTATTACGCCTCCCGACGTACCGGCATCCCGATGCTCGCCACCTATCACGGCGTTTACGGAACCAGTCCGGCCTGGCTGAAGATTCCCTATAACCGGATCATGACCAAGGGGATCAAGGTGATTGCCGTTTCCGACCACGTCAAACGGCACATTATCGAAACCTACGGGGTGCCGGAAAGCAAAATTGTACGCATCCATCGCGGGGCGGACATTAACCTGTTCCGCCCGTCGGCGGAAACTTCAGCCCGGGCCAACGCGCTGAAAACGCAATTGGGCTTTGCCGCCAGCTTGCCCGTGGTGACCCTGCCGGGACGGCTTACCCGTTGGAAAGGGCAAACCGTGCTGCTTCAGGCGTTGCAACAAATGCGTAACCAAACGCTGGGCGTGCTGTTCGTCGGTTCCGATCAGGGGCGTTCGGAATACACCGCAGAACTGAAAGCGCTGGCCGCAAAGCTTCCGCCGTCCGTGCAGGTGGTGTTCCTTTCGCGGTCTGACGACATGCCGGCCGTTTACGCGCTCAGCGCGGTGGTGGCGAACTGTTCGACCGACCCCGAGGCGTTCGGACGTACCATACCCGAAGCCCAGGCGATGGGGATAATCACCGTCGGAACCAGCCACGGCGGCGCCTGCGAGACCATCCGCCACGGGATAACGGGGTTCTTGACTCCGCCGGGCGACGCAGCTGCGCTTGCCCATACTTTGGATTACATCTTGGAACTTCCGGAAACGGCGGCAGCCGCCATCCGTGACGCATCCATCGCTTCGGTGCGGGAGAATTTCTCCACTGAAAAAATGTGCGCCGCCACGTTGGCGATTTACCGGGATTTATCCTGCAACTCCGCAACGAGGCCAACCAATGAGTGACGATAAGGTTAACGTGCTTTGTCTGAAATGGGGTACCCGTTATCCGGCGTATTACGTCAACCGGCTGTACGCCGGGGTGAAGCGTAACTTGAAACGGCCGTTCCGTTTTGTGTGCGTCACCAACGATTCCCGCGAAGGCATCAACCCGGAAGTCGAATGCGTACCGTTTATCCCCGACCCGAACGTCTTCGACCGCAAATGGCCGAATATTTTTTCAAAACTTACTCTGTTCAAAAAAGGTTTCGCCGGACTTTCCGGTCCCACTTTGTGTCTGGACGTCGATCTGCTGGTGACCGGCGGATTGGACGATTTCTTCGATTACCGCCCCGGCGATTTTTGCATCATCCACAACTGGATTGAGTGTTACAAAAAGGTGTTCCGCAAAATCCCCAACATCGGGAACTCTTCGTGCTTCCGCTTCGAAGCGGGAACCGACGCTTCCGACGGCGTTTATCGGTATTTCCTGCAGGAAATCGAAAAAACCGAATTAAAACCGCAGTTTTCCAAAGGTTCGCAAAAACTGCAAACGCGAGCGATGTTTGAGAATGGTAAGGTGTCATGGTGGCCGGACGAATGGGTAACCTCGTTCAAACGCCAGTGCATTCCGGCGTTTCCGCTCAATCTGATTCTCACCCCGAAGTTTCGCAAAGGCAGCCGTATCATCGCTTTCCACGGGCATCCCAATGTACCAGAAGCGATTAACGGTTATCGCGGCAAAGGAATCCCCGCCCACCTATCCAGCCGCCCGGCGCCGTGGGTGAAAGAACTATGGGAACAGGTTTAACTTGGCCGACTTGACGGCTCAACCGTTATTTGCGGTCAAAGCCGCCAAAAGCGAGGAACAACCTTTCACCACATCATTGTAGGTCGCGTCAAAATTTCCGGTGTACCACGGGTCAGCGATATCCCTGCTTTCGCCGGCATACTCTAATAGCGAATGTATTTTTGCCCGGTCCGCAGGACGAACCAATCGGCGCAAATCGGAAATGTTGTACCAGTCCATTCCGATCAGCAAATCGTACTCCGATGCTTTGTCGGGAGTCAACAGCCATGCCGACCGGCGGGTAAACGGGATTCCCATTTCGCGAAGTTTCTCGCGGGTGCCGCGGTGGATGTCGCTGCCGATTTCATCGGTGTGCAATGCGGCGGATTCCACCTCGATATCCGTTCGTCCGGCTTTTGAAAGCAGATGTTTCATCACAAACTCCGCCATCGGGCTGCGGCAAATGTTTCCGTGGCATAAAAACAGGAGTTTCATATACGGGCCATTCAAACCAATGTTCAGCCGTTGCGGCCAGTCAATAATTCGGCCAGCTGGCCGAAGCTGTCGATCGCGGCATCATATCGCAAACCGCCCGGATGCCCAAGCCCGAACTTGCAGAAACAGCAACGGACTCCCGCCGCCGCTCCGGCGGCAAGGTCGGTGTGGTTGTCGCCGACCATCCAATCGGCGCGCGACAATACGGTTCCGCATTTTTGGGCAGCGAGCAGCAGGGGATCCGAATGCGGTTTGTTGCGTTCGCAATCGCCGCCGCCCACCACCGCGCCGAAAAACTCCGCTATCCCCAACCCGGCCAGAATCTGTTCGGCCAGATCCCGGTTTTTGTTGGTGGCTACCGCCATTATCCATCCGCCGTCGCGCAACCTCGCCAACGTCTCCGCCACTCGTGGGTAAAGCCTGGTCCGGTTCAGATAGCAAGCCCGGTAATTCTCCACCTGCAGTTTTACCAACTGCTCCAAAGGCAGCGGTAGTTCGGGAATCGACCGCGAAACCAGTTTACCTATACCGTCGCCGATATAGGAGATGATCTCATCCTCCGGTTTCGGGGTCAATCCCAACGACCGGCGTGTGGCGTTGATCGCGTCCGCCAAATCGCCGCCGGAATCGAACAACGTCCCGTCCGCGTCAAATATCGCCAGCACTTCCCCCTCCTTCCGCGTTGCCGGAACGCTTGCGGTGTTGGGACAGAAACTCGCCGGCTTTGGCGATTTGCGCGTCATCGCCCAACAAAAGCACCCGGTCGTTGGCGAAAAGCAGTTCGTCCGCATTGGGATTGACTAGGCAACCGCTCCCGCGCTCGATCCCGATCACACTCGCACCGAATCGGTTGCGCAACTTCAAATCCATCAGTGACCGCCCCACCACATAAGCGTCCGGCGGGATAATCACCCGCTCGGTATGGATGTCAAGCAGTTCGGCGGCAGAATCGTTGGAAGGTTTTTCAACCTCGGCGGTAAGAACGTTGCGCAGCGTCATCAGCGATCTGGCCCCGATGCGCCGAATGTGCTTAATGCCCACAAAGGCGATTACCAGCATCAGAACGCTGATAATCCGGCGTTCCCAGGGCCGGGTCGGCATTATAGACGCGCTCAACATAGCGGACTCCAAAAACGCCAGAATCATCGCCACCGCCACGACGAAGAACCCGGTGAAACGGCGGAAAGCCTGCGCCCACATGGTATCGCGTAGTTTCTCGGCAATCACCATATCCGCCAGAATAACCCCCAAGGAGCGGCTGCGGAAAAAGATGAACACCAGACACGGCAGAGTAAACAGGCATGCCAACACCCACAGCAATGTCCGCTTGTAATCGTCAACCCAAGGCGATAACGGGCGGAAATCAAGTTTGGACAGCATTCCCGCAGAGATGAAAATGATGCCGACAATCAGCAGCAGCATAAAAATCAGCAAAAAATGCAGCCGCATTTTACGGGTGTTTTCCGGGCGGGACGAGACGTTTCGGAAACGCTGTATCCAATTTTCATAAGTAGTCAAAGCTTTGATAAATCGTTTCGGCAGCATTTTCATCAGCCAATCCGCCAAAGAATCAGACGCCCGCATCAACAACGGGTTAAGCAAAGTGGTTAGCAAAGAAACCCCGATTGCCACCTGATACAAAGAATCGTCCGCGACCTTCATACTGATGCCGATCAGCGCCACCATATACGCGAATTCGCCGATTTGAGCCAACCCCATACCGGTTTGCAGTGCGTTTTTGAAATCCTGTCCGGTGAGTATCGCGCCAAGGGTGCAGTTGAAACTTTTTCCCACCACCACCAATGCCGTCAAACCCAATATCACCGGCAGCAGATTCCAGATGGAATGGCAGTTGACCATCATACCGACGGTGACAAAGAAAATCGCGCTGAACACTGTGCGCAACGGAAAGAACAGCCGTTCTATCCGCCGTCCGGCATCGGCCTCGGCGGTAACGGTGCCGATAAGGAACGCGCCCAGCGCCAAGCTGAAATTAAGTCGGGCCGCCACCAGCGAGACAAAGAAGCAAATCCCCAGCAGAGTCATCAGCAGCGAATCGTCATCCCTCAAACGGGCCACGGCGTTAAGTGAACGTGGTACCGCCAAGATGCCGAACACCACCACCGCCACGAGGAACAGCGTCAACCCGCCCATACTTTTGCAAATGCCGCCGAAATCCAAACCGCCGGAAACCGCAAAGCCCGTCAGTAAGGCGATCAACCCGATGCAGAAAATATCCTCGACAATGGTAATCCCGAAAATATAGCGGGTAAAACCGCGTCCGCCCCACCCCAAGTCATTGATGGTTTTGGCGAGCAACGTGGTAGCTGAATCGCTGATGGCGGCGCCGAGAAAAAGCGACTGGGTGTCCCCCCACCCCAGAATACGGGTACCCACAAAATGTCCCGCCCACATCATCATCGCCATGTCGAGCATCGCGGTGGGAGCCGCCACCCTCCCCACCTTGCGGAGTTTACGCAAATTAAACTCCATGCCGAGCGCGAACATCAGGAACACCACGCCCAATTGTCCGAGCACATCGATGCTTTGCGAATTCAGGATGAACGATCCGCCAAACGAATGCGGTCCCAGCAACACCCCTACCGCAATGTAGCCGATAACCTTGGGCCAACCTAAACGGGTAAACACGGCGGAAACCAGACCGACCATGGTCAGCATTACCGCCAAATCCTGAATTAACGTCTGCGTTTCCATTGCCGGCTACCGAATCCTCGCCAACGTGGCCCCGCCGTCAACATCGCGCAACACGCAGCATCCCGCGCCAACCGTAGCCCAAGCGCCGACATTTCTCAAAGGAATGGTGCAAGCGTTCGATCCCAGCAACGCGCCTTCTCCGATATCGCAACCACCGGAAACGCTCACCCCTGGGCACAACTGGGCAAAATCTCCCACCCGTGCGTCATGCCCAACGCAAACCCTATGGTTTACAAGCACCCCTTCGCCGATGACCGCGCCCACCGACACTATGCTCTCCACCCCGACCACGCTCCCCGCGCCAATCGTAACTCCCGGCGCGATAACGGCGGTCGGATCAATCAACGGGGTGGCGAGAGTGTGTCCGCATACTACCGCGCGTTCGCACAATTCGCGGCGGGTACGGTTGTTGCCAACCGCGCAAAAGAAAGAAACCGGCGAACTCAACGCCTCCACCGGCCCCAAAAGCGGCAAACCCACCAACTCGCCGGAACTTAAATCCGGGTCATCGTCACAAAATCCCAACAACCGGAACCGTGGGGCAGCCGAATTGATTCTGGAAACCAGCCAGGCAACCTCGCGGGCAAAACCTCCCGCGCCTAAAATCACCAGTGATTCCAAAACTGCTGCCCCTTCCAGTAATATTCCGGGCCGGCCATCGAATCCGGCCCGGAAGGATAATGGTTACTTGTCGTTCAACGCCGCAACGCCGGGCAGCTCCTTACCCTCAAGGAACTCCAGAGAAGCGCCGCCGCCGGTGGAGATGTGGGACATCTTCGCCGCCATACCGGATTTCTTGACCGCGCTGACGCTGTCACCGCCGCCGATCACGGACACGCCGCCGTTGGCCTTAACCTCGGCCACCGCCGCGCAAACGCCGAACGTACCTTTGTTGAACTTCTCCATCTCAAAGCAACCCATCGGGCCGTTCCAAACCACCGTCTTGGCGCTCTTGATCGCTTCGCTGTACAGCTCAATCGTCTTCGGGCCGATATCCAAGCCCATCCAACCCTCGTCGATATCCGCGCCGACCACTCTGGTGTTGGCCTCGGCGTCAAACTTATCCGCCTCGATATTGTCAACCGGAAGCAGGAACTTAACGCCCTTGGCGGCTGCCGTCTCGATCATCTCCTTGGCATAATCCAGCTGGTCGGCCTCGCAGAGCGAGCTGCCGACGTTATGGCCCTGCGCCTTCAGGAAAGTGTAGGCCATTCCGCCGCCGATGATGAGGGTGTCAACCTTACCCAGCAAGTTCTTGACCACCGCCAACTTGTCGGAAACCTTGGCGCCGCCGAGAATCGCCACAAACGGACGGGTGGGGTTTTCAACCGCGTTACCCAGATACTGGATCTCCTTCTCCATCAGGAATCCGGACACCGAAACATCCATAAACTTCGCGATCACCGCCGTTGAGGCATGGGCGCGATGCGCGGTGCCGAAAGCGTCGTTGCAATAAATGTCGCCGTAGGACGCCAGCTTCTTCGCCATCGCCTCGCGGTCGGCTTTCAGCTGCGCCTTCTTCGTCTGATACTCCTCTTCGGTCAGGTGGATCCCCTTCTTAGGGTCATCCTTCTTGACCTTGCCGTCCTCGGCCTTATAAAAACGGGTATTCTCAAGCAGACAAACCTCGCCCGGCTTAAGCGCCGCGACCTGCGCGTCGGCGTTCATGCAATCCTCGGCAAACACCACCGGCTGGCCCAGCACTTTGGACAAATACTCCGCCACCGGCTTAAGCGAGAAATCGGCCTCGTAACCCTTGCCCTTCGGACGACCAAGGTGGGACATCAGCACTAGGCTACCGCCCTGCTCCAGCACATATTTGATTGAAGGCAACGCCCCTTGGATGCGGGTATCGTCCTTAACCTGGCCTTCGCTCATCGGAACGTTAAAATCAACGCGCATAACTACACGCTTGCCCTTGAGTTCGACATCTCTCAACGTTTTTTTCATCGCTACTACTCCTTTCGTAAAAGAAAGCAATATGTTACCGTTTTCGAATCTTTTTGTCGAGTCAGAATTCCGCATTACCATCTTTGCTTTATGTCTTTATGCTTTAAGAGTTTTATTGTGAAACAGGAAATCTGGAACATCCAGCTAGTTTAAACACGCCAAAGCGACACAAAACTTCCATTGAGACGAGATGACCAACCCTGCTTTTATGTGTTATCACGTAGAAAAATGAGCAGCGATGGTTTCTGTGTTAGATATTTTGAGAACAGGGATTTGGATGGTCGGAGCGGAGGGATTCGAACCCTCGACCTTTTGGTCCCGAACCAAACGCGCTACCAGGCTGCGCTACGCTCCGGTTGAGAATCTACAAGGAAACTTGCTTCCCGCGTTGCAGAAAACGCGCATTAAATTATCATAATCGCCCCTTAAAGTCAATCCCAGAAACCAAAAAATCTTATTTTTACCAACTGCCGCAATTAGGAAAGGTTTCGGGGTGTCACCTAATCGCACGGGATTATCTGCACCGCCGCAATGCCGGTCCAGCCCTTGCCGCCGCGCCACTTCATAACCACTTCAAGTTCAGAGCCAGACAACCTGCGGAAAACCGCATAGTTATTCGCGTCCGGCTCTTCAGCCCCGGCGGATTTGGCGGCGGCAACGTGTTTACCGCCATTCCAAGCGTAATTAAAGGCGTAACCCTGGATTGTTCCACCCGCCTTTGCGGAAATGTCGCCCTGCACATTATGGATACCCGCGCCCAAATGCACCACCACATCGTAACTGGGATATGGGATACCGCGGAAAACCAGTTGCGGATTGGAGGCGAGGTTTCCGCGCTTTAATTTGCTGTCACTGCCATTAAACCCCCAATCCTCGCCGCGTTCCGGTTTTGCCTCACCTTCAACCGACAACGACACCGCAGTCTCGCCGCCGTCGTTATCAAGCAGTTTCGGCAAACCTTTCTCGCCGGGCGGCAAATTGTTCCAAAAACCTTGGGCGGTTTCGCCGATACCGGCGACCTCGGTCGGCGCGAACCGTTGCGAAACGTCGTCGGACGACATGAAATTCACGCCAATGCTGCCTTTAACACCCGGAGCCGTCTTAACCGGCACCTTTACCACTGGACTCGCTTTTAACCCTTCCGCAAACGCCGCCGCCTTAAAAACCGCCGGTTTAGAGACCGGTACCGGCGCTTTGTAACGTGCGGATTCTTTTGTCGGGTCGCTACCGTCCAAAGTGTAACAAATCACCGCGCCGGATGTTGCGTTGGAACAGGTCACCAGCGCCGGCACAGTTCCAGCGAACCCGTTAACCGTCACCTCCGGCGGCAAAGCGCAACCGCAATAGACCCTCACGTAATCGACCCACATATCGCTGCTGTTCTCATAACGCGCCATGTCAATCGGCCAACCGCTGATGCCGCCGATCGCATAATTGATGAGAAACCACGCCGGCTGCGACAGCGACACCGGGCCGGTGGGATGGCGCCCCACCTCGATGTCGTCGAAATAATACACCGTGTCGCGTTCCGTAATGGCCAACCCGTAGGTATGAAAAGTCCACGACCACGAAGATTTCCCGCCGAGTTTAAGCGTGTCCGGCCAAAAATGGTTCGGACGGTAATCAGGGTTGGCTGAACCGTCGGCTAGTTTTTCCACCGACCACGAAGGACGGGTTTTGTCCTGCCCCCAAAAATGGGTGGTAATCCCGTAACCTCCGCCGTGGTTGGGATTGCGCGAACCATATCCGCCGTAACACTCTATAACATCCAGTTCATCGCACCCCGCTGCCCGCAATTCGTCGTAACCGGGATCGCGACGGTCCATCCCGATTGTACCTTTTGTAAGCGTCCAAAACGCCCCCCACGAACCGGGAGCGCTGTGGCAAAGGAAACGGCACTCGAAATATGACGGCACCGGAACGCAGACCCCGGTACCGTCAGCCCTCAGTGAGGACAATATACCAGTCCGCCCGCCCGTGGCCACCGGTTTGCTCGCATGGATCCGCAGATACGTGCCGAACTGTCCAAACGGCTCGTTCTCGCCCAGCGGATCGGAAAACGGCCAACCGCTGAAATCGCCGCCGCCAGTTTTGTGGGCGGCGTAACACGCCCCGGCTCCATCTTTGGAAATTGACAACGGGCCGTCAAAATCGTCGGAAAAAACCAGCCGCATCCCTTTGGCGCCTGGCGGATCCTGCGGCGGAATCCCCTGTTTCCACGGTTTGCCGCCGAGATTGTACAATTGCAGCTCGCAATAATCTTGACGGCTACCGCCATCGCGGGTCTGAATGCGAACTGTAACCGGCCCATTGGGAAAGTCATCGGCATGGAACACGAACAATCCGCGACCGGTTTCCGCGTCAAGTTCCAAATCCGCCAACACCGAATCATGACCAAAACTGCCGGGGTGTTCCGGCGTAGGCTGCTGCCAGCATCTCGCCACCGCGCGGCGCATTCCCGGAGCGGTGAACACCACGGTCACGTCACCCTGCACGTTAGACCCGTAAGCTGGGGCCAGCACTTTGACCGACTGCACAAAATCAATGCCCTTGGTAGTGTCGCCGGAATAAAAATCCGGATATTCGGCGTTTGCTTTTGATGGTTCAGCCATCGCGCAAAGAGCCGCCAAACCCCATGAGATACATACTGTTTTTAAGTATTCCGGCATAATTTCAATCCTCCCAAGTTTATAAAGGCGGTAACGCTAATCCGGCGTCATAAAAACCGGTTGGAGATTTCCTGAACGGAATTTTTCAAGGCGCGGAAATCAGACGGCGTTTTGGCAATGGTTACCGACAATCCGGCGTAAGACATTTTCCAATGCCGCTTGCCCGACACGAACGCAAAACCCAACCGTTCCAGTTCCGACAGGGTAGCACTATCTCGGAACGAGCCCGACTCAAGTAAAATCCGATGCAATTCGTCCCGCCGTTTCTTCAATTCCCCACCGCCGGGATTGGCCGCCAACACCGCGGACAACACCGCATGACGGCGATCCCTGCCCGCGCTTTTGGCATTATCAAGGGATTCCTTTACCACAGCCAACAAATGCTCCCTAATTTCGCCTTGGAAAACTTCAGCGAAATTGGATGGCGGTGCCAGCAGCCCCTCGACTTTGACCAGCGGCGCAGTTTCCGTAGGGATCGGCGAGTCTTCATGTTTCCGCAATTTGTCCAATGCCGTCCGCAACCGGTCGTCGCGTCGGATGACCTCTTTTTCTTTCTCCACCAGCTTTGCGTGGCATTGCGAATGCTCTTCCCGCTCCCGACGCAAATTATTTTCCGCAACAGCAACCGCCTGTTCCGCCGCCGCCAATTTCTTTTTTAGCGTCACCAAATCATCCTGAAGTTTTGCCAGCCGCTCTTCCGTGTCATCCGTAACTGATGCAACGGCCGGTTTAGCGTCAGATCCTTTTACCGTTGCCGTGTCCGGCCGCTTAAAATAATCCAAAGCATACTGACCGTCAGAGGGCGACGAAGGCTTGCCCGCCTGTTTATCAGCCGGGGCCGGAGTCCCGTTTGAAACCATAGATGTCTTTAGCTGGGTAAAATCTTTAAATTCCCTTGCCATGCGTTCACCTTAAAATTCAAAAAATGCCGCGCCCACAACGTGGACGCGGCAACTCCTACTTGCTTAAAAAACGGCTTAGACGCGAGGCTCGAAACCGGCGCGCTTAAAGCCCTTCAACATTGCCGTGGCCTCCGGAAGGTCAAACTCTTTCTTCTTCTCGTCCCAGTTGAGTTCCTTGCCGGGGAAGTGCTGCGCGATGCACCCGAAAAGCAACGCCTCGGTAAGCACCGCCGCGTAATCAAAGCGGGAACCGCATTTGGATGGATCCTTGGCGACACAAGCATCTACCCACTCTTTGTAGTGGTCATACTGCCACTTGCCCGGATCCTTAAGAATCTCGTTGCAGGCGCGTTCCGCGTCTTTGGTTTCCTTGCCGAACGGCTTGCCGGTCACCGCGATACATTTCGGCTTGCTGGCATGCGAACCGCCCATGACGGCGGTCTTGGTGCCGACAATGATGCACCCGTTGCCGCCGACGTCCAACTGCGGATGCGAACCCGCCGGGCGCTTCGGGAGAATCTTGCTCTCATACCAATAAACGTTGACGCCTTTCGGGCAGACCGGAGTCGGTCCGAAGAAGAAATCAATGGTCGAGAAATCAGGCATCCCGCCGCCGACCACCGCCGGAGAATCGCACCATGCCTTGATCTTCAGCGGCAATCCGAGTTGAAGCACATAGAACGCCGGATCTAAATTGTGCACCGCCATGTCGCCGATTGCTCCGCAACCGAAATCGCTCCAGCCGCGCCACTTGAACGGAGTGTACGCCGAAGAGTACGGGCGCTCCTTGGCCGGCCCCAGCCAGCAGTCCCAGTTGTAGCCGTCGGGCACCTTTTCCGCCTTGGCGGGCTGGCGCATTCCCTGCGGCCACCAACCTTTGGCGCGGTCGGTCCAAGAATGGACCTCAAGAACATCGCCCCAAAACTGCTTCTCCAACAAACGCTCGTAACGGTAAACGCCAGGATGCCCCTGGTTGCCCATCTGGGTCACCACGCCGTATTTCTTGGCCGCAGCCATCAGCATCTCGCACTCTTCGTAACTGTGGGCCAAAGGTTTCTGGACGTAAACGTGCTTACCCAAGCGCATCGCGGCCAACGCGATGGTGGCGTGGGTGTGGTCGGCGGTCGAAACGCAGACTGCGTCAAAGGTATCCGGCTTGAGGGTCGTCAGCATCTTGCGGTAATCGGTAAAGGTGGGGATGCCGGGGAAGTCCTTTTTGTTTTTCTCCAAAGTGCCGGGGTTGACATCGCACATACCAACGAACTGCACATGGTTCTTCAGAGAATTGATATCCGCTCCGCCCATGCCGCCGGAACCGACCTTAAGCACCCGCAACTTTTGGGTACCGGCTTTATGCTGCTGCCCGTAAATGTGCGAAGCGCTAACGAAAAAGCCCGACATCGCGCTGCCGGCCATAAAGCCGCGGCGTGACACTCCAGATTTAGCCATAACTATGCTCCTCAATTAAAAACGGTTACACCACAATGATGAAAACATTATCAATAATACCAAAAATCACGGTAGCAAACAACCACAAAATCAAGTTCTTCGCAGACTATTTCGTCTCTGCGGGTTTTGGCGTATTTTCAATCGGGATTCTTCACCTTATTGATCTTACGGTCAATTCGCCGCCCGCAGACAGGACGATGTCCTATCTTTTCACGAGGAACGATGTCAACGCCGCAGCCACGAACGCATGCGCGTGACGAATTCAGTCGAGAACGTCTTCTCCAAACGCGGCCAGTCCTTCTCCGCAAACTCCTTCAACGCGGCGTCGCGCTCGGCCAGCAGACGCTGGGTGTCGGCGGGATGCGCGGCGATCGCATCGCGCGTTTTCCATACGACTTGCCACGACGTGGGGAGATTGGCGGCCGCTCTCGGCCAGCGGCGGCTGGCAAGGGCGAACCTGAAGTCCTCCGTAAGAGCGGCAATGCGGGTGTGTTCGCCTTTATGCCCGGAGAGTTCGGCAGTCAGAGGGCTGCCCCCCCTACCATAGACAAGTTCCACCACCGTCTCTCGCGTCCCGTCCTGCGGCGGCGTCTTCACCACGACGGCAAGGTCTTCCGCGTCGTAGGTCCATTCGCACGGATTCCCGTTCACGGTTGCCGACTTGGGTGGCGCGGCAAGCGGGAACTTAAGCGTGTAAGCCCCCTTTCGCGGCGCTATCGTCACACGGTTTCCTTCGCGCCGGATCGCCGTGCTGCGGAAGTTGGTCGCGTAGTCTGCGTTGTCTCCGCCATCTTCATAGATAGAGAAAGTTTGAGAATTTGAAAGTCCAAGAGCTTGAGGAGCACATAGGAGCACGAGGTCGTCGGTACCGGGATTGCCGAGGCGGTTGACGGAATCGGGATACATCGGAATAACCGCGCCCGCCTTCACGAACCACGGCGTCTCCTCCACCGTGTAGCCGCGCGTCAGCTTGCGTCCGCCCTCCACGATCTCGCCACGCGAAACGTCGTACCACGTGCCCTCCGGGAACCATACCTCAACCTCCGCCTCCTTCGTCACGGGATCGACGGGCTTCATGACAGGCGCTACGAGGATGTCGTCACCGAACATGTACTGATTGATCGCCTCGTATGCGGCGTCCTCCTCCGGCCAGTCGTAGTACATCGGGCGGCACAGGCATACGCCCGTGTCGTATGCCTCGCGCGCGGCGGTGTAGATGTACGGGGCAAGGCGGTAGCGCAGACGGTACGCCTCGCGCAGGATGAAGAAGTGGTCGGCGTATTTCCACGGACGGCGATCGGCCCGGGAGTCCTTGGACGGATGGGTGCGGAAGATGGGCGTGAACACGCCGCACTGCATCCAGCGCGTCAACAGCTCGCCGTTTTCGTTCCTGCCGAACTGGGGACGGTTGTGTCCGCCAAGGTCATGCCCCCAGTATCCATAGCCCACGTTCGAGGCGGTAGCGGTGAACCACGGAATCGCCTCAAGCATCCGCCACGAGCTTTCGCCGTCGCCGGAGAAGCCGATCTGGTAGCGGTGCGAGCCGAGTCCGCCCCAGCGGTGGTAGATGATCGGACGACGACCGGGAGGGACGGGCTTCGTCCCGTCCGCGGCCGCGACGGAGCGCGGCCCTCCCGAATGTTCAAAGAATAGGTGGTTGAGCCAGAAGGTGTTGCTCAACGTGGGCTTGCCCTTCGCCATCAGCCATTGCTGCCAGTCTAGCCAGAAGCAGTCCACCCCCAGCGCCTCCAGCGGTTCGATGATATCCTTGAAATAGACTTCCGCCCAGCGCTCCTCGTCGCCGCGGAACGGGATTGTGCCCTTGCCCTTCCAGCCGTAGTCCTTGGCGAAGCGGGGAAAGACTTCCTCGCAGTCCGGGATGCCGCACGCGGGGTGCATGTTGAGCGGCGCGTGCAGGCCCTCGCCGTGCAGGAAGCGGAACATCCCCGCAGGGTCGGGGAAGTAGCGGCGGTTCCACGTGTAGCCGCCCCAGCCCCACATCTGTCCGCCGAGCGGCTGGATGATGTCTGGACGGTCCCCGATGTCCCAGTTTTCGTGCCAATACATCTCGATCACACATACGTCCACCGGGATGCCGACGGAATTCATCTCGCGCACGACCTGGCGGTAGTCGGACTCGGTATCGTTCCAGAACCGGCTCCACCAGTAGCCGAACGCCCACCTCGGCGGCAGAGGGATGCGTCCCGCAACCTTCACGTAGTCGCCGAGGCAACCCTTGTAGTCGTGCCCGTACGCGAACACCGTCAAGTCGCGGTACGCGCCCTTCTCGCGCCTCGGACGCTCCTCCACCCATTCCTTCCAGTAGTCGCCGCCCTTCACGAAAAGCGGCTTCTGCGAATCATCCACAACGGCCACGCCGCGCCGCGACAAGATGCCCTTCTCCATGCGCGGCAGAAGATCCTTGACGCTGCTGCGCGCGTCGATGGTGCGCATCGTGCCGAGCAGGTTCTCCTTGTCCTCCGCAAGCACCGCAACTGCCGGGAGGGGTGCGCTCCGTTGCGCCTGCGTCCGCGACGGAGCGCGGCCCTCCCCGATGACGCTCACGACCAGATTGCTCTCATTGAACGCCCCGCCTGTCCATTCAACCTTCATCCCATCCGTCTCAATCAACGCGCCTTCTCCCATACGCGCGAATGTGTGCTTGACCGGCGGCATCGCACGATTTATAAAGGTGAGGCTCGGACGATCTTCGAACGAACCGTCCTCGCTCCATTCGCAGCGGATCATGCGGTCGGTGAGTAGCGTGAATCGCGCCTTGCCCGCGAACTCCGTGTTACCGACCACCACCGCGCACGATGCGGCGCAGACGGACTCGGTGTCTTCCAGCGCCGCGCCCGCCTTGCCGGAGAAGGCAAGCGCACCCGTTCCCGCATTGGTAAATACCTTGCGCGAGACAGTATCCCACAATACACCTTCCCCGCCCCTCCGCGCAGGTATGAGATTCACGAGAGCGTTGCCGTTCGCGTCGTCAAGGCGCACAGAATACCACTTCGCGTGGCAGTAGCGATGCGAAAGGCCGCGGTTGCAGTCGTCGTTCCATGAGCAGCCGAGAAGGATCGTCCCCGCGTCCGTGTGAGCGCCGATCGACCCTTCGGCAAGTCCGCTCATCACAGTCTTGCCGTCAAGCGTGGCCGCGCGATTCGCAAGCGCGATGGTGTGCGGCACGTTGAGGTCGCCGAGCGTGAACATAAGGTCGGGCGTCTCGCCGTCCGCCTTCAGCGACTCGCCGCGATAGCGCATGTAGAACTGCCCGTCGGCGCCGTTGGCCTTGCGTCCGATGGTGAAGTCATCGGTCGGCAGGCTACCAATCAGCGAAGCCCAGGTGTTGCCGTCCGCCTTCTGGTAGTCGTTGGGCGAATACTGGAACTTGACTGCGAGTCCGTAAACGGATGTAGACTTGACACCCGTGTCGATGTACTGGTCCTTCCCCAGATACACATATCCGCCGTCCTCAAGTAAGCGCACCTTGCCTGTCGCGAGAACGCGCAACACCTGTCCGGGCGCAATGCCGCCGCGTCTGAATCTGTACTCCGTGGCCTTCTCCGTGTTGGCCGCGCCACGCCGAACACGATTCGTCTCCGGCCAGGCCGCTGGATCCATGCCCCTGTCCTCGGTGTCCCACACCAGATGCAACGCGGAAGTCTCGTCCAGCGTTCCCGCCGGAACCTTGGCCACCACGTCGTCTCCGTCAAGGCACACGGAAATCGGCATTGCCGCATTGGCTTGCGCCATGACCGCCGCCGCAATCACGGCAAGAATGCTGGTACGCATTTAAAACCTCCCTCTTCTACACTACTCCATGAAGATGATAAATCCCGTGCACCTGATGGCAACGGGGAAAGACGTGGACAGATCCAAGGACACCCTAACACAGACGCATTCCCGCGCACGTTTCCACCCGCGGCAAATGTTGGCTATGGCTGGCGGTTGTCATGGGTTCAAAGCGTCCCAATTTCCGCGGCGGTCAGACCAAGTCGGTGATTCGGATGGCGATGTAAGCATCCGCCTCTTCCGGTGTCATCTTTACTTCGTGCAGCCCCATAAAGTCTCTACCTCAGTAAGCTTTAAGCCAGTAACCCTTGAAACCTGTTCAACAGACATTCCGACTTCTTTAAGGTTACAAATGGTCTGCCTTAATCTTTCCTTCGCCGCGTCGCGCTCGGCCACGGCTGCATCACGTTCGGCTACCGCCGCTTTCATGTCGGCCTCTTTTGTCGCCTCGCGACTGGCATAATCCCAGAACCTCTCGTATGCGTACCTTTCAGCCTCCGTGTATGCCGACTCCCTCACGATCTCCAATGCTTGACCCGTCTGTGGATTGTCGATAAGGTCTTGCGGCACTTCATCTGAGCCGTCATGTCCGACCTCGGTAAGGAAACGAAGCCACAGAACCTGCATCTTCTTCTCTGTGATGTTCTTCGCCTTGAACTTGGGTAGCTCCACGAACACGAGGTGCAACCCCTCCAGAACTTTGTCAGAGTGGAGGTAATGTACAAGTCGGTAGTAGTGGTAATATTCCTCCATGTCCGGCTCGAATGTCTCATTAACCAAGTTGAGCGAATAGACGGGCTGTAAAAAGTTATACTCGTTGCCCTTCGGCAATTGCCTTACGTATGCCTTTGATGCGTTGAGGAGCACACGATGCTTGAAGCTCGCCCGCCACTCCATCTGCATCTCGACGATGAACTTGCGTCCGCCCGTCTCCTCGCACCGCACGTCAACTGAGGTGTCCTTGCGTGTCGGCGTGTCAGGCACCATTTCAGGCGTCATGTATTCTATCGACTCAACCTGCTTTCCATAATCCAGCGGCAACAAGGCGTTAAGGAGGCTGATGAGGAGATCCTTATGCTCCCCGAAAACCTTCTTGAAGGTGACATCCGCCTTCGGATCTAAGTACTTCGCCATTGCTTCTCCTCGCATTCCACTTACAGAACCAAGCAGTCCCATACGAAACGCCTGTATGATACCAATTACCGCCGACGGTTTCAAGCGGATTTATTTGCGCCCTATCACCGGTGATTTTTATTTTTTATTCTGAACATGCTTGACTTAACCCATGAAATATTATAAATTATCGCCTGTTTTTCAAGCGGTGGGATAGCTCAACGGTAGAGCAGCAGAATCATAATCTGCGGGTTGAGGGTTCGAATCCCCCTCCCACCACCAAAAATGCGCCCCGGTTTCCGGGGCTTTTTTATTGCACTAAACCCCCTATTTATAGGTATTTGGCGCGTTTTTAACAATCCGTTTGTGTTTGGCGGTGGCAATCACAACCCCGATTGTGATTATTAAACCGCCTGTCACACTCATAGCGGTCGGGCTTTCCCCAAGAAACATCGCCGCAAATATAACGCCAATAATCGGTATCAGATAAAGGCATATCGTGGCGTAAACCACCCCTAGATATTTGCAAGCATAGTTCCAAAGGACGAAACAGGCGGCCGAAGCAAAAACCCCAAGGAACAAGATGTTCATCCAATTCAACGGTATGGAAAAACGTTCAGCGTTAACCTTGCCGGCGAGTGTGACGCGGAACGATCCGTCCAGCGCATGATACGCAGCGTCAGAAGTCCCCCATATTGCAATCGGCGCAATAATGACAAGTGACCAAAAGAACGCTTTACGCATAACGGTGATTTGATCGTACCCGCCCGCGTTCACCTTGTCAATCAAGACGGAATAAGCGCCCCAAGAGAACATTGCCGACAACGCCATAAAGTCGCCCAAGGGGCGCATTTGGAGATTGGACGCCCCGTCCAACGCCACCAGCGAAGCCCCGAGTACCGCAATTAACGAACCGATAACGAGCGGGAGTGAAAGCGACCTGTCATTGGTGAATACGCGCGCCAGAATGGCCGTGGCAATCGGGGCAAAAGAGGTAAGGATCGCGACATTGGTCGCATTGGTGTAATATAGGGCGCAATTTTCGAGAAACTGGTACGCTACAATGCCCGTGATCCCCATACCGGCAAACAGCAGTTCATCGCACAATTTTCCTAACCGACGTCCGGCACTTTTGCGAGACGCTTCGTCCGCGGTTTGATCAGGCCGACGCAATACTTCCATTAACCGTAACACCGCCCAGGCCATTATAAACCGCAGAACCATTATTTCCAGCGCGGAGAACCCGGACAGCAGCGACCGGGTAGAGGCAAAGGTCAATCCCCATGCTATTATTGCGAAAGCTGAAGCCGCATAACCTTTTATTCTCACCATAGTCTTAAAAGCGCAAACCGGGAAAATGCCTGTTTCGTGAACCGGCAGACCACGTCAATTCCGTTTTTCAACCGCCATCCGCATGGCCGAAACATTTGCCTCGCGCCCGGTCCAAATCCTAAACGATGCGGCGCCCTGCCGAACCAGCATCCCCAGCCCGTTAGCGACCCAAGCCCCGGCACCTTTGGCCACGGCCATCGTCGGCGTCACCGGACTGGTGTAAACAATATCATACAAGTATTGCCCGGGACGGAACGCTTCCGCCGGCAAAGCCGAACTGCCATCGGACATCCCCGCCGTGGTCGCCTGGACTATCAAATCCGAGTCTCGCGCCACCGCCACCCATTCCGGTAAGGGCACCACCTCGGCCGGGGCGGCACCTTCCGCAGCAAATCCGGCAATCTCTTCCGCAACCCGCTCCGCCCGTTCGAGCGTACGGTTGGCAAGCCGCAGTTTGGAACAACCTCCCAAAGCACAGGCGATGGCCAAAGCCCGCCCCGCACCCCCGCACCCCACTACCATAATGCGCAACCCCAGCGGTATCAAACCGAACTCGGACCGCAAATCCGCGAGAAAACCGGCGGCATCGGTGTTGAATCCGGTCATACCCCCATCCGGATCGAATCGAACGGTATTCACCGCCCCAACACGGCGAGCCGACACATCCAACCGCTCCAAAGCGCGGTAAGTCTCCTGTTTGTGCGGCACCGTAACATTCAACCCCGAAAAACCGTCACGACGGCATTGTTCCAAAGCGGCTGACACCGCTCCCGGCGGAACATCAATGCATTCGTACGTCGCGTCCAGCTTCAACGCTCGAAACGAAGCCTCATGCATCACAGGAGAAAGCGAATGGGCGACAGGGTGTCCAAGCAAAGCGAATCGGCTAGCCATAGTTAAAACTCCATGTTTTTCGGGTCGAACAATTCGTCCAGCATTTGCAGCAACCGATCCCGGCCATCGACCTGGCGGACGGGACAAGGCAGACTTTTGCGAAAAACCGCGCCATAGTTTTTGGTCATGATACGGGGGTCGGCCACCACCACCGCCCCCCTGTCGGTGCGGCTGCGAATCAAACGGCCAAACCCCTGACGGAAACGGATCACCGCCAACGGCAATGCGTACTCGCGAAACGAGCTTCCGCCATTTTGGTCAATCTGTTCGCTTCTCGCTTCGACCACCGGATCGCCCACGGCCGAGAAGGGCAACCGCGCCATCACCACGCAACTCAACGCCTCTCCAACCACATCCACGCCCTCCCAGAATGAATGCGTCCCCAACAACACCGCCGGCACCCCGGAACGGAATATTCGGGTAATCTGGTCGCGGGTACCGTCCACACCATGGACAAGCAGTTTTATTCCCGCGTCATGCAAAGGAACGGTAAGCAACTTCGCCACCTGGTTCATCATTTGGTAACTGGTGAACAATCCCATCGCCCGGCCGCGGGTTTTGAGAAAAACGTCCAGCATCATTGCGGACAACTGTTCAACGTACCCCGTGTTCTCCTCGCTGGTGGATCCCGGCTCCGGCAGGAATGTCGGCGCAATCGCGCGGCACTGGGCGAGGTAATTGAACGGACTGTCCGCCACACAGGCCATCACGCGCTGCGAGTCCTGAAGATTGACGCCCAGACGCTTCATCATGTAATTGAAAGAAGAACCGACGCGCAAAGTGGCGGAACAGAACACTACTGATGATTTTTCCTGGTAAAGCATACCGTTCAATGTCTCGGCTATGCTCAACGGGGCCGCAATCAGCTGCGCCAATCTGGAACTGCGGATGGCTTTCTCCACCCAAAAGACATATTCTCCGTCGGTACCGGCCCACACGAAATCCAGATCCGCCGCCAATTCGGAAAGCACCCCGATCTGTCCTTCAATCCCAAGCGGCAGATCGTTGTAAAGTCCCAATTCGTCAGTAGCCGCCCGATTGAGTCCGTCAACCAACTGCTGCATCAGCCCGATTACAATGGCCAGCGCGTCACGGAATTTTTCCTTCAACGCCACTGCGGCAGCTTCGTCCCAATCCGGCCCAGGACAGACAAACACGCGGTTACGGCAAACCACCCGCACCGGTACCGGTTTGCCGGACTCCATCATATCGATGATATCGCTGACATCGCGATCCTCCGGCGTGGAATTTACGCACCTGAAACGAATCGAATCAGAAGCCTCCGGAACCAAATCGTAAGCTTGCTCGAAAAATCGACGCGAAGAAGCCCTTATCCGTTCCAAACCCCGCCGGATTTTCTTCACCAGGTCCGTCAATTCGTCCAACTGGGCGCCATCGGCGGCAATGCCTCCCTTGTACAACTGCCTGGCCACCTGCTCCAGCACCCCGCCGGCACTCTCACCGCGACCGCGGCTGATCCGGCGCAAGACCATATTGACGCGGCTTGGGGAAAGCTCAACCGACAAATGACGCGTAGCAGCATCCTCCAGATTGTGGGCCTCGTCAAAAACGATCTGCGAATAAGCCGGCAAGATACTTCCCGAATTGCGGGCCTCGGCGAACACCAGCGCATGGTTGGCAATTACCAAATGCGCGGCAGCTGCGGCGGAACGGGCTTTCTGGAGAAAACAACGACGGAAATATCGGCACCGGCGGCCCGGACACTCCTCGCCGGAAGACGCGATTTTTGACAAAAACGACGAATCGCAGTTGGTTGAACCGGCGAAGGTGTCGAGGTCACCGTCCGGCGTACGCACCAACCAGGCAATCGCTTCGGCAAAATTGCGCAACTCGTGGCGGTCCAGCTCAAACATCCGGTTGGAGAGCAGCGCGGCCAAGCGGCGAAGACAGAAATAGTTGGCGCGGCCTTTAATAACAACCGCCCGAAACGGCGTAGATTCACCAGTCGCCTTTTGGAAAGCCTCGAACACTCTCGGCAAATCCTTCTCGATCAACTGGGTTTGCAAATTTCTGGTGTTGGTGCTGATGATGACCGGCACATCGTTCAAACGCGCCCATGCCGCAGCCGGAATCAGATAGGCCAAACTTTTCCCGACACCGGTTCCGGCCTCAATCATCAAATGCTTGCCTTCGTTAAAGGCGTGGGTGACCGCTTTGCACATATCCACCTGACCGGGGCGCGATTCATAACCCGGCAGCAACTGGGAGAACGATCCGCCAGGCATTAGGTGGGAGGCGACTTGATCTATTTCCAACGGTGAGCAATCTTCATGCGACGGCAAAGCGCGTTGGATTTTCCGGTTGTCGGCGGCGGCGAAGGTTTCCTGCCATGGAATCTCTTGCGGGGAATGAACGCGGATTTGCGAGGCGATGCCGCTAAAGCACATCGCCAGATCCTCTTCGTCCAACTCGCGCAACAAAGACTCGATGGTTTCTACCGCCCACAGCGGCATGGACAGCAACGCGGCTTCAATACGCACCAACCGCTCCTCTAACGGCAATGCGGAAAAATCGCCACCGCCTTCTTCCCTAGCCATTAGGGGAAAAGCGAGATGGCGAAGTTCCTGCTCTGCGTAACGCTGACCATCGGCGGAAGGGAACAGTCTCGTGAACGCCTTTACGGATAACACTTCCATGTCTGTGTTTTCGCCGGCCGATTCCGCAACGCGCTACTTGCCGAGACCAAACAGCTGCAAACAACGTCGGAAATCGGCGGGCAACGGGCTGTGGACCTTGATCATCGACTTCGCGTTCACCGGATGCGGCAATTCCAACCCGCACGAGTGCAACATTATGCGAGGAACCGTTTGCAAACGCAAATCACGAACCGTTTTAAAACCGTACTGACGGTCACCGATAATGGGGTAACGTATAGAGGCCAAATGACGGCGGATCTGGTGGGTACGCCCGGTCTCGATCCGGACCAGCAGAAAACTCGCGTCCTTGGAAACCTTTTCGCAGCGGATATGGCTGATGGCGTGTTCGCCGTCCAGATCCTGCTGGATAGTGCTGGACGTCCGTTCGTAGCGCCCCCAGACAATGGTACGGTAAAGTTTGGTCACATGCCGTGTTTTAAAAACCGCGACCGCAGCCTCCCATGCCGCCGTATTGGTGGCCATCAACAGGCAACCGGTGGTTTCTTTGTCCAAACGGTGCACGACCCGCAGATCCGGCAAACCAGTCTGCTGGCGCATCACGGTTTCAACGTTGACCGTACCGCCGGTCGCCAACATCCCACTCGGCTTGTCAACCGCCAGATAATCCCCGTCTTGAAACAGCACGTGCAATTTAGGGGTGTCAGGCAGCTCGATTTTGGTTTTGACCAGCGTAACCGCAGAGGTCTGCAATTCAACCGTGTCGCCGCATTTCAAGATATGCCCGGCCATCCACACGCAATGGCGGTTGACCCAAACCTTTTTGCTGTCCAGCATGGTTTTGGCCGCCCGGTTGGACACCTTAAGCTTCTCGGCCAGGAAAACCTGCAATTTCTTATTCGCGTCAATCCGGTTTACGATAAAGGTCGTTACCGACGGCTTGGCGCGAAATGTTGATCTGTCGTTCATTCCCATCCAATCCTAACGGCGGCCCACCTAAAGCGCGGCGCGGAGCCGGGATACCGCCAAGGCGATGTCACCCGCCCGATCGTTGCCGGCCTCGCGCTCCACCGCCACCGTATCGTTGAAACCAGTGGCCTTAAGCGCCGCCAAAAATGCATCGGTGTTGACCTCGCCGTCACCCCAAGGAACTTCGCAACCCCATTCCACGCCAGGATTTGCCGAAACCTTCGCGTCCTTGATGTGGACGCCGCGAATTCTAGAACCGAGCAACTTAACCGCTTCCACCGGATTTCCTTTACCGTAAAGGATCATGTTGGCCGGGTCGAAGTTAACGAAAACTTCCGGGACTTCATTCAAAAAACGCAACAGCTCGTTGGCCGTCTCCTGTCCGGTTTCCAGTGCCACCCCTAGCCCAGACTCACCGGCAACGTCCACCAGAAAGCGGATTCGATCCAGATACTTCTGTTTCGCCACCGGGTCGGATTCGTCCAAGAAACCAGCGTGCAGCATCATAAACGGTGCCTTCCATTCCGCGCCGAGTTTAACCGCGCCGCGAATCAGCCCTTTGTACTCTTCCCAGTGTTCGTCCGGAACAATACCGCCGGTGTAGCGGATGCGTTCGATAGTGGAATAGTCCTCATAGGGGAAGGAAAGCATAGCGCCGGCAATGTGCCACTCCCCGGCGGCAAGCAAACGTTCGACCAGCGCACGGTCGTCTGCGGCGGCATTGCCGCCATGTCGGGCGTCGCCCGCCAAAAACGGCATAGTTGCCAAATGCAGGTAATGGACATCCAGTTTCTTCATTTCGCCGGCCACTTCCGCGAGCGGCTTTTGGAAACTCCAACTGCAGCATCCGATATTCACAGCGTCACCACCTTTCCAGTTTTCGCGCTCTTGCGCTCCGCATCGACGATCGCCACCGAATCGCGGGCCGACTCCGGAGAAACCGGGACTTCGCCCAGTTTACCGTTCAGATACGCCAAAAACGCCTTAATCTCTTCTTCGTAACCATCCTTCGCCTTAAACTTCGGCTCGAAGGGTTTCCCTTTTTCAGGATACACCAACGTGGGCTTGTCGCTATGGGTGTTCGCCACCACCACCGCCTGCTCAAACACCACCCGGAAACCGGACTCCCACGCGAAGGAGGACGACATCGCCCAACTGGAGGATGAGGTCACCACCATGTTGTCGTAGCCAAAATTGGTCGCACTGTGGCGCATCCAACCATCGGCGTGGTACGATGCCAAGGTGGATACGGTCTTGGGCATTCCGAAAACATGGCGGATGTAATCGGTGTCATGCAAATGCAGATCCAGAATCACACCGCCGGACTTTGCTTCGTCCAAGAACCAGCTTGGCCCGTTGTTGGTCCATTTTGGTGCCGCGGACAGCCGCGTAAAATCTGCCGCAACCACCTTGCCGTATTTGCCGCTGTCCACCAAATCCTTGAGCCAGGCGTACTGCGCGAAGTAACGAACGCACTGCGCGATCATCAACTTGCCTTTTGATTTGGCCGCCGCCTTTATCATCTTGTCGCAGGTTTTGGCGTCAATCGCCATCGGCTTTTCGCAAAGCACGTTCAAATCCTTGGACAACGCCTTGATGGCCATTACCGGATGCAGCGGGGTTGGCAGCGTGATATCCACCACATCCAGTTTCTCCGTCGCAATCATCTCATCGAAATCGGCGTACACTTTCGTACTTTCGGGCAACTTCCCGGAAAACGAACCGCTGATGTTACCCTTGGCGTTCTGGGTAATCTGCGCCAGATTCGAATCGCAAACCGCCGCTACCTTGACTCCTTTTAGTTTTGACCAGATGCCGTAATGCATCCTCCCCATAAAGCCGAAACCGACTACCGCCACTTTTTTCATGCTTGCTCCTTGTGATTGCGTTAAGAAAAAATGACCTTGAAAAACATTTCTATTATTACTCAAAGCTTCGCGAAAAACAAGCGCAAAATACCAACCGGCACAGTTTTTTGGGCGTACTGAGGCTAAAAGGCGGATGGAGGATATCTCCCCCGCCCGCCCCGCAAGAAGAAAATGCGCGATTGACAGCCGTTAAAGCGCAGGCAATGACTCTATCGGCTTCAATTTTGCGAAACGCGGCCTATTCTCACTCCATGCCGACAAGAGCCGTGCCGCCTTTTGCGACCCGGTGCGCCTCACGTGTTCCTGCAAGAGGGAAATGAGCGTATGTTCATCGTCCGACCCGGCCTCAACCGGGAACAAATCGACGGAATCAAGATTACAGTTTAGATCAAGCGTAGCCGACCCATCGTAAACATAAACGGCCCCGCCCGTCATTCCTGCCGCGAAATTCACGCCGACCGGGCCAATAATAACGGCAATGCCGCCCGTCATGTACTCGCAACCATGGTCGCCGATCCCCTCGACAACCAGTGTCGCGCCGGAATTCCGGATACCGAAGCGTTCGCCGGCTAGACCGTTGATGAAAATCGACCCCGATGTGGCGCCGTAAGCGATAACGTTTCCGGCGATAACATTGGTTTCGGGAATAAACGACGGGGTTTCCCGGTTTTCCGGCATTTCCGGCGGACGGATGGTTATAACACCGCCAGAAAGCGACTTGCCGATGTAGTCATTCGCCTCGCCCGCCAAATTGAAAGTGATGCCTCTCGCCAAGAAAGCGCCGAAAGACTGTCCGGCGACTCCGCGGAACTGGACTGTAACCTGGTCAAACGCTTTTTTAGCGTCCGGATCAGAAGAGAAACGGAGTTTTGCCAGATAGCCGGACAATGCCGCGCCAACGGCCCGATCGCAATTGGATATGCCACGCTTAAGCTCCGTCACGCCTTCGGAATTTAGATACGGAATCAGTTCGCGCAAGTCATAATTATCCTTGGCATCGGACTTAAAACCAAAGACCTTCGGCGCGGCGGAAGAATTTCCGAGGTCCGAATTGTTCTGCAGACCATCGCAAGAAACCTGATCTCCGCCAGTCGGTGAAGGTTCCAGCAAATCGCCAAAATCGAAACTGGCACCCTCTTGCGGCACGAGCAAATCGGTGCGTCCGCGAATCGATGCCAACGAATTAACGCCGAGCGAAGCAAGAATCTCCCGGACTTCTTTAGCAAGAAAACGGAAGTACGATTGAAGATGTTCCGGCCTGCCGGCGAACTTGGCCCGCAACTCATCTTTTTGCGTGGCAATCCCCACCGGACAACAGTTGAGGTTGCAATTGCGGCACTGCACACATCCGAGAGACACCAGCATTGACGTACCGAACGCAAATTCGTCTGCGCCAAGTATCGCCGCGATAACGATGTCGCGCCCAGTGCGAATCTGGCCGTCCACCTGAAGCTTTACATGTTCGCGAAGGTTATTTTTGACAAGTGTCTGGTGGGCTTCAGCGAGTCCGACCTCCCAAGGCAACCCGGCGTGTTTCATCGATGTCAACGGCGCGGCGCCAGTTCCGCCGTCGAAGCCGGAGATGACTATCGCGTCCGCATGCGCCTTGGCGACACCGGCCGCAATGGTACCAACGCCGGCCTCGGATACCAGCTTCACCGATACCCGCGCCTCCGGATTTGCACACTTGAGGTCGTAGATTAACTGCGCCAAATCCTCAATGGAATAGATATCGTGGTGCGGCGGCGGGGATATGAGCGTAGTGCCGGGTTTCGCGTGGCGCAGGCGCGCCACCAATGCATTTACCTTGTGTCCCGGCAACTGTCCGCCTTCCCCGGGCTTCGCGCCCTGCGCGAGTTTTATCTGCAAATCCTTCGCGGAGCGGATGTATTCTATCGTCACGCCGAAACGCCCCGAAGCAATCTGCTTAATCGCGCTATTCTTTTCCGTGCCAAACCGCTCGGGATTCTCTCCGCCCTCGCCGGAATTGGACATGGTGCCAAGCCCGTTCAAAGCAAGAGCAATTGTTTCATGCGCCTCAGGAGAGAGCGATCCAAGTGACATGGCCCCGCCGATAAAGTGCTTAACGATGGAATCGACGGGTTCGACAAATGTTGTCATTTTGGAATTGTTGCCAGTTTCCAATTGACCATTGGAATTGGCAACATTCGCAAATTTCAGCTGAGAACGCAGCGTGACATGGCTATGCCGGTCGATGTCGTCGGTGTAACGCTTGAACCGCTCATAGTCGTTGTGGCGGACAGACTCCCTAAAATCAACAATACGCTGCGGAGACCAAAGATGCTCCTCGCCTCCCTTCCTCAACCGATACTCTCCGCCGACATCAACTTTAGCGTTCTTTACGGTTAAACGCGCTTCTATGTCTTCCAGCTCCAGTCCGCCGACAGGCGAAATGATGCCGCCGAAATACGACTCCATGATCTTCGGGCCAAGGCCAACCACTTCAAAAATCCGCGCCGAACGATAGGATCGCAAAGTGGAAATTCCCATCTTCGACATTATTTTCATCAGCCCCTTGCAAACCGCGGTAACATAGTTGGCCGCCGCCTTTACCTTGTCATCGCGGCCGATTTCCGATACGGTCGCGAGGGCAAGCCAAGGGTTAACTGCCGTCGCGCCGAAACCAAGGAGAACCGCAAAGTGATGCACCTCGCGCACCTCTCCCGACTCGATGACAATGCCGACGGAAGGTCTGTCACCCGATTCGACAAGCGCCTTGTTCACCGCAGCGACCGCAAGGAGCGGGGGAATTCGTCCAGAGGTGTTCAGGGTATCAGACTTATTCTCCCGGTCGCTCAAAATAAGTATCTTCGCGCCTTCCTTTACAGCCTGCAACGCGTTGGCGGCCAACGTGTCAAGTGCCACTTTTAGACTGCCTTCGAAGAACATTGGCAATGTTTTGGCCGGAAATTCAGGAATGTTCTTCATGCGGTTCAGTTCGTCATCCGTCAAAACAGGACGCGTCATCTTGACAAGTCTGGCGTGTTCGGGCGTTTCGGAAAGGATGTTGGCCTGATTGCCGATGTAAGTCATGATAGACATCACCAACTCTTCCCGGATCGGGTCAATCGGCGGATTCGTCACCTGCGCGAAAAGTTGGTGGAAGTGGTCGAAAAGCGTTCTAGGCGAGTTTGAAAGACAAGCAAGCGCGGCGTCGTTACCCATCGCACCGACTGGCTCATGACCGGTTTCAACCATCGGGCGTAGAATCAGTTCAATGTCCTCCAGTGTCCAACCGAAACGTGATTGCTCAATTGCTAGGGGTGTACCTTTGCTCAATTCTGACGGCACAATTTCGGTAAAAAGCCCGGTGACCGGAATGTGGTTCTCCTTGACCCATCTTCTGTATGGACGGCGACGTGCGTAAAAAGTCTTTAGCTCGTCATCCTCCACCAGCCGGTTGGATTTCAAATCTAGCCAAAGCATGGAACCCGGCTTTAGGCGTCCGTGCCGGGCAATTGTTTCTGGCGGAAGGTCAAGAACGCCGGTCTCAGAAGCTAAAACAAACAAACCGTCTCTGGTAAGCGTCCACCGCGCCGGCCTTAAGCCATTGCGATCGAGGGCTGCACCCAAACTTATTCCGTCCGTGAATGCAATGGCCGCCGGACCGTCCCAAGGCTCCATCAGCGCAGAATGGTACTCGTAAAAGGCGCGTATATCGTGACCCATGTGGTATTTCGCGCCCCAAGCCTGCGGAATCAGCATCATCATCGCGTGCGGCGCGTCACGTCCG
This sequence comes from Kiritimatiellia bacterium, assembly GCA_017454745.1. Taxonomy (GTDB): domain Bacteria; phylum Verrucomicrobiota; class Kiritimatiellia; order RFP12; family UBA1067; genus UBA1200. Next base: position 65,477 of record JAFTCL010000011.1, read on the forward strand.
GACGCCACCAGCAACTCAAACATATTGTCGAGTGATGCCGAATCACTCTGCCCCTTATGGACAAGTGGCAAAAGCTTTTTCAGTTCATCTCCGAACAACGGCGAGGCAAGAGAAGGTTCCCGCGCGGCGAGGGCGTTAAGATTGCCTTTAAGAGCGTTAATCTCGCCGTTGTGGGCGATGGCGCGAAACGGATGCGCAAGTTCCCATGTCGGGAACGTGTTGGTGGAGTAACGCTGGTGGACGATTGCGAACGGTGAAACGAAATCCGGGTCGGAAAGATCGGGGTAGAACTTCTCAATCTGGGTGGCCAGCAGAAGCCCCTTGTAAACGATTGTGCGGGATGAACATGAGCAAATGTAGGTGTTTTTCGTCACCTTTTCAATCTGTCGGCGCACAATGTACAGGCGGCGCTCGAAAACATCGACTTCCGCATCCGAAGTCTTGATGAACAGCTGCCTAATTCTCGGCATAACCGCACGGGCATCATGACCGATGACGGCGGGATTGGTAGGAACATCTCGCCATCCCGCCACCTCGCAACCTTCTGAGCGCACGACATCCTCAATCTTTTCTTCCTCGCCACACCCGCCGAAGATTACGGCAACGCCGAACGGTTCTTCATTTACGCCAAATATCTTCCTGAAAAAAGCGTACGGGATCTTCATTAGCAATCCCGCGCCATCGCCGGTTTCCGGGTCATTCCCGGTCGCGCCACGATGCATCAAACGCTTAAGAATCGTTAATCCGTTCACCACGATTTCATGGGTAGCCTTACCGGATAGGTTCGCCACCATCCCAACGCCACACGCGTCATGTTCATAGTGGCTCCGGTAAAGTCCCCGAATCTGTTCGTCTTTGCTTTGTTGGTTCATTGCTTTCGTCTTTCAATCAAGCTGGATGTTCTTGCCGCTGGCAAGGGCGCGCACCACAAGTGATGCGCCGGACGCGCAGTCGCCCACGCAGTGGATATTGCGTGCGGGGTCGGATACCAAAGCGGTGCGAGGCGTCTGCGCGATACCGAGTTGCGCGACTATGGGATTATCCTTAGGCACTCCGGTAAAACCCATCGCAAGAAACACTAGGTCGGCTTTGATGGTTTCTTTCGTGCCGGGCACGGGACTGAACTTTATAGGGCGGCCTTCGGGAGAAAACTCCCAGTCCACGGTTTCAACCTCAACCCCGGTCACGCAACCGTTCTCCCCTACAAATCGTAGTGAATTCAGATTCCACCGCCGTTCGCATCCCTCTTTGTGACTGGAACTGGTACGAAGCATATACGGCCAAAACGGCCACGGGGTGGAAATGTCGCGCTCGTCCGGTGGGCGCGGCATGATTTCAATTTGCGTCACGCTCGATGCGCCATGGCGGATTGCGGTACCCACGCAATCACTACCGGTGTCACCGCCACCGATAACCAACACTTTTTTACCGCTGGCATTGATCGGAGGTTCCGTGATCTCGCCGGTGAGATAACGGTTTTGCCCTTCCAGAAGTTCAAGGGCAAGATGGATACCGTTAAACTCCCGTCCGGGAATTTTCAAATCGCGGGCGGCAGGCGTTCCGATAGCCAGAACTACCGCGTCAAACCGTTGTGCAATCCACTCCGCCGAAAGATCTTTGCCGACTTCTATGCCGGTCACGAAACGAATCCCTTCCGCTTCAAGGATTTTCCTGCGGCGGGCAATTAAGGACTTGTCGAGTTTGAAGCATGGAATACCGTAGCGGAGCAGTCCGCCGATGTCGGCGCGCTTTTCATAAACCGTCACCGCCCAGCCCCTGCGCCGGAGCGTCACCGCTGCCGAAAGTCCGGCAGGCCCGGCACCGATGATTGCGACCGATTTACCGTTTTCTTTTTCCGGAGGACACGGCACGACCCATCCGTTGGCGAACGCCGTCTCGATGATGCGCTTCTCCGACTGGCGAATCATTACCGCCTCTTCATCAAGCCCGTGTACGCACGAAGCCTCGCAAAGCGCCGGGCAAATGCGCGAAGTAAACTCCGGAAAGTCAGAATTTGCCGACAAAAGGTCATAAGCGCGCCGGAAATCGCCTAAAGCCACGGCACGATTCTGATCGGGCACAAGATTCCCAAGCGGGCAACCGTAGGCATGGCAAAACGGCTGTCCGCAATTCATGCAACGTGATGTCTGCTCCTTAAGTTCAATATCGGTAAAGTCACGCTCGACTTCACGCCAATCGTGCTTCCGCTCATCCTTAGGACGATAGATGTCATGTATTCGTTCCATAATATTAATTCTTCAGCACACACCATGCCAAAAACAAACGGTTGAGCTGTTTTCAATGTTAAGATTGCCGTTTTAACGCCTAATACCCAACTGGTTGGCCATAAATGCTACAAGATTTGCCATATAAAGGCCATTTTGTTACATAAAATGTAATATAATGCAAACTTATGCGATCGACAATTCCCGTTCAATCGTTGAGGGTAATACACGACGCACGACACGCGACATGCGACACGCGGACGACAACCGACAAACGACATCCGACTCTCGTCACCCGTCACTCGTCACGCCCATTCCCTGTTCCCTATTCTCCCTCCGGTTCGCTGCCTTCATACGCGAAGCGGGCTTGATGATCATCAGCGCAATCAGCATCAGCAGCGCGGTGGTTGACAGGCTGATCGGATACGCCGCCATGATGCAGCCGAATGACCGGAAATGCGGAAACGCGAGAAGGATCCACCCGACCCGCACCCCGCACACCCCCACCACCGTCAGGATCGCCGGGAGCATCGCAATTCCGAATCCCCGCAAATACCCGCAAATCACCTCATAGGAGAGCGTGAAGATATAGGCAAAAAAGACAACGACCAGCCGGAAATAACCCACCTTGATGATCGCGGGATCAGATGTGAAGATCGAAAGAATCCGATGCCCGAAAACGAGAATCAGCGTCGCGGCGAAAGCGGTCGTGACGATGCCCTCAAGGAAACAGAGTTTCAAAACCCGTTTACAGCGTCCGGGCAGTCCCGCCCCGTTATTCTGTCCCGTAAAGGTTGTACAGGCCTGTGAAAAACTGTTAAGTACGATATAGGCGAAAATCTCGATTGTGAACGCCGCGCTCGATGCCGCCATCACCACCGTCCCCAGACTGTTGATCGCCGACTGGATGGTGAGGTTCGCGACCGAAAAGACGGCCCCGGTGATGCCCGCCGGGATTCCCAGCCGGAGGATGCGCCCGAGGATGGGGAAGTCGATCCGGAACTCCGGCACCCGCAACCGGAGTGCGGAGCGGCTCCGCAAGAGCCAGACGAAAAGCGTGACGGCGCTCACCGCGTTGGCGATGACCGTCGCGTAGGCGACGCCTTCCACGTTCATCTTAATGACACAGACGAAAAAGAGGTTCAGGAGTACATTCAGCACTCCGGAGAAGGTCAACACCTTCAGCGGCGTCTTCGTGTTGCCGATTCCCCGGAACGCCGCCGCCTCGAAATTGTAGAGCATGATGATCGGCACCCCGCCCATGAAGATGCGGAAATAGCGCGCCGCCTTGGGAACGACATCCTCCGGCACATTCATCAGCGAGAGGATCTGAACCGCGAACACCTCCGCCAGAACCGACACGACAACCCCCACGATGACGGAAAAGACGACGGACGTGTGCAGGACCTTCCGGAGAAACGTCTCGTCGCCACGCCCCTTCGCATTGGCCGTCAGGACATTCGTCCCGAGCGAGATCCCCAGCACCGCGCTGATGAGCAACCCTATGACCGGCCCGTTCGCGCCGATCGCTGCCATCGCAGCCTTCCCGTGCTCCCCCGCAAACCGGCCCACCACCGCTAGATCGGTCGCGTTGAAGAGCTGCTGCAACAGCCCCGTCACCGCAAGCGGGAAGGCGAACTGCGGGATCCTGTCCCAAAGCCGCCCATGCAACATATCGATCTCGTTCTTAGCCAAAGTTCACCGCCAATCCACGCTTGAATGGTTATTCACGGCGGGGAATTATAGCAAAAACCGGTACGTATGCAAGACCCGACCGCACAAATCTTTAAAAGGTCAACTCCGGATGCCAGGTGAAGGCGGTAATGGCGTGCCAACGGACGGCGGTGGGGCGGCCGAGATGGGTCGAGAGGATTTCGACATCGGGCGAGACGGCGGTGATGGCCGGGGCACGGATGAAGGTCATGGGGACATTGGGCTGGCCGTCGAAGAAGCCGCGCGTCACGAAACTGCCGAGCTGCCGTCCGTAGGCGTTGCGCTGAACGGTGACCGGCAGCGAACCGAACCAGACCGTCGGATCGCGTTCGATCCTCTCCGCTAGTAGAATCAGCCCCGCGCAGGTGGCGAAGACCGGCAGGCCGCCGTCAATCCGTTCCTTAAGCGGGTCGAAAAGACCAAGATCCTTCAGCAACTTGCCCTGCACGGTCGATTCGCCGCCCGGCAGAGCAAGCAGGTCAAGGCCTTGCTCCAAGTCCCCCCGCTGCCGAATCTCGAACACGTCGGCACCTTTCCTGCGCCAGTACGCCTCCATCTCGGCAAACGCGCCCTGAACAGCCAATACTCCAACTTTCATCAGATTTTCCGCAATACTTTTGACAGGATTAACAAGATTGGCAGGATTATGTAATCTTGTAGATCCTGTTAATCCTGCCTATTTATCATTTCCCGCGCTCTTCCATGATGGTCTCAATCTCATCGGCGTTAATCCCCACCATCGCCGGACCGAGGTTTTCGGAAAGTTTGGCGAGGAGTTTGGCATCCTGCCAGTTGGTGACAGCCTGAACAATCGCCGCCGCGCGTTTTGCAGGATCACCGCTTTTAAAAATCCCCGAACCGACAAAAACGCCCTCCGCGCCAAGTTCCATCATCAATGCCGCATCCGCCGGCGTCGCCACGCCGCCAGCCGCAAAATTTACGACCGGAAGCTTGCCGTTGTCATGGACGAACTTCACCAAATCGAGCGGCGCGGCAAGTTCCTTCGCCGCCTCGTAAAGCTCATCCTCGCGCAACGACTGTACCCGGCGAATTTCGCTCTGCATCTTGCGCATGTGGCGAACGGCCTGCACCACATCGCCCGTTCCCGGTTCTCCCTTGGTGCGAATCATCGTCGCGCCTTCTCCGATCCGACGCAAAGCCTCTCCCAAATCGCGAGCGCCGCAGACAAAAGGCACGGCAAATTTAGTCTTGTCTATATGCCTGGTGTCGTCTGCGGGGGAAAGCACTTCCGACTCGTCGATGTAGTCGATTTCAATCGCTTCCAGTATCCTAGCCTCGGCAATGTGTCCGATACGGCACTTCGCCATTACCGGAATTGACACTGCTGCCTGGATGCCTTTAATCATCGCGGGGTCGCTCATGCGCGAAACACCACCCGCCGCCCTAATGTCAGCCGGGATGCGTTCTAGGGCCATCACCGCGCACGCGCCGGCCGCCTCGGCGATCTTCGCCTGTTCGGGTGTCGTCACATCCATAATCACCCCGCCTTTGAGCATCTGGGCGAGATTTCTGTTCAGCTCTTGTCTGCCGTTCATGTAACCCCTTTCTCCTTTCCGCCTTCTTTGGCGTTGGAGTAATATAGTTTACCATGTGGCCGCGGCGGCGAATAATCGGAAATTCCTTCCGCCAATCATAGGGAATATCTATTGTCATCGCCAAAAACAAAAGGCCGGAGACTTTCGTCCCCGGCCCTTGACCGTCTCAAACCGCGATATCCGGATCAGTTGAAGTAACGCTTCAGCAGACCCTCGAACGCCGCGCCATGACGCGCCTCGTCCTTGGCCATCTCGTGAACCGTGTCATGGATCGCGTCGTAACCGAGCGCTTTCGCCTTCTTGGCAATGTCCAGCTTACCGGCACACGCGCCCTGTTCGGCATCCACGCGCATCTGAAGGTTGGTCTTCGTGCAGGGTTTTACAACCGCCCCCAGCAGCTCAGCGAACTTCGCCGCGTGCTCGGCCTCTTCAAACGCGATGCGCTTGTATGCCTCGGCGACCTCCGGGTAGCCCTCGCGGTCGGCCTGACGGCTCATCGCCAAGTACATACCCACTTCCGTGCACTCGCCAGTGAAGTTCATTTCGAGACCCTTCTTAATCTCCGGGTCCACATCGGCGGCAACGCCGATCCGGTGCTCATCAGCCCAACTCTTTTTCTCGGAAGAGGTGACAACCTCCTCAAACTTCGAAGCCGGGGCTTTGCATTGCGGACAGAATTCCGGAGGCGTGTCCCCCTCATGGACATAACCGCAAATCTGACAAACGTACTTTTTCATGTGTTCTCCTTGTTACCTGATTTGAATGATTAAAATTATACTGATATTCTGCGGATAAAAGCAAGGGAAAAGCGGACATAACCTTTTTTGTCCCAACCATACCGCGGCCAAAAAGTTTAACCGGCGTACCAAACTAACGATCAGTACGCCGGAAAGTTACCTTCTTTTTCATCAGGTGTTAGAGAAGAACTGGAACGAGGCGTAGGCGTCTTGTCCGTGCTCAACGAGGTCTAGACCCTTAAGCTCAGTCTTAGCCGCGACACGGAGGATGCCGTATTTCTTCAAAATGAAGAAAATTAGCGACCCCATGCCGAAAGCCCACAGCGCCGTCGTACCCACACCGAGCAGCTGGATGCCAAGGAACTTGAACCCGCCGCCGTAGAAGAGACCAACCATTTCGTTACCATAGTTGGCGGCGGTAGGGGCAGCGAACAAACCGACGGATAAGGTTCCCCACACGCCATTCACGCAGTGTACCGAGACGGCACCAACCGGGTCATCAATGTGTACTTTGTCGAAAAAGAACACTGAAAACACCACCAGTATGCCCGCAATAAGTCCGATGATAATAGCTGAGTTGGCCGTCACGAGGTCGCAGGGCGCGGTGATCGCTACCAATCCAGCAAGCGAGCCGTTCAGTGCCATCGTAAGGTCGGGCTTGCCCATAATCGCCCAGGCGGTGACGAGCGCGGCGACAGTACCGGCGCAGGCTGCGAGGTTCGTGGTCATGGCCACACGCCCGATGGAGCCGATACCCTGTGTGTAGCTACCGGGGTTGAAGCCAAACCAGCCAATCCACAGGAGGAAAACTCCGAGCGTACCTAGTACCAGCGAGTGTCCGGGTATCGGGTTCGCCTTGCCGTCCGGACGGTATTTGCCGATACGAGGGCCGAGCGCGATGGCGCCCGCAAGGGCAATCCAGCCGCCGACCGAGTGGACCACTGTCGAACCGGCAAAGTCGTGGAAACCCATCAGCTCTAGCCAACCCTTCGAACCATCGCCCGCTAAACCGCCCCACATCCAGTGTCCGCTAACGGGATAGACTATCGCGCTCACGATCACTGAGTAGATGAGGTAACTCTTGAACTCGATGCGTTCCGCCACCGCGCCCGAGACAATGGTCGCGGCCGTGGCGGCGAACATGGTCTGAAAGAAGAGGAACGTCCAGTCCCACGTGCCCTCGCCGTTGGCGAGCGTCGGCATGCCGAGTCCGCCCCAGCCGAGCAAACCGGACGCCTTAGTTGCCCCGAACATCAACGCCGCGCCGAGAATATAGAATGCGATTGAGCCGGCCGCGAAGTCCATCAAATTCTTCATCATGATGTTCGCCGCGTTTTTGGCCCGGGTGAAACCGGTCTCGACAAGCGCAAAACCGGCCTGCATAGTGAATACGAGAATTCCGGCAATGAGTGTCCAGACCACATTCAGGTTGGTCTGGACTTCAGGTGCTGCAATCGCTGTTGGTTCCATTGTTTTCCTTTCACAAGCTATTCTTCATTTCTCTTCTATCCTATCGCCTCCGGACCGCGTTCGCCAGTGCGGATTCTCACACACTCGTCCATCGGCAGGACGAAAATCTTTCCGTCCCCGATATCACCGGTACGCGCACCCTCGACAATTGCTTCGATCGTCTTCTCGATGTAGTCATCGTTGACGCCGATCGCGAGACGCATTTTTTTGTGTAGCGTGACCTCTTCCGTCGCGCCGCGATACATGTGGATATATCCGCCCTGTTGTCCGCACCCAAGCGCGTTGGTAACAGACATCTTGTAGATTTCGCGGGCGAATAAAGCCTGCTTGACGGCATTCAACCGCTCGGGCTGAATGTAAGCTATAATCAGTTTCATCGTTCCTTTCCTATGAATGCCATTTAGTGGACGCGATGAATTTAGCACGAACCGTGCCAATGGCTTTGTGCGGCAAATATCGGCGCGGGATTTACAAAGTATGTAACGGTGGTTCGCCCTCAAGGCAAATCCCTGTAATCTTTAGAAAAGATAGACCGCCAAAATAAAGGGAGAAAGTAACGTCGCTAGGATTTATCGATTATTTTATGCATTGCCGACACGAAAGATGCCGCCGCACCGGAGAGCGTCACGCCCTCACGGCGGACAATACCGACCCGGATTGTATCATCCAGTTTTAACGGCACTGAAACTATGGCGGGGTTGTATGCCTTGGCATATACGCCTGAGGCGACGGTAAAACCGTCCAACCCCAGAATGAGATTAGTCATTGTGGCACGGTCGCGAACGCGAATGTTTTTCTTGCGGTCTATCGCGTCCATGACCTCCTCGGAGAAATACAGTGCGTTCTCCACGCCCTGCTCGTATGAGATGTACGGGTAGGCATCCAGCTCATCCAACGCAATCGCCTTTTTCTTTGCCAACGGGTGTTTCTTGCCGAGAAATATGTGGGGCTTTGCGGAAAACAATTCCTCAAAAGCCAATTCCTCCTTGGTAAGAATCTTTCGGATCGGCTTTTCGTTGCGGTCGGAAAGATAAAGAATCCCGATCTCGCTGCGGTGGCGCGCGACATCCTCTATAATTTCGCTCGTGACGGTTTCGCGAAGCGTGAAATCGTAGGAGTCCGCCCCATTTGCCTTGACGACCTCCATGAACGCCTCAACCGCGAAAGCGTAATGCTGGCAGGAAACGGCGAACTGGGGCCGGCGCACCGCTTTCCCGGTGTACTTCTCCGTAATACGCGAGGCATCATCAAGGATCTGCCGGGCCGAAGCCAGAAACTCTTCCCCTTCGCGGGTTACGGAAACGCCTTTTGCGCTGCGCGTAAAAATCGCCACGCGCAACTCCTCCTCAAGGGCGCGTATCGATTCTGTAAGCGTCGGTTGCGTCACAAACACGCGGCGAGCAGCTTCGCTTATGCTCCCGAAAGTCGCCACCGCATCCGCGTATCTAAGTTGCTGTAAAGTCATGGTTGCACCGAAAATTGCTTTCTTTGTTTCAGCTTTAGGGCATAACACCCCTCAATGAAAAACAGTGTTATTTTACTAAACACCGCTCTAAAAGTCAATTACGGCACATCCCCTACTTAACGTGCAGAGGAAATGTGAACTAGAGCCAATTCCAACGTAAACCCGAACCATTTCAACATGGCAACCGCCCATTCAACTGCCTAATCATTGTCTCGTTCATACTGCCGGTCCGGTAGCCGCGAAGATCCAAAGCGACATACGCAAACCCGTAGCCTTGCAGCGCGGCGTGAATCTTCTCCCGTTGTTCAACAGCCTTCGGGATGTCCTCCTGACACAGTTCAATGCGCGCTAGGTCATCGTGCGAACGGACACGCACTTGACCGAATCCGAGATCAATGAGAAACTGCTCCGCCCGCTCCACGCGCGCAAGCCGCTCCACGGTAATCTGTTCGCCGTAGGGGAAACGGGAGGCGAGACAGGCGAAGCTCTGCTTGTTCCATGTCGGCAGTTCCAAGGTTCGCGAAAGATCCCGAATCTCCGATTTGCGCAAGCCCACCTCGCGCAACGGACTTCTTATTCCAAGTTCCCGTATTGCCTGGAGTCCAGGACGGTAGTCGCCGAGGTCATCCACATTCGATCCTTCGGCCACAGCGGACAATCCTTCCGACTTGGCTATCTCCAGAATCTTGGTGAAGAGTTCCTTCTTGCAAAGATAACAGCGGTTCGGCGGATTCTGGCAGAAACCCGGAATCGCAAGTTCCTCAGAATCGACCACAATATGCCTGATTCCCTCTCGTGCGCAGAACGCCGTCGCCTCATCCTGTTCGCGTTTCGGGAAGGAGTGTGACCGAGCAGTGACCGCTACAACCCGCTCGCCGAGTTCATCGTGCGCGACCTTTAAGAGAAACGTAGAATCGACGCCGCTAGAAAACGCGACAGCAATCCCTCCCGTCTCCCGCAGTAGTGTGCGCAACCGTTCCAGTTTCGCTTCTGTGTCATTCATGCTTGGCATCTCCCCTAAATCCTGTTGTCCCAGTTCTTGAACACAACTTCCTGGCCGTTGGCGCGTATTGCGGCATAGACTTCTGCCGGGGTTCGGTTGTCGGTAAGTGTAAATTGGGCGACATCCTTTTTCCGTTCGCCAGCCAACACGGCATATCCGCCGGGCGTGACTCGGGAACCCGCGCTCATGTTGTCAGCGGTGGTCTGAACGATACGGTCGCGGAATTCGGGCGACTCACGGGTCGAGACGGTCATGCAGCATTGAGGAAAGACTATGCGAAAGGCGAGCATCATCAGTTCAAGGTCGCGGTCATCCACTTCACACGGCGGCGTGAACCCACCTTCTACGCAGCAAATTCGCGGAAAGGCGAATTGTACCTTCGCGGCGTAACATTCTTTCATAAGATAGAAAGCGTGCGCCGCAAGGCTCGCCGCCTCGCACCGCCAAGGACCAAGTCCCAGCAGAAACGCGCAGCCTAGAATCCGAAACCCAGCACGTCCGGCACGGAGCTGGGTACCAAGCCTCCAATCGTAGTTGCTTTTCGGACCCGCAGGATGCATCTCACGATATAGGTCTTGGTCATATGTTTCTTGAAAGCAAGTCAACCCCTCGTAGCCGGCATCGAAAAGTTCACGGTATCCATCCTCCGTCTGCGGAGCGACTTCTAGTGAAAGGTTGGAGAACATCGGCTTCAGCAACCGCCCTACTTCGGCAAGATGGGCGACCGTATTGATGCGAGGGTCTTCTCCGGCGACGACGAGAAGCGAATCTATGCTGGTCGCTTTTACGGCCTCCGCCTCTGCACGGATTTCATCAAGCGTGAGGTTTCGTCGCACCGTTCCCGTATGCTGGATGCGGAAGTCGCAGTATCGGCACGAATTGACACACGTATTACCGATGTAAAGCGGCGCATATACGCTCACCGTCTTGCCATAATACCTCTTCCGCGCGGCATGCGCGGTTTCGCGCATCGCATCCATGAAGGGATAGGCCGTGTGGCTAATAAGGTTCAGCAGATCGAACCAGTCATGGCGGTCTTTTGCAAGTGAACGCGCCACCATTGCCGGTGTGACACCGGAAATCATACCATCAACTTCGGACTTAGCGTATTTGAGAAGCGGGAACATGAAATGCCTTACTTGAAGATGTCCATCGGACTGGTGGCGTTGGCCGCAAAAGTTGCAACTGGCGGATTAGCCTCACGCGCCAGCTCTGCCGCACGGACGGCAAGACGAAATGCTTCCGCCATCTTCACCGGATCCTCAGCCGCAGCAACAGCGGTATTGGCGAGAACCGCGTCAGCGCCCAATTCTATAGCCTCTGCCGCATGGCTTGGCAGACCGATCCCAGCATCCACGACTACCGGCACATGGCTCTGCTCAACGATAATTTCAATCATATCGCGAGTACGCAACCCACGATTGGAGCCAATTGGCGAACCGAGCGGCATGACCGCCGCCGCACCCGCATCCTCGCAATGCCTCGCCAGGACGGGATCGGCATTGATGTAGGGGAGAACAACCATCCCCAGTTTCGCGCACTCCTCTACCGCCTTCAGCGTTTCGACAGGATCGGGCAGAAGATAACGGGCATCGGGATGGATTTCAATTTTGAGCCAGTTAAAGCCTGCCGCCTTTCCGATCTTTGCGATACGTATCGCTTCGTTCGCATTCCTCGCCCCAGACGTGTTGAGCATTACTTCAACCTTGCTTCGGTCAATGGCGCTTAATATACTGTCTCCCACTGTGTCCGACTCATGCACCCGCGTAAGCGCGACCGTGACAAGTTCTGTTTCGCTAGCCTCAAGCGCGGCTTTTGTCTGTTCATGACTCGCGAATTTCCCCGTTCCGAGAAAGAAACGGTTTTTGAATCTTCTATCGCCGATGATCAATGGTTTCATTTCGTCTAACCTTTCAAATCTCCAAGCCAAGCAAAAGCGCGACAACGGCGTTGGCCTCCATCGCGGCGGCAATCCCTACACGCGGGCTTACTGGCGCAAGGCCACTACGAATGTCGCTTGTGGTATCGCCGATTAAAATAAGGTTTCTGCCAATACGCCGCTGGCCAATCTCGCATGATCGCCCCCATCCCGCCAGACCGCTCGCCGAGATTATGGGCTTATCCATCGGTAGCAACGCACCCAAAAGCATCGATTTCGCTTCCGCCGAATCTAGTGCCTCTACTATGACCTGACATTCCTCAAATGCCGGTCCCGCGTTTTCGGAAGTCAGCCGAATGTCATGAAGCGCAAGGTCGAGGTCGGGTTCAATCCGCCGCAGATTTTCCGCAAGGGCATCAACCTTCTTGCGTCCAATCTGGTCGCGGAAAAAGAACTGGCGGTTGAGGTTTGATTCACTCACCTCGTCAAAGTCGGCGATGACGAGCCGTTTCAACCCAGCCCGCACAAGATGCATGGCGCAGTTCGATCCGAGTCCCCCCGCCCCGGCAATACCAATGGTAGCGCTTTCAAATATCAGCCGTTCTTCATCGCTCAGATATGTGTTTACCGACATTAGACACTTATCCTCCTGAAACGATACGGAACACGTTCAGTACAGAACCATTCTTCAATGGAATGGACATATCCGCTATGATTTCGCCATCGAGTTCAATAATGGCGGACCTTACATCAACTCCCTTTTTGTTTAAAAAGTTCCATACTGTCGTTGCCTCGGTATCTTCATTATCACCTTGATAGGTTATCGTCATTGCTGTTTGTCCTCCAGAAATTATTGCGTGATTATGCCTCCGCAAAGGATCGCTCCGTCTGATGAATAGATTACCGCCGATTGTCCAGGGGTCACGCCGAACAAACCGTTCTCCGCATATACGACGGCTGAATCAAAAATGCCATCCTTGCAACGAATTGTTACCGGAACGGAAGGCTGACCGCATGAGCGAACTTTAGCAAAACCTGTAATTCCCCCGTTCACCGGTTCAATCGCCTGCCAGTTGATATCCTTTATTAGGAATTTGCAGCATATCGTCTCATCACGAGTTCCCACGACAATCACGTTATGGCATGGATCTATACGGATAACGTAATATGGTGTCCCGCCACCCAATCCAAGCCCTTGACGTTGCCCAACGGTATAATGCCAATGTCCGTGATGTCTCCCCAACACTTTTCCGTCCAAAGAGACGATATCGCCATCAAGATCTTCCAAACCGACCAGTTCATCAACATTGCCGGAATAAAAATCCTGAGAGTCAGGTTTAGCGGCCATCGGCAGATCCGCTTCTTGCGCAATACGACGCACTTCCGCTTTCGATAACGTTCCTAAAGGAAACATGGCATGAGCGATTTGTTCCTGCGAAAGATCCCAGAGAAAGTAACTTTGGTCTTTAGCCGTGTCTGTAGCCCGAGCAATCGCGACACGATTACCAAGGCGCGTCAATCTTGCGTAATGCCCAGTGGCAAAATAATCGTATGAAATCTTTTCTGCCGCCTTTTTGGGAAGGAGCCCGAATTTCATACGGCGGTTACAAACGACACACGGGTTAGGAGTGCGTCCTGACATTCTTTCATTACGAAAATATTCAAGCACAGAACTCTCGTACTCAGCCGAACAATCGAAAATGTGGTAGTCGATTCCGATCGATGACGCGAACTCTTTTGCCACCGCGATATCGGCGGCCTCACCCGGGCCAAAACAGGCATCCCGTTCTCCTCCCCGGTAACGACCTTCACGCCAAATAGCCATCGTCACGCCAATGACCTCATGGCCAGCGCGTTTTAAAAGCAATGCCGCAACCGCCGAATCAACTCCGCCCGAAAGGCCCACTATTATTCTCACTAAAATCTCCTCACGGCATATCCTAGCCTATAAGTTTGGCGGTTTGAGCGACAACCTCCACCTCCAAAAGCGCACCTTTAGGGATAGCAGCGACTTGAACGCACGATCTAGCCGGGAATGGCTTGGAGAATATTTTGGCGTAAACCTCGTTTACAACGGAGAAATCATTCAGGTCCGCCAAGAAAACCGTAGTCTTGACCACATTACCGGCATTGAGACCGGATGCCTCAAGAATCGCAATAACATTCGCAAATGCACGTTCAGCCTGCGCGGCAACACCTTCAGGAATCGTACTGGTTACCGGGTCTATCGGCAGTTGCCCCGATATAAACACTAAACCGCACGCTTCGATTCCTTGCGAATAGGGACCTACTGCCGCCGGTGCCGCTTTGGTTGATATCGCTTTCATGGTATTTCCTCCTTTGTGACCTTTAAAAACGGCTCCGTAACGAATCCGGCAAGAAGCTTGAGCAAACACCGGAAGAAAACGCCACAACCGCATTCTTATGCTATTCAAATGTTCGCAAAATACCGCATATTTCTATTGGACTAAAGTAATGTCAAGCCCGACCGGCGGCATACCACATCCGCCTGAAATCGGCAATCCATCGCCGCTGTCCTTTGATTATGAGCCAGACCGTTGGAACGGCCAGTAACACGTCCCGGACGAGAGCGGACAATATGGCGTAAGCCCCGTGCTCCGCATCGCCGAAACACCCGCAGGAAATATCCAAACCCCTTATGTACGCCTGCGAGAGCGCCACAACGAACATCGCGAGCATCACCGCCGTCGCAAATGCCGCTTCCCGCGTCCATTTCGTAAAGAGAAGCATCAACCCAACGAGCAATTCCGCCATCGACATCGTGACAGCAAAAAGCGCGGTTAGGCACGCCGGAAGCATACGGTAGTTGTCCACCATCGTTTGGAACACCCTCGGATTCTGGAGCTTGCCCCATGCGGAAATAAGAAACATCACGCCCAGACCGATACGCAGTAGCGTGTCGGCGCTCAGATGAATAATTCCTCTTGCAGTAGGTTCACAATCCATGTCAGTTATCCTCGTCGTTCTCGCTCATAACTATTTAGACGTTACAGAGGTTCCACACGGACTGTAAACGACCCCGTCGCGGTCGGCTGATCACGCGATACGCCATCAGCCATCACCTCCACTTGCCACACGCCGTTAGTCTCCGGCCTCCCCAAAATGATACCCTCAAGACGCGACGAAAGCCGCATTCCGGGAGGCAACCCTTCACAGGAGAACGAAACGGGATAGGCGTCCTCATTGACGCGCAACTTCAGCTCCTCACGCCTTCCCTCCGTCCACACCACCTCTTCCTTCGGGAGTTGCAGAACGGGGGCGGCACAATTCTCCGGACGACGGAAAATGGCCGTATACGTCCCTTCCAAAAAATGGGTGCCAACCGCCAATTGGGATTTTTCGTAAACAAAATGCCCGTCGGGATATCGCCAGCCGGCAAAAACGGATCCTTGGCCCGGTTCCGCCATAAGCGTTACGGTTTGCCCCTCCCGGACAAAGTCAACGCGAGGGATCATTCTTACCCGGCCGGCGGCGCCGCCCTTTTGGTCAATCGCCGTATCAATGTGAATCTTAGCTTCTTGAACGATCGAGGCGGCCGCAACGCCGTTTTCAATTCCCGGCGCCCCCGGTACTGCCGCTTCTACCGCTAGCATCCATTCAAGCGAAAGCGTCTTTTCTTTTTTAACGCCCATCTTTCCTTGGCGACCGGGGAAGTTCTTCATCGTTTTTGTACCATCGGGGCGCGTCCAGTAAACTCCCACGTATGGAGCATCTTTGTTTATTGACGGGGTGTTTCTTACCAATTCATAGGCGGGCAGGCATTTATTCTTTTCCACAAGCACGAAATACCAGTCGCGCTTTTTCTGCCAGGACTTCACTGCCGCGCCAGTCAGGGCTTTGTGCAGACGCGAACAGTGGCCGCATCCGTTCAGCGTCACCACCACAACTACAGGAACGTGCGCGGACGCCGCCATATTAGTCACCGTTTCAAAATCGGTCATCCACGCGCCGCGTTTCACATTTGTTGTTGCAATCTCGGTCGACGTGCCCTCCCGAAGTGCCCCGGACCACAGAACGCGTTGCTCCTCGGAAACGCGCAGATTGTTTACCACGCCGAGCAACACGGACAGCGCAGGCACAGCGAACAGCACGCGCCAGTCAAGGCTACGCAGAAAATTCAAGATACTATTCTCCAGCTAGTGTTTCCCAAACCCGCTGGCAATTAACCAGTGCAACCCCCCGTCGCACAGCCAGCGCCGACAACACATTCATGTGAACGGAAAGTAGTTTAGCACATTCCGATTGGGGGTTGCAAGGGAGAATATTGGCTGATTTGGGAATGCGAAATGGCATACCGTCCGCATGGGCGGTCATTGTCATGGCGCCTGAGCCATCTTTTCGGAGGACGGCTCCATCCCTGGCATCCGGGGTCTTCCCCGGACGCCAGGAGACTTAGGAACATTCTACTCGAAAAGCCAAGTCGAGAGGTAGCGCTCGCCGGTATCCGGAAGAAGCGCGACAATCGTCTTGCCCGCGAACTCGGGGCGTTTCGAGAGTTCCAACGCCGCCCATAGGGCCGCGCCGGACGAGATACCGACCAAAAGCCCCTCCTGAGCCGCCGCCGCACGGGCAGTGGCGCCAGCGTTATCCGCACTCGCCTTGATTACTTCCGTCAGGATCGAGGTGTCCAGCACTTTCGGAACGAAGCCGGCGCCGATACCTTGGATTTTGTGCGGGCCGGGCTGTCCACCGGAAAGAACCGGAGAAGTGTCCGGCTCAACCGCGAAAAGCTGCACCTCCGGATTCTGCTCCTTGAGGAACTTGCCAGTACCGGTGATGGTGCCGCCGGTACCAACGCCCGCGACGAATGCCGCCACTTCGCCGTTCGTGTCGGCCCATACCTCCGGGCCGGTCGTGCGGTAGTGGAAGTCGGGATTGGCGGGGTTCTCAAACTGCTGGAGGATCACCGATCCGGGTGTCGCATCGCGGAGATCGTTCGCCATGGCGATGGCACCCTTCATCCCCGCCGCGCCGGGCGTGAGGACGATTTCCGCGCCGTATGCCGCCGCGAGCTTGCGGCGCTCGATGCTCATCGTCTCCGGCATGGTGAGGATAAGGTGGTAGCCCTTAACCGCGCTCACCAGCGCGAGACCCACGCCAGTGTTGCCGCTCGTCGGCTCGATAATCGTCGCGCCCGGTTTGAGAATGCCGTCACGCTCAGCCGCCTCGACCATCGCGAGGGCGATACGATCCTTAACGCTTCCGCCCGGATTGAAGAACTCGACTTTCGCCAGTACCTTCGCCCCGCCTTTGTTCAGTTTGCCGGAGATTTCAACCAGAGGCGTTCCGCCGACCTTATCCAAGATGCTTTTTACCGTATTGCTCATAATGGGAGTTTCCTTTCCAATTGCTGTTGTTATGGGGTTAAAACTGATACTGCACACTGAGAACGAGACCAGAACCGACGCCAAGGTCCTTCGCCGAGCCGCGGCGATAGAACTTGTCTTTGTCACCGGTTTCGGCAAACGCCGCGACGAGCGACAGATTTTTGGTGACGAACCACGCGACGTGCCCATCGTAGTAGTCGTGGTTGCGGATACCGTCGCCGGCATCAACGCCCTGCTTGTATTCAAGACCGACCGCCACATTCTCCGCCGGGAGGATGTCGATGTTGCCAAACGCCACCACGTCGTAATCGTTGTGCCCCACTACCCCGTTCACCACCTCGTCCGAGAGCAGCAAACCGGCAGAGAGTAGAACCGGCACCGGGGTCTGGGTGATAAGTTTCGTCGCGACCACATACGCGTCGAATCCGTCATCATCTAAACCAAGAGCGTCTACCGTGCTGGAATCGGTGTATTTGTACACACCGCCCACGGCGAGCGCCGGCACCCATGCAGTATCAAAGGCGTTTTCGTCAAGAAACCGCAATTTAGCGCCAAGATTGTAGGTGTTGATACTCTTGTCGCCGTATTTGTGAGCGTTGATGAACCCGTAACCGCCGGAGACCTCCAAGCGATCGGCGAAGGTGATGGCCGCCGAACCCGCCCACCAGTTGATTCCGGCATCGCTAAGGTTCACGTACCAGGCACCTACCTGGGGTTTGGACACCACCTGGTTCACACTGTTTGACTCGCCGCCCTCCCACGGCAAACCGGCCGTGTATGCGAGAGGGTTGAAGGCAATACCGCCCGTACCCTGCAGGTTGTTAAGCGGAACACCCGCTTGAAGGGTTGCGCCAACGAGAATGAAAGTCGCGGCAGCCGCAGTGAGTTTGAGATTCTTATTGTCCATGTCATTGTTCCTTTCTTGGTTGCTGTGATGTCAGAAGTTTAACGTCCGTGTCCGTCAGATCGCTGCAAACGCATCTTCCAGCGCTCCGATGATGTCGTCAATGTGTTCCAACCCGATCGAGAGCCGGATCAGCTCAGGCTGGATGCCGCCTTTTGCCAAATCCTCTTCCGAGAGTTGGGAATGCGTGGTTGAAGCGGGATGTATAATCAGGCTCTTGGCATCGCCGACATTGGCGAGGATCGAGAAAATCTCGCCGTTGGCCGCGTCTGCGAGCTTCCGCGCCGCCTCCGCACCTCCGTGCACCCCGAAGACAACCACTCCGCCAGCCCCGTTCGGCAGGTATTTCGCCGCCAGCTCCGGTTGGGTTAGCGCCGGATATTTGACCCACGACACCTTCGGATGGTTTTGGAGCCACTTGGCGACGGCGAGAGCATTCTCGCTGTGCTTCGCGATACGGAGCGGGAGCGATTCTACTCCCTGCAGGAAAATCCAGGCGGCATCCGGCGCAAGAGTCGGCCCCTGATTGCGCAAACCGACCGTAAGAAGCCGGAGGGAAAAGGCGACCGGCTTAAGCGGATCGGG
This sequence comes from Kiritimatiellia bacterium, assembly GCA_017454745.1. Lineage (GTDB taxonomy): Bacteria > Verrucomicrobiota > Kiritimatiellia > RFP12 > UBA1067 > UBA1200. The sequence goes on from JAFTCL010000011.1 coordinate 84,362, forward strand.
AAGATCATGGGCGAAGCGGAGTCCGTGATACCCGCGGTCAGGCTCATTGTAAAGCGCGAACTTCGGATCGGTCCAGTCGAAGTTTCCGGCATCCACAACCACGCCGCCGATACCGGCACCGTGCCCGCCGATCCACTTTGAAAGGGAGTGGATGACAAGGTTGGCGCCATGATCGATAGGACGGATCAACGGGGGTGGGGTGAAGGTCGCATCCACCACGAGAGGGAGGTGATGTTTCCTCGCGATGGACGCGTAACCTTCAATGTCAGAAATGTCAAGAGCGGGGTTGCCGACGGTTTCGATAAAGAGAAGCCTAGTCTTCTCGTTAATCGCGGCCTCGACAGCCTCAAAGTCATTTACCGGCGTGAAGTTGACCTTTATGCCGAAGTTTGGGAGAATCGCGTCGAACTGGCTAAAGGTGCCGCCGTAAAGATTACTCGCCGCCACCACCTCATCGCCAGCGCGGGCGATATTGGTAATGGTAAAGAAAATCGCCGCCGTCCCGCTTGCCAGCGTCTGAGCTGCCGCACCGCCTTCAATTGCCGCCAAACGTTTTGCCAAGACATCGTTGGTCGGATTCATCAGGCGGGCATAGATATTGCCAAGCTCGCGCAGCCCGAAGAGATCCGCTCCATGCTTTGAATCATGAAAATTGTACGCCGTGGTACGGTAAACCGGCACCGCCCGCGCGTTGGTCGCCGGGTCGCCGAAAACACTCTGTCCGGCGTGTACCGCCAAAGTCTCAACATGGTATTTTCTGTTCGTCATGTTCGTTCCTCCTTTTTGTGCTGTCAATGGCGGGTATTATAGCACGATGCCGCGATAAATGATAATCGGAAAAAACGGCATCAATCCATAGGCAAAACCTATCGACATATTGTTTAGTTTTGGTACTGTCAAATAGTCCGCAAACGCAAACGTTATAATCGCCGGTCGGGCCTGGCTATTAGCCTTAAATCCTAACGATGTCCCAAAACCGATATTTTACATTTTTGTAATGCCTTAACCGGACATTTTCAATCCATTGTAATTTTTTGCCCGAAAAAACAGCGTTTTGCGTTGGCACGGCCCTTGCGTATGTGTTTGCGCAAGACGGACGCTAGAATGGCGAACCGTCTATAGAAAGGGAACGACAATGACGGAAGAGACGAAGAGTGCGACCGACTTCGGTGCCGATGTATTCGGTGAAGAGGCGATAAGAACTTATCTAAGCAAAGACACTGCGAAGAAACTGCAAGCGACAATTCGAGAAGGAAAGCCGCTCGACCCATCCATCGCGGGCGAGGTTGCGCACGGCATTCGCCATTGGGCGATGGATCGCGGCGCGACGCATTACACGCACTGGTTCCTTCCGATGACAGGCTTCACTGCTGAAAAGCACGACTCGTTCCTAGAATTGAAAGACGGCGAACCGATTATGCAGTTCAGCGGCAAGAACCTTATTGTCGGTGAACCGGACGCATCGTCATTCCCCTCCGGCGGCATACGCTCCACCTTCGAAGCAAGAGGATACACCGCATGGGATCCTACATCACCGGCGTTCATCAAACGGCATTCCAACGGAGCCACATTGTGCATTCCGACCGCGTTTTGCGCCTACACCGGCGAGTCGCTTGACAAGAAAACGCCGCTGCTTCGATCAATGCAAGCGCTTGACAAGTCGCTCAAGCGTTTGATGAAGATTTTCGGGCGCGAAAGCGCGCATACCGCATGCACGCTAGGCGCGGAACAGGAATACTTTCTCATCGACAAGGAGTACTGGAAAAAACGTCCCGACCTTGTGTTAACTGGCAGAACGCTCTTCGGTGCGCCTTCCGCGAAAGGCCAACAATTGGAGGACCACTATTTTGGAACCATCCCCGATCGGGTTCTATCCTTCATGAACGACGTAGAACGCGAACTTTGGCGGCTTGGCATTCCAGCCAAAACACGCCACAACGAAGTTGCACCCGCGCAATTTGAGCTGGCCCCGCAATTTGAGGAGTTGAATCTCGCCAGCGACCACAATATGCTGGTCATGGACACTTTGCGCAATGTTGCCGAGAAACACGGTTTGAAATGCCTCCTTCACGAAAAACCGTACGCCGGCGTTAACGGTTCCGGCAAGCACAACAACTGGTCTGTGGCCTACGGCGGAAGGAATCTCCTTGATCCCGGCAACGACCCGCACGAAAACGCGGTATTCCTGACAATGCTCTGCGCAGTCATCGAGGCGGTCGATAAGCACGCCGACCTGCTGCGGGCTTCGGTGGCAGGGGCTGGCAATGACCACCGTCTCGGCGCAAACGAAGCACCTCCCGCCGTCATTTCAATCTACGTGGGCGACCAGCTCGCGGATGTTCTTGACCGTATCGAAAACCCGAAGAGCGCGAAGCACGAGGCCAAAGGTACCCTGAAAGTGGGAGTCGATACTCTGCCCGCCATTCCAAAGGATGCCACCGACCGCAACCGTACCTCCCCGTTTGCGTTCACCGGCAACAAGTTCGAGTTCCGCGCCCCCGGATCGAGTGTCTGCTGTTCCGGTCCAATGACCGTTCTGAACACCATCGTCGCCGAGGCGGTTGACCGTATCGCCGGCGAACTGGAATCGGCCAAAGTCGCAGGAAAGGCGAAACCAGGCGAACACACCGCAGCATTCCACAATGCCTTGCAAAAGATCTTGCAAGCATCGCTCAAGGCACACAAGCGCGTTGTTTTCAACGGCAACGGCTACGAAGCCGATTGGCCGAAAGAAGCGGAGAAGCGCGGTCTTCCCAATGCGCCGGATACGCCGAGCGCTCTCGCCGCGTTCGCAAAGCCAGAAAATGCGGCACTTTTCAGCAAGTATGGCGTAATGACCAAGCGCGAACTCGAAAGCCGCCATGAAATCTTCCTCGAAGAATACGCGAAGAAGGTGAATATCGAGGGTGCTTGCGCACGGGACATCGCGAGCGAGATGATTCTTCCCGCCGTGAAAGCGGAATACCTTGAAACCGCGCAAGCGTTCGAAGCCGCGAACAATGTCGGCGTTTCGTCGGGCACGGCTGCGCTAAGGGAAAGTCTCGTCGAACTTGGAAGCGGTCTCGATGCGCTCAAGTCTGGGCTATATAAACTCGACGAAGCGCTCAGCGGCAATGACGAAGCGGCGATCCTCTCGTCCATGCAGGCTTTGCGCACCACAGTCGATACGCTGGAACGCAAGGTCTCCACGTCCCGCTGGCCGCTCCCGAAATATCGCGACATGCTTTTTCTCTATTGATGTTGGCACTCCCTAACAACAACCACGGCCGCGTTCCGTTTCATCGGAACGCGGTACGTGTTACCTGTTGCTCATGTCAGACGAAATCAAACATGAATGCGCCGTAGCGATGGTGGTTTTGAGAAGGCCTCCGTCAGCCACCGGGGATTTTGGCGGCACTAGATTGTCGCTGCTTCTGGAAAAACAGCACAACCGCGGACAGGATGGCGCGGGAGTGGTCATTTTAAGCGCGGATCCCGCACCCGGTACACCTCCGTATCAGGTCTTCAAATCCGCTTCTGCTACACCGCTCGCCGACATCCTCGGCATGATTGCCAAACGAGAGTGCTCCCAAGATCGAATTTTCCTAGGACACTTACGCTATGCCACTTTCGGCAAGAACGAGATAGCGTTTTGCCATCCGTTCATCCATCAAGCCAGCGAATTGGACTTGACGCTACTTTTGGCAGGTAATTTCAACCTCACCAACGCCCCCGAACTATTCGATGACTACCGGCGGCACGGATCGTTCCCCACCAGCAAGGCCGATGGATATCTCGTCACGGAAATGATTGCCCATGAATTGGCAAGGCGGCTTCCACCGGCAAACGGGGACGGAACGTTTGAGCGCACCAATCCGCCACTTGCCGAGGCCATAGCCGCCGCGCTAAAGAATGCCGACGGCGCTTGGACACTCATTGGCGCGACAGGAGACGGCTGGGCGTTTGCCACCCGCGACCCGCACGGGATCAGACCCGGCTGGTTTTACATTGACGATAATGTCGTAGTCGTCGCAAGCGAGCGGCCTGCGATACAAGCGGCTTTTGACGTGCCTCCGGAGTCCGTAAAAGAGATTCCTCCCGGCGAAACCCTAGTTGTCTCGCCAGATGGCGCAATCAGCTGGAAATCGCTTGATTTCAGCGGTTTAACTTCTGACAACGCAAATCTGCCGTCCGACACACAAAACTCTGCACATGCCAAGCCGCCTTATCGTCCCTGCGCTTTCGAAAGAATCTACTTCTCACGGGCGAACGATGCCGACATCCACCGCGAACGCAAAGCATTGGGTGCGGCGCTTCTTCCCGCGATCCTCAAGGCATCGAACGCGCCGCTGGAGGATATCTTCTTCAGTTACATCCCCAATTCCGCGCGTATCGCGTTCCACGGACTGCTGGAACGGCTGTTTGACGAACACGGGAAAATCCGTTTCGGAGAGGTGGCGGTTAAGGATGCCAAATTCCGCACGTTCATCGCGGACGCAGCCGCCCGTCGCGAATTTTACAAACACGTCTATGACGTTACTTACGGTTTGGTTCGCCCCGCAAAGGATACGCTGGTCGTCCTGGACGACTCCATAGTGCGAGGCAACACAATGAAAAACGCGATCCTCCCGATGCTTGACCGGCTCGGTCCGAAACGAATCGTGATCGCCTCGTCCGCGCCGCCCATCCGCTATCCAGACTGCTACGGAATCGATATGTCCACATTGGGAGAACTCGTCGCCTTCCGTGCTTTGGTGAAACTCTTGGGGGATAATGCGGAAGCAGAGTTGCGGACGGCGTTGAATGAAGAGCATACTCCATCCGGGAACCCTCTGGCCGCGCTTTACGCAAGGTTCCCGAATGAAGAACATTCCGCCGAAATCGCCAGACTCCTAACACCGCCCGGCATGAAGGCAGAAGTGGTTGTCGTCTATCAGACAATCGACGCTCTCCGCGAATGCTTAACTCCGCCCGGCGGACACAATACGGCGCGCAATCAGCTTCCCATCGGTGACTGGTACTTTACCGGAGACTACCCTACCCCGGGCGGCTACAAAGTTCTTCGTAAGGCACTTATGAACTATTTGGAACGCAGAAGCGAGCGTTCGTATTGATTTCCCGCAACATTAGAGACTGTTTGGACCACCGCATCCGGCTGTTTTTGTAATTTAATACCGCGTATTTTTACATCAATTGTAAACGCCGGTGTTTAATAGTACGCAATCTGACATGGCATGAGGTGTGCTATTGAATTCTATATGGACTACACGGATAAATGGCAAGCGGAGCGGGATCGAAAGGCGTTTCTCGCATTGGATGACGGAACGGTGTTTCACGGTATCGCTTTCGGAGCAAGAAAGGATGCTTTGGGCGAAGTTGTCTTCAACACCGGGATGAGCGGTTACCAGGAGATATTGACCGACCCCTCTTACGCCGGACAGTTTGTCGCGCTCACTACGGCCGAAGTCGGCAATTACGGAATAAACCCCGATGACGTTGAGTCTCGGGGGCTTTTTCTGTCCGGACTGGTGATAGGCGATTTGGCTACCCCAAGTAATTGGCGAAGCAAAAAGAGCCTTGATGACTATCTGAAGGAAAACGGAATTCCCGGTATTTATGGTGTCGATACGCGCAGTCTGACATTGCATATCCGTGAGCACGGCAATCGAAAAGCGTATCTCCATGTAACCACGCCATCCGCATTAAACAAATCGGATGCCGCCGGAAATGACGCCGCCACACATGGCGAGGCCATAGCAAGAGCTACCGAATGGATTGGTCTGGATGGCCAGGACTACGCCGCAAAAGTGACTTGTGATAAGGCGTACGAATTCGGCCCCCGCCCCACATCTAACGGCCCTTCCATCCCACACATCGTTTGTTACGATTTCGGGGTCAAAACAAACATTCTGCGCTCACTTGCGGCATGGGCGAAAGTTACCGTGGTTCCAGCGCAAACCACCTCCGAAGATGTTTTGGCAATGAATCCCGCTGGCGTATTTCTCTCGAACGGGCCGGCCGACCCCGCAGCCGTTACCTACGCCATCGAGAACATCAAACGGTTATTGGGCAAAGTACCGATGATGGGGATCTGCCTCGGACACCAGCTGCTTTCACTCGCTTGCGGGGCGAATACCGGACGTCTGAAGTTTGGCCACCACGGCTGCAACCATCCGGTCAAGAATCTCATAACCGGCAAGGTGGAGATTACCTCGCAAAACCACAACTTCGCCGTCGCAAAGGAGACTCTGCCGGATTGTCTTGAAGTGACACACGTCAATCTAAACGACGGCACTATCGAAGGGATTCGCCACAAGTTCCTTCCGGCTTATTCCGTGCAGTACCATCCGGAATCCTGTCCAGGGCCGCACGACAGCGCGTATCTTTTCGGGGAGTTTAAGGCAATGATCGGCAACCGTCGTCAGCAAACGGCATCGATCAAACAATAGGTGCGTAATGAATAAACAGGTCAAATACGTGTTCATAACAGGCGGCGTGGTAAGTTCGCTTGGGAAGGGAATCACTTCGGCATCACTCGCGCTTCTGCTCAAATCCCGCGGCTACAAAGTCTTCATGCAGAAACTCGACCCCTACCTCAACGTTGACCCGGGAACGATGTCACCCTACCAACACGGCGAGGTGTTCGTAACGGACGACGGGGCCGAAACCGATCTCGACCTCGGCCATTATGAACGCTTTGCCGGGGTTAACTGCACCAAAGCAAGCAACTTCACTTCGGGACGCATCTACTCGGCAGTCCTTGCCCGCGAACGGGCCGGTGGGTATTTAGGCGGAACGGTTCAAGTCGTTCCGCACATCACCGACGAAATAAAGGCGGCAATCAAAAGCGCCGGCGAACATGACTGCGATATCGTTCTTTGCGAAATCGGCGGCGTTTCGGGAGACATCGAATCTTTGCCGTTCCTTGAAGCGGCGCGGCAATTCCGTTTTGAAGAAGGCGACAGCAACACCTGTTTTGTTCATCTTACGCTCGTTCCCTACCTCAAGGCGGCAGGTGAACTAAAGACAAAACCCAGCCAGCATTCCGTGGGAATGCTGCGTAATATCGGCATCATCCCGGACATTCTCGTGTGCCGGACGGAAATGACAATTCCCGAAGAGCATTTGCGCAAACTCGCGCTTTTCTGTAATGTCAAACGGGAATGCGTGATAGAGGAGAAAGACGTCGCGGAATCAGTTTATGCCGTACCGCGGGAATTGCGCAAACAAGGTTTAGACGAACAGGTGTTGCGTCAACTCCACCTGGACATTTGGCCTATCAAGCACACCGTGTGGGATACGCTTGTTAGAAAAGCCACCAAACCGAAAAAGACCTGCCGTATCGCGCTGGTCGGAAAATACATTTCCATTCGTGATGCCTACAAGTCAATCCACGAAGCGCTGCAACACGCGGGGATGGCAAAGGATTGCAAAGTTGAGGTAGAGCCGATCGAAGCGGAGGACGTTTTAAAAGCCAAAGCCGCAAAAGTTTTCAGCGGTGTGGACGGGATACTGGTTCCCGGCGGATTCGGATCGCGCGGAGTCGAAGGCAAAATCGCGGCAATCAGGTATGCGCGCGAGAAAGGTATCCCGTTTCTGGGGATTTGTCTTGGAATGCAATGTACGGTTATCGAGTTCGCGCGCGACGTTCTGGGCTGGAAAGACGCGAATTCAACCGAGTTCAACGAAAAGACGCTACATCCCGTAATCGACCTCATGGAAGAGCAGCGCGGCATAACGCAAAAAGGCGGCACGATGCGTCTGGGCGCATATCCGTGCGTCTTAAAGAAAGGTTCGCTTGCGGCCAAAATGTACGGCGAACCCAATATTTCCGAGCGGCACCGGCACCGTTACGAGTTTGATATGCGCAGCGAAGGCGCCATTGCCTGCGAACAGTCCGGGCTTGTCATCAGCGGAACGTCGCCCGACGGAAAACTTGTTGAAATCGTGGAATTGTCCAAGCACCCGTATTTCATCGCCTGCCAGTTCCATCCGGAGTTCAAATCGCGTCCGACCTCGCCACATCCGCTGTTTTTGGGACTTATCGCGGCGGCACTGAAAGGAAAGGCAAAATGAAGCGAGGCGATTTGAAGAAAATCCTGATCATTGGTTCCGGCCCGATTGTAATTGGCCAAGGATGCGAATTCGACTATTCCGGCGTTCAGGCGGTTAAAGCGCTTCGTAAAGAGGGGTACACGGTCGTTCTCGTCAACTCCAACCCCGCAACGGTAATGACCGATCCGGAAATGGCGGAGCAGACCTACATCGAACCGCTGACCGTAGAATCCGTTGCCGCAATAATCCGCAAGGAACGTCCTGACGCCCTGCTCCCGACTCTGGGTGGGCAAACCGCGCTGAATGTGGCGACCGGGCTTGCAAATACCGGCGTTTTAAAAGAATTCGGCGTGGAAATGATTGGCGCGAACGCGACCGCTATTGAAAAAGCGGAGGACCGCAATCTCTTCAAAGCGGCAATGACTGATTTAGGGCTGGACATTCCGCGATCCGGCAGCGCACATTCGCTTGAAGAAGCCAAAGAAATCGCGCGAAGGATTGGTTCTTGGCCACTGATCATCCGTCCTGGATTCACATTGGGTGGCACCGGCGGCGGCATCGCGCATGACGCGAAAGAATTTGAGGAAATTGTCTCACGCGGACTGGAGGCGGCGCTCAACCACGAAGTGCTAATCGAAGAATCGCTTATCGGCTGGAAAGAATACGAGATGGAGGTCATGCGCGATAGGGCGGGAAACGCCGTAATCGTCTGCTCCATCGAAAACATGGATCCGATGGGAGTCCATACCGGCGACTCCATCACCGTTGCCCCGATCCAAACCCTAACCGATCGCGAATACCAGGAGATGCGCGACGATTCCATTCGCGTTCTTGAGGCCATCGGCGTGGAAACCGGAGGCTCAAACGTGCAATGGGCGGTGAATCCGGCGACGGGGCGGCGGATTATCATCGAGATGAATCCCCGTGTTTCGCGCTCGTCCGCGTTGGCGTCAAAAGCGACCGGCTTCCCGATTGCGAAAATCGCCGCGCTGCTTGCCGTGGGATACACGCTGGACGAACTTACAAACGACATCACGCAAGTCACGCCAACCTGCTTCGAGCCGACTTTGGACTACGTAGTCGTAAAAATTCCGCGCTTCACCTTCGAGAAATTCCCGGGTGCGGACAAACAGCTGGGCACGCAGATGAAATCCGTCGGCGAGGCAATGGCAATCGGGCGCACATTCAAACAGGCGTATCTAAAGGCGGTTCGCTCGCTTGAGGCGCCGCTGGCCGGACACGACGCGAAAGCCTTCGATCCGTGGTTTCGCGCCCAACTCGATGAAATCGAGGCATTTAGAAGTTTTCTCGCCGACAACAACTCCAACCGGCTGGACGCGGAAGTGTTGCGTCAGGCAAAAGTGTTCGGGTTCAGCGATCGCGAAATAGCCGCGATGGTCGGTTGCCGCGAAAGCGATATCCGCGCCCAGCGGCTCGAACTCGGAATTCATCCGCGGTTCGGCGAAGTTGACACCTGCGCCGGAGAATTTGAGGCCAAAACGCCGTACTACTATAGCTATTATTCGGCCGAAGGTCTCACATCATTGACGAATGTTACCAATGTGGGAATGTTGCCAATCACCAATGCCAATAGCCAATTGAATCCTGACAACATTGGCAACAATCAACATCCTGCCAAGAAGATCATGATCTTGGGCGGAGGGCCGAACCGTATCGGACAAGGCATCGAGTTCGACTGGTGTTGCTGTCACGCGGCATTCGCCTTGCGCAAGCTTGGCTATGAAGTGGTGATGGTAAACTCCAATCCCGAAACGGTTTCGACCGACTACGACACTTCGGATAAACTCTACTTCGAACCGTTGACATTCGAAGATGTGATGGAGATATACAACCGCGAGGGTTGCGATGGCGTTATCGTTCAGTTCGGCGGACAAACTCCGCTTAATCTGTCCGAACGCCTAGCTGACGCGGGGGTTAATATACTGGGCACATCGCCGCATGACATTGCCCGTGCCGAGGACCGGGACTTTTTCCGGTCGCTGGTGGATGAACTGGGCGTAAAACAGCCGCCCAGCGGGATAGCCCATAGCGTTGAAGACGCGTTGAAGATTGCGGAAGAAATCGGCTATCCAGTACTTGTTCGCCCCAGTTTTGTCCTTGGCGGACGCGGCATGGCGATAGTTTACCATGAAGATCGGCTGCGCGAATTTGTGGAAGACGCCGTAAAAATCTCCGACGGCAAACCCATTTTAATTGACAAGTTTCTCACCCACGCCATCGAGCTTGATGTTGACTGTGTCTCGGACGGCAAGACGACAGCGGTCGGCGCGATTCTTGAGCATATCGAGGCCGCAGGATGCCATTCCGGCGATGCCGCCGCCGTAACGCCGCCGGTTTCGCTTTCGGACAGAATAATTGCGGAAGTCGAATCAATCGCCCTCAAATTTGCCGATAGACTGCACGTATGCGGGTTAATGAACATCCAGCTTGCGGTGAAAGACGGTGAAATCTGGATGATTGAGGTGAACCCGCGGGCATCGCGAACCGTACCGTTTGTTTCTAAGGCAGTCGGATGGTCACTTGCGGGGGTTGCGGCGCGCTGCATGGCCGGCGAAACGCTTAACGATATCGGAATACACCCGTCTGAACGCGAGGAACGTTTGGGGTCCAACGCCAATAACGGCAAACCTTGGCCATACTATTGCGTGAAAGAGGCGGTGTTCCCCTTCGTGAAGTTTCCGGGCGCGGACATCACACTCACCCCAGAAATGAAATCGACCGGGGAGGTGATGGCGTTTGGCCACGATGCCGCCACGGCATACTACAAAAGCCAAATCGCAGCCGGAAGTCCACTCCCGCTCAAAGGCGGCGTTATACTATCGGTTCGAGACGAAGATAAAGCGGAGGTGGTGCGTCTCGCCAAACAACTTGACGATATGGGTTATGAAATTTGGGCTACGCGCGGCACATCCACTTCGTTATGGAAGGCCGGGATCGAGTCTAACGCGCTATACCGCATCACGCTCGGCAGCCCTAACGCGTTAGACCTCATTCGCCTCGGCAAAGTAAAATGGGTAGTCAACACCAGGGAAGACGACGAGACCGCACATTCCGACAGCCTGAAAATCCGTTCCGGGGCCGTTGCCGCCGGAATCCCAGTCACCACAACGCTCGCCGGATTTTCAGAAGCCCTGAAAGGGATTGCCGCCGTATCGCACGAAACCGCAGGTTTGCCAAACTCCCTGCAAGAATGGCATTCAACCGTATCATAACAACCGGATAAGGGAAAGCACGGCAAACCCATTGGGATATTTCGGAAACAAAAAATGCCCGGGAACAATTGCCAGCCTCAATTAGGGAACCAACCGATCTGGCGTTCAACCGGACAAGAAGATGGTGGAGAAGAAGAGATTCGAACTCTCGACCCCCACGTTGCGAACGTGATGCTCTACCAACTGAGCTACTTCCCCATGCGTTGAAAACGGGGAGCACTTTATCAAAACCGGGCGATAAAGTCAACCGCAAAGTAACATTTTTTGAAAATTTATAGAATTGGGGATTGGGAGAGGGTTCCTCAATCCACGCCGGAAACCAGATTGGAAAGCCCGGCACGGAAAAGCGCGTAACGCCGCCGCCGCAAAGAATCGATAATGATTACGGCGGAGTCGAGGAATCTCGGCCAGTTGTCGGGATTCCAATCCGTTTTTACCCCTTTGGCGTGAAGGTAGGCGGCAACGAAAATGTCATGGGTGGCAAAAATGCCAAATTGCGCGGAGAAATTGGACACCACGTAATCCTCGTAAGTTTCTGCCGCCTGAAAAAGCGGGGCGAATCCGATCTGCGTGCCTTTCGACATGTATGACATCATTTTTTCAAAGAAACTGCCGTCGCGGAACAATTCCCAAACCGCCAACAGATCGGAAATGAAACATGAACCGTTACCGATTAGGTCATCGGGAACAATACAGGGGTTACCGATACCCATACCCTGCGCGATAAGCCGGGCCGTCATTACGGTACGCAACAGCGGGCTGGCCCGAAATTGAACCGATTGTGAAGCGCCTTGCAATCGCTGACCAAAATCCACGCACATCCGCTTACCGTTTTCGGTCAAAGGCAGCGTCGCACCGAAAGTCTTGTCATCTTTGTCGATATGGGGACGTTCCGCATGCCTCACCAGCATCAGAACCCGGTTGCCTTGGTTCAACTCCGCACGTATGGCGGCAAAATCTAACACTGCGGTCACTATTATCTCGAATTGTCAAAAATAAAGACGATTTCTTTGTCGTCAACCAATTTTTCTTCGTGGGCGAGACGAACCACAAAATCCCGGTTGTTCTTGAAATTGTCTTGGTTTTCCCGGTACAAGCGAATCTCTTTTTTGATATTGTCGATCTTATTTTGCAAATCAACGCGGCGGTGCTGCATTCCGAGATACTTTTGTCTCAACGGCATGATATCCATGTAGGCGAAGACATTAACCGCCACCGCCACCGCCGCTAACAACCCCCAAATAGTCCACTTGACAATGGTACAAAGCTTGTTCACCTGAAAGCAACCCCCGAAACAACAATAACCGCAAAATCAACCGAACGTAAACATTAAAACAAATATGCGCCTTTCAGTCAATTCAAAACCTTATGAAATCGGAGATTTTTTCATTTTTGCGCCAATTTTCCGGGAAAAACACCCGTTTCGCTGCGTTTACCCATTGTTTTGACCGGCTTCATGATCTAGTTAACGGGCTATGGCATCGCCAAGCGAGGAACGAACTTGACGCAATTCGGATGGAGATCGGGTGAATTCGGTCATGCTTGTAACCAACATACGGCTGAAAACATCGGCGGCGGCCTTGCCTTTGCGGCCGGACAACAGCTGCAACCACTCGTAATCCTCCACCGCGTCGCGCATTTGCGCCAAACGGATTGACGGCAGAATCAGGTCCCGCGCCGGATACAGGAATATCCCGTCGCCGGGCATGTGCAACCCGCTGTAGGTGTTCCACTCCTGGAAGAAGGTGTCGGAGTCGTCAAGCAACGGATTGTCGCCCCAATAATTCACATGCCAGAACAACAAGCCGTCCGCCCCGTACAAATGGGTCATCCATCCCAGAAGCCGCCCTTCAATCAGCGGATATTCGTATGACGACATATTGGCGTAAGGATAGGTCGGCCCGCAACAAGTGTACCACCAGACCTGTTTACCTTGCGAATGCAACTTTTCGGTCAGTTCAGGACGGAACACCGAGGTGAGCGGACAAAACCAATCCGTAGTGTTGACGAAGGGGATGTCCGTCTTCCCGGCCGCCATGTCACGATACATCATTGCCGTGGTCATCACCGGAATGTCCGGGAAATCGCGGCGGAATTTCTTCCAGATTTCATCAATTCCGGCGTAAAACTTCCGGTCGCGCTCGTCAAATCCATACACGTAAGCGAATTTTTGCAACCCGTGCTTTCGCAGCTCGGCCACATACGGCGACAGCCGGGTCTTCACGGATTCGTAAAATTCCGGAGTGAACACCGCCTCCGGTGGCGCCCAGCAGACCCATTTGGTTTTCGGATTGGTGGGCGGCGGGACAAGGTTCAAGATATTGAATCGGCACATCCCGCGCGATCTGGCATGGAGCAAATCCTTAATTTCCGGCGGCGAAGTACGGGAAATATCATCGGGATTGAGGCGATTGTCCAACATCAAATCGTGGCTTTGCCGCTTCATTTCCTCGAAACGATTGGGGTAATGCGCCCTGGTGAAACCATCCATAACGCTGAACGCGGTGGGCATCCCAAAGGTTTCCGGCAACGAAAATTCCCTCACCCGTACCGTAACTGGAACGTCGGCTACCACATTCCCGTTTTCAGTCACTCTGACCGTGCCCTTGTACTCGCCCGCCGCAGCGTCGGCATCCGCCGTCACGGTCAACCACAACCCCTGCGAACCGCCGCGCCTGACCCGGAACGGAGCCGGGGGCAACAAGGGATCCGGCAACCAGCGTTCCGCGTCCGGCGGTGCAAAAGGATGGCGAAAATACCCTGCCCTGCGCCTAAGGTAACCGACCCGCTGCCAAACAAAACTGCCTTTAAATTCTTTACCGGAGTCTGTCCGCAACGGGGAAAGCTCCAGCATCCCGTTGCCCCATTCCGACCCTTTATCCGTCGACACCACCACCTGCGCACTCTCGCGCTCCCGACGCGCCAACTCAATCCGGATCGGTTTTGGAGCCGACAACTGGCTGGGATCGGGAAAGGTCAACGGCGTGACCTTTTCCAGCGAATCTGCCGTCCAGACCACAGTCCGTTGCGGCGGCATCGAGTCGAGACGTATTTCCGGCAACGGCACATCCACGTCAGCCCGTTGGGTACCGTCTGACAACTTTAACGACAAACTATCCGCAGCGGAATCGATCGAAACCAACGCAGTCGTGCCCTTGCCGCCTACACTCGCGCCATCCAGTCCGTCGGCAACCGACCATTCCAACGGTTTGGCGAAACGGATTTCCGCCACATCGGAGTTGGAGTACGGCCGATCAGTGGCACGGTCCGCCCCCAACACTTCCAACCCCATTTCCCGCCGTTCCAAAAACAATCCATCAAACCAAGCCTTGCCGGTACCGTTACGAACGAAAGCATAATACTTTATTTTCTCGACCGGCTTTTCCGGGTAAAAAACCGCCTTGGTTTGAGCCCACCCATGGGTTCCTTTCGCCCAATCGGCGCGTTTTCCCCAAGCGTTACCACCGCCTTGATACCAAATATCCAGATAAATGCAATAATCGGTGGCATTGACGTCTTCGGCTTTGCTCCAACCGCCAAAAAAAATTGGTGATCGGTCCGGGTGGGGATAAACCAAATCCTGAATCACCCCGCCGCCATTAGAACCGGGTTTAACATCGGCAACCGCCGACCACGCCCCCTGCTCATGCTCCCGGTCATCAACCTTAAACGCGGAATCCCCGTAGGGCCACCAGATTTTGCATTCATTCCATTTAAGTTTTTCAAAACCGCCGTCACGGAAACGGGGCAGCGCGTCCAAACGGAAAAACTCGTCGGCATAACGTTCGCCGAAGGTTTTCAAGGCTTCGGCGGAAAAATGCAAACGGTCTCCCCGGTGAACAAGCCCTTGCGAAGAAGCCAGTCCGCAATACGGCAACCGCGGCAATCCCGTTTTTAACATCGCGTTGAACTTGGGGGCCGGCTGGTAAAATTCTCCTAACTCACCCAACACCACCGGCACGTCCTGCGCGTCCAGATCCCAGCGCAATCGGTCCAACATAGTCAAAAAACGTGAAACGTAGCTCTCGCGTTTCCCATCGGCACTATCCGCCTCGCCCTGATGCCAAAGTATGCCCGCCAAACGTCCGCCGCCGTTCAGCGCGGCGCGGGTACGGGCTACCGCATTAGTGTAAAGTTTTTTGCCCGGCATCCACTCCGCCAGCGCCGAGCCGCCCATCGCGCAGGGAATCAAACCGATCCGGGCATCGGGATATCGATCCGCGACCTGCCGGGCGAATGACGAACACAACCCCACCCCTGCCATCTTCGGTTTGTCGAAATGCACCGGATCCTTGGCCGGCACCCACTCCCGCGTCGCGTTGAACATAAAAATCCGCGGATGCGGCGGCGGCGGTTCTTGCGGCAACTGTCCGCGCCCCGCCATGTTGGACTGGCCGATCAGCAGAAACAACATCGTCTCTTCGGCGCCGGCCGGACATACCGACGACAACAACCCCATCGCCAATGCCACCCCAAAAACCCGCTTCATAAGACCCCTCCTTACAAGAATCTGGCCGTGTACGATTTACGGTTCTTTTTAACCTCTTCCGGTGTACCGCAAGCCACCACGGTTCCGCCGGCCTCTCCGCCGTCCGGGCCAAGGTCTATTATGTAATCGGCGCAACGCATCACGTCAACATTGTGCTCAATCACCACCACGGTATTGCCGGATTCGCGCAGACGCAGCAACAGCTCCATCAGTTTCCTGACATCCTCAAAATGCAGCCCGGTGGTCGGCTCGTCCAACAGATAGAGCGTCTTCCCGGTGGCGCGCTTGGAAAGTTCCGTCGCCAGTTTGATCCGCTGCGCCTCGCCGCCGGACAGTGTGGTGGAGCTTTGCCCAAGATGGATGTAGCCCAAACCAACGCTTTGAAGCGTCTTGAGTTTGTTGGCGACCGACGGCACCGCATTGAAAAACTCCAACGCCTCGTTGACCGTCATATTCAGCACGTCGGTAATGGTTTTGTCGCCGTAACGCACTTCCAATGTTTCCCGGTTGTATCGGGCGCCGTTGCACTGCTCGCATGTCACGTAAACATCCGGCAGGAAGTTCATCTCCAGCCTCCGCACGCCGTCGCCTTTGCATACCTCGCAGCGTCCGCCCTTCACATTGAAGCTGAACCGCCCCGGACTGTAGCCGCGCATCTTAGCGGCCGGGGTGGCGGCGAACAATTCGCGGATTGCAGAAAACGCCCCGGTGTAGGTTACCGGATTACTGCGCGGGGTGCGCCCGATCGGGCTTTGGTCGATCTCTATCACCCGGTCGATATTTTCAATCCCGGTGATGCGGTCAAACTTGCCGGGCTTATCCTTGGAGTGGTAAAACTCCTGAAACAGATGGCGCTTGAGAATGTCGCTCACCAAAGTTGATTTGCCGGACCCGGAGACACCGGTAACGCAAATGAAACACCCCAGCGGGAAAGCCACGTCAATGCGCTTCAGGTTATTCTCGGCCGCGCCGAAAACTTTAATCCACTTTTTCCCGGGAACCACCCGCACCGATGGCGGCACCACCTTCCGCCGCCCCGTAAGATAATCAGCGGTTAACGACTGCTTGCACCGCAACAATCCCGCGACATCGCCCTGGTAAACCACCTCGCCGCCCTTGCGCCCCGCGCCCGGACCGATGTCCACGATATAGTCGGCGTTGCGCATCATCTCTTCGTCGTGTTCCACCACAATGACCGAATTGCCGCGCTGTTGGAGTTGTCGCAACATCTTTATCAGCCGCTCGTTGTCCCGCGGGTGCAACCCGATGGTCGGCTCGTCCAGCACGTACATCACCCCGACCAGACCGGAGCCGATCTGCGACGCCAGCCGAATACGCTGCATCTCACCGCCGGAAAGAGTGGAACTTTCCCGGTCAAGCGACAGGTAATCCAACCCGACATCGATCATGAACTTCAAACGTTTGCGGATTTCCTTAAGCACGTCCGCCACCATTCTAGCGTCGGCATCGGAGAGTGAAATGCGGTCGAAGAACTCGGCAGCGCGATTAACCGGCATCGACATCAGTTCCACAATGGTCTTACCCGCCACCGTGCAAACCCGTGACTCCGGTTTCAACCGCGCCCCGCGGCACTCCGGGCACATCTGGCGGCTCATAAACGCCGCGAACCGGTCGCGCATTTCGTCCGACTCCGACTCTTCGTACCGGCGTTTCAGGTTCGCCAGCACGCCTTCGAAGGGACGGTCTTCCTTGCGCCACTCTAACACCAGCGGCTCGTCGAACCCGTGCATCAGTTTCTTACGGAACGCGGCGGGCAGTTTCTCATACGGGGTTCGCAACGAGACGCGGTTCTGCGAAGCGATACGCTCCAGCAAATACTTGTAGTAAACAATCGCGTGATGCCCGGCTACCCGCCAAGGCTTAATCGCCTCCTCCAGCGGCAGAGATTTGTCGGGCACCACCAAATCCTCGTCAAACACCCATTGCGAGCCGAGACCGGAACAAACCGGACAGGCGCCGTATGGCGCGTTAAAAGAGAAAGAGCGCGGCTTAAGCTCCTCAAAAGAAATCATGCAATCCGGGCAGGCGTTTTTTTCGGAAAACAACTCTTCTCGGGTATTTCCGTCATTCTCGATAATCTGCGCCTTCATGATGCCGTCGCCGAGCTTGAGCGACAGCTCGACCGAATCGGTCATCCGCCCGCGCACCGTGCTGTTCACCACCAACCGATCCACCACCGCGTCGATATTGTGCTGCTTGTTCTTTTCCAGTGGCGGCACATCGTCCAACGCCATCATCTCCCCGTCCACCCGGACGCGGACAAACCCCTGCCGGCGCACGGACTCAAAAACATCCTCGTGGCGGCCCTTGCGCCCGCGCACCAAAGGCGCCAGCAGAATCACCTTGGTCTTCTCCGGTAAACGCAGCAGCTGGTCAACGATTTGTTCCGCGCTCTGCTTCTGTACCGGCTTGCCGCATTTCGGACAGTGCGCCTGACCGATGGTGCCGTAAAGCAGACGCAAATAATCGTGCACCTCGGTCACGGTCGCCACGATTGACCGGGGGTTGTTGCCGGTGGTGCGCTGCTCGATGGAAATCGCGGGCGAAAGCCCCTCAATATGGTCAACCTCGGGCTTCTGCATCTGGTCGAGGAACTGCCGGGCGTATGCCGAAAGGCTCTCGACATAACGCCGCTGGCCTTCGGCGTAAAGGGTGTCGAAAGCCAGCGAGGATTTTCCCGAACCGCTCAACCCGGTTATCACGGTCAGCCGGTCACGCGGAATCCGGACATCGATATTTTTCAAGTTGTTCTGGCGTGCGCCAGTAATGACGATCTCAGAAGCCATTCCACAATACTCCCCGACACCGTTTCCGGCGGTCTGACTACTCAACTTTAAATTCAATCCGCAACGTTTCGTACTGCTTTATAAAAGCCAGCGAAAGTCCGCGAATCGGCATCGTTCTGGCGGCTGCCGCCTTCACGGTTTTGTCAAAAAAAGGGTCCCCAGACGACTGTACCAACTCGTAGCTCACGATGCGTCCCGTATTGTCAAGTTTAATCTCGAGTTGCGCGGGCCGCACGCCGTTGGCGGCTGGCTGTTCCCAAGACTGGTAAAGCGCCTGTTTGATCAACAGGAAACAACGCTCCTGCTCCCCTTGCGGCACTTGGTTGCGGGTTCCGGCGCGAGCGCCGGCGTTCAACGCGGAAAGCAACTCTTGGCGCGAAAGCGGTTTGTCCACTGCCGGGCGGTTTGACGCCCGGGGCAGTTTCGTGAAATCCTCTTTAGGTTTGTTCTGTACCGGTTTCGGCCCTTCTACCCGCGGTCCCTTAACGAACGGCTTCTTGGGGGGATTCTTCTTAGGCGGATCCGGTTTTTTGGGCGGCGGTTTCTTGTCCGGCTTCTTCGGCGGGTCCGGCTTTTTGGGCGGATCTTTCTTCTTCGGCGGGTCTTTCTTTGGCGGATCCTTTTTTACCGTCACCGGATCCGGCAGCGTCGGCAAATCATCGTCCGGTTCCGGAGGCGGCGGCGTGACCTCGGTAGGGTCGGGCTTGTCCTCCGGAACATCATCCTGCTCGTACATTTCCGGCAGTACCACAGTGAAGTCAAGCGGCACGACCAGTTCTTTCTTGCGGCACCCCGGAAGCATGGACACGCCCGTTGCCGCCGTCAACAGCAAGACGTGCAGCAGGACGGAACAATTAACCGAAAAGGCTGAAAAAATCTTCCGGGCCATAGGCGGATAAAATTTAGTCGGACAGCGTAACCAGCGCCATCCGCGTGATCTTGACCTTGTACAAAATGCGGATCACCCGCATCACCTTGCCGTAATCCAGGCGCTCGTCCGCCCGGACCAGCACCGCAGTTTTTTCATCCTCTGCCGCCATCAGCCCCAACACCTGCTCCAACTCCTCCAGATCGGTGGCCTTGTTGTTCAGGAAGATCTTGCCTTCGGCGTCCAGCGAAACCGTGTTGGCCTTTTTGCGCGGAAGGACATCCGCCTTGCCCTGCGGCAAACGGACCGATATCCCCTGCTCCATCGCCGGCATGGTGATGATGAAGGTGATCAGCAACAGAAAGGTGAGGTCGATCAACGGCATCATGTTGATCTCGTTGATGGTCTTCCGCTGCTTGTCGCGACCGATACGGCGACGCATCATCTACTTTTCCTCCCACTGCTGGTACTCGCACGCGATACGCCCCAGCAACTCTTCGGCGAATCCCTCCATATCAACAGAAAGCTGGCGGATCTTCCCAGCCAGATTGTTATAGAAACAAGTGCTGGGAATGGCAACCAATAATCCGACAACGGTGGTAACCAACGCGGATGATATGGCCGGCGCGATTTCCGAAAGCAACATTGACTGTTTGACGCCCATCGTGGCGAACGCGTCCAGCACCCCCCACACCGTGCCGAGCAATCCAAGCATCGGGACCGCATTGACAATCGTGCCCAAGATGCCCATGCCGTGCTCGATGCGCACTTCCTCCTCCTCCACGGTGTGTTCGCAGGTGCCGCGCACCAGTGCCACCTCACGCGAGGTCAGCGCGGGGGACTGACTGCCCCCGCGGTTGGAAATCATTGCATTACGAATGCTGGGATCCATCAGTTTGACCATCCGTTCGCAGGAACGGGTGTAAATCAACTCGACGGATGAATCGCGCCCCTTGTTGCGGGAGAGGTAATAGTCCAGCACATCCTTACCCGCCAGAAACTCGCGCTTAAAGATCCTGGAGTTGCGTTCTATGCTCGCCAGCTCTTTCCGTTTCCCGATAATCACCGCCGCCGCGACCACCGAACTGGCCAACTGCAGCAGCACAATCACCCGGCCCATCAGGTTGGAGTCGAAAAAACCCTGAAAAATCGACAACATACCCGAAACCGGCATAAACATTGACTGCACGTCAAACATCTTGGAAATCTCCCCGACAATCCGTCCGGACACTCCGGCATTACTTTACAAAATCAAAAGTGATATCCATGGGGTACCGGCCAAACCGTTCGCCGTAAATAGCCAACCCTTTGTCGTCCGCCTCGAACCGCACCGTGATCTTCCCGTCCACGGCTTTCGCCAAAACCGCGGCCGGAATTTCGGTCTCCACCAAATAACCGTAGGACCCGGCTTCGCGCAACAGCTTATCGCGCAGCTGGGAACCCCAAGAGAGGAAGCCGCGGTGGTCGGCCGGATCATCCGCCAGTTCCACCGTTTTCACGGTCTCGCCGTTCACCACGATCCGAACCGCGCCCTTCCATTTATCCACACTGGTCATCGGATACGCGTTCTTGTTGGCGCTACGGTCATGGAAACCGGCTCCCAGCATATAGTCGCCGTCGCTGTCACCCTTCGCGCCTTCCTTATCTTTGCCGTTCAGGCGCTTCGCGGAAATCTCGGCGCGAAGCACCGCCTTGGACCATTGCCCCTGCGGCACCGCCACGGTGTACTCAAAGAAACCCTTGCCGGCGCCGTTGACCTTAAGGCCATCCAGCACGTTCCATTGTTTTTGCGACCATTCCGCCCGCACAAAGCTCTTCGGAGCGACCCGCACCGTCACTCCGCCGTCCGTGGTCTGCTGGCGCGGCTGTTGCTCACCGTCGCGCAAAGCGAAAGTCGCGAAATTGCGCGCCACGATCTTTCGGTCATCGACCAGGCTCAGGCAAATCACGCCGGCGCCGACACGGTCGGGCAACTTGATGTTGAGCGGGCCAAGCTCACGGCTGTCCCACGCTTTGGCGGCAAAGGCCGGGCAAAGGTTTTTAATCGGCTGCTCGGAGAGTTTGCCCTGACTGTCCCACATCCGGATTTCCGCGTTCAGCGTCAACGGCTTGCCCTCAAAACGGTCGGTGGTGAGCGAGAGCGAGACCGGCATCCGCCAAGTATCGCCGGGACGGAACACCCGAAACAGTTCGGTGTCCAAAGCGAGGTACGCGTCAGAGTGCAAATCGTTCAACCGCATACCGGGGAACAGCTCCTCAATCCCGGTGAATTTTTCGGTGCGGTCGAAACGGACGTACCCGTTCCACTCGTTGCAAACGTCATGGTGCTCGGTGTACAACCACCCGCAGCACTGGGGATGGCGGCGGAAAGCGTCCATCATCATGTGGTAATCCCAGCTCCAATCGCAATCGCCGCTGCTGCCTTCATACCCCCACACGTTACCGCATTCGCTGTTCAGCATCGGAACGCCGTCGGTCTGGCGGTAGCCGTCCTTGTAGTTCCATTTAGACCCGGGGAAGGTGTTCTTCACCGCGTCCAGAACCTCCTTCTCCCACTGATAGCCCGGACGGTAGGCGTGCCAGGAATTCAGGTCGGAGACAACATGGTCGTTGTGGCAGGGAGACTGGTCCTCCACCAGACGGGAGGGGTCCAACTGTTTGGCAAGCCGGTACATGGCGGCGACCTTCTCCTGGGTCTGCGGCAGGTACTGGTTGGGTTTTCCGGGCACTTTGGTGAATAGCCCCCACGTCTCGTTGTACAGCACCCAACAGAAAATGGCGGGGTGGTTCATGTCGCGGCGAACCATTTCGCGCAGCGCATACTCGCTCTCTTGGAACATCTCCTGCGTGGGCTGACCCCAAGAGTTGGGCACATCCGCCATAATCAGCAACCCCAGCTTGTCCGCCCAATACAGCTTGCGGGGAATTTCAACCTTGATGTGGATCCGGTTTCCGGTTAACCCCAACCGCTTGGAAATCAAAATCTCGTTTTTCATGAATTCGTCGGACGGGAAGGTGTAGTACCCGTCGGGATGGTACGACTGGTCGAGGGTAAGCTGCATGTAAACCGGCTTATTGTTCAGCGCGATGTACGGGATACCGCTGCCGGGCAGCTTGGCCACGCTAATCTTGCGCATTCCGAAATAGGTGGATACCTCATCCTTGATTCCGGTTCCCTCCAGCACCGCCTTCACTTCATACAGGTACGGATTGTCCAAATCCCAAAGCTTGACATCCCGCAACGGCACCGGGAGGGTCAATTCCATCTGACCAATCTGGAACTCCGCCTTCGCCTCGGCAGAACGATCCTCCGGCTTGAAACGCAGTGAAAAGGAAAGGTCATCCTTCGCCGGACCGCTCAAGGTGATTTTAGCGGTCACCATCCGCCGGTCGATATCCGGCACCAGATGCACCGATTCAAGGTAAGTGGCGGGACGCGCCTCCAGATATACGGTCTGCCAAATGCCGCGGGCGTTGCCGTAACCCTGCTTGCCGTACAACGTAAAATCGCGTCGCTTGTCATCCGCCCTAAGCGTAATCTGCTGCGGCTCCCCCCATTTGGCAAAGGGAGTCAGTTCAAACTCAAACGGGGTGTAGCCGCCATGGTGCTCGCCAATCGCCTGGCCGTCAATCCAGCCGTGGGTCTGCCAGTCCGACGCCCCGACCACCAGAAACACGCGCATGCCCTTCCAGCGTTCCGGCAGAGTCACGGTCCGCCGATACCACCCGATGTCCGCTTCGTCCTTAACCCCGGAAGCTTTGGAACCCCAAGGGAACGGCACCGTGACAACAAGCGGATACTGCCCGTTGTCCTGGGTGAACCACTGCTGCTTGACCCCCTCATCGCTCTTGTCGAAACGGAAGCTCCAACTGCCGTTCAGGTTCACCCATTCAGGACGCTCAAAATCTGGACGGGGATGCTCGGGAAGCGGGATCGGGTCCGCCGCGAAAACCGCCGCCGCCGTGAGAAAAAGCCCAAAAAACGCTACTCGCATTTGACACCTCGCTGTAGGTATTTAAAAATGAAACTACTGTTATCCGAAAACCAAAAGAATAGTACCATATCCGCAGCGCGAAAACAACGAAAAACGAAACGTACGCGCAATTCCCTTTGCGTTGGATTAATTTATGTCTCCATGTTCTTTTACGGTATCCCATTTCCCGCCATCGGCCGACCTTATACGATAACGTCTCTCCGCAAACACGCCCCACAAACCGCAAAATCCCGTTATAACCATACCGCAGCCAATCTCAAAAAAGCGCGCGGCCGAGTATAACAAAATATCCTCCACCCCGGAATATGCCCACCGCATTCGCGTTAATATGTAATCCGCGTCAATTGCCGTCACAACCCCGGTAGGTGGCTTAGAAAAGATGTCAAGCCATTGTTCCAAGCGGACGATTGCTATTTGACGCTGCGCAAGAAATGATATCGTTGATTTACTCATCGGATAAATCACGCAAAAACAAAATATGCCAACTAACAACACAAAACCAAATACGCACAAATGGCCTTTGGAGTTGATTATAGATTTTTTATCAAAAGGATTCTTATGTGCATCGGTGGAAGTGGGATCGGTTTCAACGACCGTTTTATTCCGTATCTTTTTGAAAAAGCGGTTCATCTCCCAAAATATAGCAAGATAGAAGAAACCCGTCACAAAAATTAGCACTCTAATATCATATCCTTCTTTAGCGACATCATAAACTATATCCATATACGCCGCGACCGCTTTGGAGAGTCTTGCTGGCAAGGGAGCGGCCACCGGAACGATCTCAGTTTTCAATTCCGACAAATATGACATATCGCTGACATAACAATAGTGGACATTAACCGCAAGGAAGAACCACCAACATGCGCAAACCAACGGAATCCACATTAACCATTGGTAACGTAGCCGCAAATCTTTATTTACCGTCCGTTTCATATCCTACCGAACCCGCACATTCCATTATCTGCACTGCTTGCACTAACTGACCAAAAGTTAGACATACCGGTCATCGAATGGTTTTTCAACAGTTGCTCCCCGCCGAAATCTCCTTCTCTAGCGTCGCAAGCGCATAGAGCGGCAGATCAATAAGCCCATCCGACCGGGCATAGGACGAAAGCGAAGTCCGCACAGAGATAGGAGGCGAGAATTTCTTGCGGAACACTGAAAGGCTTTTGGCCCTGATGTTGCGCTCGGCCTTCGCCTCTATCGGGACAGGACCATCCTCTCCCTCAATGACAAAATCCATTTCGGCTTGGGAATCCGATTGCGACCAATAATACGGTAAAAATCCGCAAGCGGCACGTAGCTCCTGCTGGACATACTGTTCGGTCAAAGCCCCCTTGTATTCGGTAAAGAGCCGACTGCCTTCTAATATCGCCTTGGCAGGAACAGCCGCCTGGGCCGCGAGAAGACCAACATCCACGCCAAAGAACTTGAAAAGATGGTTATGATAGGCCGCAAGCGGCAAAGCGCTTTTTGTAACATTCCATACACGGTAGGCAAGCCCAGCACTCTCAAGCCACGAGAAAGCGTCGCGCAGATCTCTCGCCTGACGCACACCCTCGACAGAAGTGGAAACGAATCGCTTGTCCTGCTGGGCACCGCTTATGACAAGCGGTTTTCTGTCAGAATTTGACTTCCACTTTTCTAACTTTCTGAATGCAAATCGTTTCATTTACACAATCTCTCCAAGACATTGCGTATTATACACTTTCTGAGGTTGGTGAGCAAGTATCACTGCACTTTTTCTGGACGAACATAAGATGCTTTTTGCACTTTTACGGACGAATCCTTGATATCATCTGCACTTTATAGCGAGGAACCGACTTTTAGACATACGTCCAAAGCCGACTCATGCCTGCTCTGAGCCAGCCGCAGATCGTACAAATAACCGCACGCCACGGACTGAACCGTGACGCGCGCTATTCTGCATCAGCTGGTACTTATCTGAAGAAAATAACAGTACCGAAGGTGTTCAACAGATAGACCGCCCGCCTGTCCGCACTGTAGGACAGACTGGCTGACGGAACTGGCACACCGTTCTGCGTGATGCTCCACGCATCAAAGGTGTCTGGCCCGCTGATCGGATTATCGGAGGTGAAGAGCGTCACCCGCGCAGGGGGATGGTCCGCTCCAACCGCGACATACGCGACATTTCCGCTCACGGGAAGCGTGACCGAACCCGCGTGTATCGTGCCGCCCGCCGTCGCGCCGTGACGGACTTCCACAATGCCCTCGGCGGCAATGGTAACACCGTTGACCGCAGTGAGTGTGCCGCCGTTACCGGTACCGCCGGCAATCGCGCCGCCAGCTTCAACCGCGATAGAGCCGCCGAGGGTACCCGTACCGAAGACCGACGCGCCGGATTTTACAGTGACATCACCGAGAGTAGCGGTTCCATCCTCCGCGACACCGAACATACCATCCGCGACCGTAACCGGACCTTTGGCCGTGCTAAAACCCGTAACCGTCAACGCGCCGCTTCCGGTCTTCGCCCACGCGCCGCAACCGGTCAGCCTACCGTTGAAAGTGCTGTCCTCTTCGCAGTTGATCATGACGGTCTCGTCATCGATCTCCTCGTTCGTGACACCGTACAGATGAAGCGTGTCACTGTTGTTAAGCGAGTGGAAGGTCACGTTGATGTGGTCGGTAAGAGCGATATACCGATACGAGAGATAGGCCGGCTCGAAGCGGTCAACACCAATCGTGACACGATCATCGTTAGATTCGTCGTCATCGGTGTCGAAGATGAACTCAACCGGACGGTCCCGGTTCTGGTTGATGAGACCGTCATCATTCCAACGGCGGATGTAGATCCGCAAGTCATAGCTCTTGCCGGGCGTCAGGCCGGAAAACACTGTCGGGCTGACATCCTGTTTGTTGTAGCACATATCGCGGTAGACCTCGTAAATCTTCTGATTGGTGGGAATCGAGATGTACCCCACATTACCTCCGGCATGACCGGATCCGGGGCCGTTGCTATAGTTAGCCGCATTGGCTCCGGTGACTTGCGTGAAGGCCACGCCGTTGACGGTCGCGACCGCGCCGCTGCCGAAGTCGAACGCATGCGTGTAGGTCTTGCTTGATGAGATGCCGCAATCGGCATCGCCGGTAACGTAGTGGAAGGAGATCTGCCCCGTAAGGGCTAAAGTCCCCTCACCTGCCAACCCGTTGATCGTCACATTACCCGGATTGGCCGCCAATGTCCCATTGAAGCCGATTGTGACGCCAGTCTGAAGCGTCGCTCCGGGGAGCAATTCCACCGTGCCGTTCTCAACCGTCAGACCGCCGGCGGCGGCAACCTTGCCGCCAAGAATCTGGGTGCCTTCGCCGTTAACCGTCACTGCGCCCTCGCCGACGATCGCGCCGGTGAGCGTCGGGGTATCCTCCGCCGCAGGCGCAAGCGTGAGCGTATGGGCCGGGGTATCTTCATCCGGCAGCACTTCGTTGGTGAAGCCATAGTAGTGCGGGGTGTCCGCCATCGTGTCGGAGACGACGATATGGAGTTCGCCGCTCGCACCGGCACGGTAACGGCAGCCGATGATGCTGCGCTTATGTCCGTCGGGATTCCAGCGGACCGTTCCGACCGCCTGCCCTTCGACCATAAATGTCATGGTGAACCAACGCTGGTTGTTTCCGAAGTTCTTGTAGTACAACCGGAAATCATAGAGCAGCCCCGGCGTCAGACCGCCGATCTTCGCATCCATCGCCCCCAGATTGTAACAGAAGTCCCACAGGAGGCTGGCCATCGGGGAAAGGTTATCGTTGTTGTCATTCCCCTGGTTCCCGTCAACGCCGCCGGAATTGCTATTCCACGCGGAGGTCGGGAAGCCAGAGTAGTTGCCGGTCTTGGAGAACTGCACCCCGTTGATCACCGGAAGCTTATAATTGTTGTCCGCGTTCGGCAGGTCCACCGCATGGGTGTAGGTCTTGTCCGCGGAGATGCCACAGTCGGCGTCGCCGGTGAACTCCATCGCGTAGGCGCCGCCATCGATAGAGACCGTTCCCTCGCCGCTCACGCCGCGCGCGGTCCAATCGCCACCCTTCAGCGCGAGTACGGATGTCGCGCCCGCCGCCAAGTTCACCGTCGAGAATCCGCCGCCACCGTTCAGGAATACGCTGGCATTCCGTACCGAGGCGATACCGCTTGACGCGCCAAGGTTAGCCGTCCCGATGGTTAGCAGACCCCCCAGTTCGGCAAAATACGAACCGGTGCCTAGCGTCAGTGCCCCAATCATATCGTCATGACCGACACGACCGCTGGACTCCATCGGATCGAGATGCAGACCCGCGCCAGAATCCAACGCAAGGGTTCCCTCGCCGCTGATCCGCTTAGCTGCCAGCGTCGGGCGCAACCACGCAAGCGGCAGGAGCGTGAGTTGTTGCCCCGGGCCAGAGATCCGGATTGGGCAGTAGCAGTTGCCGGTGACCTCCATGAGGCTGATCACGATGTCGTGGTCACCCTTTGACAGAAACCGCGAGGCGCGCTTGAAGACGTTGTCCGTATTGGACGCTCCGGTCAGCAGCTCTTTGCCGTCGATCGCCAGCAGGAAGGCGTCGTCCCATGCGACCGCCAACTCCCAGAGACCGTCGGCGGGGATAGTCAACACACCGCGCCAGACCGCGACGAAGTAGTCCGCACGCGAACTGCCCGGCTTATACGGTGCCGGCCAGTTGTCCTTGTTCATGTTGAAGGTGCCGTCGGACAGATGGGCCGATGTCGGAATGATGTCATCCACGGTCAGAGTCGCCAGATAGTCCTCAAGCGTCGAAAGATTCGTCCACTTGGAACCGAGGGTCGAGGCGTCAACCGCATAGTAATAGCCCATGAGACCGGTCATCTCCGACGCCTTTCCGGTCAGGGTCGCCCCTTCCGCGATGGTGGCGTTGAGGTTGAACTGGCTCTCCTTCAGCGCCAGTGTTCCACTCCGGATGTCGGCCGTACCGGTGAAGGTTTTGATTCCGTCCACCGCCAGCGTCGACAATCCGCTCTTAACCAGCGTGCCGCTGCCGGAGAGCGCACCGGACGGCAGAGTGGAGTCAGACACCGTCTCCATCGTCAGAGTCCCGCCGTTGGGCCGGACCGCCGCGCCGGATTCGACCGTGAGGTTCGATACCTTGGCGGAGTCGCCCGCCAGGGAAAGGGCGGCATCGGACTTGACGGTCAGGTTTCCTTTGAAATCGATGTCCTTGCCGAGCGCCAGCGAGCCGGTTTCGACGGTGACCGACTGGTTCACGGTGTTGTTGAGCGTCAGCGACGCACCCTCTTTCACATTGACCCGGAACGCATCACCGGCGATCGGTGCGTTGATCGTATGCGAGCCGGAGTCGATGGTGATGGCAGGATCGTGACCGGAGAAGGTAAGGGTCTGCCCCGTCAGCGTGTAACTCTTGGCGTTGTTGAAAAATAGAGACCCAATCGTTTTGTCGTCTTCCAGGGTCACCGTGGCGTCGTCGGTGATCTTCAGACCGAAAATCGCCTTTAACCCGGTGCCGTTCGGCGCGGACTGGACATCCCAGTTGGAGCCGATCCCCCAATTGCCGGAACCGGTGTTCGCCCAGGTGTAGTCGGTCGCACCGGCCTTCGTCGCGATAGTCAGGGTAATACGCTTGTTGGTCGCATCGTGGGCGAAGGCGTAGAGTTTCGACTCGGAGGGGTTCGCGATCGACCAAGTGGCGACATCGCCCGTGAAGGTGCCGGTGTAGGTGTAGATGGTGTAGGTGCCGACTTCAGCGAAATCGGAACCGCCTTCCGTCTTCAACTCAACCAACTGGGTATTGAGTGCAAGTTCACCCGCTTGGACCCGGCTGTTCTCGGTTGCGTTGAAGAAGAAAGTGGCGAGGAAACCGCTCTCCAGCCCCGCGAGCGTGACGGTTGATGGCGAACGGAGACCGGCCGAGAAACCGTTCGGAGCAACGACTGTCACGGTGGGCTGGCTCATCGCATCCAACGCGATCCGGGGGCCGTTCGCCGATGTCAGGGTCACCTGGCCCGCCCCCTCCGCAACGGTGAGCGCGTTCAGGCCGATAAGGCCCGACTGATTCCCGGTGAAGGTTAGCTCGCTCCGTCCGAGGGTCACCGTACCGTCGAGGATCATGCGCGACGCATCGCCCGCTAGGGCGAATCCCGCCGCGACCCCGCGATCAGTAACGAGGATCGGACGGGAGACCGTCACATCCGCCCGCGCCTGAAGTGCCAAGGTGTCGGAGGCGGCCGTGAGGGCATCGCCAAACACCAGCGGAGATTCCAGATTCCTGCCCAGCGCACCGCCGG
The DNA here is from genome assembly GCA_017454745.1 of Kiritimatiellia bacterium. Taxonomy (GTDB): domain Bacteria; phylum Verrucomicrobiota; class Kiritimatiellia; order RFP12; family UBA1067; genus UBA1200. Next base: position 114,059 of record JAFTCL010000011.1, read on the forward strand.
GAGCGACACCGTCATCGTCCGTAACGATCGCCAGGGTTCCGTTCCGGATGATGGTGCCCCCGCTGAAGACGCCGCGCCGGTTTCCGCTTGTCTTTTCCCCGTCAACTACATCGTCAAGAATGACGGCGGTTCCCGGACCAGACTTGACCACCGACACGCAGCTGGTGGTGTTCCCTTGGACGCGGTTGAGGATCTGGTTGATCAGCAGCGTCGAGTTCGCCTCCTGGACGTTCAGCTCGACATCATCGGTATCCGATTCCAGCACGTTCGAGATGGTGCAGGATTTCCCGGCTCCCTCAAGGCTGATGACATTCTTACCGGTACCCTTCAGCAAGATGGTACCAGAATAGACGATTTCCGAGGCCGCGGGAGCGAAGATCACGCCGCCCGTCCGCTGATAGATCGTGTAGAGGTTGAAGTTGGAAGAGGGCGCGAACGGGAAGCGGACGAACCCTTCAAGTATGCTGCCGGTAACCGGCGTGTTGGCCGGCAAATCCGCCCCGAAGGAAAGGACACCGGGCCCCCGCTTCTGGGGACCATTCTCGGAGAATCCGCTTTCGGAGTAGATCGTCCCCAACGGATCGATGATCCCGTTCGAGCCCGTCGAGACGACGGTGTTCAAGGTCAGGTCACCGAAACTGTTCATCTGGAAGACGGAGACGATTTTGTTCGCCGTTTCCTCGATACCATTCATCCGTGTCCCGCTGATCGTCGCCCAAAGCGTGGCGTCGCCGTTAATCGTGATCGTATGGTACGGGAAAGCGTTTTCCTCGCCGGTGCCGACAGACGAGAGTCCGGTCAGACCATTCACGTTCAGGTTTTGGAGCGAATCGTCGAACAGCGGGACCGTCCCGCCCCAAAACGCGCCCGTGGTCCAGTCGCCGGAGGTTTGCGTGGCGTTCAGAGAGAACGGCGTCTCCTTGACGGTAATGGCGCCGCCGGAAACGGTGCAGGTCGAGAGATTCTGATTGACCGCCACATCCCCGTCGCATAGGAGCTGGATGGTGCCCGCGCCGCGCAGGATCGCGTTCCGCTCGAACCCCAGGAACCCGCCCGTAAACGTCTGCGAGAGGCTGATCCAATCGACCATGGTCGAACGGTCGTCCCAACCGCCCTCGCCGACGATCCGCACCGTGTGTTCGCCGGCAGGGAGCCAGAAGACGGGAGAACCGTAGGTCTTCTCATTAAATTCCGCCACACGGACATCCTCAGAGATCACCATCACTCCATCGATTAGGACATAGAGATAGTTGTTGGAGTAGCCCTTCCGGAGGAAGGCGGAGAGAGAGATGCCGTAGAGGCCGGCCGCCGGCACATTCACCGTCTGATCGACCGTCGCCTCGCGCTGGACGATCAGGACCTGGTTACCGTCCTTCGCCGCACCCTCGCTGTTCCATGCGGTGGCCTTTGCCGTATTTTGAACCACAGCGTGACCCCGCACCCAAGTCCAGTTGTCAAAGGCATAACCAGCCGAACAGTACACATAGGTTCCGGCATCGACCGCCGGCGACTCGAAACTCGCGTTCAGTAGCAGATTGCCAGCGGTGGAGACCGCACCGTACAGCTGAAGCGCGGCATCGTCCGCCACGGTGATGTCCGCATCCTTGAACGCCGATCCGGCGGCGATCAGCGTGCCGGACGAGATGGTCAAGGGACCACGGCACGCGCCAAGGGCGAGCGTTCCTGAACCGGTCTTCACCCCGCCGGCCTCGGTCAGCACGCAGGAGCCGATCACGCCGGTCACGCCGTCGGAAACCTCGATCTCGCCGGTCCGCACATAGCCCACACCCAAAAGGGAATTGCCGGTTCCGGTGAAGACCACCTTCTCGGCCTGGTAAATACCGTATTCGACATTCACAATACCGCCCGCGCCGGTGAAGACCGCCGTCGCGCCGTCGGTCCAAACGGCGGGATTGCTGTCGGCATCAAGCCAGTTCGCGCTGACCGTGTCCCACGCCGCGCCGTTGGTGCCGTTCCAGGTTAAAACCGTATCCGCGTTGGCCGTGAACGACCAAAGGGGAACCGTCAGGCAGACCGCCGACAGGCAGCCGCATACGGAAGCAAACAACGCTCTCATATCACTCCTTTACTTTCAATGCCAAACTGATTTCGGGACCGGCGCAGATAACACACCCACCCCATATGATTACCGCTTATTGTAGCAGACGCGAAAAAGAAGAGCAAGCCGAAAGTCGGATTTAATACGGGCATTCATCACATTTTTCGATGGAATAATGTGAATGAACTATGATACCATATCGTCATTCTTATGAGTGAGGGTTAATGGCGTATGAGAAGGCAAAAATGGTTTTTGGTGATGCTGGTTGTGGTTGCAATAACTAGCATGGCGGCGGATAGCCCTGTACCGCAGGGCGGCTTTCGCCTCTTGCTTGATGTTGGCGGTGCGTTGCCGGTGGTGACAATGGGGCAACGCGTGACGGCGGTTGTGTCCAACGCATCGCCAGCCGCCGTTGATTGGCGAGTGCGCATCGCGGGACACGAGACGTTTGGAGGAACATTCGCAGTGCCGGAGTTCCGGTGCGCATTACAGCCCGGAGCAGTTCGGTGCATTGAGTTGCCGCCTGCACCGGCAAAAGGGTGCTGGCGGGTCGTTGCTGAAACCACATCCACAGATGGTTCGACCTTGCGCGATGAACGCCGCTATGCCGTGATGGACGCCCATCCCGTCACACCCGTCGTGGAAGATGGATCGTTCCGCATCGGCGTACACGTGCACTGCGGCCGCTATCCGCAGGAGTTGAGCGACCGCGTAATCGAGGCTGTGGCGCGAACGGGCGCGAAGCTCGTCCGCACGGACTACGCCTTCATGTTCGCCGATGTCTATCCTGCCGGTCCTGACGAGGCGCACTGGGAACGGGCCGACCGTTTGCTCAAGAACATCCGCGACCACGGACTTGCGCTCGACGCCATCATCTACGGCAATCCCGAATGGGCGGTGATTCCCGAATTGAAGGCCATCAAGGGGGGCGGCATCTGGTCAGTGGCGACGAAGCCCGGGGTATTCGGGCGTTTTGCAGGCGAGATGGCCGCCCGTTACGGCACGCGCATCGCCTACTACGAAATCGGCAACGAGCTGGACGCATTTCCCGCTAACAAGCTGCCGCCTCGTGAGATGTTGCGCATCCAGCGCGAAGCCTATGAAGCGATCAAAAAGGCCGCGCCGGACGCAAAGGTTATTCCGTGCGGCTGGGCGAGTGGCGGTTTGCTGATCCATCCCTCCGAGGTGCCGAAGTGGGGCAACCCCGAACTGGCCGAACTGTTCCTGAAGGAGGGGCGCCGGTGGTTCGACGCATGGCCGATTCACGGGCACGGCGCATGGGACATATACCAGTACTGGTTCGAGGAGAAGTTTCAGCCCGCCTTGAAGGAGCTGGGCGTGGATGGAATGACGTGGCTTGCGAACGAAACGGCGTGTTCTTCCTTCATGGGGCGGGAGAACGATGCGGCGGTGGACGTATGGCGGAAGATTCTCTATTCGCGGGCGTATGGTGCGCGCGACTATGTGTGGTACAACCTCCGGGCGACAAAGCCCGATCCAAACAGCGCGGAAGGCGGCTATGGAATCATGACGATGGATCTCGAACCGCGCGCGACCTACCCGGCGCTCTCGGCGGTGACGACGATCTTTCAGGGCCTTGACTTCGACGGGCGCATCGTGAGCGAGGGACCTCGCCAGCTCTATCGCTTCAAGGGCGCGAAGCCCGGATTCGCCGACATCGTGCTCGCAGGCTGGTATGCGGATTTTTCGGATGGTACGCGTGTGCGTGTGCGTACGGATGCCAAGCGCGTCTGGGCGGCGGATTTGATGAACAACCGGCACATGGTGCCGGTCACGGGCGGCGAGACGGTCTTTCGCTGGGGCGACACGCCGGGCGCGCTGCTGCTAGAGGGAGCGACGTTCGCCGACTGCGTTGCCACCGACCTTGACGTAAAAGCGCCGCCGCCGGCACCGCGCATTATCGGCGGCGACGATTCGCAGGGGCGCACATGGGATATCGAGCTGTCGGATCAAGGGGGATGGCCCGTGAACCTGCACGAAGGCCTGCCCCAGTTTGAACATCGCCTGTGGCAGGGTTGGGAGGATGTCTTTTCGCGACTCTGGTTCGACAGGGTCGGGGCAGACAAAATCCGTTTCCATGCGGAAGGCCAGGATGACAAGCGCGGTGCGGAAGACGGCATCGAACTAACGTTCGAGCGCGAGGGGGTGGGGCGCAAGACTTATCTTGCAAAGCCTGTCCGCCGTTCCGGCAAGACCGACTTCTACGATGTCACGCTTGGCCCTGCCGAAACGGGGCTTGACGCCGCCGCGCTGACAAACGGCTTCGGTCTGTGTGTCCGTTTGCTGGACGATGACGGCGAAGGTCTGGATGGCTGGCTGCAACTGAAGCGCGGCGTTCCGCCGCCCTTCATCCGCGTCAAGTTCAAATGAGCATTAACAGATTATACGCCAACGCACCGACAGGGATCAAAAATGAAAAATGAAGAGAGAAGAATGAAGAATTAGGGGTTAGGGATTAGCGGCCCAGCTGCTTGTCGCTTGTCGTCGGCCGCTTGTCAAACCGCATGTCTTCTTTTTGCTTCTATTCCGCGCCGCGGTGGTTGCCGCCACCCGGCGTGACTGCCCGCAGAATCGCCTCGGCCATCACCGGATTGATCCCGCTTACCTTGCACAGCTCTTCAACTGAGGCTTTGGCAATACGGGATACCGACCCAAACCGCTGCAAGAGCTGGATTTTGCGGGCCGGGCCAATGCCGGGGATTTCGTCCAAAGCCGACTCCCTGATAATCCGGTTCCTCAACCGCCGATGGTAGGTAATGGCAAACCGATGGGCTTCGTCGCGCAACCGGATAAGCACCTGCAATGCGGAGTTGTCCCTTGGCAGCAGGATGTTGGGACGCCCGTCGTCCACCACGATTTCTTCAAACCGCTCCGCCAACCCGACCGACGGCAGTTGCGACAATCCCAACTCCGCCAAACGGGCGCGGGCGGCGCGGAGCTGAGTGATCCCGCCGTCTATCAGCACCAGTTTCGGCAACGGTTTGCCCTCGGCAAGCAAGCGGGAATACCGGCGCCCCACCACTTCGGCAATTGAGCGCGGATCGTCGGCACCTTCCACCGTCTTGATGCGGAAACGCCGGTACAACCGGGCATCGGGCATTCCATCGACCGATACCACCATACTCGCCACCGAATGGGTTCCGAATAAATTTGAAATGTCGAACCCCTCGATCAAGGTCGGCAATTCGGGCAAACCGATTATCTCCTGCAATTGGACCAGCCCGGCTTTCGCGTCGGCGATATGGATTTCCGGCGGCGACGAGATACGGTTCCGCTGCTTGACCATCTCCTTGAGGGCGAACCAAGTGTCGCGCAGCGCGGCGGCTTTTTCGAAATCCTTTTCCTGCGCGGCTTTCTCCATATCGTTGCGGACTTCTTCTATCAATTCCAACCGTTCTCCGCGCAGAAAGGCGCACGCTTCGTCGAAGCGCCGGTGGTAGTCTTCTTGGGTTATGCGGTGTACACACGGCGCGGTGCAAAACCGCACGACATCGTTAATGCAGTGCCGGTAGGTTTCCTCGTCCGGGATAATCGGCTTGCACTTGCGCAACCCGAAATGCTTCTCGGTGAAATCCAGCACCGTGCGGACTACGGTGTCGGAGGGGAACGGCCCGAAATACAAAGCCTGGTCGTCACGTATAATCCGGCAGGTGGTGATCCGCGGCATCGGCTCACGCGGATCGGCCCGTAATGCGAGGTAGCGTTTGTCGTCGCGCATCAGAATGTTGAAATGCGGCTTGTACTGTTTAATCAGCCTGCTCTCCGCCAACAGCGCCTCCGCTTCGTTGCGAACGGTGAAGAACTCAATGTCCGCAACGCAATGCACCATGCTGCGGACTTTAGGGGACGCTTTGCGAAGGCTGGATTCCCGGAAATAACTTTTCACCCGATTCCGCAGGGAGATTGCCTTGCCGACGTAAATGATGGTTCCTTTACGGTCGCGCATAATATAACAGCCGGGCTTGGCCGGCAACGATTTCAATTTCTCCCGAATCTCCGGTGTCACCGCACGTCTCCTTTCTTCCAGGCCGAAATAAGCTGGCGGTATCTGTCGATCCGGATTTCATCCGTTTTGCCCAACGGCGTTTTTTTTGCAAGGCGAAGTACCATGCCGTTCAAAAATCCGAGATGTTCCCGAACCGGATTACTCTCCAAACGTTTCCAGTCTAATATGTCACCGTACACCAGCCGGTCCCAATCGGATATCCCCTTTCGGGACAGTATCTCAACCGCGCGTTTGCGCACCTCGCCGTCCAAATCGTAAATCGCGCGTTCCAAAGCTTCCCTAACCTCGTACGAAAAACCGAATCCGGCGTAAATGTCCAAAATCGACAGTTTTATCGCGATCTCCGAGGCGTTTTGAAAAGCCTTGCGCAGCGCCAACAAATTGTCCGGCTTAAGATAACGGCCCACGCCACGCCAAAACGCCGCCGGATCGCCTAGCCGCAACTCTTTATCCACCACGTCACGGGCGATCAGCTGATCATAGGCTTGAAGCCGTTGGAGATAATTCCCGGCAATCAGCAAATCCAAAAGCGCCCCGTCGCTCCCCTCCAACGTGCCATAGGCGGACAAACAGCGGGTCGCGAAATTTTGGTCCTGGCAAATCAAACACGCCCGGCGAATGTCTGGCACCAGTTCGGACAAGCTGTTCTTGGCGGCGCACTCCACGGCAACGGATTTAATCTGGACACGGACATTGCCGGACAACGCGTCACGGCACGCCGACACCAAACCGGCGCGATCGCGCTTGAATGGCAGACACAGCAACGCCATCCGCCGGACCGGGACATATCGACTGCCAAGCATCGGTTCAAACTCCGGCAGCCACACCTGCCGACGGTAACCGTCGGACAACCGGTCAAAGTCAAACAACCAATCCCCGGCCAAATCCTCCCGCCGGCCGGATGCCTTGCGGACATAATAGTCCGCGTATCCGGCATCGAAGCACCGTCTGACCGGATCCAACCCGCCGCAGGTACCGCACACATACAGATTCCGTTCGGCGCGGCTCATACCGACATACAATACCCGCTGCCACTCCTTCGCGGCGAATTCGTCATCCGGGTCACCTTTGTCATTGCCGTATTTCTCCGCGTCCGGAAGGATTACCGTTTCGAATTGCAACCCTTTTGACTTGTGGACCGTGGAGACCACCAGCCGGTCTTGCCCGGACACGATTAAATCGACCTCCTTCAACCTCGTCAAATCCGAACGGTGTTTTACCAGAAAGGTTGAGAAGGGCCGGCTCGCCAGTTCTTCGCCATATTCGCCGTTTTCGGTGAAGCGGAAGAATTTTTCCGCCCGCGCTAAAAAATCCGACATGGCATCCTCCACCAAATCTTTCCTATCGCAATCATACAAATCCCCGTTGCCGTAGAATTTGTTGCCGACCATAAAATCAAGAAAGGCGGTCATTTCAAAACGGAACGAAGACGGTTTGGCGTGGCGGGACTTCATATTGCTCCAGTACACCGCGAAATCGTCATGGAACCGCCGGACGAATTTTTCGTTTTCCTGCAGCCATGTCCGCTGTTCGGCGATAAACTGTTCGGAATGCTCGGCCAAATACAGGAACAGTTCGCCGCAAGCGCCTACGTCATCCAGCGCGTCATGCGAATTGCAACCTTCCAATGAAAATTGCGAGATCAACGCCCCCAATCGATAAGAGGAGAGCGACGGATAAAGCCGATGCGCGAATTCCAACGTATCGCAAAACTGGCAGGCGTCAAGGGTTTCGTCCACATTATACCGCCGGAAATCGGCGTTGACCATCGCATAATCAAAACCAAGGTTGTGGGCCACCAGCAACGTGTCGCCGGAAATGAATTCCGCGAAATCCCGCAGCACCACCGCCGGTGGCTCGCCCTTCTCCGTCAACACCGCCGCGCTGATGTGGTGAACCGCCTCCGCCGCCGAGCTGATAGTCTGGCGGGCCAGCAAAAACCGGTTGAAGCTACGCCCACGCCGCCCGCGGATATACTCCACTGCAGAAAGCTGGATTATCTCGTCCCGCTGGTGGTCAAGCCCTGTGGTCTCGGTGTCGAACACCACCACCCGACCGCAACGGCTCCAATCTCGCCATTCCTGAACCTTCGGGAGCAGTAGCGGATTAAAGTCAGGCTCCAAAAAATCGGACGGCAACATACCAAGCTTAAAAATCCGCCCCACCAGCATCCGCGCCCGACGGTGCGAGAAACCGGACGGCGCCAGCATTGCCACCACCCGCGACCACGCCATACGCGACAACGGATCAGCGGAGAGCAGCTGCAATGCCATAAAATCGCGCATTACCTTGCTTTGGAACAACTCCTGTCCGGAGACCTTAATGTATCCCACATCCTCATTTTTGTCGGTACGAATAATCCGGTCCAACTCGTCGGCCATCCGGTTTGACGACACCAGCAGCGCCACCTCTGAGGTTTTCTCCTGCCGCAAAAGACTGACGGCGTTAGCGACACACTGCGCCGGCGACCAATCCACCAACCGTATCCGCCCCTTCGCCGAAGCAAACTTGACCGGCGCGGGCAAATTCCGCCACGGCGATTCCAAAGTCAACAGTGAATATCGAGCCAACAGATCCATCAGGTAGGAAGGCGAACGATAGTTTCGGCTGAAATAATGGATCTCGCAATCTGCCTCTACCCGTTCCAGCACATGACGCGATGCGCCCAAAAACGAAAAGATCGACTGTTCGTAATCACCGAAAAACACCGTCACCGCATCGGGTGACGAAAACAACCGAACCAATTCGCACTGCAACGGATTCAAGTCCTGGGTCTCGTCCACCAAAACCCAACTGAAATGCTCTTCCGGCGGCAGCCGCCCCGCCTTCAACGCCACGTATGATTCAATCAGCAGGTCGTCAAAATCCAACAGCATCATTTCGCGCTTGAGCTGTTCGTAATGCTCGCTGAGCAACTCGTAAACCGCGACCATACTGCAGTCTTCATTGCGGGCGATATCCGAACCGTCGCAACGCAATTCGTAAGGAATACCGACCCGACGCTCATGCAGATAGCGCATCGGGCGGATTGCGTAACTCCAGCTGGACAATGATTTATCGCATTCCCTCCAGAAAACCGGATCGTCGGGGAACCGGTACTCTTGCGCCAGTTCCCTCAAACGCGACCCAGCCTCTTCCCCTTCCTCGCCTCCGGATAACGAATGCTGGAGTAACTGCCGGAATTCCTCCACGGTTTCCGCCACCAGATCGGACTGCATTTTTTCATCAATCACCTGCCAGCCTTTGGTATAAATGTTACGTCCGAAGAGAAAATTCATGCAATGGTGATGGATATTGCCGATATCTGGAATGCGGTAGCCTGGCGCAGCGGCGGATGACACACGTCGGCGCATCTCCAATGCCGCCCGAACAGTAAAGGTGGCGCAAAAAATCTTCTTGGCCGGCACGCCTTTTTCCAAAGCTCTGACGACCCGTCGGGTTAGCTGTTCGGTTTTTCCCGCGCCGGGCGGGGCCAACACCAAATGCCGGCCGGAATCTATTTCCACCACACGCAGCTGTTCTTCGTCCAATTCCATCACCACCACCCGCAAAAATCAGTACCGACGATAACGCTCCCTGATCACCCGCCACAACGCGCCCAACCCCGACGGCCACAGCCGCGTCGCGGTTTGGGACTCCAATGCGTTCTCAACATCATCCGGCAATTCCGAAAGGAAATCCAAACCGGTGGCGGACTCCAATTCGTCGATGGAAACCAATCGCTGGCGGGCATAGTCGTAACGCCTCACCCGTTGCGGAATGATAACCGCCAACGCTTTAATCCCGCCGGAGGTCTGCGCCAAAACAATCTGGTAGAATCCCGTCGGGATGTCCACCCCGTCCGGAAGGCGTTTTCCGGCCGGGCTAGGGATCGCGCCAACTATAGTCCAGACCGAACCGTAAATGTCCGGCCACACCTCGGAAATGCGGTACTCCAACTCGTACCACGGGCCTTGATTCAACTGCGGGGTCTGCGGGCAGATGTTGGAGGTCAAGAACGAATCGCGTTGGCCATCCTTTCCGTACCGCCGCGCAATCGCCAGATTGGGTGCCAGATGCCCGCGGTCGAAACCGGTGTTGCGATAAGCCTCGCTTTTTGGAGAACGCTCCGCCTGGGGGTCGGCGCGGAAGCCGGGTCGTTTGACATTGGGGTCGTACGGCGGCGCCGGAAAAGTCCGGTACGCCACCCAAACCGGATGCCGGAGTGACGGCGACCAGCCAACCACAAATCCGTTACGGCGCAACACCTTAATATCTTTCGGCGCGACACCGCCCGGCTTCGCCCGCGGCAATCCCGCGCAGGCCAAAAGATTGGTGTCCAGCGACAGACCGGCGGCTGCCACCTCGCAGTCCCGGCCAGTCCAGCCCAGATTGTCAGTCACATTGGCCGTCCAATTGCCGAGCGCGATGAACCGCTCCAACCCGCGTTCGGGAACCCGGTTTTTAAACGACCATTGCCAATCGAGCGGGTGATGCACCCACCAGTCAGAAACGCCCAACAGCGCCAGCAGCAGGAACGCGGCGAGTGTGCAAAGCCAACCGCCAATCCGGCGGCGGTTCCGCACAGGTTTTCCACGTCCCTTTGACATCTCAATGCGCCTCAAGCCAGTTGCGGCCCATACCGACACTTACCTCCAGAGGAACCTCCAGAGTTATCGCCGTCTCCATCGCGTTTTTGACCAAGGCGGCAACCTCTTCGGCCTCCTCCTTAGGCGCGTCCAGCAACAGTTCGTCGTGAATCTGCAACACCAGTTTGGTTTTGAGTTTACGTTCCGCCAGTTCACGGCCGACCCGAACCATCGCCAATTTAATCAGATCCGCCGCGCTGCCCTGCACCGGACTGTTGACTGCGTTGCGTTCCGCCGCTTGACGCGCGGTGCCGTTGCGCGACTTGATGTCCGGCAGCGGGCGACGGCGTTTCAGCAGCGTCTCGGCATAACCCTTTTCGCGAGCCGACTCTATGGCCCGCTCCATGAATCCCTTGATGCCGGGATATTGCGCGAAATACGATTCGATCAAATCGGCCGCCTCACGCCGGGATACGTTAAGCCGTTGCGCCAAACCAAACGCGGAAATGCCGTAGATAATCCCGAAATTCACCATTTTACAGGCCGAGCGCATTTCCGGGGTAATCAGCTCTTTATCCATGCCGTAAACCCGGCAGGCGGTCTCCATGTGGATGTCCGCGCCACGCTTAAAGGCGTCAATCATATTGGCGTCGCCGCTCATCGCGGCCATAAGCCGGAGTTCAATCTGCGAATAGTCGGCGGAAATCAGTACATGCCGGTCGTCGCGCGGCACAAACGCGGCGCGGATACGCTGACCGCGCCCGGTGCGTACCGGAATGTTCTGCAGGTTGGGATCGGAAGACGACAACCGTCCGGTTTCGGTGAGCGCCTGCGAAAAAGTGGTGTGGACACGACCGGTGATGGGGTCGATGCATTCCGGAAGCTTCTCGGCGTAGGTTGATTTCAGCTTTGAACAAACCCGGTAGTCCAAAATCTTCTGGATGATCGGATGTTTGTCCGACAGTCTTACCAGGGTTTTCTCGTCAGTAGCATACTGGCCCGACGGAAGTTTCTTAGCCGATTCGTCGAGTTTCAAAACATCAAACAGCACGATGCCGAGCTGTTTCGGCGAGTCAATGTTCAGGTCCGGCGATTGTCCGAGCTGACGGATTTCCTGGGTCAACGCCAGCAACTCGCGCTCCAACTCCTGTCCGTAAAGCCGCAGGGCGGCAGTGTCAATGCGGACACCTTCGCGCTCCATATCCGCCAGAATCTGAACCAGCGGCTCCTCACTGCGCTCCAACGCGGGAAGAATTCCGGCGGCAGCCACCATCGGACGCAAAACCTCGTCCAACTGCAATGTGACATCGGCGTCCTCGGCGGAATAATCCGCCACCGCTTCGGGCGGCAGATCCGCCATGTTTTTCTGGGGTTCCCCGCGTTTCCGCTCGCCGATTAAGGCGGTAATCGGAATCGGGTTATAAGCGAGATATTCGCGCGCCAGTGCGTCCATGTTGTGGTGGGCGGAGGCATCCAGCACATAATGCTCCAACATGGTGTCGCGAACCGTTGACCCGAAACGGATGCCGTAACGCGACAAAACCATAATGTCGTACTTCGCGTTTTGCGCTACCAGAATTTTGCCCGGATCGGCAAAAGCGGCAGAAAAGATTCCTACAAAATCACACGCGGTGTCGAAACCTTCTCCCGGCGGCGGCGGTTCGACAAAGAAATCCTCCCGCGGCGGCGGCGGTTCGGTTGGCAGCGAATGCTGCGGCACCGCCACATACCACGCCTTACCCTTCGCGTTGGAGAAGGATATACCCAACAGCCGGGCGGTACGGGCATCGGTGGAAGTAGTTTCGGTGTCGAAAGAGAATTTCGGGGAGCGTTCCAATTCACGCGCCAGGGCGGCTGCCGCCTCGCGGCTTTTAATCAGCCGGTAATCATGCGGCACGGTGGCGATGGTTGAATATTCCACCGTCTCCGAAAGATCAACGGTCTCTCCGAGAAACCGCTTCGCCAAAACCTTCAGCTCATATTTCGCGCAAACCTCGCCGAGTTTTTTCGAGTCCGGCTCCCGCATCAGAAAATCGTCGATCGAAACCTCCAAGGGCACATCGGTGCGAATGGTGGCGAGAAATTTCGACAACTTAGCGTCCTCGGCGGAGGCGGCGACCTTTTCCGCCAGCTTGCCTTTCAGTTCCGCAGCGTGGGACAAGACTTCCTCCATGCTGCCAAACTGCTCCAGCAGTTTCGCGGCGGTCTTCTCCCCTACCCCGTGGATACCGGGAATGTTGTCGGAGGCATCGCCCGCCAATGCCAGCCAGTCAATCATCTGCTTGGGATTCTTAAGCTGCCAATGTTCGCAAACCTTTGCCTCGTCGTAAATCTCCGGATCGTCGCCGCTGCGGCCGGGACGGAACAACCGGATGTGCGGGGCCACCAGCTGGGCGGCATCCTTATCGGGCGTGGCCAGAAAAACCTCATAACCCTCCGCCACCGCGCGAGCGGCCAGCGTACCCATGATGTCGTCCGCCTCGAAACCCTCCTTACGCAGCACCGGCAATCGCAACGCCTCCGCCAGCTCGAACGCATAAGGAATGCAAGCCGCCAAATCTTCCGGCATTTTCTCCCGCTGCGCCTTGTACTCTTTGAACGCCTCGTGCCGGAAGGTCGGCCCGCCCGGATCCATCGCCAGCACCGCGTGGGTAGGGTTAAAATCCTTCAAAATCGCGGTAACGCTGTTGGCGAACCCGACCAGCGCCGAGGTCACCAAACCGGTGGAAGTGCGCCGCGGATTTTTAAGAAAAACGAAATGCCCCCGATACAGCAAAGGCATCAGATCAATTATAAACAGACGCTTGTTATCGCTCATGGTTGCACCGTGGGCTACGCTCTGCTGTCGGACAGCCAAGAGAACGCCCTTTCCGTTCCCATCGCCCGGAGTTCGGCGGCTTGCGCCACGGTAAGCGGCGCGGCGCGGCCCACCGCCGCGTAAAACGCGTTGCGTTCCGGCAACGAAGCGAACTCCGCGACCGCCCGCGCGCCCAAATAGGGAGCGTTTGCGTAACGCGCCAACTTGGTGTGTCCGGCCAACACATAGGCGCCGTCGGTGAAGATCTTGCGGTAAGGAGCGTAAACCTCAGCAGTAATGTCATCTACAAAAGGCAACCCGTGCTTGTTCATTTCGGTGCCGATAATCACCGGCAAATCCCGTTTCACGCATGCCGCCACCAACTCTCCAAGCTTCTTCAGCTTCAACCGGGTCTGTTCCTCGGTCTTGCCGCGGATATTGCGGTCGGGAATGATGTTCATCGCGGCAAACTCTTTGGAGACCATCAGCTCCACCAAACGTTCGGCATCGGCTTCGCCATCGCTGGTGCCGTCCAGCCACGCGCAGGTCGGAATCGCTCCGGCGGCCTTAATCCATCCAACCAGCGACTCGATCGGCGGAAATGCCGAGATGTCCGGATCCTTGTATCCAACGCCGCCACGTTTGGCCAGCGCGGAACGCAGCAGTTCCTCAAACGCCGGGATATTCGACTCCAGCGCCAACAGTTCGTCAGGCGTGCGCTTGGCGACCTTCGACCAATAGGCGGCACGGGCGGCGGCATCAGGGAACACCTGGTTGGCCCGAACGCGGAAAGCGCTGATAATGTGCCGTTCGGTGGGGTTACGCCGGGGGGTGATCGGCATCAGGTCACGTTCAATGTCGATCGCCACTTCAGGCAACGCGGCATTGATGCGCTGCACCAAACCGAGATTGCGGGATTGGGCATTGGCACGTTCGCGCGCCGTTCCGGCCGCTTCGGGGCTGTCCGGCAACGGGTCGCGGAAGAACCCGCAGCCCATCGTGTAAGCCACGCCATGCTCGCCGGGAGAGTTGATGTCCACCGCCGACAATTCGGAGATGAAAGCACGGGTTTCCACATGGGCCGCAGTGCGGATCCCAAGAATCTCGCCGGCTTTTATGAACTCCTCAACGCCGTCTAAAACATCGAAATCGCACAAACCGGTAGCGAACAGTCCGGCCTTGCGGCACTCGTAGGCGATGCGCGACGGCGACCAGCCGTTGGCGTTGTATGAGAAGAAGGAGTGGCAATGCAAATTGTACAGCGGGCCGGCTTCGGGGAAAGACTCCGCCCCCGCAAGAAATTCAAGAGCGCCAAGCCTGGTCTCAAGAGAAAAGTCGTCCAATTTCGAAATCGCCTCGTTAACCGTCATGTCAAACCTCCTTCAAAAACCGCACTGAAAAACCATAAAGATAAAGCCGCCGCCCGTCATAAAGCGGGCGGCGGCTCAAACCAAAAACGAGCCGCAGCCGCTATTCTTCCTCTTCCGTCCGGTTCTTCGCCGCCTCGGCGATGATCTTCTGGGCGACATTGGAAGGCACGATGTCGTAACGGGAGTATTCCATCGTGAACGTGCCCTGACCGCCGGTCATGGAGCGCAATTCCGCCGCATACTTAAAGATTTCTGCCAGCGGAGCCTCGGCGGTAATCACCTGCACGCCGTCCTCGTCGGTCTCCATGCCGAGCACCCGGCCGCGCTTGTGCGGCATATCACCGCTGATCGCGCCCATGAAGGTGTCCGGAATGGAAATCTTCAGCGTCCAAATCGGCTCCAACAGCACCGGCTTGGCGTTCTTCATCGCCTCGCGGAAAGCGCGCGACGCGGCAATCTTGAACGCGACTTCGGAAGAGTCGACATCGTGGTAGGAACCGTCGTAAATATGCGCCTTGATGTTCTGCACCGGATAACCGGCGAGCGGACCGGCCAGCATCGTCTCCTCGATACCCTTCTTGATCGCGGGGAGGAAATTGCCGGGAATCGCGCCGCCGACGATTTCATCCAAGAACCAGTTCGGATCGTTGTCCGGATTCGGCTCGATCTTCATGTACACGTCGCCATACTGTCCACGGCCGCCGGACTGCTTCTTGTGCTTGTAGTGGCCATCGCCAAGGGAGGTCACTGCCTCGCGGTAAGGCACTTTCGGGACGGACAGGTTGACGTTCACATTGCTCTGGGTACGCATCAATGCGACCGCAACGTCCAAATGCACATCGCCCAACCCCTTCAGCACGCCCTCCTTGGTGGCAATGTCCTTTTCAAACTTGAGCGTGGGATCGCTGTCCAACAGACGCTTGATACCGGTGCTGAGCTTGTCTTCGTCAGCCTGGGTCTTGGCGGTAACCGCCATGAAGCACACCGGCTGCGGGTAATCAATCGGCTTCATCACGGTGCCGTTGTTCACCGCCGCCAACGTATCGCCGGTCTTGGTGTTTTTCAGCTTAGGCAGCGCCACGATGTCGCCGGGACCAGCGGAAGCGACGGCAATCTGCTTCTTGCCGATCATCAGAATCATCGAACCGATGGTCTCTTTCCCGCCGTTGTCGTTGTTCTGCAAGGTCATACCGGGAGTGATGGTGCCGGAGAACACGCGGATGTAGTTGAGCTGGCCCATGAACGAATCCACCGCCGTCTTCCAAACCTGCGCCACCACCGGGGCCGCCGGGTCGGCGGAGAGGGCGTTACCCTCGACATCGGTGAACTCGCGCTTGCCGGGAGCCGGCAACAGGCGGCACACGCTGTCCAGAAACTCGGTCACGCCGTCGCCCTTAATCGGCAGCACCGTGTAAATGGGATAAACCGAACCGCCGGAAATACCGGCGCTAAGACCCTGACGGATTTCCGCCGAGGAAAGCTCGCCTTCCTCGAAGTACTTGTTCATCAACTCCTCGTCGGTCTCGGCCGCCGCCTCGGACAACGCGGTCTTCATCTCTTCCAATTCGCTGGGCAGCTCGCCGATGTCAAGAATGTTGCAGATCTTGCCGCCGATCGGGGCGGTCACCGGCACGCAGTTAACGCCGAAAGCGTCGCGGATCGAACCCAGCGCCGCCGCGAAATCGGCGTTTTCCTTGTCCATGCCGGTAATGACGAATGCGACGGAGGACAAATTGTACGACTTGCAGATATGCCAAGCGCGGCGAGTACCCACCTGCACTCCGGAAACCGCGTCAACGGTAATCACCGCGAAATCGGCGGCACACACCGCACCGCGCACCTGGCCGAAGAAATCCGGGGCGCCGGGAGTGTCGATGAAATTAATCCGGTACTCATCGCCGCCGATCTTGTGAGTGGCCGAAAACGGAACCGAAAAGATCGAAATCTTACGCACCTTCTCCTCGTCGGAGGTGTCGGACACACTGCTGCCGTTCGTGGTCAACCCCATGCGGTCGTTCAACCCCAGTTTAAACGCGATCGCATCCGTCAGCGCGGTTTTGCCGCTGCCACTGTGACCAAAAATCGCAAAATTTCGAACATTAGAAACCGGAATAGCCATAACAAATGATCTCCGTCTTCGGCACGGCGCCACCGCCTGCCCTTACCAAAACACAAGGTCTCCGCCAAACAGGATGAAAACCCAATAAAACTGATGGGTATAGTATGGCAGATAATCGCCCAAAACGCAAGGCGAAACCGTCGTAAAGTGGAAAAAATGTAATCCGGGTTCCAACAATAACGGTTTTTAGCCGCAAAGAGCGCAAAGTGCGCAAAGAGTAGCGGGTGTTGGTCTGTGGTTAAATGGTGTGGCGGTTAGGTGGTGCGGTAGTTAGGTGGTAGTCCGAATCATTCTTCACTCTTCATTTTTCATTCTCTTTACCACCGCACCACCTAACTACCACACCACCCAACGCCTCATTTATCCTCATCCAACACAACCCGGAAACCGATATTAAAACTTTTCGGTATTGAAAACCTTCCACGATTTGCGGAACGAATGGCATGAATGCCATCGGTGTCATACCAACTGCCACCGCGCATAATATGTTCAGATCCTAGTGCGGGGCCAGCCGGATCCGTCACGGCCGCCGATGAGTATTCCGCGTACCAGTCAGAACACCACTCCCATACATTACCATACATGTCACACAATCCCCACGCGTTCGGCTTCTTCTGTCCAACCGGATGGGTTTTCAAGTTGCTGTTCGCCTTATGCCATGCCAGGCTATCGCCCGTTTTACTCTTTAAATAGGACGCTTCCGTTGTCCCGGCACGACACGCGTATTCCCATTCCGCCTCGGTCGGCAGCCGCATCCCGCACTTCAGCTCTTCGCTCACCCGCTCGCAGAACTGTTGGCAATCATCCCATGACACTTGTTCCACCGGGCGATCAACACCTTTGAACTGGGCCGGATTGTTCCCCATCACGCTCTCCCACTGCTTCTGCGTCACCTCCGTCTCGCCCATCCAAAAACCCTTTGTCAGCGTCACCCGATGCTCGGTCTCGTCATCATTCCTCCCTTTTTCCGACTTGGGGCTCCCCATCATGAACTTCCCCGCCGGGCACCACCGGAACCGCATCTCCGCCCCGCCCGGCAGTGTGATCGTCCTCTCTTCCCCGGCTTTAGCCTGTTTCTTCATCCACAATGGCAATTCCGTTTTCGTTTGTCCTGTGCCTGCGGAATTATCCTGTACGCCAGCCTTTGGTTTCTCGGCAGAAGTAGCGTCAGCATTTTTCGCGTCATCCTTTTCATCTTTCAGCGTAAGCGAAAGGCGGAAACCGAAGTCGTTAGACTCAATCGACGGTACGCTATAAGAACCCCGAGAGGACGAAGTGCATCGGCCTGCATCGTTGTACCAGCCACCGCCCAGCTTTACCCTGTGTTCCCCTGAGGAAGCTCCCACTGGATCCGTACCCCCGCTTGACGAGTCGGAACGCCAATCAAGGCACCACTCCCACACGTTGCCGTGCATGTCGTAAAGTCCCCAGGCGTTCGGCAGATACAATCCAACCGTCGTATGTTCCGAATATCCGCCCTTGCCATCTGACTTATTATCACCAAACCTTCCCAACAGCTTTAAGTCATCCATGGAATTGCCGCCGTTGTTAAAGTCACTCGTCGTCCCAGCACGGCAGGAAAATTCCCATTGCGCCTCAGTCGGAAGGTCGAAGTCCAGCCCCGTCCTCGCCCGGATTTTACCGATGAAACTACCGGAATCTACCTCGGACGAGACCGGCCACTGGGCACCTCTCGTCAAACCCCGGATCATATCGTATGACACTCGTTCCACAGGCCGCATATCGCCTTTGAACTCGGACGGGTTTTCCCCTGTCACCATCTCGTACTGTTTCTGTGTCACTTCGAAGATACCGCAGTAGAACGGTTTCGTGAGCGTGACGGTCCTTTTGTTCTGCATCTTGAACGTTCCCGCCTCGATCCGCCGCAACACCAGCTTGGTCGTCTTGTACTCCTCCGTCCATCCCTCCGGCGGGATATCCGGAAGCCCGCTTACTGGATAGGCCGTGGCGTCCGGTCCGGCAGAGAGATCTATTACAAGATACTCCGCCGAAAGATCAATTATTTTAGGCACTCCCCTACCCCGCGCTGCCACCGGCATTGCCGCCGGTTTCGGCTTAAGCGACGCCTCGAACTCGGCTAGGCGTTTGGCGACGATCCCGCGCTGAAGCCCAGATACCAACCCCTCCTCCGCGAGCGCCTTGCGGTACCACTCCGCCGCGTGGGCCCGGAACGGCTCCGGGTCGGGCGCGGCGTACCCCCACCAGAAATCCGCCGCCTTCAGCGCGTTCATCTCGTCCGTCGCGACGCCCGTCCGCTCGAAC
>JAFTCL010000003.1 GCA_017454745.1 Kiritimatiellia bacterium
GTTTTAAATTCCGGGTGGGCTGCTAAAGCGTAAAATCGGCCAAAAAAACTGCATTTTACTGCACCAAAACTGCACTTGGCGATCAGCCGTACGCCTGATTCTACCGCACTTCGCCACCGCAAAAACATTGTCGGCTATACGAAGAAAGCCTCGGTCAGCGGCTTCAACTGGCTCGCCCCGCAGTTTAGTACCGTTGGCGCCACCACGGTAGATCTTAAGGATATTACCCTCACGGGTGACGGCGTTGGCAATGGCGGCGAAAGCTTGGCTATTCTTGACGAGGGTGGCGCTCCTGTCGGCGACCCTTATGTCTTCTGGTCAAAAGACGTCACCGGCGAAGAGAATGATTGCTGGTTTGATTTCAACGAATGGGCTCCTATTACTGGCGTTAGCTTTGCGCTTGGCGACGGCGTAATGATTTCTGCTGGTGATGGTATCAATTACACTGTTGCTGGCGAAGTGCCGAAAGTGAATGTTGAATTTGTTACCATTGATGGATTCAATTTCACTGGCAATCCTTTCCCCTCGGACATCGACCTTCAGAACATCGTTCTCTCTGGCGACGGCGTCGGTAATGGCGGCGAAAGCTTGGCCGTTCTCGATGAAGGCGGCGCTCCTATTGGTGACCCTTATGTCTTTTGGTCAAAAGACGTCACCGGCGAAGAGAATGACTGCTGGTTTGATTTCAACGAATGGGTTCCTATTACTGGCGTAACAATCGGTGGCGGTGATGGCGTTTTGTTGAGCGCTGCAGCTGGTGTCACCGTTACAATCAAAGTTCCCTACACTATGTAAGTGGAGAAGAAACCCTAGGTCCTGCACTTAGGGTTTTACGGGCTTAACTTTAGATCATGTTGGTCTAAAGTAATACGAGGAAAAGAAAATGAAGAAAATGATGATTATTGCGGCAGCCCTTTTGGTGGCTGCTGTCAGTCAAGCGGTTGGAGTCATGTGGACTGTAACCGGTGTTGGTAAGGAAAACAAGGACGCTCCAGCTTACTTGTTTAACAGTGCGGATGTTTCTGTCAGTGCAATGAGTGAGCTGATTGCCGCAGGTAACATGGATAACATTACGTCTAAAGCTTGGGGTAACGCTGGTAAAGTCAACCAGGGTGGCGCAATTAGCGTTTCCACGAGTGCGTCCGGCATCGACATCAAATGGGCTTCCGATGAGGATACCAAGGACTATACTGCTTATGCGGTAATTTTCAACGCGGACAGCTCGCAGGCGATCATCACCTCGGAAGTGACCCAGAAGGTTTCATCCGCTACTGGTTACAAGACCTTTGGTTTTGGTTCCCAAGCTGATGCCACGTGGGTTACCTTTGGTAATGGTGGCGGTGGCGGCGGCGATGATCCGATCATCCCGGACGTTCCTGAACCGACCAGCATGGCGCTGTTGGCCCTCGGCGCGGCCGCTTTCGGTCTCCGCCGCAAGTTCAGCAAGTAATTGCCGAATTTGGAATTGTTCTGATAAAAAGAGGCCCGGATTCGTCCGGGTCTCTTTTTTTATCTTGCACGTAATCTCCTCACGGGCGTTACGGCCAACGGCAGGACGGAACGGGCAATTGTTCTTGCGCCAAAGGATTCATTTTTGCTAATATTACGGCGTGTCCTTGAGGATGGGTACGGCCGGTTGCGCGGCTTGGGACGGTACCCCGGCGGAATGACGGCAACGTCCGCGCCGCGATGCGGATGCCGGCGATGTCGAAACACGGATAGAAACTGAAGGGGCGAAAGATGAATCGAGTGATACTGGGATGCGCGGCGGTTTGCTGCGCGGCATCGGCTTGGGCCGACATTGTGCTGTTTGACGCGGCGGCCACCCCCGCCGACGCGATCCACGCGCAAAATAACGCTGAGATTGCCGTGAAGGACGGCGTCCTGCACGTAAAGACGCCGAAATCCAACGCCTACCCCGGTGCGCGAATCAGCGGCAAGTGGGACTTGACCGACCACAACGTGGTGGAGGTCGAACTGGACAAGGCTTACGGCGGCAGCTGGCCGATGCGGCTGCGGCTCCTGAACCCGGGCGGCAACCCCGGCGCGCGGAAGGATTCCTACGTGAACGTCTTCCGCACAGACGGCAAGAAGAGTGTCTTCGCCAACTTCGTGCCGCCGCGCATGCCGGAGTGGGACAAGATCGTGCAGAGGCTGACCGTGGTCCGCAAGTGGGCGCTCCCAGCGGCGGTTTTCCGCTCCATCGACATCGACGGGCTGGAGTGGGACCGCAAGATATCCTTCTGCGACTTGGACCCGGCCAACGTTACGGAGGTGGCGGTCTATTACAACGCGCCGATCGAGGCGCACGAATTCGGCATCCGCCGCATCGTCGCCAAGAAAAGCGAGGCGCAGGTCGCCGAATTCGCGAAGATGAACGCGGACACCTTTTTCCCGTTCATCGACCAATACGGGCAGTTCAAGTGGAAAGAGTGGCCGGACAAGATCCATTCCGACGCCGACCTGCTGCGGATGCGCGATAAGGAGCGGGATGACCTCGCCGCGCACCCCGGCCCCGACAGGCGGGACAAGTTCGGCGGCTGGCTCGACGGCCCGCAACTGAAGGCGACGGGCGCGTTCCGCGTGGAAAAGGTGGACGGCAAATGGTGGATGGTCGATCCGGAAGGACGCCTCTGGTGGTCGCACGGTCCGGTGCGCGTGACGCCGTCGAGCGCGATCACGCCGCTCGACCGGCACGAGGACTGGTTCGAGAGCCTTCCCGCCGCGGATTCGCCCTTCGCGCAGTTCTACACCACGCGCGACGAGCTGCTTTGGCCGTATTACGTCAAGCGCAACATCAAACGCACCTACGACTTCTCCGCCGCCAACATCCGCCGCAAGTACGGCGAAAAGTGGTTTGACGCTTACGCCGACCTCTCGCACCGCCGGCTGCGCTCGTGGGGGTGCAACACCATCGCCAACAGTTCCGACAAGCGGATCTGCCTGATGGACCGCACACCCTACACCGACCGCTTCGAGTTGAAGTCGCGCCCGCTGGTGGACAAGGGCATGTGGTGGCCCTTCCGCGACCCGTTCGACCCCAGCTTCCGCCAAAACGTGCGGGAGAACATGGAGGCGCACAAGGCGGAGATGGAAGACCCGTGGTGTTTCGGCTTTTTCGTGGACAACGAGTTGTCCTGGGGCGGCGACGGCGATTTGGCGCGCTGGACGCTGCAAGGCCCCGCCGACCTCTGCGCCAAGGCGGAGTTCCGCCGCTGGCTGCAGGCTAAGTACCCCGACGCCGACGCGCTGAACCGCGCCTGGTGGAAGGGCGAGAAGGTCTATGCCGACTGGGACGCCTTCCTGACCGCCACCAAGGTTCCGGGGGCGGACGCGAACGCCGACCTCAACGCCTTTGCCTGCGAAATCGCCGAAGCCTACTACCGCAACATCCGCGAGGAGTTCAAGAAAGCCGCGCCGAACAAGCTCTACATGGGCTGCCGCTATGCCGGCGGGGCGAAGGATTTCGTGCTGCGGGCGGCGGCGAAGTACTGCGACATCATCAGCTTCAACCGCTACGCGAAGGAAATCGGCGGGTTCAGGCTGCCGAAAGGGATCGACAAGCCGGTGATTATCGGCGAGTTCCATTTCGGGGCGCTCGACCGCGGCCCGTTCTGCCCCGGCCTGATTATGCTGAAGGACCAGAACGAGCGCGCCGCCGTTTACCGGCAATACGTGCGCTCGGCGCTGGAAAACCCCATCATCATCGGGGTGCACTGGCACCAGTACAGCGACCAGGCCACCAGCGGGCGCTTCGACGGCGAGAACATGCAGGTCGGCTGGACCGACGTCTGCGACACCCCGTATTGGGAAACCGTCGCCGCCATCCGCGAGATCGGCTACCCCATGTACGAAATCCGCTGGAAGGCCGCCCGCACGACATCAACGGAGAAGTAACCCATGCGTAAGCGAGACGCCGCGCCCGATTTGTTCGTAAGCGCAAAAGATTTTGACGAAAGCACCCCGTTGGCGGAGCGCATGAGGCCGCAAACACTGGACGAAGTGTGCGGTCAGGCGCACCTGATCGGGACGGGAAAGGTGCTCCGGACGCTGATCGAGCGCGACACCGTTCCGTCGATGATCTTCTGGGGTCCGCCCGGTGTCGGCAAAACGACGCTCGCGACGGTAATCGCCCGCACCACCGACTCCCGCTTCATAACCTTCTCCGCCGTGACGAGCGGGATCAAGGAAATCAAGGAGGTGATGGGCAAGGCTGACGAAGCGCGGGCCTACGGGCAGAAGACCATTGTCTTTGTTGACGAAATCCACCGCTTCAACAAGGCGCAGCAGGATGCCTTCCTGCCGTTCGTGGAGCGCGGCAGCATCATCCTAATCGGCGCGACCACGGAGAACCCGTCGTTCGAGGTGAACGGCGCGCTTCTCTCGCGCTGCAAGGTGTTCGTGCTGAAACCGATTTCCGAGGACGACCTTGCCGCGCTGGTGCGCCGGGCCATAACCGACAAACGCGGGTTCGGGGGTAAGCGCGTGGTTATCGCGGACGACCTGGTTCGCGCCATCGCCGTGTTTGCGAACGGCGACGCGCGGGCCGCGCTTTCCACGCTGGAAATGGTGGCGCTGAACAGCGACGAGTCCGACGGCGTAATCACGGTTACGGCAGACAGCGTGGAACAGTGCATATCGCGCAAGTCGCTCCTCTACGACAAAAGCGGCGAGGAACATTACAACATCATCTCCGCGCTGCACAAGTCGATGCGCAACTCCGACCCCGACGCCGCGGTCTATTGGCTCGCCAGAATGCTGGAAGGCGGTGAAGACCCGCTGTACGTGGCGCGGCGGGTGACGCGCTTCGCGAGCGAGGACATCGGCCTCGCCGATCCCCGTGCGCTCGAAATCGCCGTCGCCGCCTACCACGCCTGCCACTTTATCGGGATGCCCGAATGCACCGTGCATCTCGCCGAGGCCGTGATCTACCTTTCGCTCGCCCCAAAGTCCAACTCCTCCTATATCGCCTACGAACGGGCCAAGAAAGACGCGCTCTCCCGTACCGCCGACCCGGTTCCGCTCGCCATCCGCAACGCCACCACGAAACTGATGAAGGAGGTCGGTTACGGCAAAGGGTACCGGCTGGCGCACTACGAGGAAAACAAGATCGCCGACCTCGACTGCCTGCCTGACGCGCTGCTCGGCACCGAATACTACACGCCCACCGAGGAAGGCGTGGAAGCGCGGATCAAAGCGCGTCTGGCGCAAATCAAGGCATGGAAAGCCGAATTGAAAAAGAGAAGGAAAAGTGATTAGGGAAAGGGTTGCGAAAGCTGCTATGAAAAGATTCTCGATAAAAAACGTTATCATCGCCGTTTTGGCGGTTTTGGGCATCGTATTTCTGGCGTTGGCGATTGATCTCGGAAACGTTATCTGCAAGCGGGACGCGAGCGTAAACACCTCCGTCGAAAAACGCGAAGTGCGTTTCTACAAGGACGGCGACAACTGGTACGCGGACATTCCGCAACACACGCAACAGCAAAACCAGATGGTCGCGGGAGCAGACGCGCTTCTCGACACCGTCGCCGACGGACGCGGCAAGGTCTCGGTGGTTCTTTCGGCGGATATCGCGACTCCCGACGAATGGCAGATGCACCTTCATATCGTGGAGCACGACAAGTACGGCGCCACCTACCGGGTCCGCACCGCCGGACAGCCGTCCTCACGTTTAATCTGGCTTTGCAACGTTACGCACACCGTTTTCGGCGGCGAACATCCCACCGACATCTACATTCACTCGATCAAGGCGGAATGATTGCCCGAAATTCGGAGCATTCGGAACAACAGTTATGGACAATCAAAAAGCCGAAACCAGATGCGGGCGATGCGGAACGGTTTTGGAATCCCGGCACGTTAACCGCGACTTCTGCTATTGCCCGGTCTGCCGCAATTTTGTCCTGCCGCTTGCGGACGGAGAAAAACCCGCTCTGGAAGAGGATGAGTTCGCGCGCAGGCATCCGCCGCGCGGGATGTCGGCCAGACGGATCGCTGACAATGCGGTTAACATTCGTGAAGGCATTCCCTGGCGTTTTTTGTGGTTGTTTCCGGCAAGCATATTGGCTTTCTTCCTGCTGTGCTGGGCGGTGGGTTTTGCCAGTTGGCGCGGCGAAGAACTTTTAGCGGCGTTTCTGGGAACGATGGCGTTTGTGGAACTGGTCTTCGTTTGTTTTTTAGCTTTGTGCAAAATGACAGCGCACCGTTATGCAATCACCAAAGACGCGTTGGTAATCACCTCGTTGTGGCTCGGCTTCATTCCGGTTCGGCGGCGACGTCTAACGCACACGAGACAGACTTCGGTTGGGATAGCGACGGGCAACAACGTTAATAGACGGCGCAAAATGGCGGCGGTCATTCTTAAAAACGGTATGTACTGTATGCCGGTCTGGCAGGGACGCGATGAGCGCAAAGCCAGATTCATCGCGGCGACACTGACGCCGCTGGTCGGCGAGGCGGAATGCGGCACGCCGTACGTTTGCCCCAAATGCGGGACGGAAATTCCGGACGAGAATATCGATGTGCCCGGCGACCGCCTGACCTGCCCGAAATGCATGGCAAAGTTCACTTGCGCCAAAGCCTCCATATACAAACAAAGCGCTTTCCATTCGCGGTTCAAACCCGACGGCGTGGAAATGCTGCCCGACGGTTTCATTTACCGCGAAGGGCGGTGGCGTAACGGCGAAGCGACTGTGGCATGGGTAAAAGCCGGCTTGTGCGTGATGCCTCTTTTACTGCTTATGGGTCTGGCGGAAAAATTTATTGTCAACCATGATCTTGAATTTATCACGTTGGCAGTTATGGGCGCGGTGTCGGCAATTTCGCTGTTGTACATATTGCGGCAGACGATTAGGGAGCGTTTCGCGATCCACCGTATCACGTTGGAACGCGGCATGGCGACGTATTATCACGGAACCGTAAAACGCGGCAAAACGATTACTTTCCCTTGCCACGGCGAAACGGTCTTCGCGGCGGTGGGTCACCAGTCATGCGACACACTGGGCGGCATCCCCCATGGAATCCTGGTAAGTTCCGACGCGGAAGTATCCGACGGTTCCGACGGCGAAGAACCCGGCACAAAGTACGGCAAAAGCATCCAGATTTTCAGCTATCTTCGCCCGGAGTTTTACAGTTGGGCGTTGGGTTGGCTATACCTAGCCGCCGTTAAGAATGATGAATGAAGTTACTCTTCTTCAGCGAATTGCGATTTTTTGTTTTTTGCCCTTGACTTTTCCACGCCTTTTATGCTAAATTTCCACCCGTTTTTCGACGGAGGGCAATTAGCTCAGTTGGTTAGAGCACTACCTTGACATGGTAGGGGTCACTGGTTCGAGTCCAGTATTGCCCACCATCTTGGCAATGGCGTTCGCGGGGCGAACGCTTTTTTAGTCTATGAGCCGGAGTGGTGGAATGGCAGACACATCGGACTTAAAATCCGAAGCCAGTCAAATGGCGTGCGGGTTCGATCCCCGCCTCCGGCACTACTTCAACCATTGAAAATCAACGACTTACGGCGAATTATGCCTATTTTCTGCTGGTTTTGGTGTGTTCCCCATTTCCCTTGGTTTCAACCCCATTTTCCCCTTAAAGTAATCAATAAGTAACCATATAAGTACCAAATAAGTAATAAAATAAGTAATAATGTGCCCTAGGCGATTATACGCCTTTTCCAAAATACGGCAACTCGCTTTTGGGTTACCTAAATTGGCCGGCAATGGTGCCGCCGCCCAACAATTCGTCATCACGGTACACCACCAGCGACTGGCCCCTCGTGACCCCGAATACCGGCTCGGAAAACTCCAGCGCCAAGAAACCGCCGCGAAATTCCGCCACCGTTGCCCGCGCCGGACGCTGCCGGTAGCGCACCTGCGCCGACACCTCCGCGCCAAGCGGCGGCGGGGTGCCGTGCCACCGAAAATCTTCCGAACGCACCGAACGGGCGTTTACCGCCTCCGGGCGGGGACTCACGGTGATGGTGCCGGAAACGGGATCGATGGCGCAAATTTTCACCCGCTCGCCGGCGGCAAAACCCAATCCCCGGCGTTGTCCGATGGTGTAGCGGTGGATGCCGCCATGACGGGCCAACACCCGGCCGGATTCGTCTACAAACACCCCGGGGCGGCAGCCGCCTTGAAAACGCAGCCGCAGTTTTTCGGCATACTGCCCGTCCGCGTCGGCGAAACAAACGTCCTGGCTGTCGGATTTTCCGGCGTTGGAGAGTCCCCAACCTTTAGCCAATTCGCGGATCTCGGTTTTGCGCATCGCGCCCAGCGGAAAGAGAATGCGCGGCAACAGTTCCAACGGCAGACCGTGAAGAAAATAGGACTGGTCCTTTGCCGGATCCGCCCCGCGCCAGATCCGCCATTCGCCAGCCGCGTTGCGCCCGATCCGGGCGTAATGGCCGGTGGCGACAAACTCCGCGCCGTGCCCGGCTGCCAGCCGCGCCAGCATTCCGAACCGGACCCGGGCGTTGCAGAACACGCAGGGATTGGGGGTGCCGCCCGACTCAAGCTCACGCCAGCACGGCTCCAGCACCGACCGGGTAAACTCCCGCCGCGCGTCCACCGTCTCGTGCGGTATGCCCAGCTCGCGCGCCACCGCCGCCGCAGATTCCGCCGCCGCGTACGGCGAGCCGTCCAGCTCGTCCTGCAACACCAGCGTAACCCCGATCGGCGCATAGCCCTGTTCCGAGAGCAGACGCACCGTGGCGGTGGAGTCGATCCCGCCGGACATTCCAACCAAAACCCGCTTCATCCGACAGCCCCTTTTGCAAGCCTAACCGCGCAGCAGCAGGTCAATCAGCTCGTCCTTCTTAAGGTGACCAAGCGTGCCGGTCGGGGCGGATAACTCATTGTACTCCGTAACCGCGTCAGGCTCGGCACCGGGCTGCCACACCGCTACCGGCACCGGGGTGCGGGTGTGCTTGCCGATGGCAATCGGCACCGGGTGGTCGGGCAGCACGCAGTAGGCGGTGTTTTGCGGCGTGGTCTGCGGACCGGCCAAGCCGGCCGCCACGCCATCCATAACCCGCCCGATGATGCGGCGGTCAAACTCTTCAATCACCCGGATTTTCAGCCGGGTGTCTTGGGCATGGGAAACCTCGTCCGTGGCCTCCAGATGGACATACACAAAGTCGTATCCGGCCTTGAATGCGGCCAGCACCGCGTCCGCCTTGCCCTCGTAGTCGGTGTCGATGTAGCCGGTCGCGCCGGGAACGCGGATCGCGTCCAGACCCATGCATTTGCCCAAACCGTTGATCACGTCCACGGCGGACACCACCGCGCCGCGGATGCCGTAGCGCTCGCTGATGCTGTGGATCGCGCCGGCCTTGCCGCCGCTCCAGGGCCAAATGCCGTTAGCCTGCCGCCCGGCCAGCAATTCGGCGGCGCGGGAGATCAGGTCGCGAAGCAGCGCGGCGGTAAACTCCCCTTCCGGGGCTTTGGCGCGGGGCAGATGCTCCGCCACCGGGTTGCCGTGGTTGTCGTCCGGTTTGTCGTAGGCCACCTGGGTGCTGAACTCCGGGCCGGAAAGCACCAGCAGGTTGCGGTAGCTGACACCCGGATAAAAGCGGATTTTGTCCGAACCCAGCTTCTCGTTGAGCAGCGCGATGGTCTCCTCCGTGTCTGCCTGGGCGATATGCCCGCCGGAGAAATCGCGAAGAATGCCGTCAGCGTCCACCGTGGTTAGGTTGACGCGGAAAATCACATCGTCCGGGCCGGTTTTGATGCCTTGGCTGGCCGCCTCCAGCGGCCCGCGTCCGCAAAGCTCGGTGGCGAGGTCGCCGCCCAGCACCGACATATTGGCGACATCGCTGGAGGTGGGGAAACCGTCGGGCAGCGTCAGCAAGGTGCCGTTGCGCCCGTTCAGCGCGATTTTGTCCATGTAAGGAGTTCGGGCGACCTGCAGCGGAGTTCGGTTTCCCAGCTCCGCAAGAGGTTCATCCGCCATGCCGTCACCAAGGAAAATCACGCTTTTGCGTTTCATAGCCACCTTCGCTGTTTTCGCCGCCAACCGCCGATCAGAACGGTTAGCGAACCTTGCCCTCTTTCCTGCGTTTTTCGACGATCGCCTCCGCGAGTTCGAAAGGAACGCCCTCGTAACGCTCGAACTTCATCGAGAACGTGCCGCGCCCCTGGGTAAGGGTGCGGATGGTGTTCGAGTACCCGAACATCTCGCTCAGCGGGACAAAGCCGTGGACCAGCTTCGAGCCGGCTTTGTCCACCATGCCCTCGACTCGGCCGCGCCGCTGGCAGATCGACCCCGTGGCGGCGCCCATCTGATCCGGCGGCACCGCCACCTCGACGTTCATCACCGGCTCCAACAGCTGCGGGTTGCCCTTGAGGAAGAGCTGCTTGAAGCACTGGCGGGCGCACTCCACAAACGCGAACTCGTTCGAGTCCACTTCGTGGTAAGAACCAAAGAACACCGTGACCTTGCAGTCCACCACCGGGAAGCCGCCGCACGGGCCGCTCTCCATCGCCTTGATCACGCCCTTCTCGACCGCCGGGATGTATTCGTTCGGGATCACGCCGCCTTTGACCTCGTTGACAAACGAGAAGCCGCGCCCCGCCTCCTGCGGCTCGATCCGGAGGCAAACGTGCGCGTACTGGCCGCGGCCGCCGGACTGTTTGACGTGCTTGTACTCGCCCTCGACTTTGTGGCGGAGGGTTTCGCGGTAGGCGACTTCCGGGCGGCCGACTTCGCAGGCCACGCCGAATTCGCGCTTCAGGCGGTCCACAATAATCTCCAGATGCAGCTCGCCCATGCCGGAAATCACCGTCTCGTTGGTTTCTTTGTCGAACTTGACGGTAAAGGTCGGGTCTTCCTGCGCCAAGGCGTAAAGGGCGTTGCCAAGCTTTTCGCTGTCGCCGCGGGACGCAGGCTTGATGGAGACCGAAATCACCGGGGCCGGGAACTCAATCGACTCCAAGGTAATCGGGTGTTCAACGCTGCAGATGGTGTCGCCGGTACGGGTCTTGGACAGACCGACCACCGCCACGATATCGCCCGCGTGGGCGTCCTCAAGCGCTTCTTGATGGTTGGCGTGCATACGGAACAGCCGGCCGATGCGGGCGTCCGCCTTCATCGAGCTGTTGAAGATGGTGTCGCCCACGTGCAGGGTACCGGAGTAGATCCGGATAAAGGTAATCTTGCCCATGTGCTTGTCGGCGACGATCTTGAAGGCCAGTGCCGAGAAGGGCTCGTCATCGTCCGGACGGCGGATTTCGTCGGTGTTGTCCTGCGAATGGACTTCGCCCACGTCCAGCGGTGAGGGCAGAAAGTTGACCACGCCGTCCAACAGCGGCTGCACGCCTTTGTTCTTGAAGGCGGTGCCGCAATAACAGGGAACCAGAGAACGGGAAAGGCAGCCCATGCGGATGCCGCGCTTGATTTCGTCAATCGTCAGCTCCCCGGTCTCGAAGTACTTGTTCATCAGCTCTTCGCTCTGCTCGGCGGCCTTCTCCACCATCTCGTGGCGGTACTTCTCGCACTCCGCCCGATACTCCTCGGGAATTTCGCTCTCAATCACCATGGCGCCGTTGGTCTTCTCGTCGAAGGTGAGCGCCTTCATGGTCAGCAGGTCAATCACGCCCTTGAAACTGTCCGGACCGGCGCCCATCGGGTAAACCATCACCACCGGGTTGCCGCCCAGCATGTGCTTGATGTCTTCCACGACACCGAAGAAATTGGCGCCGATACGGTCCATTTTGTTGATCATGCAAAGTTTCGGGACCGCGTATTTTTCCGACTGCCGCCACACCTGCTCCGTCTGCGGCTGCACGCCGCCCACCGCACAAAACAGCGCGATCGCGCCGTCAAGCACGCGGAGCGAGCGTTCGACCTCGGCGGTGAAATCCACGTGGCCGGGAGTGTCGATCAAGCTGATGCGGTAGCCTTTCCAATTGACGCACGTCGCGGCGGAGGTGATGGTGATGCCGCGCTCCTGCTCCTGCACCATATAGTCCATGGTGGCGCCGCCTTCGTGAACTTCGCCCAGCTTATAGTTCTTCCCGCAATAATAAAGAATGCGTTCGCTGGTGGTAGTCTTACCGGCATCGATATGCGCCATAATGCCGATGTTACGTACCCGGTCCAATGAAATAGTTCTTGCCATTTTTTTTACAACTCCTTCTTCTCTACCCGCCTTCTCGGAGAACCATCCCCGAAAAAAAACGAGCAAATAGGATATGATATTCGTCACGGCAAAATCAAGCCAAAAGTGCCTTTTCGCAGTTTTTTTTGTTATTTCAGGTCAAAACCCCTATCCCTAATTCTTCATTCTTATCTCTTCATTTTTCATTTCCCCCTCCCTAATCACTTCTCTCTTCCCAAATCCACCGCCTCCTTCGCCTGACGGTAGCGCTGGCGGAAAAATCCGGTCCAGCGGCGCAGACGTTCGGTTCGCGGCATCTTGGAGTAAACTTCGACGGCGCTGCGCCAATCGAGCGGAACCGGGGTGTCGGGCAGCGATTCCATCAGCCGCATCGCCTCCGGCTGGCGCTCCGGACCGCCGTTGGCGATAATCGCCGCCCAGCATTCGCGAAGCTCGTCGCCGGAATCCATGCACATCGCCCGGATCAGGTCGCGCTGGATGCCGAAATGGCGGCTGGTCCAGCGGGCGCGGTAAGTGAAGGCGCTGGCAATGCGATAGACATCACAGGCCGGATCGCCCAGGGGGTCGGTCAAATGCGGGCGGTGGCTTTCAAAACCGCGGTCCAGCTCCGGATCGTCCGGCGCGGGGTAAAAGGTCCGCCGGATGGGGAGCCGGCGCAGGGCGTAGCGGTCCGGGCCGCCGGGTTCCCCTACCCGGTAATTCCAAAGCCGCTGACCGTCCTCTCCCAGCACGTATTCGATAAAGCGCACCGCCAGCTCGCGGTGCGGGGCGCCGCGCAACAGACTTATCGGGTCCGCGCTGACGCTGGAACCGCCCACCGGGGTGACGTAGTTCATGACCGGCCGCCCGGTTTTGGGGTCATGATGGGCGAGTTCTGACTGCAACCGCCCGTAAAAATCAATCGCGATCCCGGCGGCGGTAACTCCGGCGCCTACGTCCACCGGTACCTTTCCGGCCGAATCGGTGAAATAGCGGGCGTTGGCGCCGATGCGGCGCACCAGACGGATTCCGTCCAGCCATCCCGACTCGATGGCGTTTTGGTAGGCGGCAAGTTCCCCGGAATCTCCGGCATTTTCCGCGATGCGGCGCTCGAAAGCTTCGATTTCGCGGCTTCCGTATCCGGCCGCCGCCACCGAGCGGGCGCAAGCTTCGTGGACGATCATCTCGAAAGCCTTGGCGACGCTGCCGCTCTTGGTGGGATCCGCCACCCCGACCAAACCGAAATAACGGGGATCGGTCAGGTCGCGCCAGCTGCCGGGCGGGGCGGTTATGTTCTGGTCGCGAAGCCGATCGAGGTTGTAGCAGATTCCGAAGGTACTTAAGACGTTGCCGTAAAAGCACTTGCCTCGCCACACCTCGCCGCTCAGCTGCTCCGGAATCAACTCCCGTCCGGCCGCGTCGGCGAACAGTCCCGCCGGCGGACGGTCAGACCAAGCCGGCACGGTCAGGCGCTGCCGCTCCGCCCGCTCGTGGTCGTAAGTGCCGCCGCCGAAAAACACGTCAATCCGGCAAGACACGGATCCGGGGTCGTCCATCCCCATCGCGTCGTCGAGCGTGGCGGTTTTTCCCGCCCGCAGTTGACGCTTCACGTAATGTTCCGCGGCGGCGGCGTACTCCGAGCCGAGATAGCGCATGATTTCGGTGGTGCCGCCGATTACCCGCCAATCGATGTACACCGGTTGGCCGTAGCGCTGCCGGTGCCAGGCCGAAAAGCCCCGGGCAAACTCGTGGCGGATAGCCTCGTTGTGCGGGGTAATCACCACCAGCTCCAAGCCGCCGGGCGTCCAGTCGCCCGATTCCTGCGGGCGGTGAAAAACGAACGGCAGGGCAACCACGCCTGCGGCGGCGAGCGCGACTGACAGGATTTTTATGGTTCCGGGACGGAACGGCATTTTAGCGGCGAACCGTTACGGCTGCGGCGGCTGTTGCTGCGGCGGCGGATCGACGAACTTAACATGCAGCGGATAGCGGATCTCCATGGTCTGGTCCAGCATGATTTCGACCCAATGGATGCCTTCCTGCTTGAACGGCACGTTAACGAAAATCTCGACCGACGTGGCGGTCTGCGTTTCATCGCGGAGGTTGACCTGTATCGGCTGGCTCTCCACCACCACGGTGGCGCCGTCCGGGGCGACGATGCGGGTTTTCTGGGTAAAAGTCCCTTTGCCGGAGCACCAGCGGTTCACCAAACACATCCGCGGGGCGACCTGCCGACCTTTCGGCAGACCCAGACCCTCAAAAATACCGATAAGCATAAATTTACCGTTCCGCTCTTGGCGGACATCGTCACACAAAATGCTGCTTTGCAGATCAGGAATCATAATTTTCTCCTTATTGGGTTTTGTGGTAAAAACGCCCGTCTTGGGCGGGGTCAGTCGTTGAAATAGCCGTTGAAGAATATCCGGCGCGGCTCGCGGTCGCAAATCATTATCCCGGCCGCGGAAGTGCAGCGGAAACGGTAGGCGTCAACGGGCGCGTCGAGTTTCTTGAACCGCATCGGGCGCAGGCTGCCGACCGGGGTTTCCGGCCCTTCCGCCAGCACCGGATGCCATTCGCCGTCCCGCGTCCGGGCTTCAACAGCCAGTTGGTAAGGCGGCCGGGAGGTCCAACGTTCCACAAAGAGCTTCACGCGGTCGGAGTCCGCGGCTTGCGGAAGCTCCAGCACCACTTCGCGGTTCTCGCCCGCAAGCAAATGAACGCCGGTGCCGCGAACGAACTTTTCCAACGCGGCGTGGCCGCCCGCCGCCTTCCAAACCCCGATGCCGGTGGGCAGCTCGGTGAAGCCGCCCTCGGGTTTCCCTGCGAAAACGCTGGGGTTGGCATCCGGCTCCACAAACCCGGGCTGGATTTCCGGGGCGGGTTCGTACAGCCATGACACGGGAACTATGGTCACCCGGGAATGGCAGAGCATCTTTTCGGCGCAGTAGGAGAGGAACAGGTTGCCCTGATGCTCCAACACGGAGATGTAGCAGTACCAGCCGCGGGGATTCCCCTCCAACACCTTGCGGGGACTCCAGGTCTTGCCGTCGTCTTTCGACACCGCGACGGTAAGCGGCACCCGGCGGCCGGCCGGCCAGCCGAGCGCGGCGGCGTTCTCACGGGGGAAAGCCTCGTGGTCATTCCACACCAGAAACAGGTCGCCGTTGGAAAGCCGCTTGATGGTGGCGGGTGCGCACGGCCCCCAAATGTTGCTGGGAACGGGACGGCTCCAAGTGTCGCACCCGTCCGTCGAATAGCACGCCCACTGCTGCCCGTGCGTGGTGCGGGTGTACATCATCACCCGACCGTCCTTAAGTTCGATCACCCCCGGCTCTTGGGTGGTTACGCGGCGGCCCTGGGGATCAAAGGTTTTGAAACACTCCTTGCCGCGCCGCCAGCTTTGGCCGTCGTCGTCGGAATAGTAGCACACCAAATCGCCGGCCCAATCCGCGATGTGGCCGTCTTTGGTGTTGTGCCAGCATAACGGCAGCACCAGCCGCCCGCTGGAAAGCCGTTCCACGCGGCAGTTGTTGAGCACGTAATAGGAATTCGGCTCGTCGGGAATGCAGGGGCGGGCTTCGGACCAACTGCGGCCCTCATCCTTCGACACGCGCATGGTGGGACGGTTGTCGGTCTCGGAATTTTTCAGCAGATAGAAAAGCGCGATGTCGCCGTTTTTCAGGCGGATCAGCGACACGCTCATCACGTTCATGCCGTTTTTGTTGGGCGGCACCACCTCCACCGATTCCTTGGACCAGGTGAGTCCGCCGTCGCTGGAAATGCGGGATGCCAGCATGGCGGGATCGTGGTCGCCGCCGTGGCCGCCCTTGATGTAGTGCGAATAGACCAGCAACAGGCTGCCGTCCTTGAGCGCGATGATGTCCCCCTCGCTGTTGCGCGGGTTGTCAGGGCCGGGCGGAAGCTCCAGCACCCGGCGCGGGGCGTCAAGCTTCACCTCCGCGAACGTCCCGATGGCGCAAAGCGCCGTTGCCATTAAAAAGATCAGTACCCGGTTCATGTTTAACCGCGGAGCGGCATAAGCAGATAAAGGAAGGGCACGCTGCACTTGATCAGTGCCGGGCGGCTGCCATCCTCAAGTTCAAAGTAGATGTCGTCGTCGCTGATTACCTTCAGCGGATCGATAAGGAACGCCGGATTGAAGGAAAGCGTGATCTCTTTGCCGGCATACTTGATGGGGATGACGTCGCGGGCCTCGCCAACGTCCGTGGAGGCGGTGCTGATGGTGAGCTGGTTGGCGGAGAAGGTCAACCGGATCACGGCGTCCGCGACAAGCGACACCACGCGTATCGCGCCCAACAGCTTTTCGCGCTCGATATCCACGCGCTCGGTATATCCGCCGGGAATCACCTGACGGAAATTCGGGTACTTGCCGTCAACCAACTTGGTGCAGAGGCGGCTGGTGCCGAAATCGAAAACCGCCTGGTTCTTCTGGTTGACAATCTTCATCTCGCCGTCGGAGGCCAGAATGCGGATAAGCTCGCTCACCGCCTTGATCGGCAGAATCATCTCGACCGGCGAATCCAGCGGCGGCAACTCCACCTCATGCTCGACCAGCGCCATCCGCCGCCCATCGGTGGCGACCATCGTAAGCTTGTTGTCGAAAAACGACAGCAGCACGCCGTTGAGCGCCTTGCGGGTGT
This sequence comes from Kiritimatiellia bacterium, assembly GCA_017454745.1. GTDB lineage: Bacteria > Verrucomicrobiota > Kiritimatiellia > RFP12 > UBA1067 > UBA1200. The sequence goes on from JAFTCL010000003.1 coordinate 16,753, forward strand.
CGTCCAACGCCGCCGCGTAGAAAGTCATACGCAGCATCTCTTTGAACACCCCCTGGTCCATGGAATAGCTCGCCTGGGAATCGCTGCTCTCCGGGTTGACCGGGAAATCGCGCATCGACATTCCGTTAAGCTTGGAGAAGAACGACCCGCACTGCACCGTCGCCACGTTGTTCTCGTCATCCACATCCACGGTGATCTTCTCGCCGGAAAGCCCGCTGATGATGCTGCACAGACGGCGGATCGGCAGCGTAGTGCTACCGGGGGACTCGATTTCGCACTCCACCGCGCAACGCTCGGAAATATCCATGTCGGTGGTGGTGATCGTGAGCCGGTTCTCCTTTTCGTCCGCCGTCAACAGGGCGTTTTGGAGGATCTGCATTGCCGGTTTGGTGGCGACCACGTTCTGGACCTTCTGAAGGCCCTCCAAAAACACCGAACGAACAATGTTAAACTTCATGGCATAAACTCCTAAAAATGACAACAAAAACTAACAACATTAAACCGAAAAACACCGCAAAACTCAAGCCGAAAGTGCGCGTGGCGGGAAAATAGTTGCCCGCGTTCAGCCTCACACGCTGGCCAAAGTATCGATGGCTTTGCCCTTCAACCCGAAGCACTCGATCGGCCGCACCGAGAAGCGGTAATGCCCCTTAAGCGGCAGTTCGCCCGCCGCAAAGGTGCAACGGCCGGGCATGCCGTTCGGCGTCTCCGGCAGATGGAAATCCGGGGCCAGCACCCGGCGCTGGGCCTGAACCAGATCAACGTCGTCCTCAATCAGCGTGGCGGTCACTTCGTACTCGAACACCCGGCATTTGTTGCGGGTCTCCGCCGCCGGGAAGGTCACGTCCAGAAAAGTCTCGCCTTTGTCGTTATTGCGCGACTCCACCTTGACCTCGGCCCCGGCGGCGAACTGCGGCGCGGTACGGCGCTTGGCGCGGTCGGCGTAGGAAAAAGGCTTGCCGGCGGCCAGCGGCAGCGGAAAGACCCAGTCATCGCCCAGCGACTCGCCGCGGATGAATTCGCGGCGCTCGATCGCCACCCGGTCTTTGAATACGGACACCAGCATGCCTTGGCGGCTGTTGCCGGTCTCCAGCTGACCGGTCAGGTGTTTGCGCTTTTCGCCGCGATAGCCGGAACTGTTGTTCTGGTAGGCGTTTTCGCGCAAAGAGAAATCCAGCGAGGCGTATTTCAGCGAAGCGGTGTTGATTGAAGTGAAATCGCCCTGCCACACCGTCCGTTCGTCGGTTAAAGTGTAGTGACTGTGCCCGGAAAAAGCGATGGCGTTAGGGAATGGGGAGAGGGCCCTGGTGGAGCGGCCGTCATCGTGCCCCCACGCCCAGCTGCCGAAGCAGGTGTTGCGGGGATGGGCGTGCTGGGTGTAAAAAAACGGCAGGGCGGGGTCGATCTCCTTGGCGTGGTCTTTTATGAACGTTTCGATGTCAATGCCTTTGCCGCGCTCTTCCCAATGCGCCCCGATTACCGGAATGCCCTTAACCCGCTTGAGCCAAATCGGCTCCCATTTTTCGTGGAACAGCTCTTCCCAGCATTTGGCGCGGTTCTCGCCGTATCCTATCGCCTCGGCCTTGGCGCCCTCTTCGTTGTTTTTGTAGGCATTGCCCCATTTCCAGGCGGTTACGCAATGGTTGCCATAGATGAACAACTGTTCAACGGTGCGACCGCCCGGCGCTTTGCCGTCTGGGAAAACCTTGTACCAGGCATCGGCGCAGAGTTTCATCTGATGGATTCGTCCGGTGTCGGCGATGTCGCCCGCGATCAGCACCCCGTCGGCCCCTTTGTCGCGGAAATACTCAAGCGCCTTGAGGAAGGTGCCCTCGTCGCCGGGGTTTTTCAGGTGGACGTCGCTCAGCACCCCAAGGCGCATCACCGCCCCGTCCGCCGCCGCGGCAGGTTCGGCGAACATCCGCCGGGCGCAAAACGCCGCCCCCGCCATACCGCCGATAAACCACCTTCTTGAAATCATTTTACCCGTCATCGCCTTACTCCCCGATAAACACTACCCACATTGAAAACTGCGTGAAGTTTAACATTTTCCGTTCGTAATGCCAAGTCGATTATGGTTGTTCCGGCAAAATCATCGCTCGGCTTTGGCGTAATTGCGGCGGCGCGGCTCAACGGTTCAGCCGGATGGACATTCCGTCCAAAAACTTGTCCGAAACGATTTCGATGGAACCGTCCGGCTTTGCCCCGTCCACGAAAAACCGGCGTGATTGTCCGGGCAGCAGCCCGCGCACACTGCCCGCTGCGCGTTTTCCGTCCACCGCTACCGTCGCGTCGTGATAAAAGGGCGCCACGCCAGTGTTTTGTATTTCCACCGCCAATCCGCCGTCGGTGTTGGTAGCACTATTCACGGCGAACCGGTATCCGCATGCGCGCTGGGCGGCAAGAAAACGTTCTCGTGTGGCATAGCGGCCCTTTACCGAATCGTTGGCAATCATAAAGGTCATGTGGTATTTGGCGGCGGCATTTTCCCATGTGACGCCGTGTATGCCGGCGGGGGAGAGAAAGTTCCGCTGGTCGCTGCGCTTGTAGTAACTGATTTCGCCGCCGCAAGGTGCCGTCTTCCAGTGTTCAGCGCCAAACGCCTGCCAGTCGCGCTCGTTCCAGCCATCGCCGTTCGACAGGTCGTGCCCGTCGCACATGAAACTGTCGTCAAACAGTCCGAAGCGCAACCCTTCCCGCGCGAGTTCCACCGCCGGCGAACAACCCGACTCCCGGGCGGCCGCGTCAATCGAAACCATCCAAGGCGTGAGTTTGAACGCCTTGTCGAGGAGCCTGAAAAAACGGCGCTGGAAATCGAGCGTCGGGAAGTTTCGGCCGGGAACCGTCCGGGTTCCGCTGGTATGGTACTCAGCCCAGTGGCCGAACCCGACCTGGACAAACGCGAGGCGCGGGTCGGCGTCGTATCGTTCCGCGAAAGCGCGGTAGAAAGCGAGGGTGAAATTCTCCAGAGCTGCGCAGGACCAATCGGGGTAGTACGTGGGACCGTCGCCGCCCGGATTTACGGCAAACGTCTCGCGGTAATCGGCACGTCTCTTGATGAATGCCGGCACTGCCGTTGCTCCCCTCACCCCGTTCAGCTTTTCGCCGGGGTAGGCGTAGCGGAAACGTATTATCGCCTGATGCCGACGGGAGGCGATATCCGACAACAGTGCGTCAATCCGCCGCCAGTCGAAGATCGTTTTTCCGGAAGCGTCCGATCCGGTCGCCACCTCGCACGGCAGACAATAGGAGAACTCCAGAGAAATTGCGTCCGAGCAAGCCGGGTTGTCCTTAGCTTCATCCGGCCAGAGTACCAGACCCTTCAACGGATTGCAAGTTTCCGGGCGGGCCGCCGCAAAACCGGAAAGAGAGAAAAACGCCGCTACCGCCAATATCGCGATTCTGCCGTTTACGGGGTAAAGTCTTGCCATCTTCCAGAACCTCGTTTTCAATGTAAAGTCATGCCTGTATGCTACCAAACCGTACTGTTTTGGGCCAGTGAAGAAAAGCCGCCGCAAACACCCGGTTGCCGCAAATATAACCCTACTCGGACGGACCGATCTTTTTCAACCCAAAATTCTCATCCAGCCGTCGGTCCAGCCGCGACATCATCCCGGACATACCTCCGCGGCCGGCCAACACCTCGCGGGCGACCGCCCTGGCCAGCGCCAAATTATTCGCCGCGCCCGGACCGCGCGCAAACTCCCATCCCGGTGAAAACTTACTCTCCAACGAAACCTTGCCCTCCGGGGAAACCCTGTTCTTTGGAGAGAACTTGACCTTTGGAGAAAGTTCCCTATCAGACGTAAGTCCACCCCCGTTATTTATTCCGCCACATAGTCTAATATTCTCGTTTGGCGTAAGTTCACCATCCATTGCCATATCCCGAACGCGCCCTTGCGCCATTCCGCAACATGGTCTCATTTTCCCCGACCCCTGCGGCGCATCAACGCAACCTGCGGTATCATTGTCATTCCGCAACGTAGTCTTATCCAAATCACCACCGTCCTCTTCACACAGCGCAGCCTCGGCAGGATACGGGTCTGCCAGCCCTACCGCCTGCCGCAACTTCACCGCCAGTTGCTTGTATCGCATCGCGGTCTTGTAGTGCGACCAAATGTCCGGGCAATGTTCGAACAGCCAGCCCTTCACCCCAGGATTGCGCCCGCAAATGCGGCCGTCCTCGTCAAAACACAGGCTGTTGTCAACGAAAGCGTCGAGATCCAGCAGCGCCGACCCCAACCTCACCATGTCCGCCTCGGAGCGTTTTCGGTTAGCCCACAATTCCGACAACCGTTCCGGCGACGGGCAAGGGTTCAGCGTACTGCGCGGCGTGATTTTACGCCGCTGCGCCCGCAATTCGCGACGACGCAACCGCTCGCGCTCGTAGTACTTCGGGCGGCGCATACGGTTGATCGCGGCGGAAAGGATGCGGCAGACCAGCCATAGTGCTGCGCTGCCGCCGACACAGACGGATATTGTCAGCGGCAGCGCTATTAGGCAAGCCAGTGAAAGCAACTCGCTGTACCGGGAATGGGTACTTTCCGGACCTATGACAAAGCTTAGCGAGGTATCGAAACCGGCGGCAATCCACCTCGCGAACGGGGTGACTTCAATGTTGTAAACGGGCTCTTTCTCTTTCATGGTGGGAATGTTAGCGGAAAAGGCGGAAAAGGTCAATCCCAAAATGAGATTTCGTGACGGAAAAGTCAAAAAGACATATTTGGCGGATAATCCCGGTGGGGGAAAACGGGAAATGACAGAAATGAGACTACGTAGCGGAAAGTACAAAACCGGGGAATGGGACTTTTGGGGAAATGGGGGGAGACGGGTGGCGGGATAATAAGACTTCGTGGCGGAAAATATTTTTGAAGCCGTAATACCGTCAAAGAGTATGGTTGGCGGGGATGGCGGATGGCGGGGGATGGCGGATGGCGGGGAAATAAAAAACCCACGCATAATCGCGGTTATGCGTGGGTCATGAATGATTGCGCGGTAAAAGCGTTTTCGCCGTTACTTGCTGTTGGGATCAACGATTCTGAAGAACATCGACTTGGGCTCCTGCGCCTTCGGGGCGTCGGTGAGCACTTTTATCTTCATCCGGGAATCGTTCAACGAACGCTCCTCAATGTCAAAATCAAGATATCCGGCGGTACCGGACTCGCCGCCCTTCAGCAACTCTTCAACGCTAGTCGCGTACCTCACGGCAAACGACCGGTTGGGGGTCACGCTGGCAAGCGCGCCGCGCTTCAAAGCCCCGTTGGGCGCTTCCACCGAAAGCCGCCATTTGCCGTCCGGCAGACGTGTCCACTCGGTAATGGAAACCGAGCCGGACAATTCGGCGGGCAACGCCGCAATGCTGGCCAGAGTCTTTACCCCGGACACCGGAGAATCCATGACCTTCGGCACGGAAGCGGTGCTGGCGGCAGCAACTTGCGTGGAGGCAACAGACGCCACCGAACACCAGCCCAACACGTTGGCGGCGTTTCCGGCCGGTTCCAAACCGCCGTTCGCGCTCTCTTTCACACGGGTGTCCAGCAACGTCACCTCATAACGTCCCCCTTGGTGCGAGGCGATGAACGCCGCCGGGATATGGAAAAGCGTCGGGCGGCAATAACCGATCGTCACGCCGTCAACCGTGCGCGTCCCGGCGTTCGGCTGCGCGATCACCAGCTCGCTGTTCTCCGGGTCGGCCATCGTGCCGTCGTTCAGCACCCCTTGGAACTCCGCGCCGTCGCGCACCCAAACCAGAGCGTAAATCTCGCCCCGCATCACAGGCGTTCCGTCAGTATAGCAATCCGGCCCGGGCGTGGAAAACTCCAAAACCCCGTAATCATCAGCCCGCACGGCCGAAACCAGCGCAACCGCCCCAAGAACGGTCGCCATCAAAAATTTCCTGCTCATAGCTCGCATCATTCCTTTCACCAAAATCCCTCAAACCATGACATACATCCCGGAAGAAACCATCACGAAAACCGTTCCGGAAACTCGATATAGTCTTTGTACTCCCGCGAATCCGGGTTTTCCATTATCCGCGCCAAATTCTTGGCCTGACTGGCCGCCAAACGCCTGGAGAACCTTTCGCCAAAGCGCTTTAAAGAAGGACTGGCCTCCTCGGCGAGAGACACAAACTTCTGCAGTCTTTCCCAATTCGCAACGCCTTCTTCCACGATATTCTTCTTCATATTCCAAGACCTTTCATGATTCGCTTCGCCTTGCGTATCTCGCGCTCTGGAGTCTTACGCGTCATCTTCACAAAACCGTTCAACACATACACCCGGTTTTCAATCGCATAACAGTAAAACACCCTATATTGGTTTGCCGAAACCTTGACACGAATCTCAAAGAGGTTGTCCTCGCCCGAGATTTTCTTCGCTGCCGGCACAGTAAGCCGACCATTTGTCTCTAACTCCTTAATGGTACGCATTATTTCATCAATTACGGGAATGGGTTGCGCAAAAATGAATTCTTGCGCTTGCAATGTTATCACAATCTGCTTTTTCATGCCCCAAACCCTCTTCGTCATTGAGAAGTAAGAATGCTACCACTTTGATTCTGCGAAAGTCAACAACTTTCACGCTACATAACTGACTTCCTTCTGCCGCGCCGGAAGGCAAGCAACTCAACACCCAAAAGCAACAACATGGCAACCGACGGCTCCGGCACAGCTGTAAATGCATTTACCATCCACTGTGATTGCGATTGTGCTTCAACACTTCCGGATGAATAATGATCCATAAGTTCAGAAAAGGAAGCCGGTGATGAAACCGCAAGGGTATTTTGCCATGAATAAGTGTCATCAACACTACCCAACTCAATAACGAACTTGTATTGCGAAGTGTCGCCACCCAAATCCACATGAGCGGCAGCCCAACTTACACTCTGCCAGTCTCCCTCAGGTCTAGTAAATTCATCGGTGTACTTGCCGTCTTCATAAACTTCCCAACCACCATTGCCGTCTCTCACGTATAGTGGAAGAATCATATTAACGCCATTTCCTGTTACACGTATCCGTGCCGCATCAATAGTTTCGCCACCAGGCGCGTAGTCTTTTGCAAAAACAGTAGTATTGTTATTCTCGTCAGTAACCGTAGCGTCCTGACCGACTGCCCACCACAACACGGCAAAACCATGAGATACGTTAGCCGTAAACAGCAACGCCAACAGGATAACCACGTTCAATACACCCTTAAAACCATTCGACATGGCCGCAACGGATTGTGTTCCGCCCGCAAAAGCCTTAACGAGGCAGTTTCCGAACTGGCCGCAATCAATTGCGGCCGTCCTCAAGGGCAGTTTTAGATTCAAGACTTTCTTTAGCACTTTTTCGCCCTCTGAAACCCGTTACTCTCCATCCGTACCGGCATCGGCGGTCTCTTCGGTCTCTTTCCAACCGTCCCACGTCAAGGTCAAATCGCCTGCGGTGCGCCGCGTGTACCAGAAACCCGTGCCAGCAGGAATCGAACCTTCCGCCCGCCAGACAGTCACCTTGCGATTACCAAGATACTTGAACGTCTTTTGCTCCCAAGTTCCATTTGTTATATTCCGACGATAAGTGGTGGCAATATTCGGGTTAGCGGAAGGTACCCAAATGGTATCTTCCTCACCAATGTCGCCGGTGAACTTCAAGCTGTTTATATCGACATCGTACATCGTCGGGTTGGCGATCAGCACGCATACCGGCTCGGTGGAACCACCGCCCGGCACCGTTACGGTGTAGTCGCCAGCCAGATGCTGGCCGCAGACGAACACGGGTTTTAGGGAACCGTCTGCCGCCAGCGGGGTCGGGCGGACCAGCCAGAACGCGCCGCCGCGGGACATCGTGGAGGAGACCGGGTCTGCCATCGTAACGCCGTCCGGCGCGGCGGAGATAAACGACTCCCACGCATCCGTCTCGCTTCCGCGGTTGGCGATTTTCTCCCAGCCGTAATGCACCTTGTTTGCGGTGTCATAGGCGTAGATCTTGTCGCCGGCGGCCAGATTGACATCTGCCATAAGCTTGGCGATGGTCACGTTGTCAGCCGCAGGGTCGGCGGCGAGGGCAACGGCTCCCGATTGTTTGTCCGTGTCCAGGGCCACCCACGGGGAGGCGATCACGGTGTTGGTGTAGGAACTGGCTACCTCCAGAATGCCGCCGATGTTCTTGGACGGGATCTCGTTGACGACGGTCGTCTTCTGGTTGGGGATGATCTGCGTCACGACGCGGTAGAGGCCAGACGCCCCGGCGGTGGTGCCGTCCTCCTTGAGCAGGGTGACGTTCATGCCCGGACGCGCCGTGTCGATCGCCAAAGCGTCCTCGGTCGGTCCGGCGATCCGGTTCCAGCCGGCGCCGGTGGTCTTTTCCAGCACATACCTCACGGTGTAGCCCAGATCCTTCTTGACCTCCGCAAGGGGCTTGTCCCAGATGCGCATCGTCATCTGCGAGCCGTCGGACGCCATGTCGATCCACAGCGGCTGGGTGTACTCCGTGCCGGTCACGATGTTCTCCCAGCGCTTGAGGCCGTTCGCGTCCTCGGTGTTCAGCCACTTGTTGGCCGCCGCCACGTCGTAGCCCGCCGACTCCAGGTCGAGCTTCTCGCCGTCCAGCGACTTCAGCAGGGCCACCAGCTGGGCTTCCGTAAAGTTCTCCAGCTTAACGGTGAGCATATCCCCGTTGGAGCGCTGTTCGGCCTGCGGGATGGCGATGCTGCGGTAGGCCGCCGCGTACACCGCGTTGCTGGAGACCGGCTCGATCTGCGGGTCCCAGCCCTTGAAGCGGTAGATGGCGGTCCGCTCGTCGTTCCACGGCTTGTCGGGGATGGTGGACGGGGTCGCGATGGCATCAACCGCCGTGCCGTAGAGGTAGTCGCGGGATTCCACCTGCTCCTCGCCGTCCTCGGACAGCACGGTCAGCACCTTGTCGTCCTCGCCGGCGACCCGCTCCTCGACGAACTGCACGTTGTAGTACTTGGCGTTGGTGAACTCCACCGTCTTGCTCTTCTCCAGGAACAGCGCCGTGCCGTTCTCCACCTGGTACTGCGAGGCGGGCGCGTAGCCGTCGATCGTGACGCTCTGCATCACGTACCGCAGCGGCAGCGCCTCCGTTATCCGGTACTCCAATTCGCCGTTGGGCAGGGCGTGCAGCACCACGTTGCAGCCGCTCTTCACCGTCAGCGTGAGCTTCTTGTCGCTCACCTGCAACTCCTCCACCGTGCCGTCGTCGTCCTCGTATCCGCTCACTTCGAACACCGCGCCGTTGTCAAAGTTCTCGGAGTAGATGGTCACGGTGAACTTGTCGTTCGCCTTGTCCGCCTCCGACGCCAGCGAGGTCTCGACGATGGTCAGGTCGTAGCCCTTTTCCTTGTAGATGGCGTAGACCGTCGGCACCGCGCCGGGGCTGAACTCGCCCCACTCGTCGCCGTCCGGGCTCCACTTCAGCACCGCGCCGTCGATCTTCAGGTAGATCGAGTCGCTCTCGCCGTCCATGCCGTTCAGGTTGGACACGCCGCTCATCCCGGCGGCGAACTTCCGGTGGTTGAGGGAACCCTCGGTGGCGCCGTCCAGCACTACCGGCACCCGGAAGATGTTGGCCCCGATTGAGCCGCCGGGGGTGATTGCCAGCACATCGGAGCCCACCGGCAGCAGCTCGCCCTGCTTCACCACCGTTTCGCCGTTCATGGCCAGCTCGTGACCGCCGTACCTGACCTCCTGCAGTACGGTCAGCGCGCCGTTGACGCCCTCTTTCATGTAGCGGACCACCGGCAGCTCGCAATAGACGTAGTAAAGCTCGTAATCGCCGAGCGGCTTGGTGGGGTCGCCGTTCAGGCAGAGCGCGTAGTACTCGCCGCCCTCCGGCCTGACCAGCCCCACTGAGGTGACCCGCCCCTCGATGTCCACCCGGTTCTCGTCCGTGCCGTCCGTCTCGTTGGCGCGGCCGTAGAAGACCCCCACGAAGCAGTAGCCGTCCAGATTCGCGTCCGCCTTGACCAGGTAGGTGTCGGACTCCGCGTCCGCCCGCGCCAGCAGCATCTCCTCCGTCACCGCGAACGTCCCGTCCGCGCTGAGCGGCACGGTCAGGGTCTTGCGCTCGTCGTTGCGGTAGGTCGCGTCCATGTGGTCGATCGTCCCGCGCTGCGAGAACGCCACGTGCAGCTCCACCGGCAGCGAGATGCGGGTGTTGGTGTAGGTGACCTGCTTGGTATCCGGGGCGCTCTCCGCCTCCGCCTCGTAAACATACACGCCGTCGCCGGTGTCGTTAACCGTCGCGAATTCGTTCGTGGCGGCCTGCGTGATGACCACCCTCTGGATGGTCTCGGTTACGGTCCGGGTGTTGTTCCTCACATAGGCGTCGTAAGAACGACTCCATGATCCATCTGGATTGCTCCAGTTACCTGGATTGGATGAATACAGCAATGTAACCGACTCCACACCGCCATCCGCAAGGTATTTGTCGGACGAAGAAACCGTCCTGGTCGAATTGTTAACCAAAGTCGGGTCGCTAAGCGTGGGGGCGCCGGAATCAGTCCAAGTACTGCTATTGGACGGTCTTGTCTGCCGCTGCGTCTCCGTATGGGTCTGCTGGAATTCGGTCACCACGATGCTGTACTTGAACAACGCCGCCATATCGGCCTCGGTGCCGACGGTGCGCTCGTTGAGGGTGATGATGGTGGGCTGGGCGGTGAAGTAAACCACGTACAGCCGGGTGTCGAACCCGTAGCGGCTCCAGTTTTCGCCGCCGTCGGTGGAGTACTCGATCCCGCGCCAGGAGTTGCGGACCCGCAGCAGTTCCGGGCGCTCGCTGTCGCTGCCGCTGGCGCCGGTCATCACGCTCAGCTGCGCCTGTCCGGCCGCGTTGGTGCCCCCGGCCGAGAAGGCGTAGTACAAGTAGGTGCTGCTGGCCGTCGGGTAGCTCAACGGCTGCGTCACGTTCGCCGCCATCACGTAAGCTTCAGACCCGACCGCCGCATAGCCGGGCGCCGCCGGGGTCTGGTTGGTCGAGACGTTGGACACCGTCCCGTCATTCACCGTCACGTACTCGATCGGGAGCGTCCGGGGGTTCTGGAAATAGACGATGTACAGCTCCTTGCCGCTGGGCATCGGGCCGGTTTCGCCGTTTTCGTACTCAACGTAAACCGCGCGGGCGTCCGGCGCGGCGTTGAAGTACACCCGCTTGACCCGGCTGGCCTCGGAAACGTCGTTCATCCCGCTCGCCACGCAGGTGAAGGCGTACTGGTAGCCGGCGGAGGGGTTGACGTAAGCCGAAGGCGGGTCAGCGAAGGAGACGTTGGTGTCGTTGCCCACGGTAAAATGGTCATTGCCGTCAATCAGCCAGTCCTGGCGCTCGACCAGCGTCTCCGCCGAGGCGTCCACCGCGTGGAACGGCACGGTGATCAGGTCCGACCAGCAGGCGTAGAGCGTGAGCGGGCCGGTGACCGGGGTGTTGAAGTCGTACTGCGGCAGCATACCCTCCTCCTTGTAGCGCTCGGTGCTCCAGAAGCGGAAGACCTTGACGTCGCCGGTCTCGGGGTCGATGGTGTCGTTGAAGACCACGGAAGGCTCCTTCGCGTAGCCGTTCAGGGTGGTGGTGCAGCTGTAGAGGCCCTTGGCGGTCTCCGACTCCGGGGACTGTCCCTCTTCCGGGTTGAAGACGAACCCGTCGCCCCAGGTGCCGTGCCTCCAGTCGGCGGCATCGAAGTTCTTGTCGTAGTAAACGTCGATCGCCCACTCGGCGTAGAGGACGTTGTGGCCGTCGTCATTATCGGTGCCGTCCGAATCGACGCCGACGAGGATGTTCGTGGCGAAGTGCTGGCCGGTGCCGTCGGCCTTGGTGTTCCAGCCCACCAGCGTCAGGCTGTACGCCTTGCCCTCCGCGTCGTACACCGTGCAGTTGTAGCCCGTGCCGTCGCTGAGGGTGCCGTACGCGTTGTTTCTCATGCCGGACACGGTGCGGGCGGTGTCGGTTATGTTGGTGATGAGCGTCGGGGCGTCCGGGTAGGCCAGCGGCAGGGTCACCGCGGTCAACGGGTCGATCGTGCCGCCGTTGGCGTCGGTCGTGAGGCTCACCGTCTTGACCTGGCTGTACACCGCGTCCAGCACCAGCTGCTTGATTTTGTTGCCGTTCGCGTCGAGGGAGGTGATCGCGTAGAGCGAGTCGAAGTTGAACGTCTCGCCGGGGTGGTAAACCCGGCCGTCGGCGTTGCGGATCGTCCACCCCACGAAGGCATAGCCGGCGGGCGGGACAGCGGTGCGCACCACCATAACCTCGGCATCGTCGGCATAGACGTAGGTTTCCAGCAGCTTGAAGGTGGTCTCGTTCTCGTCGTTGGTGGACATGGTGCCCCGGCCCGGGTCGTAGAGGATGTGGTAGGTGCCGAGCTTCTTCCAGTGCAGGCGGATAAACGTGTCGTGCAGGGGCGGCTGCTCAAAGGCGAACAGCTCCTCCACCTCCTGGCCGGCGGCGTTGGTGGTAACCTCGTACCAGCCCGCGTAGCGGTAGGCGTTGGTGGCCGGCGCGTAGCGGATGCTGGGGTCAACGATGTACGGGTCGGACTGGTCCTGGGTGTAGTAGGCGCTCCGCTCCCGCGGCTCGCCGCTGACCCACACCGTGTTGGTTAACCCGTGGCTGCTGCGGTCCTGCAGGGCGTAGAACCAGGTGCCGTCGAGCGACTCCACGAAGCTGCGGGTGACGGTCTTGTACTCGTGGATCGGCTCGCCGCCGACCGTCGGCTCCCAGAACCAGGTCGATTGCGCCGTCACGTTGGGGTCGGAGCTGAGCATCAGCTCGCCGCCGTTGGGGTCAACCTGGATCAGGTAGTCCCCGATGCCCCACCCCGCGTACACCCGCAGGTTGTAGGCCGGCATCCGGTCGTACAGCACCTTGTTCACGAGGGTGGAGTTGTTGAACTCCTCCTCGTCGAAGAACACGCGGGTGGAGCAGGCCTGGTCCGCGTACCAGCCGGTGAAGTAGTATCCGTTGCGTTCCGACTCCCAAATCTCCGGCTCCGCGATCTTCTGGCTGAACAGCACCGTCTTGGTGGACTTCAAGGTGTTTTCATAAGAATCGCGGATTTCCAGCTCGAACGGAAGCCGGTCGTAGTAGAACTTGCTTACATTATTCCCGTTTGCGAACGTACTGCTGCCGGGATACCGATATATGCCATCATTCAAAACAAAAGCAGCGCCGGAACCATTGCAGTCAGCATTTCGCCAGTCGTTTGTGTAGCCGACAAGCGGATAGAAGTCTTCCAGATAAGTGAGGAAATTGTAGTTGTGGCCGTAGGAGAAATACTCGCGATAATACTTGTCACTGTCGCCAAACCGAGTTCCATCGCTCTCGTCCTCATCCACCTCAACATACATATAGATGGTTCCGCCTTTACCATCGTTATCTGAAATGTAGAAGTAGGCATCCAGATCTTCCATATATTCGACAATCAACAAACGCTGTTGATAAAGTTTACCGGCAGCAGAAGTGGCCTTCCATGTATGCTGAGTCCCCGACACTTTCACCGGGAAATAATCTTTGATACTTGCCCCATACAGTGCCGTGATTGCCAAAACCTCGGTCTGGTTGGAGGAGGTTACGGTCACCGTGATATCCGTGGCGTTGTTCCACAACGCAGCGCCGTTGTTGGTGATCTGGTGCCACGTGCCGTCGGTAAGAAGCTTGATGTAATAGGTTGAGCCGCTGTAGGAAACATCGTACGCGCCAGCGCTCCGCTTGTTGGCCTCCAAAGTGCCAATGGTAGTTGCGTTGATTACAGCAGTGGTTTCTACCGTGAAGGTCTGGGTGACGGGGTCGGCCTCCCCGATTTCAAGCTCCGTCCCGTCGTAATACGCAGTGGCCCCGTACTGCGAGGGAATCAGCAGCCACTCGCCGCCGTTTTTCACATAATAATTCCGGCTGGTGCCGCTCCCGGTGTAGGACACCTCATAGTCGCCAACCGTCTTCTTCCGGTCGGCGGACTCCAAGGTGGCTACATCCGCGGCCGACGCTTTCGCCCCCAGCGTAAAGGACGGGCTGTTGTTTGCGCTCGGGGTAACGGTAATCGCCGTCGCGTCATAATACACCGTGCTTCCGTTCGTCGAGATCTGCCGCCACGTGCCGTCCGCAAGCTTGATGTAATAAACTAGGCTGGTGCCGGTGCCGGTATAGGACACCGCATAGTCGCCTACCGTCTTCCTCCAAGCCGAAGCCTCCAGCGCCGCCGCGTCAGCCGCGTCCGCAATGGCGCCCAGCGTAAAGGACTGGCTGTTGTTTGCGTTCGGGGTAACGGTAATCGCCGTCGCGTCATGGTACACCGTGCTTCCGTTCGTCGAGATCTGCCGCCACGTGCCGTCCGCAAGCTTGATGTAATAGACCCGGCTGGTGCCGGTATAGGACACCGCATAGTCGCCTACCGTCTTCTTCCAAGCCGAAGCCTCCAGCGCGGCAGCGTCGGTCGCACTCGCCACCGCCCCCAGTGAAAAGTTCTGGCTGTTGTTGGCGTTCGGGGTAATGGTAATGCTCGTCGCATTGTTGTACACCGCGCTTCCGTTCGACGCGATCTGACGCCATGTGCCATCAGCAAGTCTGATATAGTAGGTATTGTCGCGTACCGCGACTTTATACCCACCTACGACGCTCTTGTTGTTTGCCTCAAGAACGGTTATAGTAGCGGAGTCCGGCGAAGCCCCAAGGGTAAAGCTACCGGTGGTGGTATTCTGGGTAACTACAATATCGGTCGCATTATTGTAGATATCCGAACCATTACTAGAACTAATCTGGTACCAGTTTCCGCTAGTACCTTGACGTATGTAGTATGTGTAAGTTGTTGTGACCCACGATGTCGATTTCCTATATGACACATACCACCCGCTTGTACCTATCTGTTTGGACTCAGTCTTGTCTTGGGTATTTTCAGCACCAAGCGTAAAGGTCTGATTCCCGCTGTAGGTGTATTGAGTACTGTTGCCAGTCCCACTACTGGTCATAGACGTAGCATAATTATATACATCGCTTCCGTAATCATCCGGAATCTTGTACCAGTTTCCGCTAGTACCTTGACGTATGTAGTATGTGTAAGTTGTTGTGCCCCACGATGTCGATGATATACTTAACACATAATACCCGCTTGTGCCTATCTGTTTCCCAGATTTGTTAGAATTATAACTATTACCTCTGGAAAATGTTTTGCTATAATTGTATTCATAGGTGTATGAATTAACATACGAATACCCGCAGGTATAGGTAGTATAGGTATCACTGCCACTGTACGTGGTGTAGGTGTCGCTGCAAGCGTACGTGGTGTAGGCCAGATTGCCCGCAATCGGGGTGTAGGAATACGAGTAGTTTGTAGTGGTATTGATTGATGAAGAATCAGTGTTATAGAACCGGTAGGTGTGGACGTTGCGGTCGTAGTACACGTTCAGGACGGTGGTGCCGTCGGCGGCCACGGTCTTGGCGCTGTCGCAGTGGCTGTAGTGGAAGCCGACGTAGTCGCCGCTGCCGGCGTAGCCCATGTATTCCGAGCCCACGCTGACCTGGCTGCCGGTCTCGGCGCTCCGGGGGATGCTCTGCGCGAAGTCGTAGTGCTTTTCGGCGTTGGGGAGGTTGGCGGCGTCGGTGGACTTTTGCCGCCAGATCACCACGGTGTAGTCGGTCGGAACCGCCGTCCACCGGCCGAACAGCTCGACGTTCTTGGCGAGCATCAGCTGGCCGCCGCTGATGTAGCCGCCCCAGGCGCCGTCGGCGGCGGCGGCCTCAAGGGTGGTGGGCAGGTCGGAGTTTTCAACGACAAGGTTGCCGTTGGCGTCGGAGACCTGCACGCCGGTCTGCTCGTCGGCGGACGTCCACCAGCCGCTGAAGCTGTAGCCCTTGAGGGCGGAGGTGGGGAACCGGTTGGTGCCCTGATCCTGGTAGAAGTGCTGGGGCGGGTTGTAGATGGCGCCGGAGCCGGTCTCCGCCGCCTGGAAGGAGAGCCAGTTGATGTTCAGGAACACCGGGTAGAGGTGGCGGGCGACGGCCGGGGTGCCCTTGATGCGGGTGAAGACGTAATAGTTGGTGGTGAGCAGGCTGGGGGTGACCGTGCCGGCATCGACCGGCTGGGTGGACCAGCCGCGGAAGATCATCTTCGGGGTGCCATTCTCCTGCTGCTGATCCTCGCCGTCCTTGGGCGGGTCGTCGTAGGTGACGTACAGGTCGTCGATCCGGACGGAGCCCTGCACGGTGATCTCCCCGGTGGCCGCGTTGGTGGCGACCTCCGCCATCGGGGTGCGGCGGACGGCGGTGATCGGCCAGTTGTCGCCGTTCTTCTGCTCGTGGAAGATGACGTAGCCTTCGCGGGCGAACCGGGCGCGGAGGACGAACTCCTCCTTGCCGTAATCGCCGGTGGGCGTCTCGAAGACCACGGGCTTGTTGAAGTCGAACTTGGTTTTGGCGTAGCCTTCCTCGTCGTACTCGACGCCGTCGTAGGTCGTGTTCGCCTTGTTCGGGTCGTAGAGGAACCAGCCGATGAAGGTGCGGCCCAGCGGGGAGGGCAGCACCTCCGGTCGGACGAGGTATTCGCCGCTCTTCACGATCTGCCGGAAGGTCTTGTTGCCCTCGCGGGTGGTGAAGTAGCGGGGGACGTAGGTGTTGTACGTGTCCGGGTCGGACTGGTCGAAGTTAAGGCTGTAGAAGTCGTAGAGGCGGCGGCCGACCTCGACGGTCGTGCCGGTTTCGTCGTAGATGGCGTAAACGGAGAAGCTGGCGGCGACGAACCAGAAGGCGCTCACGGTGTCGCGGGCGGCGTTTAGGGTGAAGCCGCAGTCGGACTCGGGCAGCGTCTCGACCGTGCCGTCGTCCGCAAGGTGGGCGACGCGCAGCCTGGCGCCGGGCGTGACCGCCACCGGCTCGGACAGCTCCACCGCGACGCGCACCGGCGCGCCGGGCGCGGGCTGCCACTTTTGGCCGTCGGAATTGATGGAAATGTCGTACATCGCGAGCACGGAGGACGGGTCGGCCGAGAGACCGGCCGCGATTTTGGCACGGGCGTCCTCCGCCTCGGTGCGGGACATGGCGACCTCAGCCTTTGCGGGCAGGCGCTTTTCATCCATGGAACTGACCGCGATGCGGCCGTCCGCGCTCCGCCGGTTAAGGCGGGCGAAGGTTTTTCCGTCCGCCGGGCGGGACGCGGCGGTTTTTCCGGCACTGACGGACTCCGTCCGCGCGGTTTCATTACCGTTATTTGCCGGCAAGCCCACGCGGCGCACCATCCATACGCAAGCGCAAAGTGCCAGCAACCAAACCAAAAATAACTTCGCTTTCAAAATCGTCTCTCCGTTTCTTGCCACCAACGGGCATGGTTCCACAAAAAAGCTGA
>JAFTCL010000012.1 GCA_017454745.1 Kiritimatiellia bacterium
AATCCCTTCCGGGAGACCGTAGGAGTCCACGTAATCCGCGTAAGGGACGATTACGGTACGGTTCGAATCCAGCCAGCAGAGCACGGACAACACAGTCAGTGCAACAAGGCATAGCATCAAAGAAACGACCAAACGCAAAACTCGCTTCCGCCTTGTCGCGATTTCACAGATCCGCTCGGCAAGTTTTTCCGGCGAAGACGAATTCCGCACGGACTCGATCGTGATGTCCCGGTAGCGCGCGCCGTCCGCAGAGGCCTGCAGTTCGAGAAGCACCTTTTTGGCCTGCCTCCGTTGTTCTCCCGCGACCGTGACGACCGTGGCCGAACAATCTGCAGCCACGGACAACTTTTCCGCGAGACCGGCAACACCGGACGTTCGTCCCAAGACAATGTCCCATTGCAACGTGGGAAACGGCCACACGGGAGGATGTCTCCCGGAAATGGCGCAAGACAGTCCTGCCAGCAACGCCCCATACGCAGAAGCGATCGACGACATGCTGTCATGGACGGTACCGAAAAGAGAATCGTCGATAAAAGCAACCTTGTCGCCATATCTCCTGAACGCCGGCCAGAGTCCCCATTCTTTAACGCCAAGCTGCCGCCGCACAAGGTCTGCCAGTATGTGAAATGTCGGGGCAAGGAGAAGACTGTCGGGTTCACCTTTTC
This sequence comes from Kiritimatiellia bacterium, assembly GCA_017454745.1. Taxonomy (GTDB): domain Bacteria; phylum Verrucomicrobiota; class Kiritimatiellia; order RFP12; family UBA1067; genus UBA1200. Next base: position 666 of record JAFTCL010000012.1, read on the forward strand.
GCCACTCCAGTACCAGTGGAAATCCGTCCGTGCGTAAGGCCGATTCCGCCCCCAGTTTCTCCCTGAACGCATCCCTGAAACAAAAAAGGATCCACATTTCTCCGGGTTGCGGAATAAGTTCCGAAATCTTTACCGGTGCCAGGCCCAATTCTTGAAAAGGAACGTCAGCGAAGCGTTCTGTTTTCACAACAAACGGGATTAATTGTGGTCCAACGGCATCAATGAGGGCAGCCCAAGTAGTAAAAGCAATATTTTGCCGAACCGATTTCCGCCCGAAGGTTATCAACGAATCTGAAGTTAACGCATAGTCCATCTGTTCGATTATATTCCCATTTCAAACACCCTGATTGGTTCGCCCGGCACGGTCTCGCCCCCCTCGCGGCGCAACGCGATCAAAGCCACGCCGACATTTTCCCGGAAGGTTTTCAGCGAAATGGTGGCGTAGCCATCCTGAACTTTTAGATCTATGCCGCAAAAATTCAGGACCCCGGATTCAATTGGACTTCGGTTTGAATCTTGAAAGTCATAGATTTGAAAGCGAAGGAGTGTCATATCTGTTACGACGGCAGGAATAGCTAGCCGTGCATACCATGCGTTCTTGTGTCCAGAACCACCCTTGGAGGCAAAATGGAAAAAACCGGACAAATCGGCATTCGTCTGCTGTAACTGATCCGCAGTTTGACCGTCAGCTGCAGCCAAGTATTCATGGGACGGACTAATCTTTTCCAGAATATCGCGCCACAGGTCGGCGATGGCAACGGACGAGTCCCGACGCAATATGTTACACACCAGCGCCCGTTCTTCTTCCGTAGCATCGGCAACATCAATCTCAAGTCCTGCCGCAATCCACATCGCATGGTCTTTTGCCTCTTCCCGGCAACTGGCACATATCTTCAAATGTTGCGCCACGGCAACCATTCCTACCGGATCAAGTATCCTCTCCACAAAAAACCGCAATGTTTCTTGTTCTGGACAGGTCTTTCCGGTACCATTATTTCCAACATTCCGATCGATTTTTGGTTTCATAAAAAACTCCTTACATTTCGTAAGGATGTTTCAAAATCGGAAAAATGACACCGCCCCGCAAAAAATTATCTGAATGCCATTTTCTTCAAGCAATCTCTCGCCCGTTTGACCTTTTGATCGACTGTATTGAACGGTCTCCCCAGAAACATGCCTATCACTTTTGACGGCAATTTTAGCTCGTCCTTCATGAGCAAGGCGTATGCGCTTTCGGGGTCTTGCCGCCAAAATTCCACGAAATTTTCCCTCTCGTCCATTTTCTTGTCCGCTATCTCGATATCAATTGCATGAGATTCGCTTTTCCCAATTGCAGAAAAGGGGTCTGTTGGATCAGTTGGGATTTCACGGTCCGCCTTTTGCATTCTGTCCTTCGCGCCCGTGATACCGGTCACGATTTCGACGGCACGAAGGAACTCCGTGCGCAACCAACCGTCAAAGCTTCCTTTGAAGGCAAAATTCCGGAGCCGAGCAAAATTGTCTTTTGATAACTGCTGATACAACGTGTTGACAACATCATACGGTTCGTAACTGGTGCGAGAAATCATCCCGGTATATTTCCGTTCTCTCGTCAAGCGCATAGCTACCGTCAAAATGACAAATTCCCATGCAGAATGATCGTTCGCCAATAACAATTCCACAAGATTTCTGTCATCGCCAGGTTTAAAACCAATCTCGTCCATAATAAACATCGCATCCTTTATTATAGCCTGATATGCCTTTCCACACTCATCGCCATCATAGAGTTTAGAGCCGCAAATCGTCCCCTTGGGGAACGGCCAAACCGTACCCCAAGGGTATAATTAGAACCACAGTATGTAGTATAAAAAAATACGGGCTTCGGTGTCAATGGCAAACTTTCCTTAGGCGCATCCGCGTTTTTCACCGGCTTCGATGCGTTGGCGGTAGCTATTATTTGCGGAACCAGAACGATGCGGGCAGGTCTAACCCCCTGCCCTGCATATAGTTGTACACCGCCAGCGCGAGACCTTCGCCCAATGAAGCGTGGTCGGGGGCTTTGGGTTCCCGATAGGAAATCTCATTAAGCGCGAAACGCCGTTCCGACAAATCGGGGAAATCGGGCTGGATGCCGAAAAGTTCCGGCTGCCGCGCAATCGGGCTGTGCACGGTAAGCGCGAAACGGTGCCAAAACGCAGAATGGACCAAACCGTCGCGAAACAGATCGCGCACCGTGGTCAGAGCGCCCAACGTCTCTTGTTTGGTCTCGGTGGGGAAACCGTACATCAAATACAGATGCACCAGCAATCCGGCATCGACCAGATTGGAGCACACCGTTCTTGCGCTGGCGCAGGTTATTCCCTTGTTCATCAGCTTGAGCAGCCGGTCGTTGGCGCACTCCAGACCGGCGGAGATTCCGACGCATCCCGCCTCAGCCATCAACGCGCACAATTCCGCCGTAAACGCGGTGTCGAGCCGGATGTTACCCCACCAAACCAACCGTTCCCGGCGTTCCAGCAGCTCCCGCGAAACCGCGCGCAGCAAAGCCGGGGCGAGCGCCTCGTCGGTGAAGTGAAACGCCGAGATTCCGGTGGCGTCACGCATGGCCAGCATCGCGTCCACCGCCTGTTTGGCCTGCGCCGGGGAGTAGCGCCCGATGTAATCCAGCGAAACATCGCAAAACGCGCATCGATGCCAATAGCAACCGTTGGCCAGCTGAACCTTAATCCAATGGCCGTCCGACCACAACCGCATGCCAGGGTTGGGACTTTCGACCAATGACAAATACTTGCCGAAATCCAAATCGTCGTAATTCGAAACCGGGACGCGGTACTGCCCGCCGCAAGCGTGCCCGGTGGAAGCGGGCGGCGGAAAACCGTCCTTAAAATCCGCTATCGTCCTGGTTCTCACCAGCGGTCCCTGCCCGATAATTCCGAGCCACGGATCGAAACCCTCGCCATAACAAACGTAATCAACAAACCGGAATACCCTCGCATCGGTTAGATGCAGCAACTCGGTGTTAACGTAACCGCCCCCGATCGCGATCTTGACATTCGGGGACAGCCGCCGTACCGCCGCAGCAACCCGGAAAGCGCCGTAAACCGTTCCGGGGAAAGGAATCGTGATGCCGACCACGTCGGGTTTACGCTCCTCCAGCGCTTTGGCGGTCAAGCTGTCCACCAGTCGGTCCACATAAGTCGGGGTATCCGACTCCAACCGGGCCAGAATGGGGTCAAACCGGGGGGCGGCAACCGCCAGATGCTCCGCGTAACGGGCCAATCCGAAACCGGGGTCGACCGTCTCCCGGAAAATCATCGAAAGGTCGTCCAGAAAAAGCGAGCAAAGCAGTTTAGCCTTGTCGCAGATTCCGCTACCGCCGAAATCATCGGAAAGCGAATTTTCATCGCCGCCATCGTCCAACTGGCGGAAATGCGGGCCTTCCGGAAGCACGCCGCGCCGGCAGTAACTCCAAGCAAACTCCGGGGAACGTCCCTGGAGAAACGCCACCACCGGCTTAATGTGGGTAAGGTAACTTTCCGAATTGGCCAGCAAAAATTTTGCGCAGGCGGAACGCGGGCGTTGTTTTTTAGCCGCCGCCACGGCACAAGAAACCCCGGCGGCAGAAAACATTTCCAACGCTACCGCCAGGGAAAAATCTACTTGCGAGACCTCCGCCCCGCGCTCTTTGAGAAATCCGCACAACACCGGCATCGCCGGATACGGCGTGTTAACCTGAACTGCGGGCGGAGTTACCAGCAGGACGCGCATCGGGCACTACGCGTCCGTCTTTTCTTCTGCCTTGGGGGCTTCGACCTTGGCGACATCATCCGCATTGATGCTATCGACAATTTCCTTGACCTCGCTGTTGGCGATTTTCTCGCCCTCTTCCTTGCCCTTCTTGAACTCGCCCAGCGAACGGCCCAAAGAACGGGCGAGATCCGGCAGCTTCTTTCCGCCGAACAACACCAGGATGATAATCAGAACCAGCAACAACTGGGTCGGCCCGATATTCTGAATAAATGCCAGATTCATAACGTCTCCTTACTTCTATACCATCAGCGATGGCGTTAACTCACCTTGCCCGCATGGCGCGGCGGGCTTCCAAATCCGCATCCCGCCGCCGAATGGTCTCGCGCTTGTCCACCTGCGATTTACCGCGGCAAACCCCCAGCTCCACCTTAACGCGCCCTTTCGGCGTAAGGTACAACCGGAGCGGGATGAGCGTCATCCCCTTTTGCTCCGAGTAGGCCTGCAGTTTCAAGATTTCGCGCTTGTGCATCAGCAGCCGCCGGGTACGCAACGACTCGTGGTTGAAACGGTTTCCGAACGCATAGGGCGGTATGCGCACCTGATTCAGGTAAAGCTGCCCACCCTTAACCTCGGCGTAGGATCCGGTCAATCCGGCCTCGCCGTTGCGGACCACCTTAACCTCGGTGCCGAGCAGCTCGATACCGGCCTCAAACCGTTCTTCAACGATATAATCGTGCAACGCGCGCCGGTTTACCGTCAGGACACCGTCCTTCGCCTTGCTTTTTGCGCCCGAAGCCATAAACCAGCCTCCACAAGCCGCTTAATCACGACCAGCGAGAATGGGCCTCCTCGGTCTTAAAGACCTCGTCGAAGTCGATCTGCGCCAGCAATTTGCCTTCGGCGATCTCACGCAACGCGATGTCTTCTTTATCCTCGTTCAACGACAACGGCTTCACCAACGGCCGTTCACCTTTATTAAGCTGGCGGACACGACGGGAAACCACGTTAACCAGCACCGGAATGCTTGTGATCTGCGTTTTTGCCTTCTCAATCAGTTCAACATTCACTAGAACACCTCCAAAAGAGACAATAACATACCTTTTTTTTACCAAACTGTCAACCGAGATTTTGGCGGATAAGGCAACTAGTTAACCCCGAGACCGGCGCGCCCCGTCCAAAAGTTCCCGCGCATGGGTCTCCACCACGCTGGTCAACCCCTTGCCGCCCAACATTCTGGATATCTCGTCCACCCGCTCGCTCTCCGAAAGCCGCCTTATCCCGGTGCGAGTCCGCCCGCCGTCAACCTTTTTCTCCACCCGGAAGTGGATGTCGCCGTAAACCGCCGACTGCGGCAGGTGCGTAATCGACAAAACCTGGTGCCGCTCCGCCACCCTGCGCATTTTTTGCCCCACCACAGAACCGACCTCACCGCCGATGTTGGCGTCGATCTCGTCGAAAACCAGCACTGGGATGCTGTCGTGCGTAGAAAGCACCGCCTTGACCGCTAGCGAAATCCGGGCGATCTCGCCGCTGGAGGCGATGGATTTCAACGGGCGCATCGGTTCGCCAGGATTGGGCGCGAATCCGAACTGCACCGCGTCGCAACCGTGTTCCGACGGCGGCGCGGGGTTGACTGCGATGTCGAACCCGGATTTCAAGAACCCCAGATCGCGCAACTCGGCGGTAATGGAGCGCGACAACCTCGCCGCCTCTTTTATCCGGAGTTTGGTCAGATCCGCGCCGCACTCCAGCAACTCTTTATTGGCGGATTCGATTTCGCGCTGCAACTTGTCGATTTGCTCGGTACGGGACGAAAGGTCGGCCAGTCGGCTCCGGTCGCGCTCCAACCGGGCCAATATCTCGGGAACGCCGGCCCCGTATTTGCGCTTCAGCCGCTGGACCAGCGACAGACGGGCGTCGAGCTCCGCCAATGCGTCCGGCTCTATCTCCAATTGCGACAGCCGCTCGTTGATCGCCCCGGCCAACTCCTGAACCTGAACTGCGGCGGACTGGGCTTCCGAACGCCACTCCCCCGCCGCCGGCATTATCCGCGCCAGCTCGGCGAGCTGGTTCTGCACGGTGACCAGCCGGTCAAAAACAGACCCGCCGTCATCCATCAGCGAACGCAAAATCTCGCCGCCCAAGCCTAGGATTTCCTCGGCGTTTGCCGCCTGGGCGTGGCGTTCCACCAAATCCTCGCCGTCGGCATCGGTCAGGTTAGCCTCGGAAATCTCGTACACGGAGAACTGCAACCGGTCAATCTCGGCGGCAACATCGGCGGAATCGCCCTGCAACGCCGCCAGCCGTTCCCGCAAACCGCGCAAAGTCTCCCATACGGAACGATATTTCTCCAGTTTTGCGGCGCATCCGCCGTAAGAGTCGAGCAACCGGCGCTGACAATCTTCCTGAAGCAGCGTCTGGTTGTCGTAAGGGCCGTGGATATCCACCAGCAGCGTGCCGAGACGGCGCAGCAACTGCACCGTTGATGGGGTGTCATTAATCCAGCACCGACCCGCACCGGACTGGTTAACGGTGCGGCGCACCAACAGCTGCCGGTCCTCGCACGGCGGCAACCCGGCGTCGGCCAGCACAGCGTCAACCGCCGCGGTGTCTTCCAAAGTAAAGGCTGCCTCGACCGACGCCTCGGACGCGCTCTCGCGGATGGCGGACTTATCGGAACGCCCGCCCAGCACCAAATGCAAAGCACCCATCAGCACGGACTTGCCCGCGCCGGTCTCGCCGGTGATGATGTTCAGCCCCGGGCCGAAATCCACCGAGACCGCTTCCACAATCGCCAAATTGCGAACTGTCAGGTGCGAAAGCATCGTTTTGCCTTAAATGTCGAGTGTGCGAACGTTGAGCGCGTTATCCTCGATGAACTTGCGGCGCGGTTCGACATCGTCACCCATCAACAGCGTGAACATCGCGTCGGCACGGATCGCGTCCTCCATTTTCACCCGGAGCAAACGGCGGTTCGCGGGATCCATCGTCGTGTTGTACAACTCGTCGTCGTTCATTTCGCCCAAACCTTTGAACCGCTGGATGGTCAAACCCTTGCGGCCGCGTTCGCGCACCACATCTAACAGCTCCGGCAGGTTTTTGACCGGACGCGATTCGGCGTCCTCGGCGATCCGCGCCACCGGGGTGTCGCGCCCGATATAGTCCTCCACTCCGAAACCGAAGGTGGACAAGGAATCGAACTCCTTCCGCAGCAGCCCGGTGTGGTACAGCTCCATCCAGCGGAACGGCATCTGCTGCGTGGCGTGGTGGGTCTGCACCTGGGTTGAAGGCATATCGATCTGGTATCCCAGCTTTGCCTCGGCATCGACCCGCTGTTTCGCCAGTTCTTCTTCGTTGTATGCGTAATTGAAGAATTCGTGCTCGCTGTCGCGGGTGATGGTGATGTAACGCGGGAACTCGTTGCTGTCCGGCTTGCGCTGGCGAAGCACACTCTCCACCGGATTGATGCCGCGGCGGGTAAAGGTCAGCAACGTTTCCTCAATCTCCACCAGCAGGGTCAGCAACTGCCGCAAAGCATCCCCGGTCAACTCGCTGCCGTCATTACGGCTGACCAGCATGTCATCCGCCCCCAGCAGTAACAGCTTGCTGGTAAGAGCGGCATCGCTCTCGATATACTCCTCGCGTTTTTTGCGGGTGATCTTGTACAACGGGGGCTGGGCCAAGTAAACATAACCGTTTTCCAACAGTTTCGGCATCTGGCGGTAAAAGAAGGTCAGCAGCAGGGTGCGGATGTGGGCGCCGTCCACATCGGCATCGGTCATAATGATGATTTTGTGGTAACGCACCTTCGCGATGTCAAACTCGTCCGTGCCGAACCCGGCCCCGATCGCGGTAATCAGCATCCGGATTTCCAAATTGCTCAAAATGCGGTCAATCCGGGCCTTTTCCACGTTCAGCACTTTGCCGCGCAACGGCAGAATCGCCTGGGTCTTGCGGTTGCGCCCCTGCTTGGCGGAGCCGCCTGCGGAGTCACCCTCGACGATGTAAAGTTCGCACTTTTCCGGGTCGCGCTCGGAGCAGTCGGCCAGCTTGCCCGGGAGCGACAGCGAATCCAGCGCCCCCTTGCGACGGGTAGCCTCGCGCGCCTTGCGGGCCGCGTCACGCGCCCGGGCCGCGAGAATGGTCTTCTCGATAATGACCCGCGCCACTTTGGGGTTTTCCTCGAAGAAGGTGGTGAGCTGGTCGTAAACAATGCCGGAAACCACGCTCTCGGCCTCGCTGTTGCCCAGCTTGGTCTTGGTCTGACCCTCGAACTGCGGCTGCGGGATCTTGACCGACACCACCACCGTGAGACCCTCGCGCATGTCCTCACCCCGCAGTTCGGGGTCGGTGTTTTTACGCAACTTGTTGTCCTCGGCGTACTTGTTCACCGCCCGCGTCAACGCGCTACGGAAACCGGAAAGGTGGGTACCGCCCTCAATGGTGTTGATGTTGTTGCAGTAAGAGGATTCGGTGATCGTGTAAGCTTCGGTGTACTGCATCGCCACCTCGGCCTGAATCAACCCGCGGGAACCCTCCAGATGGATCACCGTGTCATGCAGCGGTTTCTTGTTGGTGTTGAGAAATTTAACGAACTCGTCGATACCGCCCTCGTAATGGAAAGTCTCCTCCAGCTGGTTCTCGCCTTCGACGTCTTTGAAGTGGATGGTCACGCCGCGGTTGAGGAACGCCAGCTCGCGCAGCCGGTTCATCAGAATTTCGGACTTGAAGGCGCGGCACTGGAATATCGTATGGTCGGGGAAGAAGGTGACCTTGGTCCCGGTGCCGGAGGCTTCCCCCACCACCTCCAGCTCGCTGGTCTTGTGGCCGCGGGAAAAACGCTGCCGGTACAGCTTTCCGTTGCGCTTGACCTCCACCACCAGCCACTCGGAAAGCGCGTTAACGCACGACACGCCGACACCGTGCAGACCGCCGGACACTTTGTAGTTGGAATCGTCAAACTTTCCGCCCGCGTGCAAAATCGTCAGCACCACCTCCACCATCGGGCGATGCTCCTGCGGATGCATCTCCACCGGGATCCCGCGCCCATCGTCGGTGACCGACACCGAACCGTCGGGGTTAACCGTCACCTCGATGTTGTTGCAAAAACCGGCCAGCGCCTCGTCGATAGAGTTGTCCACCACCTCGTAAACCAAATGGTGGTAGCCGCGTTCCCCGGTGTCGCCGATATACATGGCCGGGCGTTTGCGGACCGCCTCCATACCCTCCAAAACCGTAATGTTCGCCGCCGTGTACTCCTGCGCACCGGCCTGTTTGCGAAGATTCTCCTGCTCCAAATTCTCTTCCGCTTCTGACATAGCTAGAAACCCTCTCTTGATGCGAATATTATAGCAAAATCGGCAGGGAAAAAGAAAGCGAAAACATCAGCATTCCTGCCGATTTTAACCTAATCTTCCCAATAGGATTTTTATGATTGGCTGCAAAGCGGGCAAAGGGATGTCTTGGTCCCTGACGTATGCCATCAGACTATCTGGGATTCCCAAGCCACCTAGATGGCCTAGGTTATCTAAAGAGTCTGGTATCAGGCGCTCTGCAAGCCTCAAACCGGTCCACCATTAACCGGTTTGAGGCCGCGAATCTTACTTCCGGCGCAGTAGTTCAAGCATCTTCTTATCTACTTTGCGGCCCATGACCTCGATGTATTCCGCGTCGGGGCGGCCGGAATCAACGAACCCGAACGGGCTGTCGTAGTCCCAGATTGCCCAGCCGTAGCCGCGTTCGCGCCAGCTGTTAAAGTAGTTCTCCATGAACTTTAACGTCGATTCATGGTCAGTCTCTGCAAAGCAGCCGAACTCTCCGATCATAACCGGATAGCCCTTTGGAATGCAGTCCAGCGCGGCGTTGTTCTTCGCCTGGCCCTGCGGCACCCACTGCATCGCCTTGTCGTTACCGTCTTTGGGCCAGTATGGTTTGACGGCGGCGAAATGGCCGCGCACGCCGTAATGGGTGAAACCGCCCGGCTCGTATCCCCGGAAGCACTGCCCCGTGAATGGCACGCTGAAGAAATGCGCCACCGGAACCCTCCCGCATCCGTTGCCGTCCAGCATCACGAGACGGTTGGGATCCTCCTTGCGGATTTCGTCGATCGTCTCGCCGAACACCTTGACGTACTGCTCGGTCGAGAACTGGATCGGTTCGTTCACGGGGTTGAACGACAGCTCGGAGTTGGGGATGCCCTTGTAGCGGCGGGCGAACTCGCGCCAGATGCGCTTGAACGCGACCAACGCCCGGGGATCGGCGTTCAGCGTCATCGGCCGCTTGAAGGCTTCAAGATGGTAGACGCTGAATCCCGGCGCGCGGTAGAGGCAAAGCATCACGTGGATATGGTGCCTGCGCCCGTACTCGACGGCGGCATCGATCTTGGCGAGACCGTCCTCAAGCCAATGCTCCCAGTCGTCGGGCGAAAGGACAAAGCGGTAGTCGATAGGGAGGCGAGCGAAGTTGAGTCCGCACTTCTCAAGGAGCGCGAACTCATCTTCCTCTACGGACAGCGTGTGAATGAACGGGTCGGCGTAGCTCCACGGCGCGAGGAACATCGAAACAACGTTTGCGCCGCGCCATGAGCCGACATCAGGGACTTCCGGCGGCGTGTCGCCCTCGGCAAGCCGGCGCGCGAGGATCCGCTTCGCCTTGCCGCCCTCCGCCACGGCGAACTGCGTGGGGCGTGTGAGAGTGAGATAGTCGGCACGAATGCGGTCCGGCGAAAGCGCGGCCTTCGAGAGGCGCACTTCGTCGATGTAGCCGCAGAAGAAGCACTCGTGCCCCTGCGGCTCAAGACGGAGCGCATCGCCGTAATGCCCGATCGCGAGCGGCCAGTCCGAGACCGTCGGCGCGAACGCGGGGTTGCGCTCGCGCGAGCCGAGGCGGCCGTTGTAGTAAATTGATGCCTCCCGCTCCGCGCCGTCATAGACGACCGTCACGTGCGCCCAGCCGTCGCGGAACGAATAAAGGTCATTGCCGTAATTCGCGGAGACGTTGTACTCAAGGTTTGTCTTGAATTGCCCGCACAGCCAGAGAGCGCTGCCCCCTTCCGCAACGACTTCGAATCCCCTGGGATGTCCCTTGAACGGCTTGGTGGAGATGATGCGGCCCCAATCGCTCTTGTCACGGGGAATGGTACTGTTCATAAGGAACGATACCGTGAGCTTTCCCGTCTTGCCGTAGGCGGTCCAGCGGTCATCCTTCGCCACTTGAAGGTACGGCCCCGAAGTAGTTGTCTGCGAGGACGAGAAGTAGGACTTCCCCACAAGCCCGTCTGCGTGAATGAACTTACGCACGTCCTTGCCGCGAAGTTCGGCGGCGAGACCGTTTTTGGAGTCGAGCGTAACGCCCTTCCTGAACTTCGAGAAATGCCACACGGCAAGATAGTCGTCGTCCCAGACGTTACGTGGCGAAAACATGGACGTCTTCGCACGGGACTCGCCCCACTTGGCCGTAATCGCCGTTGCCTTAGTCAATTCGGGTACGCGTACCCACACGTAAGACGTCCCGTCGGGATCCCATGTGTCGATTTCGTGCGCAAGGCGCGTTCCATCCGTGCTAAAGAACGTAATGTCGCTCCCGTCCGCCGTTGCTTCGGCATAGTCGAACCCTGTCAAACCGTCCGGAATCTTCACGAGCGCGGGGAAGTCCTTCAATGTCTCCTTACCCTCGTAGCCGGAGAACACGAGACGGCACGACTTTGCCTCTGCCCCAAACGTTACAGCCGCTAACACGAAGGCGGTCAGGACGAAAACCTCCGCCTTCTCAGAAAACACATTCCTGTAGTATGCTTTTCCTGTTGACATGGATCCTTCCTTTCTTTTTACAATTTTCGTATCGCTTTCCCGATCGCATATAGTGGAATGCCATCCGTATACTTCCCGGCAGCATGTTCAGCCAGCTAGGTTCGCAGACATCTTGGAGGCGAGAACCTTTCCCGGTACGACTTCAGGCTATTTGACCGGAGATTCCTCTCCGCCGCCTGATGTTGATCACGCGCTTCCCGCGCACAGACCAGTTTGAATTGAACACCGTACCAGCAAATGCGGCGGCGGTCGCCATGACCGCCGCCGCAACCAAGCAATTCATTGCATTGAGCACGCCTTTGCGCTCTCGGGATTACTTGAGGTAGATCAAGAGTCCGCGTTCGACAATGAACAGGGAAACCGACCCGTCGGTATTATGCTTCAGGATCGCCCCGAGCCGAAGCGACAAAGACTGCAAGCCCGAAGCGTCAATCTTCAGTTTAGCGAAGGTCTCCGCCGTACAATTCGCAAACAACGGGATGCTGTCGCCAATCTTTGCCTCGGACATATCGCCGGACACCGCCACCGTCGCCGTGCCGGACGCCGTAAGCGTTCCCGCCGCAGGAGCTGTGCGGTTTGCGTCGACGGCAACCGTGGTACCCTCCGCAAGCGTAACCGGAACATCCTTTAAGACATCGTTTGAAAGCGCCAGCACGCCTCCGTTCACTGCGACGGTTCCGGTAAAGGAGCTTGTACACGGACTCATCGCCAGCGTGCCCTCGCCGTTCTTCGTGAGGACGCGCGCGCCGGAGATACCGGAGGTCCACGTCACCGTGTACCCCTGCGTGTCGAATGTGGTATCCGTTTCGAGGGCGAGGAGACCGCTTGAAGCATCCGGACCGCAGATGGCGAAGTTCGCCATGGCGTAAACGCTCTTTGCACTCCCCTTCATCACGATCCCGCGCTCCGCCGTATCCTGACTGATTCCCAGTTCCCCGATGTAGAGGTTGGCGGGATAAATGTACGAGTAGTCATCGGGATAACTGGCGTTAGTGTTGAAATCAAGCCGTTTGAGACCGCCCGCCCGAATCGTTCCACCGGCCGCATTCACATCGCCGACATAACCGAAGTCGCCCGCGAAATGCTCCTCACCACGCACGCAACTGCGCACCGTGTAGAGTCCGTCCACCTCGATCTCGCCCAGCACCGACAAGTACATATTATCACGTCCGGCGGTGACCGAACCGAAGTGGGCATACGCGCCCGCCTCGATGCGGAACGCGGGTTCGCCGTTCACATTGTCGGTCGTGTTCCTCATGAGTGAAGGAGCGGCGAGGCGGGAACCGGAAGGAACGGTCCACGTAGGTTCAGCGGTCGTAATGCCAAGTCCGTCCAGGAACTCGATATCGCCCTTGAAGGTATGCTCGTAGGCGTTCGCGCCGGAGCCGAGCGACCAGGCGGTGGCGCCGCCGGCAAAATCAACCGGTCCTTGCAAAGCCACGTCATACTTCACGCAGAATTCCGCGCCGCAGGAAACGGTAGCCAACCCGGCTCCGTCGTTCGAAAGCTTGCAGAACGAGAGAGTGTTCTTGGTATTGTCGGCCGGATTGTTCAGTGCGACCCCCGCGTTCAAAGCCACGGAGAAAACGGTCGCCGACTGATCCACAACAACCGACGCCGATGCCGGGAACGTCAGCGAATCGAACACCGTCGGGGCGAACGCAGTACCCGGTTCGCCAACCGCCGCGCCGGTCGCGCCATCCGTCCAGTTGCCGGCATCGGAAAACAGCTTGTTGCCCGTGGCGTTAACCCAGGTGTAGGCGCGCGCCGACTTCGGCACGGAGGGGTACGCAACCACTTCGGCGTATCCGGCGCCGCTGTTGTCCTGAGCCGCCGGGAAGACGACCTTCAGACCCGTGACGTTTTGCGCGATTGGCGAACCGTTCGCGCGCTTCAGGACGGCGCAGATCGAACCCTGGGACGAGGAGTTGTTGCCCATGCCGAGGGAGACCGGGCTGACCATGATCTGCGTCCAGTCACCGGCCCCGTCGTACTTGACATAGATCGCGTCAATCACGACACCGTCACGCCCGCCGTCGCCCCAACGCGAGAAGACCGCAATCTCATCGATGTCAGCGGCGGGGAAGGTCCATACAAAGGTACCGCTCGTGAGCGCATAGACCTTTTCGTAGTGGCTGTCGGTGACATTGTACCGGCCGACCAGATGCACATCGCCGTCGGTAAGGACGGAATTGAGCGTCGATCCGGAAACCGCACGCGAGGCGTTGCCGCTTTCAACGTAACGCACCACGTCGGTCTCCTCGCAGGCCGCCCCGTTCAGCACGTTCGCGGCCGCCGCGACACCGTACTTGAAGTAAAGATCCTCGCCGGCCAGGGCGGATTCCCACATAAAGGCGTTGAAATAGACGACATCCCCGTTGGCATTCAGCTTGACCGCGCCATACGGCGTGTCAAAAAGCTCTTCCAACTGGGTGGCCGTCAACGCCAGACCGGTGATCAGCGTACTCTCCTGCACATCATCCGCAACCGTGATCTTCGTTCCCGGGGCGATCGTGAGCGAGCCGCCCTCCGGCACCGTGACGGAGGCGGCGCCGCTGAACGTCACGTCGCCCGCCATCGTGACCGGACCGATCGCCGTGAGTGCGCCGGCAAGCCCCGAACCGTCCGCGAACGCCAGCGTCGCGCCTGCCGGGACCGTAACGGCGGAGTTGCCCAGTACGCCGCCTTCCGCGACTTCCAGCGTTGTGCCGGCCGCCATCGTCGCCGGACCGGTTCCGGAACCGTTCGCCGCCGATACCACGATCTTGCCGCCTTCGAGGAACGTGCCGCCAGTGAAATACTGGCTCGCCGCCAGAACGAGCGTGCCGGGGTTGATCTTATAGAGCTTCGCAGCCGTATTGTTGAAGGATTTCTCAATGGTGATGGTGCGCGCCGTCTCGCCGTCAACGCAGTCGAGCGTGTCGAACTTCACATCGTTGGCGTAGAAGGTGACCCCCTTCCCGCCGTCCGCCCAGGTCCAATCGCCGTACGCACCAAAGAGATACGTTCCGAACGCTCCGCCGCTACCGATGTCCATATTCACGGCGCCGGTCGCGCCGATGAAGGAGATGCCACCGGAACCGAGGTTGAGGCGTCCAGCGTAGAAACCCAGGTTGTTGTTGCGGACATCGAGCGTAATCGCATCCGCCCAGACGGTTCCGGTTCTGCGCGTAGCGGTGAACTTGTCGTACCAGGCATGAACCGTACCGCCCACGGCGAGTTCGGCGTCGTCCGCCATCGCGATGTAGAGTTTACCGTTCGCGCCCTCACCAACGATGAGATCGCCGGTGAGTTCCACCCGGGTGCCCGATTCGAGAGTCAGCGTCTGGCCGCTCGCGCCCGTGAGGGTCTTGGCGTAGAGCGTACCGCCCGCAGCGAGGGTGGCGTCGCCGGTGATGGTCACGGTGTCCGCCGTGAAGGTGAAGGTGGGGCCGCTCAGCCGGAGACCGCCGGCGCCGTCCACCGTGCCCCAGCCAGCCGCTGTCACGCCGCGGGGGAATTCGGCGGGACCCGCCGAGTTGACGTTGTAGTCCGTGGTGAACGCAACGGGGCAGTTGAAGGTGTTAGCCGCCGCGGAGGTCGAGACGATCTTGCCGATCGTGAGCGTCTTCGCGGTCGTGGCGTCGCCGCCGGGCGCAACCCCGTTGACCGTTACCGCGCCGGTTCCGAAGAAGTTCAGGGAACTCGCGGTGAAGTCCGCGGGCATCGAAAGCGCGAGCGCCGTATCGTTCGTGAAGCAAAGGTCGTCAACGGGCGAAAGCACGGCGCGGCCCCAGTTGGCGGGATCGCTGATGGTCTCGCCGTCGCCGCCGCCCGTCCAGAAGCAGTACTCCGTCTGGCGACGGATGCTCACGCAGTCAATGGCCGTCGCGCAGTCTTTAGTTCCCTCAAGAGTTTCCTCAAGGGCGGTAAACTGTATCCTGTATGTTCCCACCGTCTCAACCGTGATATACTTTTCGTATGGCGTGAGGACATCCGAAGTTGTGGTCGTGAACTGGTCGGCAATGAGGTCGTGGACGATCTCGCCGTTCTCAACCGGTCCGAAAGAGATTGTTATGGTCTGGCCAGTGTATTGTCCGCCACGGGCCACATAATTCAACGCCACCCGATATGTGCCCGGCGCCGATACGGCTACGTCCTGCCATGCCGCCACGTCGCCACTGGCCACACCTTTGGGATTGGTTTGAATGAACATCGCGTACTTGCCAACTTCAAGCCCCGCAGCCATCCAAGTGCCAAAAGGACAACCCAACCCGACACAGTCGGTCTTATTGACCTCCCAGCCAGGATTGCTGTAGTTCGCGAAATAGGCGTAGGCACCCCAGGTCTCCGAAACGCTGAAGGACCCCTCCTCGAACTCGCCGTTGGTGACCAGTTCTTCGGACGAGAAGAGGCGCACGTTGTCGTATGCTGTGGCCGTGTCGCCGGAAGACGTACCTAAAAATTTCAGACGGTAGGTTCCGGCGGAAAGCACGGCAACCGGACGGGAATAGGAGACAAAAGAATCTGAGGTCGCGGAGAAGGTGTCCAGCAGATCGTCATCCGTGACATCAGTTTTACCACCGCCGATCTGCCCGAAGAAGACCTTCGCCGTCTGGTTGAGATGCCCCGGACGCCCGGCATAGTCGAACGCAAGCGTGTAAAGACCGGGGGTCTCGATCTCCACATCCTGGTAGGCGACACCGTCAGTGCCATTGTTCGACTGTATGAACATGGCGTATTGCCCCACGTCGCGCCCTTTCGCCACCCATGTTCCGCTTGCCGGGTCGAGGCCGCACTTTGCGTTGAGTTCCCAACCGGGATTGTTGAAACCACTACCAGTCGAATAATAAGGATAAGGCGAAGCCGTTCCCGAGTCGAAGAACCCGTTTTCGAGCAGGGTGTCGATCTTGCGGACGCTGACATCATTAAAAGAGGTCGTGCTATCGACAGTGGAAGTTCCAAAGAACATGAGCCGATAGGTCCCGGCCGCCTTCACGTCGATCGTGCGATGGTAGGCGGTCAGCGAGTCGGTGGTGGTCGCCACGAAAGTCGTCAGTACGTTCGTGTCGGGTACCTCTCCATCCACGACCTGGGAGAACGACACTGTGATAGTCTGCTTGTTGTATGTCCCGCCCGGACGCGCCACCCACTGGAAAGAGATGCGATAGACGCCGGGTTCAGGCACTGTAACATCCTGATAGCAGGAGGAGTTGGAATTGTTCGTCTTGAGGCCCATCGCGTAGGTGCCGATGTTAAGCCCGCTCTTGACATACGTTCCGCTGGCCTTGACCTTGGCACAGGAGGTCGGCACCCAGCCGGGAAGATCGGAGCTGGTTACACCGCTGTCCTTGTAACCACCGGTCATAGTTGCTCCAGCCTCGAAGTCGCCGTTCGCGACAAGCTCGTAGCTCGGCCACGGATCGGCCGCACAAACGCAGGCGGCAACCGCCACCAGTCCAACGCACAAAACTTTAAAATTCATTACGCACCCTCCTTATGACACACCAGTAAGACACCACGTCTTTGATACAACATTACAAACACTACCAAACATTCCGCAGAAACGCAAGTGGATTTAAGAAGGTAGCGGGTGTTTTTTTTTATAAACGATCACCTTAATAAAATCATCGTACCTAAGGAGAAATGGAGCCGTAGCTTGCCGTTCTCCACGAACGTAGTGTATGAGATCTTGGCCGCATCGGCCGGCTCGCCACCAATCAAGACCACCACGCGTTCCGCCAGTTCCGCTTCGGACAACGCCTCCAGACCGCCCGCCGGCCCCACGAGAACATTACCGACCATCGGCTTTTCCGCAAAGTCGATCGCAATTTTGCCCACGTCCGCGAAGAGGTTCGTCGCCGCGTTTTCGAAGAGCAGCACACTCGTGAGATCGGACGTATCCGCCGCGACCGTGCCGAAATCGACGGTGTTGGAGACGCAAGCGAACTTGCCCGACAGGATTGCGCCCGTAGCGCCGGCGGCGGAGATGTCGCCCCACACGACCGCCGGCTCGTCCGAAACGTTCGTCACCGTCGCGCCGGAGGCGAGCGTGATGTCGCCCTGCATATACCCGTCCGGCATTAGTGCGAGCGTAAGCGAATCCTCGTCGAACGGGACGAACTCGCCGAAATCCGCGTCCGCCGACGTCTTGACCGCGTATGCAACGGCCGTGCCGTCCTTAGGACCGGAATTGTTGGCGTTGTGGCGATAGGTACGGATTTCGTAGCGGTGCCAGCCCGGCGTTACGGCGACGCCGCCCGTGGTAACTGGATTGCTGGAGTTTACCACGCCGCCGATGTCAACCCCGTCGAGATAGAAGCGCATGCTGTTGTAAAACTGCAGCTTGAAACGCCAGGTTCCGGCCCTTTCGAACGGGACATGGAACCAACCGTCCCACCGGTTGGCGATGTAGGTGCCGCCGGTGAACCGCTCGGGACCGCCGCTTTTACCGTACCAGTTGGCCCCTTTCAGCGAGTTGGTGAGACTGACTGCATCCCAAAGCCAATCGTGCGTGTAGGAATAGATGGGCAGCGCGCCATCATCCCGGCGGACCTTGCCCCAGTTCTTCGAGAAATAGGTACTCCAGCGCACGGATGCCGTACCGCCGACCGGTGCGCTCGGACGCATCGTCAAGTGCGCCGGATCGAACGGAGTGTAGTCCGTCTGCGCCGTGCCGCTGACGGCCTTCTTGGCGAAACCGACCGCCATGCCGGACCATTTGGTGGGGCCGAAGTTGTCCGTGTTGTGGACGGTGATTACGACAAATCTGTGCCAACCGGCTGACAACGCGATCTGCAAGGTCGCATACGCCGAGGAACTGGTGCTTGTCGCGGACTGGTCGTCGATCTGGATGTAGAGGTTGTCCTTGTAGTTGCCGCAGAACGTCCAGGTCCCGGCATCGGCCGCATCGACGTAGAACTCGCCCTTTGAGACGAGCGATTCGCGCGTGTTCCCCATGAAGTGAGGCATGACGGCTTCCGTACTCTCGCCGCTGGCGTTCCACAGTCCCATGTCGTGCGAGATGAGCGAGGAAACCGTGCCGCCGTCCGACTTGTTGAAACGGGCCAGAATGTTGTTGGTCGCATACGCGGCGGTAAGCGGCCATGAGCCGTCGCGAGAGTAGAAAGCGGCGGAACGGCCCGCCCCCACGTCGAGCGTCACGCTCGCGTTCTGGCCTACGGCTAGCCCGCCGAGAAAGGATGCCGCGCCGCGCAAATCTGCCGTCATGCCGCCGTCCACCGTCCACTTGCCGCCCAACGCGCCCTGCATCGCGTTATCGCCGACGATCGTGCCGCCTCCGGTAAGCGTCACGTCCGCCGCGCCGTTCAGCGCGGTGCGGAGCGTCACCGTATTCCCGGCGGTATTGAGCGTGAAACCGCCTTCAGAACCGCCGCGCAGCGTGCCGAAGAGTGTCGGAATGTAGGAAGGGATCGAGAAATCCGAGACGGCGTTCAACGTGCCGCCGGAGAGATAGATGTTCGCCTCGCCGTTGTCTTCGCGCCCGTGCTGCATAAACCCCCATGAGCCAAGATTCAGCGTCCCGCCCGTCTGGACATACCGGAAAGTGTTCGTGCCGCCGATGCATATACCGCCGCCGTCGACATTACCGCCTTTCGCCCGATATCCCTTCAGGTAGATGCCCTTGGCGTTCACGATGCCGTTCTTCAGGAAGAAACTGCTCTGCGGACCTCTGAACCCGATGCCGATGCCGCAGTCCGGGGCGTTCAGCGTACCGCCGTCCACCGTGATCCATTCGTTAGTCGGCCCCTTGGGAACGGTGCTCTGGTTGTAATGGTAGCCGACACAGACCCGATTCGTGACATTCACCACCGAGCCGTCCAGAATCTCGATAGCGCCGAAGTTCGGCCACATGTTGTAGCCGGTGAGAAGGTAGGCGGACGTAACCGTCGTCCCTTTGCCGAGGCGGACGACCGCCTTATTGCCGGATTGCACGGGGCCGAGGCGTCCGGCGGAGAAGGCCTCCGTCACGGAAATGTTCGAATTGGTAATCAACACGGTGTCGTTGATGTCATCTCCGAAACCGCCGAAGTTGTGCTGTCCGTTGACGGTGATGCCGCCGATAACGCAATTGCCTTTGTTGCCGACGAACATATTGTCCTTTTTCCTTACCAGCTCGCCGGTGTTGCCGTTGACCGTGCATTCTCCGCTCGTACGGAAATAGCCGTGGAAACAGGAGGTGTCTTCATAGAAAACCGCTTGTCCGGAATAGGTTCCGCCGCCATAGATCGTGACGATGCCGTCCAGTCCGCCGTGGAAAAAGGTCGTGTTGCCGGCGTTGGCGCATGCCGGATTTCCTTTGACCTTCGTGTAGTAGTGCACCTGAGCGCCGGTGTTGGTGGCGCCGCCGTCGATCTGCACGGGGCCGCGGAAGTTTATCGTCCCGCTGGAACAGAGCATGGTCGCGCCGTCGGCGACGGCGAGCGCGCCGTAGAAATCGCCGCCGACTCCGATCTGGAGGACGCCGCCGTTGACGGCGATCTTCTGCGAGTAGTTCGCGTTCGGCATATTGGTGGCGTTGAACAACAGCTTGCCCGCGCCGTCCTTGGTGAGCGTACCGGTACCGCCGAATTTCCCGCCGGTGATGGTCAGCTGCGTACCGGCGGCAAGCGTCACGCCGACATCACCGACGGTCAGGCCCGCGATGTCGTTCGTGACGGAGCCGCCCGTCGCGAAGGCGAGCGCGTCGTCCGCCGTCGCGGCCGTGGGCGCCGTGCCACCGTCCCAGTTGCCCGGCGTGGAGAACAGTCCGTCCCCCGCGCCGCCCGTCCACGTGTACGTGGCCGCGAAAGCCGTACCGGCGGCAAACAATGCCGCAACGCACACAATCAATTCATCAAACCATACGCGCGGATTCCCCGCATAACGGCTTCCTGACATGGCTATTTCCTTTCGCTTTATCGGCTATAATGCGCCTTTGGCAGACTGCATCGTAAAAGATTCCCAAGAGCACTCGCGCCCTATACCCGCGACACCCCCAACTTGTAATACCGAAATATTAACACTATTTGTTGCGCTTGTAAAGCGCAAAACGGGCGTAACGAGTGACGAGCGGCGAGAGAACCTCCGTGACTCTTCGTGAGGTAAAAACTTGTTACGGGATGGATACGCGATAATATTTCACCGGACGGCGTTTTGCGCTTGAATGCGGCGGATGTTTTTTGGTAACATTCCTTTATCAGTTGTGATGGGGTTTGATATGGGTATTTTAGATCACCGATTGCAAGAGATTAACCGTAAGGTCAACCGCTGGCGTACCTTTGAATGGCTGCTGTTCGCGGTTGCCGGGATTTTGCTGGGCTGGTGCCTGGTAACGGCGCTGGACGTTTGGCTGCGCCCGCGGCTTTACGGCAGGTTGGCTTTGTGCCTGGTTCTGCTCGCCGGCACGATCGCGGCTCTGGTTTGGGTCAGCCATTTTCTTGGCAAACGGCGCACCGCGCCAGCGGTGGCGGCATTGCTGGAACGCTATTTCCCCCAACTGGACAACCATCTGATCAACTGCGTCCTCTTTGACCGCGAACCGGAAAAGAACGACTGGCTTAAGACCTACCTTAGCGAAGGGGTCCCGGGATTGGCCGGGCTGCCGCTGAAAGAGATGAAAAACCGCCGGATGCGCAAATACGGCTGGCTGGCGGTAGCCGCCGGTCTGCTGGCGATGGCGCTGCCGGCGCTGTTCCTTGGTGACGCCTGGACGGTGGCGATGCAGCGGACGGCCAACCCATTCTGCCAACTCTCCCCGCCCACCTTCGCCAAAGTGCTGGCGGTGGAACCCGAAAACAAGACCATCGTCCAAGGCGACGGGATCGACCTTGCGGTAAAGGTTTCGGGGCGGTCCGGCCAGTTTGTCGATCTGGACCTCTACCCGGAGGACAACAAGCGCAGCACCATCCGGATCGGGCAGATCAAAACCTCCGGGTCGGAAGAGCGTTTCTCCTACCGGGTCGCCAAGGTGGCGGACTCTCTGCAATACCGGTTCACGGTGGGCGACGCCTACCCCACCGGAAAGTATAAAGTGACGGCGGTGCCGCCGCTGGCCCTGTCGGACGCCTCGGTCACCGTCACCCCGCCGTCGTACACCGGACTTCGCCCGCGCCTTTTCAACGCCCTCACCAACGCCATATCCGTGCCGGTGCATTCAAAAATCAGCCTCCGGTTCTCCGGCAACCGCCCCGTGCGGAATGCCCGGCTGGTGTTCGAGGACGGCGAACTGCCGTTGAACTCCACCGACGGAGGGACCAGCTGGAGCGGCAGCCGCGAGGTTGCCGCCGGGACGTTTTTCAACATTGCGGCGAAGGACGACTACGGGCTGGAAATGTTAACCACGGTGCGTTATTCGCTGATGGAAGACCGCGCCCCGGAAATTAAACTGGTCGAGCCGGCCTCCGCCAAGGCGGTGTTGCCGCCGGCCTCCGCGCCGCAGTTGAGTTTTGACGTGGCCGACGAGTACGGGCTGGGCAAAGTGCGCATCGAAAAGATAAAGAAAGGTGCCAAAAGCACCGCCGAGGGCGAACTGCTGAAGGAGTGGGATTTAGATGGCAAACGGAAATTCTCCGGCCAATGGACCGGGGCGATCGAGGACGTGGAACCCGGCGCGGCGCTGCGGATCGTGGCGTTCGATAACGCCGAAGGCGCGAACGGCCCGCACCGCACGGTAAGCCAGCAGATCACCGTGGAGGCGGTCTCCGTGGCCTCGCAGGTCGCCGCCGAAGCCCAACAGCGCGGCACCGTCAGGAAAAGCATCGGCGAGCTGGTCGCCCGTCAACGTTCGCTGCTGAAAGCGACAACGAAACTGCAGGAGGCGCTGCCCACGTTCGACTCCGAAAGCTGGCAGGAAATGCAGACCAAGCAGGGGGAGATCAAAGATTACGCGGTCGCGCTGCAAAAGGCCAAGGATGGCGCGATCGGCACGGCGCGGGTGGCGTTGTCGAAAGCCCTGCAAGGACCGCTACCGGAAGCGGTGGTGAAACTCACCCGGATGTCAACCGGCGCGGCCGACCAGCGGGACAGTTGCGCCAAAGACGCGGTCGAGGCGCAGAAAAAGGTGTTGCGGCTGTTCAGCCAGGCCGACGGTAACATGGAAAAGGGCGAAGTGTCGCAATCCGCCGCCGGAGTGATGGCGATGCTCGACGGGATTAAGAAGGGGCAAACCGCGAACCTCAACGCCACCCGCAAGGCGTTTGACGGCAAGGCGGAAAAACTCGCCGAGGCGATTGTTGACCGTCAGGACAACCTGGCCCAGGACGTGCAGGCGATGATCGGGTTCTGCCGGTCCGAGGCCAAGCAGGACCGGGAAGACGAAGAGTTCGGGGCGCTGATGAACAAGGTGGCCGACCGGGCGGAAGCGCTGAAACTGCACCCCGACATGGTGGAGATCGCCGAGGTGATGGATTCCGAAAACTACAGCCGGTCGATCCAGCCCCAACAGGCGGTAACCAACAACCTCGCCGCGCTGATTGCGATGCTCAACGAATGGCGGGAAACCGAGACCAAGGAAAAGACCGAGGATATGCTGGGCACCATAAAGGACGCCAGAGCCTCGCTGAAAAAACTCGAAGACCTCCAGAGCGAGATTGTGGACGCGCTGCGCGGTACCGGCAGCCAAGGCGACAAGACGGAAAAACTTGACGAGGACATGCTGGAAGAGATTGTGGAGCTGAAAAAGAACATGTCCCAGGCGCTGCTGAAGGTGGCGACCGACCTTCAGTCTTTGCCGGAGCTGGACGCGGTAAACGAGCTGGTAACCGACTGTTTCCAGACCTTCGAAGAGATGGCCCAGGAAGAGGGTTCGGGAACCAACGCGGTAAAGGAAAGCGGGTTGCAGAAGGAAGACTGGATCCTCGACACGCTGACCAAGACCGGCGAAAAAGCCGACGAGATGGAGATGTGGCTGGCTTCAAAATCCGATAACAAAAAGCTCAACATCGAAAACTTCGACCAGGAGGAAATGAAAGCCCCGATTGGTCAGGTCACGATGCCGGAAGAGTTGCAGGATCTGATTGGCGACCTGCTGGACTCCGAAGAGGAACAGCAAAACAACGCCGACGACTCGGTGACCAACCAGGGTGATGCGAACGTCGATGCCGGATGGGAAGTGGCAGAAGGCGAGTTCGTGGATTACAATGCTTCAGGAAAGTCCGGCAACGACCGGCCCGACCATAAGGATCAGGACGGCAGATCGCAAATCGGGCGGCAGGGAATGTCGGATGGCGAATCAATGGCGAGATCCGGCAAAATCAACGAAGGCGACAAGAATCTGGATATGCGCCGGACGCAGGACTCCAACCAGTCCGGCGATGTCGAGGAAGAGGGACACAGCGAAGCGGTGGCGACTGGCGGCGGCAAGAATTCGGGTTTCGCCGAAAAGAAGGGCATGGAAGGCAGCGAAGGCGCGTCGCGCCGCGACACCAAAGTCACCGCCGCCGACAAGGAAAGCACCCGCGCCCAGTTGACCCGCAACGCGGAGGCCATCTACGGTCAGGCGCAGCTGAACAATCTGAAAACCTACGACCTCAAGAAGTACATCAAATTCAGCAAACAGATTTCGCTGCTGGAAAAGCAGAACGCCTCGCCGGCGATGATCGAGGAGTTGCATAAAAAGGCCGTCAAGGCATTGCAGTCAACGTTGTCTTCGCTGGAAAACGGCATCGGCGGCACCGATATGGGCGCGGCAAACACAACCGAGTCGGACGAGGAAGGGGTGGCCGCCTCACCGGATGAGGCGCCGGCGGAATTCCGCGAAATGGTTTCCGATTATTTCAAGGCAATCGGCGAAATGAAGTGAGGTTTGGAATGGATAAAGTTCAGCGCAGGGATTTCATAAAACTTTCCGCAGCCGGAGTGGTGGGCAACTCGGTCGCTTTGGCGGATCCGCCGAAAAAGTTCTCCGCATACGAACGGGTCAGCCTCGGCAAATCGGGTTTGCGCCCGACGCGCTTGATATTCGGTACCGGTGTGCGCTCGTGGAACCGCAGTTCGGAACTGCTCCGCAAAGGGCGCGACTATGCGGTTAACGTGATTCGCGGCGCGTACGAGCGCGGCATACGCTGTTTCGACATGGCCGACACCTACGGCTCGCACCAACCGGTGGCGGATGCGCTGGAACCGTTTAAACGCGACACTTATCTGACCATGACCAAAATCTGGTGGCGCAGCGGCGGTCCCCCGGACACGAAGGATCCGATAGAGCAGTTGATTGAACGTTTCCTGCGCGAGCTGAAGACCGATTACATCGATCTGGTGCAGTTGCACTGCGTGGATGACGGCGACTGGCCGGTCAAGCTGGCCGAACGCATGGAGGCGCTGGAAAAGGTCAAGAAGGCGGGCAAAATACGCGCCCACGGCATCTCCATCCATGCGTTCAGCGCGTTGCACGCCTCCCCGGAGGTTTCCTGGCTCGACGCGGTACACGTGCGGATCAATCCCTTCGGCAGCAAAATGGAAGGCCCGGTGGACCGCAACATGGCGGAAATCACCAAGCTGCACCAGAATGGCAAAGGCGTAATCGGCATGAAGATCCTCGGCGAGGGAACGCTGTCGAAGGACAGCGACAAGATCAACCAGTCCATAGCTTTCGCCCTCAACAGCGGGGTGATAGACGCTCTGGACATCGGATTCGTCTCCGTTGAAGAAATTGACGACATCGCAAAACGCATCGCCGCCGTCCAGCCAGCGCAGAAGCAGGATCAGGAAGCAAAATGACGGTCGGGTTCATCTCGTTAGGCTGCGCGAAAAATTTGGTTGACTCTCAAATACTGGCCGGTTTTTTGAAACAGGCCGGCGTGGAACTGGCCGCCGCGCCGGAAGTGGCGGATATCATTCTGGTCAACACCTGCGCCTTTATCGAGGCCGCCCGCGAAGAGGCGGCGGAAAACATTCTCGCGGCGTGCGAACACAAGCGCCGCGGCGGTTGCAAGGCGGTGGTGGTGGCGGGTTGCATGGTGGCGCGTTACCGCGACCGGCTCCGCAAGGCATTCCCGGATGTCGACGCTTTTCTCGGCATTGACGATCTGGAAAGAATCCCGGAAGTGGTTGAAAAAATCGCCGGCGGCAAGCGGACCGGAATGTTCGCCCGCAAAGGGCAGGCTTGCCGCGTTTACGATCCCGCCTACCCCACCCTGCTGTTCACCGGCGGACCGTTCGCCTACCTCAAAGTCGCGGACGGCTGCAACCACCGATGCGCATACTGCGCCATTCCGCTGATCCGCGGCAATTTCCGTTCCCGGCCTATGGACAGCCTGTTGACGGAAACGCGGGCGATGGTTAAGGCCGGGGTGCGCGAAATAAATCTCATTGCCCAGGATGTGCTGCGGTACGGATGCGACCTCGCCAGAAACGGTAAATCCCAGCTCCCGCAACTGTTGCGCAAAATCGACCGGATTGAGGGCGATTTCCGCTGGCGGCTGCTTTACGGTTACCCATCGGAAGTTTCCGACGAAATTCTGGAACTGCTTGCCACCTCGCCCCACGCCTGCAAGTACCTCGATTTACCGGTCCAGCACAGCCATCCCGACATTCTGCGGGCCATGAACCGCACCGCTGCCATCGACGCGACCGCCGGACTGGTGGAACGGCTGCGCAAACAGGTACCCGGCATTACCGTCCGCACCACCTGTCTGGTCGGTTTCCCTGGCGAGACCGAAACGCATTTCAAACATCTGCTGGATTACGTCAAAGCGTCACAATTTGACCATCTGGGGGTTTTCGCGTTTTCCCCGGAAGAGGGCACCCCGGCCGAAAAAATGGACGGTGTTCCCGCTCCGGAAGTAGCGGATGCGCGATGCGCCAAACTGATGCGGGTGCAGCGCAAAATCGCTCGCGATCGCGCATTGGCTCTAACCGATACCCAAGACACCGCGCTACTGTTGCGCAAACGGGGAAAGAATTGGATCGGCCGTACCAGCCGCCAAGCTCCGGATGTGGACGGCATCACAATAATTTCCAATTTGCCGGAAACCGCTAAAACCGGCGATTTCGCCACCGTCACCATCACCGGCGTCAAAGGGTACGATTTAACCGCAAAAGCATAGCCAAAATTCATTCTTAACGCCCGCCAGCAAGGCTATCGCATTGCGGCCGTTCGAATGCGCCTGGAGAGTCCAATCCGCGAAAAAATGAAGCGTTGCCACTGGGCGGGTTCACAACGCATCAGATGCCATGAACATGGTGCCATGGGGCGCTATGCTCTATTTGATGTATAAGCAGGTGCCCCCCTTCTTGCCGATGACGAGATTGCCGTCCTCGACCCTGAGCTCAAGATGTCTTGTAGTGTCCACGCCGCCCTCTGTCGCCTGGACGAGACGGAATCCCGTACCATGCTCGCTTATACTGCCGCCGCCGATAAGCGTTTTCGTCATGCTGCCGCGAATGGCCGTGTCGGCCACGTAGGTGACGGGCACGGGCACATCCGCCGTCACGCCCGCCGACGCCACGATCGCGGAATCGCCCTTCACCGACGAGAACTCCATCGAAAGCGATGCACCAGACCTGAACGTGAGCGTGGAAGCGACGGTGTTCGTGGCCCCAGCCTCCAGTACAAGCGCATTCGAGACTTCCGCTCCGCTGTCCGCGAGGGCGAGAGTGGCGCCGGCCTTGACGGTAGTGGGACCGGTGTATGAAAGCGAGTTCGTCATCGTAAGAGTTCCGCCTGCCGGATTGGAGACGATGGCGAGGCCGCCGTCCTTCCCCTCGGCGACGCCGGACGACACGGGAATGAACACATGGTAGGAATTGCCCGAGACGTCGAATGTGCCGCCGCCCTCCAGTATCTTGAACACCACGCGCCCGGCGTCCGTCGGAACGTTGTGGTAGATGAAGGACGCAACGCCTGCGGCGTTCTTTCCGTCCGGCACATCGCCGGTTCTGTTCCCATGCACCTTGAGCGTGCCGCCGTTGAAGTTTATCGTCGCATTGTTCGCGCCCTTGTTGTGGACAAGGCCCGTGGTCTTGAACACGCCTCCGTTAAGATTGATCCTCATGTCGGCGCAGACCACGTTATCATAGCCGAACTTGACGACGTTGCCCGTTTCGATCTCGCCGTCGTTGTTCAGGTCTATCACGCAGAACTTCGAGGCGCCGCGTCCCGGCTCCATCATCCCGGAGATGCTGAACTTGCCGCCGTTCACCGTTATGCTCGCGGAGCCGACGTTTCTTTCGCCCGTCGATACTTCACGCGCGGTGATGACGCCCTTTTCCAGAACGATCGTGGAATCGCCGTTGTTTCCAATACTGAGGTAGCCGACCGTTATCGAGCCGCCGTCTATGATCGTCGTGTCGGAACTCTGCATCCCGTTTCCGATGTAGAGATTCTCGCTGATGTTCAGCGCGCCTCCGTCCTTCAGCTCCAATCTGCCATGCGCGTTTTTGGACTTGCCTCCGTTGTACGCAGTCAGCCACATCCTCTTGGCCGAGACGGATCCGTTGTTCGTCACGACTATGGTCGTGTCGGCAGACGTGCCGTTCCCGCAATAGACATAGTAGGTTGACGTGAACTTTGCGCCGTCCGCAACGGTCATTACGCACTTGGAGTTGTCGCCCTGGGCAAGATATAGCTCTGGATTGTGAGTGGCGTTGTCGATGTCGAACGTGCCGCCGGCTATGACGACTTCGCTGTACGAGCCGACGCCACGCCCGAAGCGGCACCAGTCGTTCACCTTCACGGCGCCGGCCGTGCGCTGAAAGTAGCGCCCTATGCTGTTGGCGGATTCGCCGAGAAGCAGCGCGCGGTCGAATGTGGCGGTGCCGCCGTTGATCTCAAGCACACCCTCGGCGTCGTTTAGCGTAGTGTTTAATCGCCCGCCGATGTTGTTCGCGACGTTTCCGCCGGCAAGATGTCCCGACTCGTGCACGAACACACCCTTCGCGCCTGCGGCCTGGCCCAGATTGATGTTGACGAACGACACGTTTCCGCTCTTGTTGGTGAAGACGGCGTCAGAGTTCGCGCTCAGGCCGACCTGGATGAATGAGCCCACCGCCCAGTCGCCGCTCTCCTTGACGACGACGGACTTGCCACCTGCGTCGATGCTGACGGCGCCGGAGACGTCCAGCGGACCGGCGAAGGAGAAGAGCCCCAGTCCAAACGAGGCGGAGGCGTATGCGAGGGATGTGTCGTTTTCAATGGAAGTCCATACATCCGCCACGCCCGGAAAGCTCAGCTCCTCGCCTGCGGCCGGCGCGGTTCCGCCCCAGTTGGCCCCGTCGCTGAACATTCCATTCGCGCCGACCTGCCATTCGGCCGCGCTGCACACAAGCACGCAAATCGCCGCCGATGCGACCAACACCGCTTTTACCGTCTCTTCTCGCATTCCTGCATAGAGTAGAGACCCACGCCTCGGCATTGCCGCTGATGCGACTTCACCCTCATCAAACCGTACGCGCGGATTTTCAGCATACGGCTTTCCTTTGAGCACTTTTCCCGTTGCCATAGATTCCTATCTTTCTTGATTTGTCATGCGGGGTAATTGCAAAACCCCCACCCCACCACCTAAAGACACCATGCCTTTAGCGTGACGAGATAAATCTACCAAACATTCCGGGAAAAAGCAAGCCGTTTTTATGGGGGGGGGGATTATAAGTCATTAATTTCCAATGATTTACGCTTGACATTCTTCGTCATCCCACATTATAATGTGCGGCACAAAGGAAGGATAAGATGGCAAACGGCACGGGAAAGCACAGTTTCGCGGAACACCTGCTGACAATACAGCCGACGACCTTCCCGCAAGATTAGCCGGAAAGATATTCAAAGACCGCGCCGTGCTACACCGACGCACAGCGCTCACGCTTGCGTGATTCCCACATGGGTGAGCTTTAGCGAAGCCTGTCCGTGTATGTCCGTGGTTAATAAAACACCGGACGACACGCGAACCGTCGCTTTTATCTGTTCCTCGGCACTACTCGATTATTTGTAAGGTTACTGGATAACGATAATGGTACCGGCGCGCAAGATCGCACCGTAAACAATCCCGTTCTTTATGACGGCACTGGCGGTGAGTCCGTTCGGCGCAGGTGCACCGTTCACCGTCACATTCCATTTCGCACCCTCCAGTCCGGCGGAGCGGACGATCGGTACGCGGTATCCGTCCATACCGCTCTCATCCTCGCCGATGTACGGTATGTCGAGCGCGACCTCAGAGTCGTCAGGCAGCTGAACCGCGTTAAGCGTCAGGGCGCCGGTCTGTCCGGGAGCCGCGGTGAAACCGCCTCCCTCCTCGATTGTGACGCAGGTGACTATTCCCGTGCCGCCGATGTAGGAACCGGTCTGGACGATTATGTTGGTCGAGTTAAAGGTCTGCGCATCCACCAGCAGCGTGCCTCCGTTGACGCGCGTCGCCTCGGAGTAGTACTTGTTCGCCGCCGTGTTGCAGTTGAGACGCAAGGTACCCGGCCCGGTCTTCAGCAGCCCGGTACGGAAATAATAATTGGCATATTTCGAGTTCTTGTCATTTCCGTTCCAATGGCAGGGGAACTTCAACACCACGCCGATCGTCACGTCGGGGTTGGCATCATGAGTGATGTCGGCCACAAAGAATTCCGTCTTGCCGTGCTGGTCGATTGCTCCGCTCTTGTACGTGCTAGGCGTCTGGTAGGAGTCGGACTGCCATCCAAGGGAGAAATAGCACGTACCGTCCCGATTCTGGAGGTCGTAAGGGCGAGTGCCGTCGAACCGGACGCGCTGCGCGAAAATGAAGGTACCCCACGGTTCCGCCGGTCCGCTTTCGTGGTTCGAACCGCCCGTGTTCGCGCCGCCGTATTCAATCGTGGCGTCGTAGAGATCGAGATAGGGCAACGGATTGGCGATGGCACCTGAAGACTGGCGGAGCGTTCCGTTGGTGACGGCAATCGTGAAGTTGTTGACCGCGTTCGCCTGCCCGAGCTGGTCGCCCTTGGTAAGCCAGAACGTACCGCCGTTGACATTTACAGTCAGGTTCGAGCTGCTAAGGTTGCCTAGCGGGCCGTTGGTGGGGCACTCAAAACAGGGGTTGCCGGAGCCTCGTCCGTCGGCCAGCAGCTGGAGCGTCCCCTCGGCCACCTCGATATACCCAGCGGTGTCACTGAGGCTGCTGTTAAGGCTGAGCATTCCGGGACCGGTCTTGCGCATATTTACGATCTGCCCAACGTGGTTGGTGCCGGTGATCTTCCGCGCGCCGTTCACGTTTGAATACTTGTACCAGGGTGGCGCGTCCATCAAGTATGCGTTGAACGTAACATCGGCGATATTGTCCGGCGTCCCATTGCCGGAGATTTCCTCGACATAGACATCCACCGGTCCGGCGGCGTTTCCAAAATTGAAGCGCGCGTATCGGTCGCCGACCTTCCCGTTTCCGAGGGTGTAGATGTTCGTGCCGCGGAATTCGACATCCCCGTGGAAGCCGAAAGTCGGCCACGTTAGGGAGGGATACCAGTTCGTCGTCCCGTCCCCGTTGTCATAGAAATAGTCCTGCTGCACGAGGCATCCCCCGTAGCTGAGCGTGGCGTTCTCCAAAATCAGGCGGCCAAGCCCGTTGGCGAAGTTGTTGCCCTGTTGGAGCGTGCCGCCGCTGACGTGAACGGTGATGGAATTGGTGTTGTGGAACTGCCCCATCATGTCGTTCGCGGCGAACTGAAGCTTTGCGCCGGGATGAACAGTGATGGTGTGCGGATAGCGCGCAGCGCCGCACACGGTTGACCGCTTGCTGTCGAGATTGGTGTTGGAGGCCGTCATCTGGAGCGTCCCCTCCACCACATCGACATCTCCGGTGTAGGTCGAATGCGCGACGGTGGCGTAGTCGTTACCCTCCAACCGCAGCGTCCCCGCCCCCGTTTTGCGGAAACCGGAGGCGATGCCAGGATCACCGCTCTTGTTGCCGGACGACCAGATGATCGGCATCCGGATGTAAACGTCCGGGTCATCGTTTCCCGTCATGTCCGGCACGTCAATCACGCCCTGCCTCGCGAACTTGCTGATCGACATCCCCGTATTTTCATTGCCGCCGGCCCCGGAAAGGATGACCTGGCGGTTGCCGGAGAAGTAGAGATTCGCCACGCTGAGCGCTCCCCAGAACGAGCCGGAGTACGGATCGCCGACCTCTCCGACCTTGCCATAGTTGTTGAGTCCGCCGTGAGCGTTGACGGCAGAGTTGTGCAGGTAGAGGTCGCCCAGGTTGACGCAGAAGTTCGTGGTCAGCTCCAGCGTGGCGTTGTCAAGCCGGATCGCGGTTTTTATCGGCGTCGTGCTGCGTCCGCCCCCGCCAAACGGATTCTTGCCCAGAATGCGGAGCGTGGCGTTGGAGACGACGATCGAGCGCTCTGTGCGCGGGTTGCCGAGCGAACCGGAAGTGATGTTGCTGTCATCCTTGTTGCCGGGCAGGACGGTCTCGCCGCCCGTGAGCAACACGTCCCCGGTGAAGGAGTGGTTGACTCCGGAAATCGTAAGCTTGCCGCCCTGGTGCTTTTGAAAGGCTCCAGTTCCTGATATCGCGCCGCTGCCGGCTAGGGTGTATCGTGCGAGGCACTGAAAACCGTTGATGCAGGAGTCGCCGTAATGCCGGACGGAACCGTGACGGAGAAAGTGGCGGCGTAGTCGTTGAAGAGTGCCGCCTTGCCATCGCTCCAGGGGCGGGACGACACGCCGTCCACCGTCCAGTTGGCATCGACGGAATTCCAGTTGCCGCTTGCCGATCCCTTCCATACCGCGCCGTTGTCCGGGGTTGAGAGATCGACCGCCGCAGGCGCCGCCGCCAGTTGCACCTCGCCGTCAAGCAGCGAACAGGCGATGGCGCCACCACCGACCTCGAAATCGTCGCCACTCGCAGACCAGCGGCAGGAATCAGTCACCGTGTCGTACACGCCGGCGCGTCCGTTAAGCGCACAGGGCAGGTAGTTGCAGACGCATCCGGTGTCGTTCGTCATGGTAAAACCATAGAAGTCCGCACCTTGGGCGAAGTTCTGGACCACCATCTCGCCGTTGGCGAAATAGTGTTGGGCAAAGATCGGCAACGTTGCGGCGGAGGTGTTGGTGCAGACCGTGTTGTAGGTTGAAGAATACGGGATGCCATCCACCGTGATGATCGCCAAATGCTTGCCGGGCGCACTCAGGTAGAGCTGTACGCGTTCGAGCGGGCTGTACGACGTTCCTTTCCAGTTGCCTTCGCCGCTCTGGCAGGCGGTGGCGATGTTTCCGCTGCCGTTGACGTAGGCGTCAAAGGAGAAGAGAGCGGTCTTGTCGTTCGAGCTGACGCCGAAGAAGCGCTGCTGGAGAGGATATCTCGAATCGAACTTCACGTCAATCGCGGCGACCGTGTTGGAGTCCGGACGGATACCGGTGTCGAGATACTGGGTACCAGTCTGCCTCAACGACTCAATGAGCGTGTCGTAGGGCGCGGTCGAGGTGGTGAGGAACACGCGGCACACCGAATATCCCGCGCCGGCCAAAAGCGGGGAGACCGGAATCGTCGCGGAAGTAGCGTCGGCAGCCACGTTGCAACCGCGCTGCAACGCAGCCCAGTCGCTCAGCTGGGTGCCCTTGTCCTCCGTGTCATAGGCGATGTACAGCGCGTGCGCATCTCCGGCAGTTCCCGCCTCAAATGTCACGCGACCAGCGACGAGGATCCTTGCAAGGAGATGTGGCGAACACCTGTAATCGAGCGAGCCGAGGCAAAACCCGCCGCTAACAGCGGGAGGAGCATCACACCGCATCGCATAACCTTCACAATCGCACAAACGAGCATTTCTTCAACCGTCACTCGCACTGTCATAAACAACCTCCAATGTTTCCGGCAATCTGTCGAAGTAACTGCAAAACCCTCACCCCATCACCAAAAGACACCATACCTTTAGCGTTACGAGATAAATTTACCAAACATTCCGGGAAAAAGCAAGCGGTTTTTATGGTGGGGGAGCTCGACGAGTGGCAGAAGCTGTTCGTCCGCGTCGTTTTCGCCCTTCCCGTTCATGTTTGGCATTACAGGCCAGTCTTACGTTCCTGCATCAATCACAAAACCCCGCTTGCGCGAGGTTTTGCAATTACCTCAACATAAATCCCCCGCCACTTGGCGGGGGATTTATGACAGGGTACCACAGGGCACCACTTTCACTGGCACACCTTGACGGGTTGCCTACTTTTCGCTTACGGTAATCTTGTAGAATCCGCGCTGACCGGTCTGCTTAATGACACCAAGTGTGTCTGCGTGCCATCCGCGCGGAACTTCACGCCGGGCGTAAG
Source organism: Kiritimatiellia bacterium (assembly GCA_017454745.1). Lineage (GTDB taxonomy): Bacteria > Verrucomicrobiota > Kiritimatiellia > RFP12 > UBA1067 > UBA1200. The sequence continues at coordinate 34,401 of JAFTCL010000012.1, forward strand.
GTTGTTCAGGTCAGTGCCCCACGATGCCTGATACCAGAGACCCTTGTACATCTTCACCGGCAGTGCTCCAACCTCCTCGTGCTTTGCAGGATCCGGGTCGGAAACGTCCGGTGTCGGCATCGCGGCGATCTTGGATGAATCGACCTTCGCAATGTCCTCCAGAAGTCCCGTCGGGTCGTCGGCATCCTTGTTCTCCTCTTCCTCGACCTCCTCGATCTCGGGCTGTGCAAGCGCAAGGATAATGCTGCCGCCGCCACGGACGGTCAGCGTCGATCCGGCGACCGGACAAATCGTGAAGCGTTCGGCCACCGCATTTGTCACGGCGTTCACTGTGCCATCGGCTCTGCCGGGATACGCAGACAGTCCAAATCCGGTGCCCATCCGTCGCCGGGATCCGCGTAAAAGCGGATCTCGTTCGTCCCCGCTTTTAGTTTCAGAGTGAAGTTTATCGATCCTATTGTCAGCCAGGGTCCTGTCGCTGGGCAAGCTATTCGCTGACCGGGTTCGCCATTCACCGAAACGCGCAGCCACCGCGGCCCGCCGTCCCCGTTGCCGTACGCGAGCTCGGCTTCGTAAAGCCCGGCTTTCGCCACCGTGACATCACGCATCACGAACGAACTGCCGGCATTCTCGCCCAGATTGCGTACGATACCGTTCCCGGACGCCTTCGGTTCGTTCCGGTTGATCTCGACCTTGTCAAAGCGGTTTCCCTCGGCCTCGCATTCGAATAGCGCGCCTTCCTGCGGCATCACAGGCTTGGCGATAAGCCCCATCGGCCACATCCGGACCGACAATTCATGCGGTGTTCCGTCATCCGCAACCCGGCGTTCCTCCAGCCGACCATTGTGAAGGATCTTCACGTTGAAGAACCGTTCGGGTGTTTTGTAGGATCCTTTCGGCGCGGCGATTGTCACCTTTGCCGTCTCACCGAACGCAATGGCCGTCACCTCTGTCTCGCGGTAGACACCCCGCTCGTAGTCATAGGAGATCCCGTCATCCTCATAGAGGGTGAAGCGGGTCTCGGTATCGGAGGGAACCACGAGCAGGTCGATGTCCGGAGAGGTGACATCGCCCGTGTTCCGCCCGTAATGGCCCATCGGGATAATCGCCCCGCAGCGGATGAAAAGCGGCAGCACATCGGCCGGGGCCGGGTAGAGCGTCTCTTCGCCGCCTGCATATGTCGCATGGCTCCACCAGTCTATCCAGTATGCGCCCTTAGGCAGGTAAACCTTCGCGGCGACGGTACGCCGGAAATCGGAAACCGGACGCACCAGCAGCGACGGGCCGAGCAGGAAGGTGTCGGAGACGCCAAAGGCCGCAGGATCGTCACCGAACTCGAACGGCAGCGCGCGCACGACACCCAGTCCCGTCTTGTTCTGCTCGCGGAAGAGTGAGTACAGATACGGAATGAGGTTGTAGTGGAGCGCGTTGTATTTCTTGTAGCAGTCGAGTACGGCCTTGTTCCGCCGCGTGACCACCGCGTTTTCCTGCCACTCGTTGGACATCGGGAACGGCGTCAGGAACATCATCTGCGCGCGGCGCATATAGGCGATATCGGAGGGGGTCTCCTTGTTGCGGATTTCCGGCGTGTAGTACGAACCCGAACAGGACTGGACAATGACAGACATAACAAACTGCTCGAAGCCGTAGAAGTCGGTATAGGCCGACGTCGCCCAGCGCTGCATGCCGGCCCAGTTGCCGCGGCTGAAAAGGAAGGTCCGTTTGCCGTAGGTGTCACGGAAACGCTCATGCACGAAATTGCACGTCAAGGTGCCGATGAGGTTGTGGTAGGCGTTGAACGAGATCCCGCCGGGCATCTTCCCGGAAAGGCTGCGGCCCGTCGCCCAGTCGTCCGTCTCGTCCACCTTGAGCCCGTCCGCCCCGCGGTCGAATAAAACCTCGCGGTGCATCTTCCAGTAAAGGTCGCGCGCGCCTTCGAGCGTCATGTCCGGCACGAATCCACCGAAGCCGTAGCGGCTGCTGTTCCCCTCGGCCTTGGCAATGGCCTCGCCCCAGAGCCCGAACGGCTCCGACGCTTTCGCGATCCGGCATTCCGGCGAATAGTACGGGTGTTCCCAAAAGTTTACCCGGACACCGAGTCCGTGCATGGTATTGATAAAGCCCTTCGGATCCTTGAACTTGTCACTCCACGTGAAGCTGCACGGATAAGCCTTAGTGTGCCAACCCGGTTCAACGCCAACCACATCGACCGCAATCCCCGCTTCCTGCTGCTCGCGCGTGACCGACTCAAGGTCCTTCGCGGAAAACCCGCCCGCCCCGCGGTAGGTGAGCCCCATCGCGTAACGCGGCGGCATATTCATACGGCCGGCCAGTTCGGACCATGTGGTGAGGATCTCCTTGAACGATGGCCCCCACACAAAGTAGAAATTCATCTCACCGCCTTCAAGCGAGACGCTGTAATCCTTCTTGAACGAGATGCGCCCGCGGTTCGAGTTGCAGAGATAAATGCCATAACCGGCCGAGCTGTACCAAAGCGGGACAATCGCATGCACGTTGTTCGCCGTGAGCCACAGATCGTATGTCCGGTCACGCAGATCCAACGAAGTGAAGTCGTTCCCCGGAATGTTGCCAAGGCCCATGAAATGTTCTTCAGCCGCGACATCGCGGATAAACGAAGCTTTCCGCCCCTCGCCCTCGGCGGTGAACGCCTCCGCCGCGCTACGGAAAACGGCCCGCCCATCCGCCGTGACCGCGATGCCAAGCGTCTTGGGATCGACGGAGACCTGCAGCCGCCGCCCGGACAATGTCACGGCATCCGACGAACGCGACTCGGAAACCGGGACCGGCGCATAGTCCTCATCCCGTTTTTCAATCGCCTGCCGTGCGACAGCCATCCCGGACGGCTCGAACGCGGTTCCGTTCGGCGCATAACGGAAATGTACAAGGTTTTCGCGGCAGAATCGAACCGAAAGCCGCCCAACCGCATTCGATACCACCGTGTCCGCCCAAACCGTTCCAATGGAGCAGGTAAACGTTATCCAACAAATCGCAAGTATCGTTTTCATATCATTAAGTATAACGATCAAGCGAACAGTTCATTGCCCACCTGTCTGATTTTCAGTGGGACGGGAATATTCTCACAAATATCGCCGACGGCAAGCGCACGAGACCCGGCAGATTTAACAGCCAAGAAGCTTCTCCACAGGAACCAGATAATCGAAATATCCGTTTTCCTCCACCTCTGGCGCGAGAATACCGTACCGGTCTTTTGTGCGCCGCAGAGCGGGCGACAATAGCCCTATAGCGAACTATCCTGCAGGACATTATTGACCCTCTTGAACTATTTCCCCTTTGCCGGGATACGGCGATAGCGGTAACCGGAGAACGCCGTGTTCTTGAAGAGCTTCCACACGGGCAAGACACTGCCATCCGGCTGGATACGGTCGCGCATGCCGGAAATACGCATCATCTCGCCGACAGAAGATGAATAGACCTCGCAGCCGTCTATAGAGACCGCCAGTCGGCCGTCCGTCGTAGCCAGCCTGAAATCATGTGAATCTCGCTTCTCCAAGTCGCCTTTCGCCACTTCGAACTGGGGGAATGAACCGATCGCCAGCGACGCCTTGTCCGCAGCCTCCGATGCGGCGGCCTCGTTGTCCTTCGTATAGGCCTCGACGGAATAGTGGTCGCCCTTCTCGTCGCGGCTGAACGCGATGTACGGGTACGCCCACGAGCTTTCGTCGGCGCAGTATCCCGAAAACGGCCTCGCGAGTCCCCAGCCGATGTTCCATTTCACCTGCTTCGCGTCGTTCCTCTCGAAATGCACCGTGGCCTCAAACTCGACACCGATGCCGGGCAGTGCCGTCGTAACGCGATAGTACCCCTTGGACTGGTTCGGACTGGCCCTTCCGTCATGCCTGAGGCGGGTCAATCCCCACCAGTGAACCGCCTCGCCGCCGTGGCGCGTCGGCATGATATCGACCCAGCCGCCATCTCTGTCCTGAACTGCGAGCCTCAGTCCATAGTACCGGTCGTCCGCAAGATACTTCTCCGAATCACTGGGGTTCTTTATTCCCTGAAGGGTCTCGTACTTCTTGAATGCGTCATCGAATCGACCATCGGCGGCAGCCTCCTCCGCATCAAGGAATTCCTCTGCGTGCGAACTCTTGCATAGGACATCGAACATATAACGGAGGAACGTGCCTTCGTCGGCAGGCGAATAGGTGTTCTTCAGCCAATATGCATCGTCGTAGCCGCAAAGCGGCTTTTCAATCGCCTTCCACCAGCGCCGCACCTCCTTCCAGTCGCGAAGCTGGAGCGCGAGGCCCATACCCATGCCCCGGAAAACGTCTCTCGACGGCATGAACCTCGACTCCGGTGCGGCTGCGTATGCAGAGAACATGCCGTACAGTGCTTCCGCAAGATTGGTTGTCACGACCTTACCGAAAATGTTTTTCTGTGACATCCCGTCCGCCTCCGCAACCAGTATTTTCTGCAGCGCAACAGCGGCGGCCCGGTACGAAAATGTGGAACGGACATCCGCATTAGTCGCGCTTTCCCTGATCACGTCCATGAGAAAGCCGGTGGACCCGCCCCAGCGCGACGTCTGGAAGTGCAGGAAGCGCTCCACGGTCTCTGCGCTCCTGTCAAGCGAATTGGAGACAGCCATGGAACAATATCGAAGAGGAATCCCCGCTGATCCGCCGAAACGCCCGGTAAGACTTGCGAGCATCATGGCGGCGCGAGTCTCCTCGGGACGCAACCGCACGGCCGCAAGCAGATTCGATTCGGCGACGCTATTGTATTCCGCCCATCCCCGCCAACCCTCGTCCGTAACGTCTTTCGCCCACCCCGAGCCACGGGCTTGGGACGCCTTGTTCATGCAATCCGCCGCATCTTCGCACAGCGCCAGATACTCGTCACCAAAAGACTTCACGATTCCCCCGGGCAGGGCGACCACCTCCGAGAAACGCTCGAGTATGCGCCTGTCCGCCGCCTTGTAGATTTCCGCAACGGGGCCAAACGACTCCTCAAACGCGGCAATCGCTTTCTCTAACGGTTTCTTCGGCTCATCCTTCTTCCTTTCGATGTGATACCTCGCGGACTTGACTGCAAACGCCCTAAGTATGAAGCCAAGGACGGGTTCGCGGGAGAAGTCGTGTTTCTCCGCGGCCTCCTTGAATATCGAAGCGCCCTTCCAGTACTGGTCGTCTACGCCAATGCCATTGTAGTGGACGATTGCAACTGCCGCATCACGGCACTTCGCCCGCCAGAGATCGTGCGCGGTACGCCGCTCACTACCGGTCGGGAACTCCGCACGGCCGGTCGCGAGGTAGCGGGCCAGCGCAACGCGCACGAGCCGGATCTTTTCGACGTCTTTCGCAGATGTCCCCTCCGGCGGAACAAACTTCTCCACTAGGTGCCTTTCGTAAAACGGCATCGCCTCGTTTGTCCAATAGTTGGTCTCGAACTTTGCATCCGCAGGAGACGGGATCTTGAACGTCGGACCTCTGCGCATCTCAGGCTCGTCGTCGTCATCCTCTTCGTCGTCCTTGTCGAGCGTGCCATCCTTCTTCGACTTTTCGTACGCCTTGAGCGCCTGCCTCAGCATATCGAAACTCTCTTCCTGTTTGTCAATGAGATCCTTCTTGCGAGATTCCATGTTCTCGGGCACTTTCATCGCCTTTGCCTCGGCGAACGCCTTCTCGTAGAGCGGCACGTACTTCGCGTAGACCTCCTCGAACATGATCTGCTGCGTTTCCTTCATCACCTTGCCGTGGTAGTCGCGCAGCTCTGTTTTCGACGCCCCCTCGGAAGGCTTCGGGAACTTTGCCTTGACCTTTTCCAACACTGAGCGCACCTCCTCCGCCATCTGCTTGTCATAGCGGTTCAGCACGTCCTCTATCGGCTTGATGTACTTCTTGATGTCCGGCGCGGCGCGAATCTCGGCATCAAGCTTTTCAAGATATTTCTCGGGGCCGCCCTTCTCGTACCCTAGCCTGCAGACCTCCTCGCCCTTCGGATTGAGCACAACGACAGTCGGGAATCCTTCGACCTCGAACTTCTCGACAAGCTTCGGGTTTTCCTTCGCGGACTTCTCTGTCAAAAGAGTCTTGTCGTTCGGAGAATCAACCATCAGCAGCACGTACTTCTCGGCGGCGGCCTTCTTGAAAGCGTCCGTCGCGAACACCTCCTTGTCGAGGTGCTTACACCATCCGCACCAGTCGCTTCCCGAGAAGTCGATTATGACGCACTTGCCCTCCTTGGCGGCCTTTTCCATCGCGACATCGTAGTCGTCGAGCCAACCCTCGGGGGTCGATGTCTTCGCAAACCCGACAGACACAGCCAGAACAGCACACACCAACAGCAACACCTTCTTCATGTCAATTCCTTTCGCTTTGATGTCGGCATTGTACCACCAGCCCAGGTTCACATCAATCAAAAAATGGCCGCTCCAGAAATTTCCGGGTATAACGAGATATTTCTGAATCGGTCACGCGGCGACGCAGATGACCCGCCGCAGATGCCTTAGCCGTAAAACTGGACTGTTGACTTAGGGGAACAAAAGCTGTACACTTCATAGCAGTGTTGGGATTATATTCCCCACGTGAATAGGAGGATTTTGCAGATGACCAGAAAAACTTTTATGCGTAACATGGCTTTTGGGGCCGCCGCCGCGGCTTTCCCCGGATTTGCCGCCCCCCAACCGGCCAAAACCGACGAAATTCGCGCGATCTTGCTCCACCTCGGCTCAAACATGTGGAGCAAGTATTCCACGAAACTGCGAACCGACGAAGCCATTTGGCGCAAGGCAACGGACTACCTCCGGGCCAAGGGTATGAACATGGTGTTAATCGACGTGGGCGAAGGTGTCGTCTATCCCAGCCACCCGGAGATTGCCGCAGAGGACGCCTGGTCGCCGGAGAAGCTTAAAGCCGAACTGGCGCGGCTTCGCGGCATGGGATTGGAGCCGATCCCGAAACTTAATTTCTCCGCAACCCACGATGCCTGGCTTAAAGACTACCAGCGCATGGTTTCGACCAAGAAATACTACCAGGTATGTCAGGATGTCATTGCCGACCTTGCCGAGATTTTCGGGCATCCCCGATTTTTCCATTTGGGGTACGACGAAGAAACCGCCAACCACCAATCCGGGCAGGAGTATGTAGTCGTGCGCCGCGGCGAATTGTGGTGGCACGATTTCCTCTGGTTCATCAAGACGACGGAAAATGCGGGCATGCGGCCCTGGATCTGGAGCGACTACGGCTGGCACCATCCGGAGTTCATCTCGCGCTGTCCCAAGAGCGTGCTTCAATCCAACTGGTATTACGACGAAGACGGCGAGGGTTTCGACCTCTCGACGGTCAAAAAGCCCTACCTGAAACTCTATCTGGAACTCGACAAGGCCGGGTTCGACCAAATCCCCGGCGGTTCCAATTGGGCCAGTTCGTATTGGCGCAACAAAGGGCACGCGACAAACAAAACGTCAATCGGCGGTCTGGTGAAATTCTGCCGGGAGCATATCCGCCCCGAATTCCGCAAGGGATTCCTGATGGGCTCATGGGTGCAGTGCGAAACCGAGAAAGACTATTCGGCAATCGAAGAAGGCATCGACCTCTTCGCCGCCGCATTGAACCAGTAAGCGCGATGTCCGCGACCGCCGGAACTTACCCTAGAACCACCTCTAGACCGTCATAAGCGGCGCGAAGCGTTTCGGGAATATCCGCGTTAATCTTCTCAGCCGGCCAATTCCGGTACTTCAGCGCGAGGTGCGTAATTAAAGCGTGCTGGCCGGGCGGCGGCACAAACCGACTGTTCTTGGACAGCATGGCCACGGTGCGGGCCACAGTCTGCACGCTGGAGTGGACAAAGAGCCGAAAATCGTCATCGGTATCGCCGTTGGTCGCCTCCATGATCAGCGCCGTTATCGCCTGTGGTTTAGCCACAAACTGATTGTCGCCATAACGCTTTTGATTGTTTGGTGTGACATGCGGGTCAATGCCGATCATCCGCGATGCGTCTCCCGGAATCCCGCCGGTGTCCGTGGCGTATAGCAGCCGCGACGGGCCTTTCTCAACCAGATAGAGCGAAGTACGCTCCAATACGCCGTTGGTGACCCTTGAAGTGCTGTGGTTCGCGGGTACGCTAGTGAAACGCAGCCCGCATACCTCCACCGCCTTCCCGAACTGTAGGGCTACCACCTCCGGCGCGGGCAGGGAAAGCCGTTCCGCCGCAGCTCCGATTTCCTGCTTCGCGGCCTCCGCCCAGGTCTCATGAACATACACCCGTTTCACTCCCACTTTGACCGCCGCTTCGGGATTGTAATGGTCGCCATGCGAATGGGTCTGGAAAAGCGCCTCAGGCTTAACCCCTTCCGGAAGCATGTCAAACGAACACTTGGTGAAGTCGATAAGGACTTTGTTCTCAAGCAACACGCTGGACTGGCGCCGCGTGTGCGGATGATCCTTTAACATTTCAGGCTTCCAGCCCGCCGCCCCGCTTCCCAGAAAGCGAACCCGGATACCCCGTTCCTCCGTTTCGTCCGCATAAGCGCCGCCGGTCGCCGCGGCAAACGCCGCCGAGGTCATCAAAAACTGTCTACGAGTCATCATAATCCCATCCTTTCCAATCACACTACCAAACTATCCTACCACCTAACCATCATTCAAATGCGGGCGGAACGATTTTGCCGTCACGCTGCGCATCCGGATTGTTGTCATGGGCGATATACTGCCCGTTGGAATCCATCCACAGTATCAGCCGTTCCCGTTCCTCCGGCGTGAGTTTCACGCCATGGTGTCCTTTGTCCAACATCTCCCGCAGCGGGGCGGCGATCGCGAGATACTTGCCCGGCGCGGTGTACGCGGGTTCGAAGAACTCCCAATCAACGTGTTTGCCGCTCGAAATGATTTCCCACACGAAATAGTTGGTTTTCTTGACAAGGTTGTTCCAACTGGTTGAGAAATGCCATTTATCCTTCCGCCAATCGCCGGCACGAAGATCCGGCGCTTTCGGGTCGCGTTTCTCGCCGTGGCAAGACACGCACTTAGCGTCAAGCACCGATTGCACCAGACGCGGGTAGTTGAACGGCGCCGATCCGTCAGGCCCGGGTTTTATCACGCTCGGCGCGCGGCGCATGGCGAGAGGCGGCGCTGGCGGACGCGACGTTGGCGCAGGGAACCGCGCGTTTTCCTTTGGCTCATGGCAACCGCTGCACATCAACCGCTCGCCAGGATGCACGTAAGTGTCGCTGCGCATATTCTGAACCGCGCAACCGTCCGCCCGCAACACCTGGAAAAACAGCGGGACATTGACCGGTGCCAAGAAATACGCGCTGCCGTCCTTTTCCACCGGAACCGTGCCTAGGCACTGACGTCCCAACTGGCGCATATCGGCTCCCAGCCACGGTTTCTGTTGCAACGGGGTCGATTTGGGGAAGAGCTGCCACACCCGCAACGCCGTGATCGGTTCGTTTTCCGGGAACGGAATGCGCGTGTCATAAACGTTAATAATCCCGATTTCCGCGGTTTTCGGCATTTCAGCGGCGGGGATCGGATCGGGGCGGCGACCGTCCGCGTCGGCCGGGCGTCCCTCCAGCGTCTGGTGCGGGATAATCGGCGGACGCTTCCGTTTCAAAAGCGGCATCGGATCCAAACAGGAAATCGTGGGATGCGACCAAAGGCGGGTTTTGTTGCCGAAAACATCCACTAGCGAGATCGCATACCGGCGGCGGCGCATTGGGACGTTGTAGAGGCCGTTGGCGTTGCCGTCGTAAACGCAGATAAAGTACTTCTCGCTGAGGGGCCAGGCTGTGGCGTACGAACCGCTGCAACGGTTGTTCCAAGTTATCTGCTCGCTTTCCGGGAATGCCTGTTCGGGAGTTACGCGGCGCACGGCGCTCATCTCGCCGTCATCGGAAACCGCCGGGTCGATTATAATCAGCGAACCAGCCGCCCAACCGTGATGCGGCGTTGCCGTGGCGACGTATTTGCGGCTGCCGGGAATCTGCCGCACGTTCATCTCCATCTTCGGCGAGGTGTTGGCGTGGAGGCGGGTGTTGCCGTTAATCCCGCGCGGATCGCGTCCGTCGGGGAAAGTGGTCCAGGCGTGGTGAGCCTGCCCCGCACCGCGATCGACGTAATCCCAACGGGTGTAAACGATCATGCCGTCGTTGTTGACGCTAGGATGCCACTCGTTCGTCTCGTGGTGAGAAAGGCGCACGAGGTCGGTTCCGTCGTCAAACATCGAGTAAAGCGTGTATGACGGCACCGGACGATTGCCAGAACAACGCACGTAACCGCCGCGACGTTCAGAAGTGAAAACGATACGCCCGTTCGGCAACCAGCACGGGTCAAACTCATTCCACGCTCCGGATGTGAGTTGACGCAGATTCGTGCCGTCGGTCGAGCAGGTGAAGATGTGGTAACAGGTATCGTCGTTCCAATCGTCAAGCTGGTTCTTGCCCCGGGTCGCCGCAAAGGCGATGCGCGTGCCGTCCCAATCCAAATCTGGTGAGATTATGGCGCAACCGTCAAGTGTGGATCCCTTCCATGCGCCCGCTTCAATCACCTTTCCCGCAATAATGTTTTTGGCAACCGGATGATCTGAAAATGGCTGTTCCAGCACATACAGTCCGTCGCCTCGCGAAATGCCGTTCTGCGTGCCGTGGAAACCGTAGTATTGGTCACACATGTGCGAACCGTCGCGCCATTCGTTGTATCCGGGCGGCTCGTGGGTGACAAACAGCAACCGGTCAATCCCCTTCAAAATGGGATTTTTCAAGGAAACTCGCCGACCCAAAGCCTGTACGCGTGAAAAGAGCGGCATCCGCGCATCGTCTCCCTCTGCGGTTGCAACTTCCGCGGCAAGACCGGAAAGCTCTTGACGTTCAGCCGAAAGATCGACCTCGCCAGCGAGATCGTCAACCAACGCGCGGGCGCGACGCAGAATTACCGTAAGCGGGTCAGTATCGTCAGGATAAATGCACGCGGCGGGGTGCGCCGCCTGTTCGTTCGTTTTCTTTGGCAAACGATGCCAATTGGCGATGTCGCGCCGGATTAACTTCCAGTCCAAAAGTTCTTCCCGCCGCTTCGGATCCGGTTCCGCGACCTTCCATTTTTTCTGAAGATAATGCGTAACCTCAAGGCGTTCGGCATCGGACAAGGTCCGGTTAAAAATAATCAGCTCGCAGAGCCTCCGACCGCCGTTACGATCGGGAAAGTCCCGGTCTTTCGTGAGTCGGTCTGCAACGCACGGCTCGCGCATCTCCGCGCAAACCAGCTGGAAATCGTCATCCGGCAGCACGTCCCCAAAAGGATCGTCCACCGACATCGTTCCGTTCCAAACCCGCCCGAACTTCGACCACTGCTCCGAACCATAGGCGCCATCATCCCCGCGATGGAAATCATACCGCTTGCTGTCGCAAAGCAAATGGCAAAGCCGTGAAGCGTCAAACTGCCCCACAATAAAGACGGTGCGGATATCCGTGATGCCAGGAAAGGACAAATCGCGTCCGCTGTTCATCTTACCGAAATCGACAAACGGGCGCAACGGATCGGAGGCGTTGAGAAAAGGTTTCACTCCGTATGGGCGGGCGGTTACCGGCGACGCCACCGCTAGCGATGTCCACCCTTGCACCGCCCCGTTTTCGTCCAGCGACAACGAATCCCCTTCCGACGCATCAAGATGCAGTTTGGCCGTTTTCAGCAGCTCCGGCACGGAGGACCATACGGCATAAGCCAGCGCGGCCATCACTAAGAAAATTATTTTTCTCATCGCTTCCCCTGCTTTACCCCCAGATCATTCTGGTCTTAACGCGACACTCGTGCGGCGATTACAAAGCCCGGTCACGACAAACGCACCCCATACTCGGCTCAACCTCGCCAATCACAAAGGGGGCGGCGGCGGAAGTCGTCGGCGGAAAGGATGAATCAACGGAAACGGATGGAGGCGGCGTTGCCGTGGGCATCCAAGCCTTCGACTTGAGCGAAGGTTTCAATCGCATAGCGGGTGGCTGCCAAATCCTCTTTGGAAAACTCCACGAAACTGTGGCGGCGGCGGAAGTCGTCGGCGGTCAAACCGCTGAACATCCGGGCGGCACCGCCGGTCGGCAAAACATGGCTGGGTCCGGCGACGAAATCACCGGCGGACTCCGGAGTCCACTCGCCAACGAAAATCGCTCCGGTGGCGTGGACATTCTCTACCTGCGCACGCGGATTGGCGGTCATGATTTCGAAATGCTCCGGAGCAAAACGGTTGATCAGATCCATCCCGCGCCTTAAGTTGGAAACCACCGCGATCAAAACGCCCTTGCGGTCAAGCACCCGCTCAACCAGCGCCTTGCGCGACAATTTCTCCAACTGCAACTGGATTTCGGCGGCAACCCGCTCGGCGAATTTAACCGAAGTGCAGACCAGCAGCGACTTTTCATGGCCGCTGCCATGCTCCGCTTGGGAAAGCAAATCGGCCGCCGCCCAAGCCGGATTGGCGGAGTCGTCCGCCAGCACCGCAATCTCACTCGGACCCGCCACCTGGTCGATCGCGACATACCCGTAAACCTGGCGCTTAGCAGCGGTGACGTAGGCATTGCCCGGCCCGGCGATCTTCTGTACCGGGCGCACCGTATTGGTGCCAAAAGCCATCATCCCGATGGACTGAATGCCGCCAATGCGGTAAACCTCGGTGGCTCCGGCCAACTTAAGCGCATACAACAACACCGGGTTGACCCGTTTGTCAGCGCGGCAAGGAGTACAGGCGACAATCTCCTTAACCCCGGCGGCTTTAGCCAAAGTGACGGTCATGATTGCCGTTGACGCCAGCGGAGCAGTGCCGCCGGGAATGTAAACCCCTACCCGATCCATCGGGGAGAAAAATTCGCCGGTGAACCCGCCACCAGGGGTACGCATAAACCAAGGCTCCCGCAAACCGGCCTCGGCAAACCGTTTAACCCGCTCGTGCGCCTCACGGACTGCGGTTTTGATCTTGGCCGGGACTTGCTTGACGGCAGCGGAAAGCTCTTCCTTAGAAACCGCCATCTCGGCGGCGGAAAGCTTGGCCCCGTCAAATTTTTTGGCAGCGGCCAAAACGGCGGCATCGCCGCGACGGCGGATGTCCGCTAGCACCTCGGCGGCTGCCGCCTCCGCATCAGCCGGAAACGCCATGCGGGAAAGAAACGCTTCCACCGCTGGATTGGGCTGATCGGGAGACCACTTGACAATGACGGGCGCGCTCATTATTTCTTGGCTTCCTTCTTGTCGGCCTTTTCAGCGTCCTTCTTGCCGGCATCCTTCTTTTCGGCCTTCTTGGCATCCACTTTGGCGCCCAAATCGTCCGTAGTGGCGGCAAAACCCAAAGTGGGGACCGGACGGCCCAGTTTCTCGCCCATCTTCTTGGAAACTAGCCGAATCGCGAAATCCAGCTGGTTCTTGCGGTCTTTCTCTTTTTCCAGAAAAGCGTCGCGCTTGGCCTCGTCTTTGTATTTCTTCAACTCTTTCTCGTTCTTTTCCGTCTCTTTGGCAATACGGTCCATCTCGCGCTCCTCCAACTTTTCTTTCCTAAGCTGGGCTTTGGCGCGATCGTTGAATTCCGGCTGGAGTTTTTTGGCGGTACGCGGCTTGATGCGGGCACCGGGAAAGGCAGTTTTGGCATCTTTCAACGAAGCCCATTCCTGTTTGGACGCGGCGATCATCGCTGGCAAAATGGCGGTTTCTTCCTTGATTTCTTTTTGAATGGCGGCGAATTCCTCCGCATTCATAATCTCGAATTCGGTGGTACCGAACATATCGGTGATTTCAACAATGCTCAAACGCTCGGCAAAAACCGAACCGGCCAAACAAATGATCGCTGCGACACACACTGATGCTTTGTTCATTTTATTCTCCTTTCCTTGCCTTTCAACCAAAAACTATCGGTTTTGTCCGGGGGTCCACTCCTCGCTGAACTTACCGTGCAGCTTGGCGACCGGACCGTGGTGGTGCGGCGGCGGCGCCACAAAACGCTGGTGTCCGGACTGCGGCTCCGACTTGCCGTCACCGTCGCACTCGCCGGGAATGAACGGCTTGCCGTGGACCGGTACAAAAAGCTCGTTTCTGGGCCTGATAAAAGGCGTCCGGCGGCGAGGAGTCGTCGGCTCGGCAACCGGTTTCGCCGTTTCGGCAGCGGAAGGCAACTCGGCAACCTGGGGATTCTCACTTTGAACCGGCGCAACCGTTGTTTTAGGAACAACTGCCGCATCCTCGGCAACGGCAACCGGTTGATCGGTCTCGGCAACCGAGACCGTAACCTCCGCTTCAGCCGGGGCTGAGTCTTCAGAGATTGTGTTATCCGACACTATCGGCTCCGAAACCCTCGCGTTAACGGCCGTTTCCGCCGGGGCTTCCGCTTCCGGGGACGCCGCATCCTGATGCCCGCGGTTTGGACGCCCGGAACGCGAACGCCCGCCACGGGGCGGCGGTGGCGGCAATGGGGTCAGCAACGGATCGTCGCCCTGCAAAATGGTGCACTTCAATTCCTCGCCGATATACTTCTCGATATCGGGGATTATGAACGATTCATCCTCGTCGGCGAAAGAAATGGCGGTTCCGCTGGCACCGGCCCGCCCGGTACGGCCGATACGATGGACATAATCCTCCGGCTCGTAGGGGAAATCGAAATTGATCACAAATCCGATATCTTCCACATGCAAACCGCGACCGGCGACATCGGTTGCCACCACAATCCGCACTTTGCCGGAGCGGAAATCCTCCAACACCCGCAGACGGCGGTTCTGGTTGACATCACCGCTCAGCATCTCGCAACGGATACCGCGCCGACAGAGCGAATTGTTCACATCCTCGGTGGTGTGCTTGCGGTTGCAGAAGATCAGAATGCGGGAATCCGGGAACTGCTGAATGTGGTTGTACAACACGGTGAACTTTTCCCGTGCGGTGACCACATAAACAATCTGTTTGACGGTTTTGGTCGTAAGCTGCTCGCACTCCACCTCGGCGCGGACCGGCTCCTCCATCCACTGGGAGGCGAGCCGCATCACATCATCGGAAAGGGTGGCGCTGTACAGCATGGTGCAGCGCTTATCCTTCGGCGGCAAACGGTTGACGATCGAACGGACATCGGGGATGAATCCCATGTCCAACATCCGATCGGCCTCGTCGATCACCAGCGTATCAACGTGAGAAAGGTCCACCACTCGTGAACGCACGAAATCCAGCAAACGGCCGGGCGTCGCCACCAGAAGGTCGACCGGGCTACCGCTGACCTCTTGGCGCTGCCGCTCGTGGTCCATTCCGCCGTAGATGGCGAGCGTGCGCAGGTTACAGTATTTTCCAAGCGTCTCGGCATCCTTGCAAATCTGAATCACCAGCTCCCGCGTGGGAGCCAACACCAAGGTGCGCGGGGTGCCGCCACAATTCGGGCGCTGCTCCGGGGTCCGAAGGTAACGGGTGAGAATCGCCACCAGAAAAGCGGCGGTCTTGCCGGTGCCGGTCTGGGCGCGACCGGCCACGTTCTTTCCGGCCAAGGCGTGTTCCAGACTCAACGCCTGGATCGGGGTACAGTAACTGAACCCCAAATCGGCGATGGCGTGCATTAGTTCCGAAGGAAGGTCAAAATCGTGGAAACGTTTTTTCCCCTCGACCGGTTCCACTTTAAACTGTTCGACACTCCAATTGGCATGCTGCTCGCGGAGTTTTGCCTGTTCCTCGTCCGACACCGCAGCGCCGGGACGCTGGGCATTGGGCGCGGTATTCTCGACCTTGGCACCGCGACGGCGGCCTTCATGAGACTGCGGCCGCGAAATGGGGCGACCGGATGAGGCGACCGTCACGTTCGGGTACGATTTCTCCGGGGCCGCGCGGCGGGAAACCCCTTTGCGGTTTTCGCCGTGGCGCGGCGCCGACTGCTTTACCGTGACGGCACCGGCCGACACGACCCGCTGCGCCTTCTTGTCGCGACTGTCACCGCTCTCACGGTTGGGCCGGGCAGTTTTGCCGATCGAACTCTTCTTGTCCCGTTTGCTTTCGTTGGGTTTTGCCGTGGCGCGGCCACCGGCCCGGCGCTGCTTTTTGGGCTGCGCCTGAGTCTTTTTCGCACCGGCCGCAGGCTTCTTGGCGGAAGTTTTTCCGAGCAGTTTCTCGGCGAGCTTAACAATAAAACCAAAGGGCATGGCAACTTGACCGATTGAAAAAATAAAAAAACAGGTGCGTTAACGTCTGGTATGGACGCCGCACCTGGTTTCTTAAGATGTGGTAAAAACGGATGATTAACGCTTCGAGAACTGGAAACGTTTGCGGGCGCCCGGCTGACCTGGCTTTTTACGTTCTTTCATCCTTGAGTCACGGGTGAGGCATCCGGCCTTCTTGAGCGCATCGCGCAGATTAGCGTCCGAAGCGACCAAGGCGCGGGCCAAACCATGGCGGATCGCGCCGGACTGGCCGCTGATACCGCCGCCTTTGGCGGTAATCTGGATGTCATACTTGCCCATAAGGCCCGTAATCACCAGTGGCTGGCTCAGATACTGGCGCAGCGCCTCGCTCGGGATGTACTCCTCAAGCGCGGAACCGTTCACCGTCCACTTGCCCTCGCCAGGAATCAAACGCACTCGCGCAACCGCCGTCTTCCGCCGACCGGTTCCTGCTGCAATTTCCTTTTCCTTCGCCATCTTTAGTCTCTCTCCTTTGTTCAGCCAGCGTTAGAAAGACGCCTCAATCGGCTTCTGCGCGGCGTGGGGATGCTCAGCTCCGCGGTAAACCCGCACGCGGGTCATCAGTTTGCGGCTGAGGTTGTTCTTCGGCAACATTCCCCAAACCGCCTCCAAAATCACGCGGTCAGGGTGCTGCTCAATCATCGTGGCGGCGGTGAAGCGCTTCAAACCGCCACGATATCCGGAATACCGCTGGTACTCCTTCTGCTCGAGCTTACGGCCGGTCAACTTTACCTTCTCGGCGTTGACGACAATCACGAAGTCGCCCTGGTCGATGCTCGGATCGAACGTCGGACGGTTTTTGCCGCGCAAAACATTGGCGATATTCACGGCTAACCGGCCAAGCGGCTTGTCGGTGGCGTCAACCAGCTGCCAACTGCGGGCGTCGCCCGGATTCTTAGGAATAAACGTTTTCTGCATGATAAACCTGCTGTTTGCTTCTACCTCTTCACAAAAGTGGAGATATAGATTACCCTTTTAGGACCGGAAAGTCAACCATGAATGTGGTAAAAAGGGAAAAAAATTTTGCTGGGAAAATGACGCTTGCGGCACACCCTCTTAAATGCTATAATTGCTTTTTCAGTTGGATTCGTTTTTCCTTTGTGGATTTATTGGGGTTTCAGATGATTACACGCGAAGCGCCGGTGTTGCGCGATGCCTCGGGGCGGACTGATCCGCTGGCGGTCCCGTATCTGGTGTTCGGCGGCGTCGGACGGGCGGGGGTGATGGCCGTCCAGTCGCTGCTTTACGCGGTCTTGCTACCTTTCCGTTCCCGGCAGCGCGCCGAATGGATTAAGCAAATGTACACGGCAGGCATCAGAAGTCTGCCGCTGATTTCCATTGTGGCGATGTTCACCGGGATGATCCTCGCCCTTCAGGTGGGACTGGAAATGCGGCGCTACAACCAAGAGGTTTACATCGGATCGGCGGTGATGGTGACGCTGCTGCGCGAGATGGGGCCGTTTATGACCGGCATCGTGCTGACGGCCTGCGTCGGCTCGTCGATGGCGGCGCAGATCGGTGCGATGACGGTGAATGAGGAGATCGCCGCGCTGGAGATCATGTCGATCAACCCCATCCGTTTCCTGATGGCCCCGCGCATGGGGGCGATGGTGTTGATGACCCCGGTACTGTCGTTCTACACCTGCGTGGTGGGGGTGATCGGCGGCGGCGTGGTCGGTAAAACCCAGTTGAATGTGGATTGGGGGCAGTACATCAAGCTGGCAATGGATTTCGCCGATTTGCGCGATTTGTACGTGGGGCTGTTCAAGGCCCTGATATTCGGCATCATCGTTACTGCGGTTTCGTGCTACGAAGGTTTCACCACCAAACAGGGCGCGGTCGGCGTCGGCAAAGCGACCCGGCACTCGGTAATTACCTCGATGCTCTTGATTCTCATCATCGGGTATATTATCACCCGGCTGTTCTATTGAGGTCCGCTGAGATGATCAAGTTTGAGAATGTGACAAAAAACCTGGGCGGGCGGGCAGTTCTGGACGACCTCTCCTTCGAGATTGAAAAGGGTGAGGTGTTCGTCATCGTCGGACCGTCGGGAATGGGCAAAAGCGTGACCCTCAAGCATATCGTCCGGCTAATGGCGCCGGACAGCGGACGGATTTGGATCGGGGATGACGAAATTTCCGGATTGGAGGGTTCCGCGCTGGAACGGGCTCGCGAACGGTTCGGAATGCTTTTCCAAAGCGGTGCGCTGTTGGGCTGGATGCCGGTTTGGGAAAACGTCGCCCTCCCGCTGCGCGAAAAGACGAAAATGGGCGAGGACGAAATCGCCGACCGCGTGCAGCGGGTGCTGGAACTGGTGGGGCTGGAAAACGACGGCGACAAGTTCCCCAGCGAAATCTCCGGCGGAATGCAAAAACGCGCCGGTCTGGCCCGCGCCATCGTACGCCAACCGGAGATTGTGCTTTATGACGAGCCGACCTCGGGACTCGACCCCATGACCTCCCGAAACATCGACCGGCTGATTCGAAAGCTTAGCGACCAGCTGGGTGTAACCAGCGTGGTGGTTTCGCACGATCTTCAAGGTTCACTGCTGATTGCCGACCGTATCGCGATGCTCAAAAACGGCAAATTCATCGAAATCAGTCCGCCCAAACAGTTCGTCGCCTCGGAGCAACCCGATGTCCGGGGATTTCTGGATGCCCAGTTTATACCCCGAAGCGGCGTAATCGGGATGAGATAACCTGCTTCGGGATTACCCCGGCAGATTCCCCACCAGCGCGTTGGCTTCGGGATTGCGCAAGAACCGGGTACGCCCGGAATTCCATTCCAAAGCGTCCGCCCCGGTACGCATCGCGACGCATCCCGTCAAAACCGTCTCCAGTAACGAACTGCCCAGATTGGTTGACATCTTCGCGTTCTTGCCGCGACGGATCATCTCCAAAAAGGTCTGCCGCAACGGCATGGCGACGTTTTTGGGCATAAAATCGGCGACGGCTGGCGCTTGGTCCAACGGAACGAAACCGTTCCCGGCCGACGCGAAATAGTGGCGGCGCCCGGTCCGGTCGGCCATCAGCCAAAATCCGCGGGTTCCGGCCAGCAAGCACCCCTCGGCGGGAATCCGGTTCAACCCCTGCCCCAACGTTTCCATAATATCCGGGCGAACCCCGGCGTCCGACCATTCCATTGTCAGCTCATCTGACGCTTTGGACTTCTTTTGGCCCTTGAAAGTGAAACGCAGCCGACTGGCGGCGGGATAGGATTCGGGATGCGGCGAGCGTTCGCCGAGGCATTCGATCTTGACCGGCGGCTGAAGCTCCAGCGCCTGAAACGGAAGATTCATCAAAGCCGGTCCTTCGCTACCCAGCGAACCGGTTCCGAAGTCGCACCAACCCCGCCAAACCGCCGGAAGATAGGCACCTTCACGATAACGTCGGCCGGTATGCGGCAGTTGCCACAACTCCCAATCCAACTCCGGCGGCGGAGGTTCCCCGTCCGTCGGCACTGCCATGCCCTGCGGCCAAAGCGGCGCGGAGGTCCACACGTACACCCGGTTTACGGTGCCGATTATTCCGCCCTCGATTGCCGCCACCGCCTGTCGGAAGGCGGTTTCCGTGCGGTTGCAGATGCCCTGCCATAACGGGGTCTTGCATTCCTTCGCCGAGTTTTGCAACAGGCGCAGCTCTCCCAATGTGCGTACCGCCGGGGCTTCCACGAAAACCGGCACCCGGTAACGCAACGCCTCACGCACCTGCATGGCATGGCCATGATCGGGCGTGGCCACAAACACCGCATCCAACCGTTTTCCTGCGGTGGTCTGCTGCTCCAGCAACACCCGGAAATCTTTAAAAACCGCAATGTCACGCTGTTGGTAACGGCGCCCCAGCATGGCGGTTGAGGACTCCAGCTGATTACGGTCCACGTCGCAAAGCGCGGCCACGCGGTCGCCGGCCTCGGCAACGGATTTCAAGACCTCCAGCCCTTGCCCTCCGGCACCGATTACCGCCACATTCAATCGCCGGGCGGGAGGTTTACGAACGGCTGCGGGAGCGGGGGAAGCTTTTTTTCCGCGGGACAGCGGCGGCAGCGTCTTGCAACCGTTGGCAATCAGGGCGGCGGCGCACAATCCGCCGTTTTTAAGCAGTTCGCGTCGGTTCATGTTATATCCACATGGTTCGGTCGAGCGAGCGATATTGGATCGCCTCGCCGATGTGTTCAGAGTTGATACTCTCGCTGCCGCCCATGTCGGCAATAGTGCGGGAGACTTTAAGTATGCGGTCGTAAGCGCGGGCGCTAAAGTTGAGTTCGCTAATCGCCATTTGCAGCATATCCGCCGCGGCGCTGTCCAGTTTGCACACGGTCTGCACCATGCGCGCCGGCATGTCGGCGTTGCAGTAAACGCCCGGGCAGTCGCGGAAACGGTGCAACTGCCGCTGCCGGCTTTCGCAAACCCGCGCCCGGATGGTTTCGGAGGTCTCCCCGCGCTTCAACCCGGAGAGTTCCTTGTAATCCACCGGAAGCACTTCAAGATGGATGTCGATACGGTCCAGCAAAGGGCCGGAAATGCGGTTGCGGTAATCCTGAATCTTACGGGAGCTGCACCGGCATTCGCGCTTCGGGTCGCCGGAATAGCCGCAAGGACAGGGGTTCATCGCCGCCACCAGCATGAACTTGGAGGGAAAATCCAACGTGGCGGCGGCCCGCGAAATGGTTACATGCCCATCCTCCAACGGCTGGCGCAACACTTCCAGTACGTTGCGGTGGAACTCCGGTAGCTCGTCCAAGAACAGCACCCCGTTGTGGGCCAGACTAACCTCGCCCGGCAACGGATGGGTACCACCGCCCAACAGCCCGGCGTCGGATATGGTGTGGTGCGGGGCACGGAAAGGTCGCTGCAGCACCATCGCCTGATGGCGGCCCAACGTTCCGGAAATGCTGTGGATGCGCGTTGCCTCCAAAGCTTCTTCCAACGTCATTTCCGGAAGGATGGAGGGAATCCGCCGCGCCAGCATGGTCTTGCCGGAACCGGGAGACCCGATCATGAGGATATTGTGTCCGCCGCTTACCGCGACCTCGATAGCGCGTTTGGCGGTTTCCTGCCCCTTGACGTCGGAAAAATCCTCATGGGTCTGCCGTCCTTTGGCCAACAGCTCGGCCAGGTTGACCCGAAACGGCTCAATCTGCAACTGGCCGGTGAGAAAATCCACCGCCTCGCGCAGATGGCGAACCGGGAAAACATCGATTCCGTCCACCACCGCCGCTTCCTCGGCGTTGTCCGCCGGCACGATAATGCCGCGTTTGCCACGCGCCCGCATTTCCAGTGCCACCGGCAACACGCCGCGCACCCGGCGGACTTCACCGCTCAAAGCCAACTCACCGATCAACGCGTAATCGCCCAAATTCGGGATGGCGATTTTATCCGTCGCGGCCAAAATGCCGACGGCGATGGGCAGGTCATACACCGGGCCTTCTTTCTTGACATCCGCCGGCGCAAGATTGATGGTCACGCGGCCAAGGTTCGGACGAAAACCGGAGTTGACCACCGCGGTCCAAACCCGGTCTTTGCTCTCGCGGACCGCCGCGTCCGGCAAACCCACAATCACAAAACCCGGATCGCCCCGCCCGTTGTTTACCTCGATTTGCACCGGATAGGCATTTACTCCGTAAACCGCTCCAGAATTGACCCGCGCTAACATAATGCCGCCTCCGTTCTAAATCGATTCCTTGACAATCCCGCTTATCCGATCAACCTGGTCTTCGGTCAACCCGCATCCGGACGGCAGACAGATTCCCCCGGCGAACAACCGTTCGGTAACCGGCGTTCCGCCCGCGCCGACCAAACGGCAATCGCGAAAAACCGGCTGCAAATGCATCGGTTTCCAAACCGGGCGAGCCTCGATATCGGCCCGGTCCAATGCGTCAAGAACCTTGCGCACCCGAGGGGATGGGACGTCTCCGGAATCCGTCACGGCGGATTCCAACAGCGCCACGGTCAGCCATCGGGTGCATTCGCCATAACCCGCCTCCGGCATAAAGCTGATGCCACCGCGACCTTCCAACCGCTCCCGGTACCACCCAAAAACCCGGCGCTTGCGGGCAATGATCTCATCAAGCCGCCCCAACTGTCCCAACCCAATGGCGGCAACAATGTTGCTCATCCGGTAGTTGTAACCCACCCGCACGTGTTCGTACCACGGAAACGGTTCGCGGGACTGTTGTGAGAGCCGACGCGCAGTGTTTACGATCTCGGAATTGCCGGAAAAGAGCATTCCGCCGCCGGAAGAGGTTATGATTTTGTTGCCGTTGAAAGAGCTGACTGCGGCAATGCCGGCCGAGCCGGAAGGACGGCCGCGGTAACGGGCGCCCAACGATTCTGCGGCATCGACGATCAGCGGCACCCGGTACTTTGAACAACAGGTTTCGAGCGCGTCATAATCCGCGCACTGCCCGTACAGATCCACCGCCACCAATGCCTTTGGCAACGGCTCGCCGCGCCGCAACATACCGGCAAAGGTTTCTTCCACCAGCGCCGGATCGAGATTCCATGTGGCGGGGTCGCTGTCGATAAACACCAATCTCGCACCCCGATGGGAAAACGGACCTGCCGACGCGATAAAAGTGAGGTCGGAACAGACCACGGCGTCCCCCGCCCCGATGCCCAAAATATCGGCCAGCAGGTCTATTCCGGCGGTAGCGCTGGAAAGCGCGCAGGCGGCGGCAGCCCCCGTCAATTCGGCGAAAGCGGATTCAAACCGGTCCACCATCGGCCCGCACGGGGCGATGTAGTTGGAGGCAAACGCCTCCTGGACCAGTTTCATTTCCTCGCCGGTCATCCACGGCGGCGAAAGAAAAACCCGCTCTTCTGCCATAATCCCTCCGTCCGGTTAAAACACATTCGCCGTTTTATTCAGGAACGTGAACATTCCGGAATCGTCAACCTCCAAGACCCCCATGTCGCGGCGCAACTCAAGATCGCTCATAAACCACGACACTAAAGCGTTGCACAACGAGTTGCGTGCAGAAAGCAGCGAACTCTCCGCCTCCAGAATATCACGCATCGAAGAACGGCCGGACTGTTGGAAAAGGTTGTTGCTCTCAACCCGCAACTCCGCCACCTTCATCTTTTCTATCGCGTTTTCATAGGTGGCACGCGCCGCGATCAACGACAAGATATCGTTGCGAACGGTCTTTTTGACGTTGTCTTCCTTTTCCTCCAACGTACGCTTAGACTGTTCCAGAGCGATCAACTGATTTTTAAAGGCGTTCCGTTCCGCACGGCGTTCCCACGGCAAATCCATGTTCAGCGAGGCGTCCCACAGCTCTTCCCCATTGAACCCGCCGCTACCGGTCGAACGTTTACGGTTGAACGACGGCCCGCCAGTCAGAGTAAGATCCGCCCGCAAGGCGTCGGCTTTGATCTTGACGTTGCGCGCGACATCCTCCAGCTCGCAACGCGCCACATAGATATCGTGGCGCTCTGTCAACGCGATTCTGCACATTTCGGATTCGCTCGGATACCCCTCCAACGGATTATCCGACCCGGTACGGATCTGTTCCATGAACTTCTCAAGCCGAGTCAAATCGTTCATGTCCAACTCGACCTTGCCTTCCGGCGGCAACCCGATGATTACTTTGAAATTGTCCAAAAACGCCTGGTAATCCTTACGGGTTGAAATCTCGCTCTCTTTTGCGGTCAGCAGATCGTTCAACGCCTGGTCTTTCTCAATCCGGTTCATGCGCCCGGCCTTGAACATCATCTCTGCGCGCTGGCTGTTCAACCGCAAACGCTGCTGGTTGTCAAGGGAGTTCTTGGCTACCTGATAAGCCTTCAATACGCGGAAATAGGCATCCGCGACACTCACCGCGTAAGTCTGGCGGTAGTGTTCGAAATTCCGAATGGCGTAAACCAGATTGCGCTCCGCCTGCGTGAGCGACTCCATCACCACATCCTTACCCGCGCCCCGCAGCAATGGTATGGACACCGATAAATCCCCGTTGAACGCCACCGATCGCCAATCGTCACGCAACAGGCTAACCAGATCCAACGCCAGCGCCCCGGCTACTTTAGCGCCGTTGGAGAACACCTTTGACGCGCCGGCCTTGCCGCCTCCGCTGGCGGTTTTTGCGTCCAAATCGCCATCTAACGCCGACAGTATCAACCCGGAAAAAGTGGTTTCAAACTGGTGTTGCTCATAGTCAAGACTTAACGCCGTTTTAAAAATAGTCTCTTTGTGGTTCTGGTACGGGCGATCGTTCCGCGCCGCAATCGCCAGCGCGGAACGCAAGTTAAGATACAGCACCCCGTTGGTGACCGTCAGGTCGCCGGTTTCGGGAATACGCGGAAACACGACCCGCTGGTCGCCGCGGGCTGCGGCCAGCATCGCCACCCGGAGCGTCAACGCATCCGCCGGGCGCGCCACATCGAACTCGTTGGTCCGGCCCGTCTGCCGCTGCCAAAACTCGGTTGCCAGCCGAATGCCGGTCTCGTCCGCCTCGGTTACCGCCCGCTCGGGTGTCATGCAGGCCACTGGCAAAAGCGCCAATAACGTGCAAAAAACACCGCCGGACAGTTTTTTCCACTGCGTTCCAGAAAAAATTCCGAAAAAAAACCGATTCAACACTAATCCCCCATAAATAAACGCGGATATGATACAAAAAACCGGAGGCTTAAACAAGCACGTTTTGCACTTGGCTTTTAAGCGAAAACCGTTTTCCCAATTATGTCTGGGTATTTGGGCTTTAATTCACGGATGCCGTACCTAAGGACTATCGGTTTTCCCGGCAAGCTTGAAAACAAGTCCTTTAGGCGGCACCAGGTTCTCATAACATCCCGACAAAGAATGCACGTTCCCCCGCACTCCGACACCATGGATGCTCTCGCCCCCGGCGATTTCCAACCAATCCGAAACTGCGTTATCTACCCTATATTGTACCCACACCCCGGTCTCATCGGACGCGAACTCGATCTCCACCGGCACCGGCGTTCCCACTTTTGCCAGCGAAGCAGGCAAACGCCGCCAGGCATTGCCATTTTCATCCTTTTTAGCCAGCACCCAATAGTTGGTCGCCATCCCCTCTTGTACCGCGGTCACTGCCGCCGCCGTACCTTCTGGTGCCAGAGGCGGCTCGGTGAGCGGCAGAAACTCCATCATCGCCGAGATTGTCACATTGGTCTCGGCAGTCTTCACCGCTTTGTCCGCGTTGAAGTCCAACATCGACAGAGGCTCTTTAACCGTCAAAGAACCCGACGCGAACACACCGTCCTGCGGATTGCGCCAAACGCCGCCGAACCTCGACTCCGCCTGCGGCCAGCCTTCGGCGACCCCGCCGTTGAACCAATTCCGCACCACCCCGCTACGGCGGGGTTTCCAAGGAACTGCCGTCTTGCGCGGCAATCCCATTGCCGCCAGAATCGTATCGCGATAAATACGGGCGGAAAAATCGTTGCAATGGTTGATGTTGTTGCCGGTCATGTCGCGGAAACGTTTTTTATCCAGCACGGCCGAATGCATGGTGTTTACATTTGCGCAGCCGATACGCTTAAACCCGGCTGCACGGAACTTATCCGCCAGCGCGAACAACGCCTGCTCGTATTCCGCAAAGAGCTGCCTGCGGGATGAGAAACCCGACGCTTCCGGATTCGGCACCATCGGCGGCACCAGCATCACTGTGGTTTTCGGCAGTGCCGTGTGAATAGCGTTCACCATCGCCTCGTGCTTGTCCGAGTAGTCGGAGGCGGACATCGAGTCGTTCATCCCGAACGCGATCAGCACAAAGTCCGGCGCATGGGCGATCACCCGCTCCTGCACATTGTTTAACCCCCATTGCGTGGAGGTTCCGCCCACCGCCGTGTTGGTGTATGTCAGGCCCGGATTGCCGGTCGCCGCCGCGATCTCATCGTGTACCTGCCTCGGCCAACCCGGGATGTACGGCTCAAACCCGATCATCCCCGAGGAGTTGGCGGCCGTCGTGATCGAGTCCCCGTAGAACAGCGTCTTGCCGCCAATGCCCGAAGTCAGTTCCGAAAGCATCGGCTCAAAAGCCTTTGCATCATCATCCCTAGGTTTCGGGCCGTCCCAGGAGTCTGAATGGCGGTAGGTCACGCACACCTGATGCAGCGAAATCACGCTCCCCTCGGAAAAGAAAACATACGCTTTGCCGGGAAGATTGCATGCGAACCTGCCGGTTGCGGGGTACCACTCCGCCTCGGTGTAGTACGGCATCCGGGTATTGGCGGTGGGACGGATCGTGCGGGTCTCGCGGTCGAATGTCCAATCCTCCCCCTCCTGGTATTCGGTCTTGAGATCGAAACTCTTGACGGAAATTATCTCGTCCGCCTTGTACATCAGGGGCGCGGCATCGTCCGTGCCCATGAACAGCACGGTTTCGTTGGTCATCACGTTACCAGAAAACAACGGTGGGACTCTGGGGTCGATGGCTAACGCGGCAAACGCCGCCATAACCGCCGCCGAAACCATCATCAGTCTTTTCATCGGTTATTATCCCCGTCACCGAACGATTATCATTGTACCGCCTACGGCATAAAGTCCGTCATCAAGCACGCAGAGAGCGCGCCCCATGGCCTTAGACTCTTCGTCCAGATTAAACAGCACGTCGGTTGGTTTGTTGCCGACGCCCCAGTCAACAATCTTGCCCGCCCAAACGGGTCGCGCGTGGGCATCCACCGTAACGGTAGCGCCTTCGGCGAATGTCACCCGGTTGAGCCCGCTGGTGAAAGCGGATGTGGTTGACCACGCCCCTTCGCGCCCGTTTAAGTCGAGGGTTGAACCATCTTGCATCGTGCAGCCGTAGAAGTAGTCCGTTGACGGAGTGAAACGCCCGTAAACATTCATTCCGCCGGAGCCGTTGTTGGAGTCAATCGCGCAGGCCGCATAGTAGTTTTCCACGTCCAGATGCCCGTCAAGCCACAGCGCCCCCTCCGCGCGCAACGTTGTGCCGCGCGCGTTGACCGCTGCGTTGATGCGCCAGTCTCCATTGCCCTTCAGCCAGAAGACGCCGTTAGTGATCGATCCGGCGTTTCTGAAATACAGCTCTATGCCGACGACGGGCAGAGAAACGGCAAGCTCGTACCCTCCGAGGTCTATCTTAATCGGGTTGACATCGTAGAAAGTGGTGTTGTATACGGCGTCGAGCGTGGAATCGGCACTCAGCGTGAGCGGGCCGAGGCTTCCCGAACCCGGCGGCTGGTTGTGCCCGCTGTTGCGGAGCGTACCTCCGTTCAGCACGATGTTGTACATACGGTAGTCGTAGTTGCCCATGAAATCAAACACGGCGCCGCTATCCACCACGATATCGGAAACGGCTGTATCGGTGACGAACAATCCAAAGAATCCGTTGCTTGCGATGTAGGGGTATGTGGCGGTGCAAAGCAGCGTGTCAACCGTTCCTGACGCGATGCGCGTGCCTCCTTCGTAGGTCTGGCCGGGACGGTTGACCGTGAGCGTGCCCGCGCCCTCTTTAATGAGCGTGAGACTGCCAGTGAGGGCAAGCGACTCGGCGAGAAGCCTCTTCCCGTCCGCCACCTCAATGTGCAGAGAACCATGGCTTCCTCCCGCCGTGGCGACCGGCCCAGCCACGAGATCAGTGTCTGAACTGCTCGTGAAGAATTTGCGGGTGACACGGTCCAAGAGGCCCACCTTACCGGTCGACAACAAGCGCGCCGGCACGAGATCCAGCTTAAGCGAACCGCCCTTCGTCATCTTGAAAGAATGGAGGCGGTAGATTCCGCCGCGCTCGGAATTGACGTCGTCTGTATGGTCGAAGAGGGCCAGTTCCGTTCCGTCGCTGTTGGTGAGGTCGACCGTGGCGGTACCGAGCGAGGCACCCGTCGCGACGTTCACGGCATTGGCGGTTCCGTTCGGCGAGGTGCCGGGCGTGATTGAAATCAGGTACCGGGTGCCGGCCGCCTGGTTGCACACCGTCGTGTTGCCGCCGAAGAAGAGGAACTTGTTGTTTGCGAGAATGAGGAGATAACGCTTGGTGGTCCAGCTCTTGCAGCCGAATACCGTGCGGTTCTGCTGCCCTGCGGCGGGCAGGGTCATGTCGAGTTCCAAGCCGGTGTCGGTTGATGGCACGATGCCCGTCTTGACGATCTGGCTGCCCGTGGCATCCACATAGTCGAGAATGTCGTATATGCTCACGGAATCGGTGACGGTGCCTACGCCGCCAAGATTCGAAAGCGAGAGATCATGCCCCGCGAGATCCACCGTGCCGTCGATCGCGAGTGTCCCAAAGCGGCGCCAGTCGGTATCGGCGGCGAGCGTGCAGCTGCCGTCGAGGACGAAGCGTACGGTCGGGGCCACGGTTCCAGCGAAGCCGGCAAGTGCCGCGTCCGACGCGGCTTCCACGCGCAACGCACCCACGCCTAGCGAACCGACGGCCGAGCCCGGAAGGAATGTGCTTTCGTCGCTAACGTGCAGCGTTCCGTCGAGGCGGTTCAGAAGCCCCACCTCGCCAGTCTCGGGATTGCGCGCCGGAACGAAGTCGAAGCGCATTGCCTTTTCGTGCCACACCTTGAAGGAATGCATCTTGAATTTGCCGCGCTGTGCGCCACCAGTGATTCCGCAAATGGCAAGAGCGGCATTGTCGTTGTTGGCAAAGCTCACGGTGACCGAGCCAAGCTGCGCCCCCGTCTCGTCGTTGAACAGCGTGGCCGCGTCGCGAGACAGCAAAAACCTGTAACGGGTGTTGGCCGAGAACTGGGTCACGATATTGCCCTTGCTGAAGAAATACCAGTTGTTGTTCTCGCCCATGCATAGGAATCGGTAGGTACTCCAGGTCTTGGTACCGAAAAGCGTGAGCGGCGAGTCCGCCGTAGGCGTGGCGACTACGTCGATGCTAGTATTGCCGTTTGGGATCAGGTCGGTAACGACTCGCTGCGTACCGTTGGCCTCCACGTAGTCGAGTATCTCGAAGTTTTTGGAATCGATGACGCTTCCTGTGCCGGCGATTGCGGAGACACGCAACGTATGGCCGTTGAGGTCGAGCAATACCCCATCCCCGACAGTGACCGTCCCTTGCCCGCGCCAGTCGGTATCCGCGTCCAAGACAACATTTTCCGTCAATGTAATGTCGCCCATTACCGCTCCCGCTGCCAACAACGCCACCGGAAGAAGAATTCGTCCAATTGCCTTTGTCGATTTCATTTCGCTACTCCTTTTGAGTTACCGATTAGTCGATTCCCAACTATATGGGACTATGCGCCTTCACACCCATCGTCATGCCCGGGCGAGATTTCATAATCGTCACCCGCCCGAAACCCTTTCCATCGTTAAAACGTCATAATAATACCGGATTTCATGACCAAACGCAAACGCAAAACGGCTAAATCCGGGCGTTAATTACCATTGTTGCGATACGGCAAACTGGACAGAAACGAATATAGCGCCCGGCGGTCTTCCTTGCGTTGGATAATCCGCACAAAATGCCGTTGGCGCGAATCGCTTTCTTTTGCGTTTTGGTAACCGCTCCCCAAATCAAAACCTAGCGCCTCCTCTTTCGCGTCATCCACCAATATTCCGATAGTGTTGACAGAAAAGAAATATTTACCGTTTTGGAGGAAATATTCACAACAAACAAAATTGTTGCTGACCACATCGCAACGTTCCAGCATTCCGTTCAGCATTTTAACCTGTTCCGCGCCTAGGATGTCTTCCTGCCGAACAACACGGTCGCCACCCCATACCGACCGGTCACATTTTTGCAACTTCACCAAATCTTCCAGTACTGGCGGAACCCGCGGGTCGAATAATGTATCACTGCTGTAATCATAAACCACGCCAAACGCCTGCTCGATTTCGGAAATTGACTCGCGAATCGTTTTGCCGGAAAAAGAAAACGAACGTCTTGCGTCTCCATTTAAAACTTTTCTGGTGTGCAAGCCGCAATTTCCAGAATGCGCGTCTCGAATATCATATAGGTCTGACATCGCCTCATAAACCGTCACATCCTTTAACTCCAGTTGCTCGCAGACCGTCGAAAAAGCACTTGAACTCCAATCGGCATGGGGGGAGTTGCCGGGCACGGAATAAAAAACCTCCCAACTGTCGTATTTGCGGGCCACGCGCATTGAGACCTCCGGCAAAGTCCCGATTTTCAACAGCAAGTCTTGTATTGATCCCTTAGGAAACTCTAAATCATATTTGCGCGACCATGTAACATCGCGAGGGCAACCCCGGATATTGATTGGTGTATATCTCCAGTGTATGTCGTTTGCTTCCGTAATCCGTTCGATGTCGGCAAGTATGTCAGTTATTGTAACCCCATTATACGACACCGCCGTCAACTGGTAGTCGGCAAGCTTACGCACCTCCTCGTCCCAACACATCCGGTCCGGCTCAATACGGTTCGTCACAGCTCCGCCTTGCGCTTGCAACCAGTCGCGCCGTTTCATCATCGATTGAATTCTGTAAGGTATCCCATTAGACACATCCATGTTAAGAGAGCGTATTTGAGATTTCAGTTGTATTCGATGTCTTTTGTTTTTTATCAGCTCGGCTTCGTCTCCCGCCAATTGTTCAGGAGTTGGAAGCTGAGACAATTCATTTTTGAGTTTATTAATTTTATTGGTGCAGTCTTGAGCCCAAACTTCAAGTTCCCGGATACGTTTTTCTGTATCCCTCGTGTTGCAAAAAAGTATTTCTCCCCAGTTTTGTTGCATTTGAAACGGGCCGTCTGGAACACCAAGTTCAAACGCAATCCGCTTGACATCAGTAGTTGGTGCTGGCAGGGGGTATAAATCAGACGAACCCGAATTATAATTATAGAAAATATAGTGCCGCCCTATCTGATAGAGGTTAGTCATGGAATCCAATGGTCTATGCATATAGCAATCGCAACCGCTATGGTTCAACAGGAAATATTTGCCGCGCAAATTGTCAGGGCTTAAAATACAAAAGAGGACTGCTCGGCAATTCGTAACGGCCTCTGGCGACAGCTGGTCTGGGTACATCCGGACCGTCTCTCCCGTATCCAGCGTGACGCGTTTTTCGTATCCGATGGGAGTCGCCACCACGGAATCGTCGGAAACTCCGTAGTCATTTAGCTCCGTCTCGGCGGCAAGCAACGTAAACAACCCGACGGCAACAGCAATTAACAACAAACCAAATCGGCATTTCATTTGAACGCCCTCTCCAAAAACTGCCGAAAGCAGATGACACCTGAAACACTTATAAACCCGCAATTCGAGTCATTTAAAAACCATAATCGAAATGCTATGCTACCATATTATGATTCCCAAAACAAGGAGGAAAACTTAATCGATATTTTCTCCGCCACATAGTCTCATAAACTCTCCCATCACATCCCGCATCTGGCCGTATTCCTTTCCCCCAGAATCCCCAAATAATATTTTCCGCCACATAATCTAATTTCCATATTGACCTTTTCCGTAAAAACAACTATTATTCCCGCCATGAACTCAAAAGCACCCGTTTACAACCTTGAAATCACCCCGCTAACCCGCTGGCTCGCCGTCGGCTTCGAAACCGCGTTGGGCCTTGCCGACAGCCCCGCAATCCCCCACACCCGCTGCAGCGAGCTACTCACCCTTGCGGGCGTGATAGCCCTTCCGGTGGCGGTGTCGGTCTGCGTCGGCGGTAGCGCGGCGCTATGGCTGATATGCAAGATCCTCTCCGCCGCGATCAACCGGATGCGCCGCCCAAAGTATTACGAGCGGGAACGGTTGCGCCGTCGCGAACTGCGCGCCCAACGGCGAAAAATCGTACCGCGCAGCACACTGAATCCTTGCCCCACTCCGGAGCTGCTGGCGGAGCTGTGGAAGAACCGCAAGAGATCGGAGGCGGACATGGTGCGGCTGGGGTCGGCGCTGCTGGACCTGGATGCCTACGTAGACAACCGCCTGCAATTCGACACCGAAGGAAAGATTTGCGGGCGCAACCCCGGTGTGAAAGGCTGGCTGTTCGAACATTGCCCGGACATCTGGGCGCATTACAAGACCGCGATGCGTTACAAACAACTGGCGGTGAAGCTGCGGCAGGCGGCAGGCTTGGCGGATCCATACCCTGCCGAAGTGGCGCTTGGCACGGAAGGGGTCACAGAGCCGGAGATTAATGTGATTATGTGGCGGAATGAAATAACGAATTCCGGAGACGCATCTCAAGAAAACGATATTATAAGATCATGTGGCGGAATAGATATGGAGAGAGGGCGAGATGCGGGAAAGGACATGACAATGACAAAAAATTTTTTGAGACCATGTGGCGGAGAGAATTTTTTCCAGATGGACAAGGGGAAAGAATCCTTGTCAGTGAAAGAACAAATGTCTGGAAAGTGTCTCGCGCCGGGATGGGAGTTTGTGCACGGGGCTGGACCGGCTAACAATTTGCCGTTGGCCCGGGCTGTAGCAAAGACGGTCATGGGTGGCGGTGGCGGGATGTCCGGTCTAATGGCGCGTCTTAACCTGCGACTGGACGAGAACTTCGGACTGAAAGAAATCGGACCCGCAGGGTAATTATTAAGTTCAACTTTCGCGAACAACACTTTTTTTAATTTTATGATTGCCTTTGCGTACCTTAATGTGATAAATTATGCAGCGTTCGAAGGAACAATAGGCTTATGAAAAACGCTTTTAATCAGTTTTATTGGTGGCGCAACTTCGGCTTTTCAGTCGGAGCGGGGTTGTTTTCACCCATAAGCCGGTAACGGAGAATTCTCAGTTGCAAATCCCTTTAACGGCCCCGCTCAAACGAGCGGGGCCGTTTTTTTGTTGGTTACAGAGAAAGCGAGCGTGACAATGCTAAAGGAATTGAAAGAAGATGAATTTAACCGCCGGGCAAGCGGAGGTGGAGTGGTGCCAGTCTATCGCGAATATCTCGCGGACATGGATACCCCAGTGTCGGTTTTGGCGCGGGTCGGGAGCCGCGATGCGTTTTTACTGGAAAGCGTAGTCGGCGGAAGTGCGGGCGCGCGCTACTCGTTCCTCGGCATCGACCCGGTAGAAACCGTTTTCGAGAAAGACGGCGCGGTGTTTTCCCAAAAGCCCCACAGGGGTATCGAATTCTTGCCGGAATCCGATATTCTGTCCGCGTTGCGACGCATTCTCAGCAGCCGGGACTTCCGAGCCGACCCTTCGCTGCCGCCTCTCCAAGGCGGAGCAATCGGCTACCTAGCCTACGATGCCATCGCAAGATTTGAACCGCGGGTCAAGTTGACACCGGAAACCGGCACCCCCACCGCCGTTTTCATGCTCACCGATACGGTGCTGGTATTCGACAATATGCGGCGCACAGTGATGATTATCGTCTGCGCCGACAGCCGCGATCCAGACGCCTACTGGAAAGCCCGCGATCGGATCGACGAACTGTACGCTCGGTTTTTCCTGCGCGAACGCGTCATTGAGCGGCGCCACTCCTACCGCGACAGCGTACCGTTCGTCCCTGAAATGACGGCAACCGAATACGCTGAAATCGTTGAAAAATGCAAAGCTGACATTTTGAACGGGGAGTGCATTCAAATCGTTCCCTCCCAGAAATTCACCAAGGAGTCCGATACCGACCCGGTTTCGCTATACCGAGCATTGCGAATGGTCAACCCGTCACCCTACAATATCTTTATGAACATCGGCGGACGCGCGCTAATCGGATCCTCCCCCGAAGAACTGGTGAAACTGGAAGGACGAAAATGCTCCACCTGCCCGATCGCCGGCACCCGCCCCCGCGGGGCTACGGCTGAGGAGGATGCCGCCGTTGAGCTGGAACTGGTAAACGATGCCAAAGAAAACGCCGAGCACGTGATGCTGGTTGACCTCGGGCGCAACGATCTCGGGCGGGTGTGCGAAGTCGGCAGCATCAACGTCGGCTCATTCGCCCACGTCGAGCGGTATTCCCACGTTATGCATCTGGTATCCGATGTCACCGGAACTTTGGCCGAAGGCAAAGACGGTTTCGACCTGTTAAAGGCGGCTTTCCCTGCCGGAACGCTCACCGGCGCCCCGAAAATCCGGGCAATGGAACTAATCGCAAAATACGAAAAATCGCCTCGCGGCATTTACGGCGGTGCCGCCGGATATTTCAGCAATACCGGCGACATGGATTTCGCCATCGTTATCCGTACTCTTGTCAAAAACGGCAACACGCTAACCTTGCGGGCAGGAGCCGGAGTGGTGGCGGACTCCGACCCCGCCAAAGAATACGCCGAAACCATAAACAAGGCCAAAGCCGTCTTTGAGGCGGTAGAATTTGCGGAGACGTTATGATTCTGATGATTGACAATTACGATTCGTTCACGTACAACCTGGTTCAGGCTTTTATGGGACTGGGCGCGGATATGCGGGTGGTTCGCAATGACACCATCGACATCGAAGGGATTCGTCAGTTGGCTCCGGCGGCAATTGTTTTCTCGCCTGGGCCGGGCAATCCCGACTCCGCAGGCATCACGCTGGCGGCGGTCAAAGAATTCGCCGGAAAGTTGCCGTTGATGGGGGTGTGCCTCGGACACCAATCCATAGCGCAGGCTTTTGGTGCCAAGATTGTACACGCGAAAAAACTCATGCACGGCAAGACCAGCCCGATCCGCCACGACGGGCTGGGGCTGTTCGCCGGTCTTCCCCAGAATTTCGCGGCCATGCGTTACCACTCGCTGGCGGTTGAGCGCAACTCGCTGCCGGAATGTTTCACCATCAGTGCCGAATCGGACGACGGAGAAATCATGGGATTGCGGCACAAAACGCTAGCCATCGAATCGCTCCAGTACCACCCCGAATCCATCGGTACCCCCGAAGGAGTAAAACAACTGCAGAACTTTCTGGAGGCGGTAAAATGAACACCAAGGAAACCTTCGCCGAGATTATGAGCGGCAAAATGTCGCACGAAAAGATAAAAGCGGTTCTAACCGCCTACCACGAAAAAGGCATATCGCCCGATGACTTGATGTCTGCCGCCGCCGCCATGCGGGAAGCCGGCATCAAAGTCCGCTGCGACAACCCGGACGCGGTGGATATCGTGGGCACCGGCGGCGATTTCGCCGGGACTTTCAACGTCTCCACCACCGCCGCTTTCATAGCGGCCGGAGCTGGCGTGACCATCGCCAAACACGGCAACCGCGCCGCAACCTCAAAATGCGGCACCGCCGATGTGCTCGAAGCTTTGGGGTACGACCTTGATACGCCGCCGGAAACCATCGCTGCAAATATCCGCGAAAATGGCATCGGATTTCTATTCGCCAAGAACCTCCATCCGGCAATGCGTTTTGTGGCCGCCGCCCGCCGCGAACTGAAATTCAAGACCATATTCAACTACCTTGGGCCACTCACCAACCCCGCCGGCGTATCGCAGCACGTGATCGGGGTGGCTGACGCTTCCATGCCCCGCGTTTTTGCGGAAACGCTTAACCTGTTAGGTTCGCGCAGCGCTCTTATCGTTTGCGGAAACAACGGGCTGGACGAAATCTCCACCGACGGCAAAACCCATTTCGCGATGCTTCGCGACGGGATTGTCAGCGAAGGTGAGATCGACATCGAGAAAATCTACGGCGAAAGTTACCCCGTGGAGGCGATCGCCGGCGGCCGTCCGGAAGAAAACGCGATGATCCTGCGCGGCGTACTCAACGGCGGGCTTCGCGGCGCGTATCGCATGGCGGCGGTTATTAACGCTGCCGCTGCGATCTGGGTGGCCGACAAGGCCCGCAGCTTCAAGGAGGGTATTAAGGTTGCCCAAGAATCGTTGGATTCCGGCGCGGCGCTGCGGAAACTGGAAATCTTTCTGGGAACCGATGCCAAACGGGGAAAAACCAATATTCTGGAAACACTGACCGACCGGCGGCGGCAGGATTCGGAAAACGCCGCCAAACCGCGCGATTTCGCGGCGGCATTCCTAAAACCGGGTCTCAACGTAATCGCGGAGCTAAAAAAGGCAAGCCCATCGAAAGGACTGATCCGCCCGTATTTCCGCCCGGCGGAACTGGCAAAAGAACTCACCGAAGCAGGAGCGGCGGCGCTGTCGGTGCTGGCGGAACCGCACCAGTTCCTCGGAAGCGAAGAGAATGTACGCATCGCAAGGGAGAACACCGATCTGCCGATTCTCTTCAAAGACTTCGTCTCCACCAAATATCAAATCCTGCGCGCCCGCGCCTGCGGGGCGGACGCAGTGTTGTTGATTGCGGCGGTATTGGATGACTCGCAGCTCACGGAACTGCTGGTTGTCGCCCGCCATCTCGGGATGGAGGCGCTCGTCGAAACGCACTCCGAAACGGAAATTGAACGGGCCGTAAAGGCCAACGCTAAAGTCATCGGCGTCAACTGCCGCGACTTAAAAACTTTCAGGACCGATCCTTCAATCACGGCGGGGCTGCTCGCTAAAATACCGGACGGCATCATAAAAATCGCCGAAAGCGGCATTCGTTCGGCAAAGGACTTGCGTACGTTGCAGGCGGCAGGGGCCAACGGGTTCCTGATTGGCGAAACTTTAATGCGGGAGGAACATCCCGATGAAAAACTCAAGGAGTTAACGAAATGAACAACGGACACTACGGAATCTACGGCGGTCAGTACGTTGCCGAGACCTTGATGGGGCCGCTGGCCGAGATGGAACGGGCTTATCTTGAGGCCCGCGAAGACACGTCTTTCCAAAATGAATTCAACGCGATTCTCCACGACTACGTAGGCCGAGAATCACCCCTAACCTATTGTAAACGGCTGAGCGAACATCTGGGCGGCGCAAGAATCGTACTAAAGCGCGAAGATCTCAACCACACAGGAGCACACAAGGTCAACAACACCATCGGCCAGGCCATGCTCGCGCGCCGGATGGGCAAAAAACGGCTGATCGCCGAGACCGGGGCCGGAATGCACGGAGTCGCAACCGCGACCGTCGCGGCGCTGTTCGGAATGCCGTGCGAGGTGTACATGGGAGAGATTGACGTGGCCCGCCAGGCCCCCAACGTGCAACGGATGAAAATGCTGGGCGCGACCGTACACGCCGTAAGCGAGGGAAGTGCGACACTTAAAGACGCGATGAACGAGGCGATCCGCGATTGGGTGTCGCATCCCGAAGACACCTTCTACGTAATCGGCACGGTGGCGGGTCCGCACCCCTACCCTGAAATGGTCCGTGACTTCCAAAGCGTGATCGGCCGCGAAGCGCGGGCGCAAATGCTGGAAAAATTCGGCAAACTGCCGGAACAGGCAATAGCCTGCGTCGGCGGGGGGTCGAACGCCATGGGACTTTTCGCCGGATTCATCAACGACCCCGGAGTGAAACTCGTGGGAGTTGAAGCGGGCGGCAAAGGCATCGCCTCCGGC
This sequence comes from Kiritimatiellia bacterium, assembly GCA_017454745.1. GTDB lineage: Bacteria > Verrucomicrobiota > Kiritimatiellia > RFP12 > UBA1067 > UBA1200. The sequence continues at coordinate 71,792 of JAFTCL010000012.1, forward strand.
GAACATGCCGCATCCATCAACGGCGGACGGGTGGGCGTGCTTCACGGCGCAAAAACTTACCTGCTGCAAACCGCTGACGGACAAATCATCGACACCTACTCCGTATCGGCCGGACTGGACTATCCCGGCGTCGGACCGGAACACGCATATTTGGCCGACAGCGGACGCGCCGAATATCCGGTAATCAATGACGCGGAGGCGGTTGCCGCCTTTGACGCCCTGTGCCGTTTTGAGGGCATCATCCCCGCGCTGGAATCCAGCCACGCGCTGGCCGAGGCTATCAAACGGGCACCGACGCTGCCCAAGGATCACATTCTGCTCGTCAACCTTTCCGGGCGCGGCGACAAGGACATGGAAAACATTCTCAACTACAAAAAGGCGCAAAAACAATGAACCGAATCCAACAGTGTTTTGAACACGCCCGCGGCGAGGGCCGTCCCGCGTTTGTCGCATACCTGACTATTGGTTACCCGTCGCTCGCCAAAAGCGAACGCGAAATTGACCGGCTGATCGCCAACGGAGCCGACGTGATTGAACTCGGCGTACCCTTCTCCGACCCGTTTGCCGACGGCGCGGTAATCCGCAGCGCCGCCTATGAAGCGTTGAAGCACGGCGTCTCCCTGGACAAAGTGCTGGCATTGGCCGCCAGAGTGCGTCAACGCCATCCGACGACACCGCTGGTGCTTTTCAGTTACTACAACATTATTTTCTCCAAAGGGCTGGAAACCTTCGCCGACGAGGCAGAACGCGCCGGAATCGACGCCGTGCTGGCGGTTGATCTGCCATTGGAAGAGCGCGACGAACTACTGTCAGTTCTCAAACCGCACGGAATGACGGTCATTCCGCTCATCGCCCCCAACACCCCGACTGACCGTGTGGTCCGCAGCGCGGAAGGCGTTGACGGTTTTCTTTACGTGATCACCGTAAACGGCACCACGGGCGTCCGCCAGGAATTGCCGCCTGAGCTGTCCGCGCATTTGGACGAAATCCGTGCGGCAGTGAAAATCCCGATTGTGGCGGGCTTCGGTATCTCTTCGCGGGAACAGGGGACCGCCATTACCCAAGGCCACGCGGACGGCTTTGTGATCGGTTCCGCCATTGTTAGGACGCTCGGTGAAAAACGCACCCGGGTCAAAGTATGCGGCATCACCAACGCGGATTTTGCACGAGCTGCGGAGTCTTCCGGCGCAGATTATCTGGGGTTCATTTTTGCGCCAGAATCGCCCCGCTACATCGCTCCCGAACAAGCCGCCGAAATTTGCGGACGGCTCTCCGGAACTGCGGAACGGGTCGGGGTCTTTGTCGATACCCCGGTCGAAGAAATTCTTGGTATTGCGGAACAAGTCGGGCTTCAGGTTATCCAATTACACGGGGAATATCCGGAAACCGCGGCACACCAAATCCGGGAAGCTGGTTACCGGACATGGGTTCTGGACAACGGAACCGATACCGCAACTGAAGCGGACGGAATCATTGTGGACGGAACCGACGGCAACCGCAGCGGCGGCACCGGCCGTATCGCGGATTGGGGACGGGCGAAAACCTTGATTAAACGCGGGGTTTTCACCATTCTAGCCGGGGGGATTTCCGCCGACAACATCCGTTCCGCAGACGAAACGGAGTGTGCGGTCATAGACCTTAACAGCTCGTTGGAAACCGCTCCGGGCGTGAAATCAATCGACAAACTGCGCGAAGCGTTAGCCAAGTTGTACGAATAAGGTAACGGATCGGAAAGTGTCCAACTTTAACGGGATGGCGGCAACCGTCACGCCATCCCGCCGTATCGGCTACGCTTCTTCTGAAGTGAACGAAAAAAGCTGTTGCGTCCACTCTTCACCGTAATAGCTGTGGCCGGAGTTGGGGACAATGTTCAAGGTAAACGGAATGCCGTTTTTGCGGCAAAAGCGGGAATACGCCTCGCTGGACCCTTTGGTGTCCGGGTCCGATCCGCCGAACACAAAACACACCGGATTGCGGAATTTCCTGAACTCGGCCAAGGTGGCATCCTCCCGCCTGGCCTCTTCCGGGCTTCGGGTTTCGTGCTTCACCAGCGCTTTGGTAACCAGCCCGGTGTTCACTTTGCCCTTTAGCAGCTTTCGCCAGGTTTCCGGACGCAATGCCTTGCCAGCATAGGTTTTAAGCGCCTGCAACGTTTTTCGCAATCCGGTGGCGGCATGGCGCAGCGATCCCATCGATTCCGCAGACCACAGCCAAAGCCGTGCCACTTCCGGATGGCTCACGGCCAAAGAAATCGCCACCTTGCAACCGGAACAAATCGCCAGCACCTCCAGCGGCACCCCTTCCGGCAACTGAGCCTTCATCCATTCCAGCGCCGCACCGGAATCCTCGGCCATGTCGGCTATCGTGGCATCCGATGACTCGCCGTCGCTCAACCCGCGCCCGATGAAATCCGGCCGCACGCAAAGGGTGCCTTCAGCCGCCCGCAAGCGCGCGAAACGGACGAACATCCGGTGCGGCCCGGTACGGTCCCCCGACCAGCCATGCAGCAACAACAATCCGCGTTTGGGCGGACCGGACGGACGGTCAACCGCCATCCGCAAGGTTTTGCCACGCACCGGCAAACTATGGCAGACATCCGACGCCCCAAACTCAGGCAACTCGTAAATTCTGGTCCCCGAAAAACCCTCCAACCACTCGCCGGTCGCCGCCACCAAAGCCCCAAGCTCGACATGACCGACCGTATTCCAGAACGGCGGAAACCGCAGTTCCAATTGAGAAGCGTCGTTGGCCTTGCGCGGCGGGGTGTACGCCTCGGAACTGCCGCGCGCCACCAGTACAGAAACGCCCTTAGGGCTTTCAATCGTCTGCTTGGTAAGCCACCCGTAAACCGCCGCCGACAGCATATAGCCGTCCAGATCCACCGCCGCGCCGCCGACGGTCAAACGTTCGGTCAAATCCTTTCGGCTTTCCCTAGCCTTGCCGTAGGCTACCATGTCGTTGACCATTCGACGCTGGAACAACTGGCGCAACAACAAATCCCCACCGACCGGAGCCCAAAACACCGCCGCCGCGACTACGCCGGGCTGGCGCGCCGCCAAAGGCGCGGCCAAGCAACACCCGACCCGCACGCCGACCAACGCAACCGGCACCGGGGCTTTGCCGCGCAGCCAGCGCAACGCGGCATCGGCGTCATCCAGAAACTGCCCGGGATCAATATCGGCGAACTCCCCTTCGCTGTCGCCGCAACCGGCATAATCGAAAATAAGCGAAGCGATTCCCAGTTCCGCCCACGAGCGGGCGGACTGCACCAGCAACGGAAGGGTGCCCTTGCGCTCCTCAAACAAAGGCGGCAGGAACAACACCGCAAGGCGGGTCGGGCCTTGGGGACGGATCAACGTCGCCGACAAAGAATATCCGCCGGAAACGATGGTTCCGGCGGATTGCAAATATCCGGACTCCGCCATACGGGCTAGCTCTTTTGGATAACTCCCGAAACCGCCTTAACCATGCCCGCAACATTGGCCAAATCGCTGGGGATGATCATCGTGTTGTTGGTCTGGGCCAACTTGCCGAATTCGGTAAGGTATTGCTGGGCCAGCTGCATATTCACCGAATCGGCGCCACCAGGTCCGCTGATCGCCTCGGCGACCTTGCGGATGCCGACCGCCTGAGCCTCGGCCACCAGCAAAATCTCCTTAGCGCGGCCTTCGGCCTCGTTGATGCGGCGCTGTTTTTCACCTTCGGACAGCGCGATCGACTGGGCTCGTTCACCCTCGGCGCGGTTAATCTTGGCCTGGCGTTCGCCCTCGGACTCAGCGATCATCGCGCGCTTCTCGCGCTCGGCGCGCATCTGCTTCTCCATCGCGTCGCGAATCGTTTGCGGCGGGGTGATGTTCTTGATCTCGTAACGGGTCACCTTCACGCCCCAGGGGTCGGACGCCTTGTCCACCGCCTCGACGATCGCGGAGTTGATGTTGGTACGCTCCTCAAACGACTTATCCAAATCCAGCTTGCCCATCTCAGAACGCATCGTGGTCTGGGCCAGCTGTACGGTGGCGAACATATAGTTGCCGATGCCGTAGGAAGCCTTAACCGGGTCGATAACCTGCAAGTACAGGATACCGTCCACATCCACGGCGATGTTGTCCTTGGTGATGCACTGCTGCGGCGGCACGTCCACCGCCTGCTCTTTGAGCGAATGCCGGTAGTTCACCCGGTCAATAAAAGGCACCAGCAAATGGAAACCCGCGCCGAGCGTGCAACGGTATTTGCCCAGCCGTTCAACGATAAACGCCTGCTTCTGCGGCACAATCAGGGCGGTTTTCAAAACCGCGACAATCACTAAAATCACCAATGCCAGCATAACATACTGCATATCCAGTTCCTTTCTCTTAATCGGCTTTCATTAACCTTTCAAAATCACAACGGTTCGACCGTCAACACCAAATTGTTTTGAGCGGCGACGCGGACCCGCGTGCCGACGGAGAGCGGCGTTGCAGCCACCGCCCGCCAATTGGTACCGAACACCTCCACTTTCCCCTCGCCGTTGGCGGGGATGGCCTCAACAACCGTGGTTTGCTGTCCGATCACTTCCGAATCGGGGTCGCCGCCTTCGTTGCTGGTCTTGCCGACCAGCATATTCTTGAGCCAACTCCGCAAAAAGACGATATAGCCGATGGTCAGAATCATGAAAATCCCGAGCTGCCAAGTGAAACTCAGCGCCGGGCAAAGCCAAACCACCAGCGACACGGTGATAGCCGCCAAACCGAAAAACAGAATCACAAACCCTGGAGTCGCCAATTCCAAAAAGGCCAACCCCACACCAACCAGAAACCAAAGCACCGGAATGTTTTTCATCATAGCCAATCCTCCTCTCTGGAGTTTTAACATCCCAAAAACTATCCAACCAATAACAAGACGCGATTTTACCCAATGGATAAACCAAAGTCAAGCCGACAAAGAGCGAAAACGATTTTAAAAACGCGCCGGCAAACCGCGAATCTTCGTCCGGCATTAATCTAGCTTGCCTTTGCGAAAAGATGTTTGATATTATATCGGTACAGATGGAGGTGTCCTAGTGGACGAAAAGGTTAAAGTAGTATTGTCCGGTGATTTGGAACGGCGTTTACGGCGGATGATGGCACGGGTGCGGGCGGTGATTTTCACCCGCGGACTGTTGGCCACCGTCGCCGTGGCGGTAGCGGGAATCCTGACACTGATGGCGGTGGATGCCGCCGTAGTGTTATCCAGCCCGGCCGCGCGATGGTTCGGCTCGGCCGCCGTACTGGCGTTTACCGCGCTCACCGCTTGGAACGCGCTTTTTCGTCCGCTTTCCCAACCGCTTTCCCTGCTCAAATTGGCGCGGGTACTCGAAACCCGCCATCCTGAGATGCAGGAACGCATCAGTTCCGCAATCGAACTTTGCGAGCATGGGTCGGGCTCCGCCGCCGCCCGCGCCTCGGAAGATTTGCTGAACCTGCTGGCCGAGGCGGCGCAAACCGACATTTCCGGTGTGGAAGTGCGAAGCGAATTCACTTGGCGCACCGCCCGGCCCTACCTTTTGGCGGCGGCGGTCTGCCTCCTAGTGTTCGGTTTGGCTTTCGCCCTGTGGCCGGGCCAAAGCTGGCTGCTGTTCCGCCGCGCGATCGAGCCTTACCGCGAACTGGACACATTGGACGCCCGGTTGTTGACGGTATCCCCAGGCGATGCCGTGCTGTTAACCGGCAGTCCGGTAACAATATCGGTCCGTTCCCCAAAACGCCTGCGCCACCGTGCGGAAGTCCGGTTCAGTTTCGACGACGGTTCGCGCCAAGTGGAACGCATGGCAATGACGGACGACTCTTCCGCCGAATTGGCACTGCCGGCACTTAACCGTTCATTCTCCTACCGTATCGCTTGCGGACACGCGCTGACCGCACCGCACCGGCTTGAAGCGGTAGATCCGCCGAGCGTGACCGACGTGGCGGTGGAATGCGCCTTCCCCGCCTACACCGGGCTGGACGCGACCCAACTGGTCTCCCGCGCCTCAATGGGGCTGGAAATCCCCGCCGGAACACGGCTGACCGTCAACGCTGGCTTTAACCGTTCCTGCGAAAAATCGCTACTCATCAATCGGCTGCGGATTCCTCCGGTCCAAGGCGGTACGCCCGACACCAACGCGGTATGGCGGTTCACCGCCTCCACCAACCGAAACGGGCGATGGGATTTCGCCTTGCGCGATTCCCACGGCTTCACCAACGTTGTCCAATGGTCGGATTTCACCGTGCTGCCGGACGCGCCTCCCATGATCACACTGCACCGCCCGAAAGCGGAACGTCTCTCGTTGCAACCGGAAGAAACGCTGGCGTTTTCCGTCCGAGCCTCCGACGATTGGGGCATCGCCAATCTGGAATGCGTGGCGGTAGCGGACAGCGGCGAGCGCGTATTTCCGGTGGAGGTAACCAATCGGTTGGCGCCGGAGTTCGACTTCTCGCCGGATTTCGCCGAGTTGTTTGAACGCGATTTTAGGAAATTCGATCTGTTTTTCCGGGTTTCCGACAACCGTCCGCCGGAATTGGGTGGGACGCAAACCGCGGAAACCCGCCGAATAAAAATCGAACTGTCGCCGTACACGCGGCCGCTGCAAGCCAAGCTGCGGGAACAAACAAAGAATAAGCTCGAACACGAGCTGCGCCAGGCGCTCCACGAACTGAACGAAGCGAAAAACCGCGTGGCTTCGGAACGCCAAGCACTTGAGAGAGAGGAACTGCCAGAACACACCCTGCAAAAACTTGAGCAAGCCAGACAAGCCACTTTAAAAGCCAGAGAACAGCTGGAAAACGCGGCGAAAGAAACCGAGCAAACCCCGTTTGCCAAGTTGGCGGAAAAGATTTTGGACGTGCGAGACCAGCAGGTTGATCCGGCGTTAGAAAAACAGGAGCAGATTCCGCTGACAATGCCTCGCGAACGCCGCCAGGCCGGGGAAAACGCCGAACGCGCGCTTAACGAAGCCGCGGAACAGGTCCGTCAATTGGTTGACCGGCAACTTCAGGAGCTAAACCGCCAAGCCGAGCGACTGGACCGCTTGTCGGAACTGGCCCGACAGGAAGAGCAGTTGGCGAAGCAGGCGGAATCCCCCATGGCAAAATGGCAACAGGAAGAGTGGGGAAAACGCCAAAATGAAGCGCAACAGCGTTTGAACGAAATGCGCGATGCGTTGGATCGTCAAGACGCCGAAAAACTCTCCGACCAGCTGAATCAGGCGCGGGACCGGATGCGTCAAGCCCAGCAAGAGCAGGACGAACGACGAAACGGGGAAATCTGGGCCGAAAAAACCGGACGCGACGAGGTCGCCAAAGCCGCGAAATTAGCCGAACAGGCCGCGGAAACCGCCTTGGAAGCTAACGTTAAAGCCGAACAATTTGCCCGGGAAAGTCAGGCGCAACAGCAGATTCAGCAAGCGTCGGAACAAACCGAGCGGGCGGCGGCGGCAGCAGCCGAGGCCGCAAATCTGGCCGAACAGGCCGCAGAAGCAGCCAAAAATGCCGAACGGGAACAGCAGAACGAAAATCCGGCAAACGATTCCCAGAAGAGCGACGAGTCCGCCAAACAAAAAATGAAGGAGGCAGCCGCCAAGGCCGCAGAGGCCGCTAACGCGGCAAAGGAATTGGCAAATCAAGCCAAAGATACGCTTCGGGAGGCAGCCGAGACCGCCCCGGAAAATTGGCCAAACAATCCCCTGCCCGCTTTGGACGCGGCAGACGAGTTGGCGGAACTTGCCGACCGGATGTCGGAGCGCGCTGCCGAAAGGTTGAACGGAAACGCCCTCGAAGAAAACGATGCCGATGGTACCGAAAACATCGATTGGCAACCCGCAATGCAAGACGCCCAAGCGGCAAAAGCGTTGGCATCCGAAGCGGTCGCTCAAGTGAAAAACGCGCTGCGGCAAATGGAGGCTGGGAAAGCCGCGCTCCGCGAACAGGCCCAAAATGCCACGGAACTGGCTAAAAACCGAGCCCGCCCCGCTGCCGAACAAGCCAAACGGGCAATGGATAAGATTAAGAAACTCAATAATGACGCGGTGCAAAACGCTGCCGAGCAAACCGCGAAAGCGGCGGATTTAAGCCAGCAAGCGGCGGAATTGGCCGGGCAGGCGATGTCCGACGAACGGGAAGAACCAGCGCGACAGGGCGAACAAGCCGCCCGCGAAGCGTTGGAACTGGCGCAACAGGCCAAAAAGACGGCAGAGGAGCGTTCTCCTGCGGCTGAAGCGCAATTGGCCGCCGCCGAGCAAGCCCGACAGATGGCAGAACGTTTGGGACAGCTTCAAGCGGAACGCGACCATCAAACGGCGGAGGCATGGCGAGCGGTCGAAGGTCGGCTAAGCGGTAAGACGCGGGAAAGCATGCCTTTGACCGGCGGCGCCAAATCGGACGCCGCACGGCTGAACGAGTTGCGGCAAAACGCTGACTGGATGCGGTTAAAAGGCGAATTGCGTTCTGAGGCTTTCGAAGAAATGCTCAAGAAAACCCCGCCCGAATACCGGCCTCTTGTCCGCCAATATTTCCATGCAATGGAAAAATAACCCCCGTTCTTCCGCAAAAACGGCGGTGGAAATATTACAACCGTGAAATACAAGAATTTTACCATTGCATTTTGGCGATTTTATGGTAACATACTGCTGTTATGTCAAAGGGAAGAAGGCGATATCGGAATTTATACCGCAAGTTGCGAGAACCGGCCGAATGGTTTTTAATCTGGCTGGGTTCGTTAATCATACCCCCGCTTTCCATGCGCGGAGTTTTGCGGTTGGCGCGGTTTATCGCCGACACCGTCTATTTGGTTGACCGTCAAGGGAAAAAAATCTCGCGAGCCAACCTTGAAACCATGTTCCCCGGCATTTCAGAGCGGCGCAAACGGATTTTGGTAAAAGGCGCGTACCGTAACATGGCGCGGGTGCTGGTGATGATCTTCTGGATGATCCGCGATACCAAAGCGCGGATTTTAAAATGGGTTACCGCTGATGAGCGGATACGCGCCCTACTCGAATCCAACCGTCCCTGCGTGACCGTCAGCGCCCACATCGGTAACTGGGAATTGCTCTCGCAAACCTGTGTGGCAAACGGATTCCCGATGACCTCGGTCGCCAAGCAGATCGGGACCGACGGCATGTCCGCCCGGCTGACCAAAGTGCGTTCCCGCATCGGACAGGAAATCGTGCCGGCGGACGGCGCGCTGCGCGGGCTGATGCGGGCGTTAAAAAAGGGTAATTATATCGGTTTGCTGGTGGACCAGCACACGCACAGCTGGAACGGCGGGACATGGGTGGACTTTTTCGGCATTCCGGCGGGGGTATCCATGACCCCGGCATCGCTGGCCAGAAAATTCAACGTGCCGATTCTTTTCGCCTGGTCGCGCCCGTTGCGCGACGGCGGTTATCGCATCGAGTTGGGCGAGTTCTTTAAAGTAAGTCCTGAATCGGACCCACAGGAGCTTACACAGCAAGTGGTGAGCGCGTTTGAGCGGGTCATCCGCAACCACCCGTCGCTTTGGTGCCTGAATTACCGACGCTGGCGCTACATCAAACGGAATGCGGCCAATCCGGAGCGCTACCCTTATTACGCCCGTCCCGAACGCCACGTGCCGCAGTAGCAGGCGTAACGGCGGTTAGCGGTTCATTTGCCGAGTCGGTCTAGATCCATTTCCAGTCCGAACCCGGCGGGTACATGTTCCGGACGATGGGCGATGCAAATGGCAGTTACGTTTGGCCGAACTTTCAGCCAACTGGCCACTTTACGGCAAAGCCGCTTGGCGGCGACCATTCCCAAATTCATGCACGGCTCGTCCAAAATCAGCAACTCCGGTTCTTTAGCCAACGCCTCGTCCAGCAATTCTTCCGGCCCCCGGCCGAGGTAAGCCTGCATTTCCGGGCTGACCATCGCGATTTTCCGGCGGATTTTCCCCAACTCCTTGCCGACTTCGCGCTTCTGTCCCAATACCGTAACGTCTATGCCGTACGCCAACGGACTATCACCGGTGATAAGCGCCATCAACAGGGTCTTTCCGCTGCCGTTGCGCCCGCGCAAGACCCAACGCTCGCCGCGACCAATGCGCCAGCTGAAGTTCTTAAACAGCACCCGACGCCCGAACTTCACGGTAATGCGGTCAAACCGCACCGCGTCCATCCCGGCGGCACCGGATGCGGTCGGCGGCGCGGCGGTAACCCAGCTTGCGGCGGAAAGCGAACCGGGACGGACACCATTGACCACCACCCGGATCCCGCGCTTTTCCAACGCCTGGATGATATCTTTAAGCCGTTCGCTCTGTATCGGGTCCAACCCGTTAAAGGGATTGTCCAGCACCAGTATTTGCGGATTCCTCAAAAGCTCGCGGGCCAACAAAACCCGCCTCAATTCCCCGTTGGACAGCGATATAAACGCCTTGGGCAACAAATCCCGGAGCTGCAACAACCGCAGTACCCTTTGGTAGCGCGATCGGAATTCGCGCCGTTCCTGAGTGCGCGGAACGCCAACCTCAAACGGGTTGACATCAAACACGTGGTCGAACTTTAGAAACTCCCTAACGCTGTCGGACGCATCGTCGGAATAATACCGCGCCTGTATCCAGCCGCACCGTTGCACCGCCATCTGGTGGTTAGAGAACCCCAGAAAGCCCACCCGAAGGCCAGTCTCCTCGGAAAAGCGTTCCGCCGTCAAAGCCGAAGAAATCCGTATTTTTTGCGTGTCCATACTCTTTTCGCATATCCAATAGGAAAACCTCCCGGTGCATTGCGGCAAACCGGGCACCACATTGCGGAAGTATAGCAATTTGCCACCGCATCCCGCAAGGGTAAATGTAATTGCGGGGTAATTGCAAAACCATAGCATTTCGCAAAATTATCTGTTACGAGTTGACAAAAATGGTCTAAAATTGGTATACATTGGTGGAGTGAGGGTGTTTATTCACTGAAAGGGTAACAATTTGGTCGTCAAGTGAGGAGGATTTTTATGCGGATGAAGGGAGATCGGGTTGGTTGTGCGGTCGCGGGGTGTATCTTTGGCGCAACCGGCTTATTTGCGGAGTCGGTCAGATTCCTTGTCCAGCCAGACGCGTCAAACGGTCTTTACCGTGTGGGAAACAAGGCCGCGGTGGAGGTACGTGCCACAGCCGGCAAAGATGCCGTTAAAGGGTTGGCGGAAGCATGGGTGGATGACGGATGGACGAATGTGGTATGGCGGCGAACGGTCGATCTCGCCAGCGAACCCTCGTTCAAGATCGAGGGGTTGTCCCGTTCCACACCCGGCTCGCTGCGCATCCATCTGCGGGGGGACGGGATGCGGGAACGGATGGACCGCATCCTCTTTGACTGGGAAAAGATCAAGCCCTTCACCCCGCACCCCGCCGACTTCGAGGAATACTGGCGCGGCGAACGCAAGCGGCTCGACCGGGAGGTGCCAATAGCCGTGGAGAAAACGCGGGCTTCCGACCTCGACACGCCCAACCACGAGATGTACCGCGTCAACTTTGCGACATTCAAAAACGGGCGCGTATACGGACTTCTCGCGGTGCCAAAGGGTACGGGGCGTTTTCCGTTCATCGTCAATGTGCCGGGTGCGGGTATCGGCGATTTCCGCATCCGCAAGCAAGTGCTGCGCAACGGCTGGGGGACGCTGGTGATGAACGTCCACGGTTTCCCGCTTGGGACCACTGAGGCGGAGCAGAAGGCTAATTACAACGCCTGGTTCGCCGAATACGCTACAAAGAAAGGCGAGCAGCGCTACCAGTATGTCGGCTATTCCGAAAGCCGGGAGGCCCCGTTTTACCATGCCGCCATGCTCGGCATGGCGCGCGCCCTCGACTGGCTTGCCGCCGAACCGTATGCGGACGCCTCGCGCTTCGTCTATTACGGCTGCAGCCAAGGGGGAGGATTCGGGCTTTATTTGACCGCGCTCTACGGCCGGTTCGCCAAGTCGCTGATTCTCTGCCCCAACAAGTGCGATATGTTGGCCTACCGGAAAGGGCGAGAACCCGGCTCATCCCACATTATGAACCAGAAACCGGAAAACCGAACCAAGGCGGAGGTCAACGCCCCCTATCACGACAACTGCAATTTCGCGCGGATGATCCAGACCCCGATCCGTATGGTCTATGGCATGGCGGATGACAACTGCCAGACCGTCGGCGGCATTGCGGCGTACAATTCCATCGCCTCTAAGGACAAGGAGTTGCGCCTGCTGCCTGGCGTTGGACATGGTTGGCATACCGCGGGATTCGATGCTTGGCTTTTCTCACCCCTCGATCCGACTGGGAAAAAACGCTGAAGCAAGCACATCTTTATAAATTTTGGGTAATTGATGGTAATGTTGGCAATTGGGGCATTTTTATTTTTACTTTCCGGCGGTTTTGGTGTATCTTCTACTGTGTAATTGACAAGGGCTTTTTTCAATCGTAATCAGCGTAACCCCCAACCAAGGAGAGATTATGAGAAGACGTGAATTTATCGGTGGCGCGGCGGCTGCCGCCGGTTTGTTTGCCGGGAACAAGGCATTCCCGGCGATTTTGTCCAACCGCAGTCCCAATTCCTTGCTTTCGCACGCCTGTGTCGGCACCGCCAACATGGCGCGCGGCGATTTGAACGACCTACGCTCCCACAAGCGTATCCACATCACCGCGCTTTGCGATGTCGATTCCGCCTACCTTGCGGACGCACACAAGCTTTGCCCCGACGCCCGCATTTACCGCGATTGGCGCGAAATGCTGGAAAAAGAGGGCGACAAAATCGATTCCGTGAATGTCTCCACCCCTGACCACATGCACTACCCCGCCATCATGGCGGCGCTGGAACGCGGGCACAACGTTTACGCCCAAAAGCCGCTGTGCCATTCCTTGGACGAGTTGCGGACCATTGACGCTTTGGCCGAGCGCAAAAAGGCTGTTACCCAGCTCGGCACCCAAATCGCCTCCTGGGAATGCGACCGCCAGACGGTAAAACTGCTTGAAATGGGGGTGATCGGCGAAATCCGGCACGTTTGGCTCTTCACCACCTCCGGCGGCCACGCCCGTAGCCAACGCCAATGGCCTCTGAAGGAAGACCCGGTACCGGAAACGCTGGATTGGAAGCTGTGGCTCGGCAATACCCCTTACCGTCCCTACGCCAATGGGGTGTACCATCCCCGCACCTGGCGCAAATGGTTGGCATTCGGCTCGTCTTGGCTGGGCGACATGGGCAGCCATATTTTTTCGCCGATTTGGATCGGCATGAAACTGGGCCGTACTACTGCCACATCGGTGGTTGCCGAAACGGTCAACGACCAATGGAGCCCGGCGTTCAAAGAGCAGTTCTGGCCGCGGATGTGCCATATCACCTGGACCTTCCCCGGCGTACCGGCTACCGGAGGAAAACCTTTTGAAATGGAGTGGATGGACGGCGACTCCGATCCAAAATCCGGCACCGACCCGAAGTTCCTTCCCCCCGCCCGGTTTAACGAACTGGCCGCCAAAACGCCGTTCAAAACCCTGCCGGTTCAGGGCCGCGTGGTTGAGGGATCCGAGGGCTGGATTATCTCGCACCATTTCGGAAAATGGCCGGAGGTGGTGATGAAAAACGGCGGCGCGGCGCCGGAGATCGAAAAGGTGCCGAAAGCACCGTCGCATTACCACGAATACATCGATTGCTGTTTCAACGGACAACAACCCCGTTCCTCCTTCGCGTGGTCAACGAAACTCACCGAGGCGGTACTGATCGGCAATGTCGCGCAACTCACGCCGGGCAAGAAATTCACTTACGACACCAAAGGTAATTTGGTTTGAGGCGGAACGCCCTGCTCCACTGAAGGGGGGAAAAAGATGAGCAGACGAATCGGATTGTGCGGGGGGATGTTGGTTCTGGCCGCAACGGCCGCATGGTCGCAACAGCTGCCGAAATTGCCGAACGGCGATTTCGAGCAAGGCGGCGAGAACGCTCCGGCGGCATGGAAGCTGGATCGGACGGAACGCGGTGCCTGGCTGAAGGGGGTTGGTGTGGATGGCGGAGCGGCGCTCTCGATTTCGGGGGACGGACGTGACGACGCGGCCTGGGAGTCCGACGGCCTCGCGTTGCCGCCCCACCGCTGTTTCAGATTCTCCTTTCTGGCGCGAAGCGATGACGCCAACGGCGGAACCGTGGTTTGCGGACCGCTATCGGTAAATGTAGATGTCGGTACGCCACGAAAGGAGTGGACCGCGTATGCTAACGTTTTCTGCACCGGCGGCGGGAAAGACCGCCCGCCGGAACCGATCCGTCTGGGCCAATGGCACGTTAACGGTAAAGTGCTGTTCGACCGCGCGACTTTGATTCCGGTCACGCCGGTTTACCGGCAAAAGAACGGTCTGACGCTTGGCGACGGCGAGTCAATCGCTGGAAACGCCTACGTTTTCCGTGCGCCGCTGTCGGGTCCCGGTCGTAACCACAGCCGCCCGTTGTTGCGTTTCAATAACATCAACTTCAACACCGACCGCTGGTGTTTCTTCGATGGTTCGGTCCTCGTTTACCGCCATGAACTGGCGGGGCGCAATTTCACGAAAGCTGCGGTGTCGGCATCCTGCGGTTACTACGTGAAGGGGAAAGCACTCGTCGAGGTGTCAAAAGAAGGAAAGGAGTGGACCGCGATCGGCCAATTGGACAACAAGACCAACAAGCCTTTCGCCATCCCCGCCGAGCTGTTGTCGGCCGATGCGCTGCTGGTGCGGATACGCTCCGCAAAAGGAGCGGAACTCCAGATTCCCTACTACGCTTTCGAGGCAGAAGTCACCGGTGAACCGTTAACACTGGAGGGAAAAACCGACTATGTGGAGGTGACCAAACACGACCCAAAACTCGCCGTCGCGCTGCGCGGTTTAGGCGACCCGCTACCCGGAGGAGATAACCAAGCGTCGCTCTTTGTCAGAAACGCCACCGGCGGGGCGGTCGCGACCAACGCCTGCGTAATCTTCTCCGCGCCGGGCGTACCCGCCCACACCAACACCCTGCCGATCAAGTTTCCCGCGCCGGGCGCGTATGACGTGGCGGTGCCTTATGAACCGCCGCCCGCCGGCAATTGGCGGATGGAAATTGCGGTGGGCAATGCCTATCAGGCGTTCGGCGAAGTAACGGTGCCGACCTATTACGACAACAGTTACGGCGAGTTGCTGTCGGTAAAGCATCCGGCGCTTAATTTGTGGCGGGCGTCATCGGGATGGAAGATTCCCCGGCACCGCGCGTTGCCGAAAGCGGTTGCAAAGGGCCTGGCGATCCGAACGGCTAAGAACGAGTGCGAGGCGACCCAGCTGGTCGTTACGCCCAATGTCGCGCTGACGAATGTGGTAATCGAAACCGCACCGCTGGTTTTAGGCAAAAGCCAAATTCCGGTCGAGGCGATCGAGGTGTTGCGGGTCGGTTATGTCCCGGTACAGTTCCCTACCGACCCGACCGGATGCAAAGGTTTTTGGCCAGATCCGCTGTTGCCGCAGGAGGGACGGCTGGATATTCCGGCGGGAGAGAATCAGCCCTTCTGGGTTCGGGTGAAACCGCCGCGGGAAACGCCGGCGGGCATCTATCGCGGGTGGATCACCGTCAAAGCCGATGGAGAGATCTCAATCCCTCTGCCTCTCATGATCGAGGTTTACGATTTCGTTATGCCGGACACCATGACCTGCGAGGCTTCGTTCGGCTGCGGATTCGGTAACATCTACCGTTATCACAAATTGACAAAGGAAGAAGACCGCCGGGCAATGGCCGATCGTTATCTTAAAGCGCTGGCCGACCACCATATCTCGCCTTACGATCTGGCACCGCTGGACTATTGGAGCTTGACTTGGAAAGGCCTGCCGGACTGGGAAGGCGGACGGAGCGTAACGAACGTAAAAGCGTCAGGCAATGGTTCTTGGATGATCGTTGACGACAGCGAAACTGAGAACCACTGCATTTCCTATCGCGGCGAACCGCTTAAAGTTCCCGCGAAAGGGTACAAATTCAGATTCAAGCATAAGACCGACAAGGGACAGAAATTCCTCTTTGCCATCGACCACCTCCGCGCCGACGGTTCGTGGATGAGCGGCTGCAACAACGACATCCCCGTTCAGGGGGCGACCGAATGGCAAACCTACGAAACTACGGTTACGGCATTTCCGAAGGACGCAGCGTTTCTCCGTTTTGCATTCTTCCCGGCCGGATATCAGGAGCCGGGAATCGGGACGGGAACGCTTTGGGTGGACGATTTATCGGTGACCGACTGCACCACCGGCAAGGTGGTGCTGAACGAACCGTTCGAGCCACCAGACGTGTCGAAAGCGGAACCGGTATTCAACTGGGCCAAGTGGGACGCCGCAATGGAACGGGCATTCGAGACCTACCACTTCAATTCATTCGTCATGCATGTGAAGGGTTTGGGCGGCGGGACCTTCCAAAGCCGGACCGAACCGTCTTTCTTAGGGTATGCCGGCGGAACCCCCGAATACGATTTGTTGATTGGAAAATACCTTAAAGGCATCGAATCGCACCTAAAAGAGAAAGGATGGCTGGAAAAAGCCTACGTATATTGGTTTGACGAGCCAGATCCCAAAGATTACGCTTTCGTGATGAAAGGATTTGAAACGCTCAAACGTCACGCGCCCGGTCTGCGCCGGATGCTGACCGAACAAGTCGAACCGGAACTGGTCGGAGGTCCGAACCTTTGGGTACCGCTCACCCCGTCGTTACACGTCAAAGGCGAGGCCGAGCGCCGGACGGCGGGCGACCAATTCTGGTGGTATGTATGTTGTGGCCCCCACGCGCCTTACGTGACGGAGTTCATCGACCATCCGGGATCGGAAATGCGCCTTTGGCTCTGGCAGACCTGGGGTGAAAACGTAACCGGAATCCTGATTTGGGAAACCCTATGGTGGACTAGCGGAACCGCCTTCCCAGATTCCGCCCATCCCCAAAACCCCTACGCCGACGCAATGAGCTGGGTATCGGACGGCAAATTAGCTCCCGGAACAAAACGGCCTTGGGGCAACGGCGACGGACGTTTCCTTTATCCGCCGCTGGCTGCCGCCGATGCCCGGCAGGAAGGGGCGGTTCTAGCGGGACCGAATGACAGTTTCCGGATTGAGATGCTGCGCGACGGCATTGAAGATTACGAGTACTTCGCGATGCTGAAACGGCTGATCGCCGAAAAGGCGGATAAGCTCTCGCCCGACGCGAAGAAACGGTACGAGGAATTGCTGGCGGTACCAAAGTCGGTTTATACGTCGCTGACCGATTTTGCGGTCGATCCCGCACCGATGGAGACGCATCGTGATGTGCTGGCGCACGCCATTGTTGAACTGCTTAAACGGTAAACGGATTTAACCACAGGAGGAACGAGTGATGAAATTTGGCATTAACGCATTTCTGGTTTTGGCGGCAACCGCCGCAGCGATAAACGCGATGGCGGAACCGTCCGGGGACCGGCCGGACGATCGGCACGCCTGGGCGGTGCATGACGTCAACCGTCCCGACCCGGTGGCGGTGGTGGCCAAGCCGGGACAGCCGCCATCGGACGCGGTGGTACTGTTCGACGGTACCGCCGAATCAATCGCCAAGAACTGGTGCGACTCGCAAGGCAATCCAACCAAATGGACGGTAAAAGACGGGCTGTTTGTTTGCGTGCCGCGTTCCGGACCGGCCGTGACCCGCGAAAAATTCGCCGATTGCCAACTGCACGTGGAGTGGCTGTCGCCGGTCGGAGATGATGACGGGCTTGGCAATTCAGGCGTGATATTAATGGGCGTGTACGAGATCCAAATACTGAATTCATACGGGATCGTGCCGTCTAAGTCACCTTGGAAAGCTGCGAACTACGCTGACGGCCAAGCCGGGGCGGTTTACGGACAAAACCCGCCGATGGTCAATCCCGCCCGTCCGGCCGGGGAGTGGCAGAGTTTCGACATTGTGTTCCATCCGCCGGTATGGAACGGCGACACGTTGGTGGACCCCGGATCGGCAACGGTGTTTTTCAACGGGGTGCTGGTGCAGGACGCTTGGCCCTTTGAGGCCGGCACCACCTGGTGTCGGCGGCTGAAACGGGTCAAACACGCCGCCGAGGCGCCGCTTTATCTGCAAGACCACGGCAACCCGGTGCCGTTCCGCAATGTGTGGATCCGCCGGATTCCGTCGCGTTACGCGAACACCGTCTGCGGCGGCCCAGGAGTGAAGGCGGAAGACGTCGCCGCGCTTCGCACGAAATTGGCGGAAGAGACCAAAGTCACCGGCGATGGTGCGGAAGATGTCGCGGAGAAGGTAGTGCAGTACTGGAGTTCCTACGCCTACCGGGCCGATCCTGCGGTAAAGGCCAAGGCGGAGTTTTATACCGCCGAATATGTGCGGCGGTATCAGCAGAACGACAAATCCGTGCGGCACCATGTAGGGGAAATGAAGCGGTTCGTCAATATGCTTGCCAACAGCGGATTCATCGCCAAGGACGCGCCGGTGGTTAAAATGTTGAACGGCCAATAAAACCGATTGGGGGTTGGGTATGATCTTAAACTATGTTGCCAGTGTGCTAGTGGCGGCGCTGACGCTGTTTTTCCCGGCGTTGCTGGTACGGTTTATTCTTAAAATCTGCAAATCCTCCGGGACTTTTGTGGATAAGTATTGGCGAATTTTCTGGATCGCCTCGGCGGTGCTGGGATTGCTGTTGTTGCCGCTTTTAAAGGACGACGACACACCAAGCTCCCCTTCAGGAAACACCTCTAGCGGCGACAAAACCGAAAACAGCGGTAACAAAACCCCGCAAATGCCTTCCGGGGTGACCTACACGCCCGCAAACACTAACGCGGTGAGCGTTGAAGAGGCATTGGCCGAGTTGGACGAGCTGGTCGGACTCCAACCCGTTAAGGAAGAAGTCAAGAAGTTTGTAGCCTACGTACAGGTGGCGCAGAAGCGCAAAGAAGCCGGACTTAAAGTCGCCCCGATCTCATACCACATGGTCTTCACGGGCAATCCGGGAACCGGCAAGACCACGGTTGCCCGGATTATGGCGAAAATCTATTACGCCCTCGGTATCATCAAGAAAGGGCATCTGGTGGAGACCGACCGGAGCGGACTCGTGGCCGGGTACGTCGGTCAGACCGCGGAACAGACGAACAAGGTCGTGGACAAAGCGCTCGACGGGGTGCTTTTCATTGATGAAGCGTACGCCTTGGCCGAAGGTGGAGCGAAGGATTACGGCGGCGAGGCAATCGCAACACTGCTCAAGCGCATGGAAGACGACCGCGACCGTCTGATTGTCATTGTTGCCGGTTACACTGACGACATGAAGACCTTCATCGACGCGAATCCCGGCCTCAAGAGCCGCTTCAACCGTTATTTGGAATTTCCCGACTATTCCGCGGCGGAACTGGCCGAAATGTTCCGGCTGCGGGCGAAGAAAAACCAATACGTGCTTGCCAAAGATCTTGACGCCAATCTCGTTCCGGCACTTGAGGTGTTGACCCGAAAACGCGACAAGCAATTTGGAAACGGGCGCTTTGTACGCAATCTTTTCGAGAACTCGGTAGAGCGTCAAGCCGTCCGCCTTGCCGCGGTGCAGAACCCGACCCATGACGATCTCGTCACCCTGACGTCGGCGGATGTCGATTTGAAGCCACCGGAACAGGAGCACGTGCCTACTGTGGAAGAAGCGCTGGCGGAACTCGACGCGCTGGTCGGAATGGCACCGGTAAAGGCCGAAGTAAGACGGTTGGTCGCCTGGTGCAAAATGGCTAAAGAGCGCAAAGCCAAGGGGCTTGATGTTGCGAAGATGTCATACCATTTCGTCTTCACCGGAAATCCCGGTACCGGCAAAACGACCGTCGCCCGCATTATGGCGAAAATCTTCCGGGCGTTGGGCGTTCTTGAGAAAGGCCAGCTGGTGGAGACCGACCGTTCTGGGCTGGTAGCCGAATACGTGGGTCAAACCGCGATGAAAACCAACCGGAAAATCGACGAGGCGCTTGACGGCGTCCTCTTCATCGACGAGGCATACGCCCTAGCCGACGGCGGCAAGGGCGATTACGGTCGCGAGGCAATCGCCACCCTTCTCAAACGCATGGAAGACGACCGCGACCGGCTCGTTGTCGTTTTAGCCGGATACACGCAGGACATGGAACGGTTCATGGAAGCCAATCCCGGGCTGAAGAGCCGCTTCAACCGCACTATCGAGTTCCCCGACTATTCAGGAGATGAGCTGGCCGAAATGTACCGGCGGATGGCGAAGAAAGCCCGTTACACCCTTTCCGCTGATGTCGAGAAGTGGCTGGACCCATGGTTCCGCGTCACCACGAAAGAGCGCGACCGTCACTTCGGCAACGGGCGTGAAGTCCGCAACCGCTTTGAGAAAGCCCTGGAGAGACAATCGCTGCGGGTTTCGGAGTTGAAAGACCCCACACCGGAACAGCTGATGACATTGGAGATGTCGGATGTCGGAATTGTGTTGAAGAAAAAGCCCAACACGGAATAACAATCGATACCCACACCGCTGCGCCATCCAAGCGTCAGGCTCTAAAACTCGATAATAAGATCGCTTATCATCGAGTCCATTATCTATGCAAATCTTACTTTCAAAGTAAGATTTGTAATTAAAAATTCCCGCCGTATGAGCATTGCAATATACCGCAAGATAGGGTATAATATCCACATTGTTTTTATGAGGGTTGTTTTCACTGGGTTAGGGTTACCACCAAGCCACTTTCGAGCGCAACATTATGTGTCGCGCTCGGTAGTCGAATGGGGTAATAATTGGCGATGGCTAAAAGCAACAGAAAAGCTTTAATGCAGGAAACCGATGCGGGCGAGAATACCGAAATCGGGCGTATTGTGCTTGTCGGCACATACAAAGGTGACCAGTTGACGAAGTGGCGTGGCTGGTATAACTATCCCATATCCGACAAAGACAAGATCAATCCCGAAGACTTTGCCAAGATCAACGAGTTGTGGCTTTTTCAGGGAACGAGTGGACAGAAGAAGTACAAGGCGGAATTCGTCGGCGTGAAGACGCGCGAGGAACTTGTGCGTGACTACGGCTATCCAGCCAAGGGCAAGGCGCACGGTGACAAGTATCTTCTCTTCAAGACCGAGTTCATGTACACCTACAAATCCCAACCACCAGAAGAATCTGATAAGGTTATTGTTCGAGTGAAGGACTTTGCCACTTCGCCAAAAGTATGCAAGCAACTCAAAGAATACCTAGCCTCCACCGACCGCAATGACCCCGACCTCGCGAAACTCCTTCCATGTGTCATCACGAAATTGCCGCCAGAACAGCTACGCGTTTGTGACGCAGCAATGCAGATGACTTTTTGGGATGTCCCTGAAATGAGAGTTATTTTAAAACCATCAATACCTTTTCCATCTCAGGAGAATCCAAAATTTACCTTCATTGACTTGTTCGCTGGTGTCGGTGGTATTCGCTTGGGATTTCAAGATGCCGGTGGAGAATGCGTTTTTTCTTCCGAATGGAATGAGGAAGCGGCAAAGACATATCAAATTAATTTTGGGGAATATCCTCATGGTGATATCACAAAAATACCCATAAAAGCCATTCCTGATTTTGATGTTCTTCTTGCAGGTTTTCCTTGTCAGCCGTTTAGTATTTCAGGGAAAATGAAAGGATTCGCCGATACTAGAGGTACGCTTTTCTTTGATGTTTGTCGAATCATTGAGGCCAAAAAGCCCAAAGTCGTTTTTCTTGAAAATGTAAAACACCTTGTTCACCATGACAAAGGAAAGACACTCGACGTTATTCTCCACAAGTTGTCTGAGTTTGGCTATAAAGTCTCATGGAAAGTACTGAATGGATCTGACTTTGGCGTTCCTCAAAATCGAGAACGCATCATCATAGTTGGTTCTTTTTCTACAGGTTTTGATTTTTCAAGAATCGAAACACTTCCGAAATCTGTTCTTGCAGATTTTTTGGACGAAACCGGTGACTTCGAATTCCTCAAACCGCAAGAATATACTTTGATAGAACATCCGCATAGACAGTCAGATTCCGGTTTGATATTTGCAGGATATCGTAATAAATCCATTCGCAAAGTTGGCGTTAGACCTAATACTCTTCATCTTTCACGAGTTCACAAGCAACCCAATAGGATATATTCGGTTAATGGTATTCATCCGACACTTCCTTCGCAAGAATCTTCTGGTCGTTATTTCATTTTAACTCGAGAAAATGTAGTCCGAAAACTGACCATAAATGAATGTTGGAGGATAATGGGGTTCCCTAGTCAGTTTGTTAGACCAAGCACAATTGGCGAACAGTATAGACAGCTGGGTAATTCTGTTTGTGTTCCCATGATTCGCGCAGTAGCAAAGGAAATCTTTCATCAACTCTTGGAGAAGAAAACATGAATGTGACGCATACTGAGATACTTGAGGACATTTATGCCAAGGCTGAACAGATTTCTGCGAAGGGAAAGAATGTTTCTACATTCTCTCTTGCAGAAACGCCAGGCAGGATAAACACAATAATAAAAAGGGCGGAAGCTAATCGTGGGCTCCTTGCCGTTCTCACGACACTACTTGTCCACAAAATTTATGATCCCAAGCAAGACGTCAGGTATCATCAAGCACAACTTCCCGGAGGCTTTGCTGGGAGAGGTATTGATTCTGCTTACATTACGCCATTTATGAAAGAAAAGAATTTTCCTGCAATGGCAGATACTGGCTGGCTTACTCGCTCTTTAGAGCAACCACACGCCTACACACTTGACTACCCGGGAAAGATAAAACCGGAAATCATAAAGTCGGCGTTTCTCCAACTTGTTGATTCTGTTCAAGGCAACCGGGAAGATCCCCGTGAAATACTATTGGGAATTTTTGTGGCATTAATTCGGCAACGAGATTCAGAAATCGTTGAACTTGCAAAACCGCACAAGCTTCCGATATCTTCGATCATCACACTTTTGGAGAAACACTTTACACATAGGTATCCTTGTGCGGGTGCAGCACGACTTCCTGTGTTGGCAATGTTTGCCATTTACAAGTGCATTTTCAGCAGTGAACGATTCAAGGGCAAAACACTGTGCGAACTTGAATCACATACTTCTGCCGACAGGCGTTCGGGCAGAATCGGAGACATTGATATCAATTACGAAGATGGAACGCCATTTGAGGGTGTTGAAGTAAAGCACGAAATCCCAATAACAAAACAAATGGTCTCCGATGCATATGACAAATTTAAGCAATTCAAGACAGAACGCTACTATTTACTGACTACGGCAAACATGGATAGTGCAGACTGGCTATCCATCAACACAGAAATTCAAAAAATTGGACAAATTCATGGATGTCAGATTATCGTAAATGGAGTATATTCCACTCTTCGATATTATTTACGTCTGTTGCCAGACCCGGCTGATTTTATCGAAAAGTATGTGGAATTGGTGAAAACAGATCCTGCGGTAAAATTTCAGCATAAGACCGCATGGAATGAATGTGTCGCGAACTTGTGAACTTTTACATTATGGAAAACAATACATCTGTTTCCACACCATCTTTGGCCGTCTCGATTTTACATGCTTCAATGCCAGCGGACGTCAGCGAGGAATGTTTTTTTGTTCTTCCGCTAGATGCGAACGGCAAGATGCTTGCGGAGCCGGTGATGTTTTCGCTTGGACACAAGAACGGAACGACTGCAGTTGATCCGAAAGAGGTATTTAAGACGGCATTTAAGGTGGGTGCAGATGCCATCATCGTTGCGCACAACCATCCGTCAGGCAACCTTACGCCGAACAGAGCCGACTTGCGCTTGACCAAAGAACTGAAGTCCCGCGCTGAATGGCTCGGCTTGGAGTTCATCGATCACATCATCCTTGGTTCGTCCGATTCTGCTAAAGGTTCTGATTTTGTTTCTCTTGCGGAGTCATTTATTTAATGCGCAATTGGAAACTAATTACAGATGGCGATATCTTTGAGGCACTTGTAGGATCTCTACTGCAAGCCGACATCCCTGGAATTATTGTTTTTGGGCGACACGGCCCAGATTCAGGATTGGATGCAATTTCTTCCGATAGAACTCACGTTTATCAGGCCAAGTTCCATAGTGATGGATTAATGAGTTCTGCCATTGGTTCGGCAAAATGCGAGTACAAGAAAATCAAGGCGTATAGAGAACCGCATCATAAGAATTTTAAGCATTGGAAGGAAGTCACGGACTGGACTTTGGTTGGGAATTTCAAGATTAACCCCGATGATGAGGCGAAGTGGGCTTCCCAGATTGTGCCCCTTTTCAATTCAATTGGGATTGTTGCGCATTTCAAAGGTGAAGAACAGTTAGATGTATTGCTAGACCACAACCCAGAAATTGAACGATCATTCTTTGGTGGTGGTATTCGAACGTTAATATACCCTGCAGAAGTGTATTTTACACTTTCTAGGCGGTCACGGGATGACATGTTTTTTGCGACAGAAATGATAGGCCGAGAGCCTACGTTAAAATCTGTCTTGGGATTTGCAGAGTCGCCAGATTTCAGGATATTGGCTGTAGTGGGTGCGTATTGCTCAGGGAAAACGCGGTTCCTGTATGAAGCGATGACGGCGATGGCGGGTATTGGATGGCGCGTGTTCTGGGGCCTCCGTGCATCAATGTCAAAATCAAATACATGGTTTAATTCGTTGAATTCGTCGAGAAAGACATGCGTGTTTATAGACGATGTCCGAGACAGTTCGCTTATATGCGAAATGTCAGAACAGATGTCGGTGAACGAGCGTTCGAATTGGAAATTCATTTTTACGTGTTCTCCGGAATTTGTGCGGATTTTGCCTCCTGAAATCACGACGAATGTACAGTTTACAACGCTAAAGTTACCCTTGCTCACGCGGAAGGACATTGCCAATATCGTTCTAAAGTATCCAGACTTGGACAGGCATTCTCCGTCGGTGGATGTTGTTGCTGATATTGCAAAGGGCATGCCGTCACTTGCCTGCCTCATGCTTGAATTCTATCGTAAAAACAGACAACTTGCTTTGCCGTCAGATTCTTTGTCTTTGATGGATATGTATATCTCGCGAAATCTAGAGGCGCTTGATTTAGTGTTGCGGGATAAGGCAAGAATCGTACTTCGTTGGGCGGCCTTGTGGGATGGGATATCAATAAGAGGCGAAGATACGAGAAATACGCAATTGGATTTCCTGCAAAACATGGGCGTTAAGTACGATGAAACAAGATTGATATTGAAGGGATTGTCGGATACGGGGCTAGTTGATTCGTGGCGATCGTATGGATGTGATTGTTATCGAGTTAGCCCGGCATTTGTTGCGCGACACATAATTGGCACTTGGATACTTGAAAAAGACAGTGATGCATATCGTGTTGGGCCTGATGGCGGAAAACTTATTGAATTATTATTAAAAGCGAATGTGCCTCATGAGGAGAAAATATTCAAGACCATTCCAGTTGTATTAGGATCGTACCTTAACACTGAAGATGAGGCAGAGCGACTTTTACGCCCGGTATTGGATCATTTGAGAGAGATGGAAAGTGATGCTGACATTGTGATGCAGCATGAAATAATTGGAATGGTGGCGAAAATTGGCCGTTTTGTGCCGGAGTCGGCACTTGGCCTTTTACGGAACATCTTTTCGAATCCTCAACCTGACTGCCAATACATTAATCATTGGGGTATTGTCCATGCCATTGCGGAAACATTGGCAGGAATCTCAGAATATGTCCGTAATCGTTTTCTGGCTATTCAGTTTGTGCAGCTTTTTAAGGATATTTATGAGTCAATACCAGATGAGAATAGATGTTCCAATAATAAGCGGGATGAGATCGCTAAAAATGTCTCGTCGGTAATAAACCATTTCGGCGAATTACGGTATTTCCCAGATGTCGCCCTTTCAATGGTCTTAGAGCAATTGAAAGCCGGTGACATGGGAAATCATCCATTTGAGCAGATGCTTGCTAGGCAAGTGCTTGAGGCTGAGCGCCAAAGTTTTGAATCTTATTCTTATCGTACGGTTACTTTTTGTAGACGGGCAATACGTTTCGGCTCTAATGAATGGAAGCGAGCAATTATTGTTCGTGACGAATTGAAGAGTGCGATTAGGCGGCAGACGAATTCGAGAGAAAGAGAAGTCCTGTGGAAACTTTTTCGTTATGGGTATCAATTTGTTCATAATTTCGGATGTGTCTTTGCTGATCAAGGGGATCAACCTACAGCAGATGCTAAACGGATGCTTGTTAATGACGACTTAATATTCTTGAAGTCCGTTCTGGAAGATACCGATCATATACTTTCAATCCGCCAATTACTGTTGATGCGCGAGGTGTGGGAATGGGAGTACACATACGGCGGCGAATCAGAGTATAAGATGATTGCCAATGAATGTGAACGACTGTTCGTCATAAGACTTGGTTTCCCGTTTCAACATTTGATATGTTTGCATTCAAAAGAACACGCTCAATGTATTAACGATGTGGCAGAAAGATTCTTGAAAGCTGATTCAGCTGATGAGATCGATTCATTCCTAGATAAAGCAGCAAATTATTATCGTGCAGATAACGGCGGCACTATTAAAGGAATGTCCGGTTTGGCTTTTAGTGAAATAGCGGAACGGTGTGCTAGGAGCTTCGATTTTGATAGCACGAATCCGATTAGTATCTTTACAATGAGATGCCTACAACGATTTGATGACGAGCATCCTTTGTCTGTTGCGTTTGCAACGACGCAAATTGCGAATTATATTAAGAGACAAAAATCGTGCTTAGATCATGGTGCTTTTGAATCTTTGTTCTTACGAATTCTCTCAGCGGTTAAGGATGGGGATTGTTTTCTGAAGAATGTCTATTGGAGTGGGGAGGCCGCTTTCTTCGGATCATTTACGAACGTAGAACTTGAATGTTTACTTGCTTCCAATATGGCTCCGTCTGATTTTGCACGAGTCTTGCCACCATGGATCAGGATTGATTGTTTACGGGTGTTAAATCGACTTTCTTTGGCACTCGATAACGCAAGAGAAATTGGGCAAAATAGCGATGCTGTGTTGGAAGGGATTATTGATAGTTTCTATTTGGCGATAAAATTTCGAAACGAATTGGATGAGCGACATTTTCCGCTTGGCTGGATTGTCGAGAAGTTTAATGAGGGGTATGCGGGATCAAAAATTCTGACGAACTATTCTTTTGTTGAATTGTCAAAATTGAAGCGTACTAAATTAGGCATGAAGGAGTTGTTGTGTTTCGTAGAGGCGTGGATAAGCCGTGAGCGTTCACGAAATTATGACAATCTATATCATGATGAATTTTGTCCACAAGAGCTCTTCGTTATTGACGATATTGTTGGGTTCAACAAGGTCTGTGATTTGATTTTTGTTGATGACAGCATATTTGTAAGCAAGAATCTTGGCCGGATCATTTCTGCTATTGATTTCGACGGCAATAATACTTTTAATTATATTTTTCAGTATCTTAGTCTTCATCCATACAATAGCCGAGATGAATTAGCATGTCTTGCGCGTTTAATTGCATATCGTCAGAACTCTGATGTTGTCAAGGAGATGATGAAAATGATATGTGATCGGTGTTCAATGTTGATGTCTCAAGAACGAAGTAATATTTATTACAACATGTTGCCCAATGAGCATGGCGTATCGCGGAAAGGAAACGAAGTCCCGAAGGAATACATTGACGCGCATAAGGCCGCCCAAGATTTGTACGACAATGAACCTGATGATTCATCCGTCAAAGAGTTTTATCAGTATTGTATAGATCGTACTGTTGGTACTATTAATATGATTCGCAATCATATTGAAGAAGAAAAACATATCTAGTAACCGTGACTTTTATTTGATGCCAGATAAAATGCTAATTTAATTGGAAGAGTAGTACTAAAAGAATTGGAAGTCAGACCATATTGATACCACAAATAAAGAAGCAATTGAGGCATGGGATGAGGATTCAACAAAATAATAGTAGGATAAGAACCTGAGGGTGCGTCCAAGCTAAAAGATTGGAAGAATTTGCACTGCAAACACTAATCCCACATTTTTAAGGTATTACGTAGATCAGATTTTGGACAGAACGTTGGCTAGGCGCTCCGCGAAACCCTCTACCTGTTCCGCGGTGTGGGCGGCGGAGACGAAACCTACCTCAAACTGGGACGGGGGCAGATAGTAGCCGGCGTCCAGCATGGCATGGAAAATCTTGGCGTACAGCGCGGTGTCGCACCGACGGGCATCTGCCAAATTGCATACCGGTTCCGGGCTGGCAAACAGCGTGAAGATGCCCCGGTAGTTCGCGCAACGTAACGGTACCCCATACTGCCGTGCGGCGCTGTTTATTCGGTCGGCCATTTTTCCGCAAAGTTCGGCCATTCTGGAGTAGGGATCGTCGCGTTGCAGAATTTCCAATGTCTTCAGCCCCGCCGCAACCGCTAACGGATTCCCCGACAACGTTCCGGCCTGATAAACCTTGCCGCACGGCGAAAGCTGATCCATAAACACCGCCTGTCCGCCCACCGCAGCCAACGGCAACCCGCCGCCGATTACCTTGCCCATCGTGATGAGATCAGGTTTAATCCCGGCCAATTGGGAATAGGAGGCGAGATGAAAACGGAAACCGTTGATTACCTCGTCCATAATCAACAACGCGCCGCATTGGTCAGCCAAACTGCGCAAACGCTGAAGAAAATCAGGCTGCGGCGTTACCAAGCCCATGTTACCCGCCACCGGCTCGACAATGATAGCCGCGATCTCGCGCCCCTTTTCGGAGACGATACTTTCCACCGCGTCAGCATCATTGTAAGGGGCTACAAAAGTGTCCTTGGCGATATCCGCCGGAACGCCTAACGAACTGAGCGTGCCGCCGGTAAGCAGACCGCTTCCGGCGGAGACCAGCATACTGTCCGAATGGCCGTGGTAACAACCGTCGAACTTGATGATACCGCTCCGCCCGGTAACCCCGCGGGCCAGCCGCAGCGCGGTCATAACCGCCTCGGTTCCGGAATTGACCAAACGCACCCGCTCACAATGTTTCACCAGTGAACAAATCCGTTCGGCCAAATCAACCTCGCCGGGCGTGTTGATTCCGAAGGTGGTGCCTTTACCCGCTTGGGCGCTGATGGCGGCAACCACCTCCGGATGGGCATGGCCAAGAATCATGGCACCCCACGAACAACAGAAATCCAGCAAGGTTCTGCCATCTGCGGTGCGAATATGCGGCCCCAGCCCGGACTCAACGTAAACCGGAACCCCGCCCACGCCGTTAAAAGCGCGGACCGGACTGTTCACGCCGCCCGGAATAACCGCGCAGGCCCGTTTGAACAACTCGCCATGATTCATCGGCCACCCCTTTGCCAAACCGTTACTCGGCTCGGCGGATACTCTTTATCACCACCGGCTCGGTGGGAACGTTCTGATGCGGACCGTGATTGCCGGTGCTTACCTTGGCGATGGTGTCAATCACCTCCAAACCTTCTTTGACTTCGCCAAAAACGCAGTAGCCGAAACCCTGCGGATTCGGGGCGCGGAAATCCAGAAAAGCGTTATCCACCAGATTGATGAAGAATTGGCAGGTGGCACTATCAACCACCATCGTGCGGGCCATCGCGAGCGTGCCGCGCTTGTTCTTCAACCCGTTCTGGGCTTCGTTCTTAATCTGCTCATGGGTCTTCTTCTGAACCATGTCGGAGGTGAAACCGCCGCCCTGAATCATGAAGTTCGGAATCACGCGGTGGAAGATGGTATTGTCGTAAAACTTTTCGTCAACGTAGGTAAGGAAATTCTTCACCGTAATCGGCGCCTTGTCCTCAAACAGTTCCGCCTTAATCGTGCCCTTACTGGTCTCGATAACCACCATCACTTTTTTCTCCTCCTTCTTTTCCGGTTTAACCTCATCCTTCTTGGCGGGTTCGTCGGCACAACCCGACAACATGCACGCCAACAAGCAAAATGACAACAGCATACCTTTCATCGATACCTCCTAAAAACAATGTCACGTAAAAACAATGACAGATTATATCCGCTCCCCGGGCAGAAATCAAACATAAAGACCGCCCCGGCGATTTTCGCAGATGCCGACTAACGCGCCGGCGTTGACCAGCGGCGCAGAAAATAACACGGGGCACAACTCCACGCGTGGCAGTAACTGTTGATCAAATGGTTGCCGTAGGGCGAGAAGAAATCGTCTTCCGGAACAAAACCCTCCCAGAAAGTGTCGGCGCCGCGTTTTGCCATTCCGCCCCAATATTCCAAAAGTTCCTTGCGGGCCGTATCGCGCAGCCCGGCCACGTCCAACGCCTCAATCCAGTAGTTGCGCAGATACGGGGTGAAGGGCTTGCGGACATCGGGAACCTTCGCCGCGTTTAGCAGGCAATCTTTGGCGTCCTGCCCGGCAACCGCACCGGAGAGTACCATCCAAATCTGCGAAGCCATAGAAACCTGCCGATCCGGTCCGCTTACGAACAATTTGCGTTCAGCGTCCCAAAGTGATTCGCGGGCGGCGGCGGACATCTTCTGTACCAGCGGCTCAACCGCCGCAACCTGATCCCGTCGCCCCAATTTGCCGGCCAGCTCGATGGTGCGCTTCAAACCGTAAAGCAGCACCCCTTGCTCTGGCGCCTGACGATCCAACTTACTGTCCCAGTCGATGAAACACCACATCGGGGATTTTTTGAACAGTCCGTTTTCGTCAACATCGCGCAGGGTAATTTGCAGTTGCTTAAGCGCGATCGGCCACAAGTCTTCGGCGGTGGCACGGTCGCCGCTCGCCTCCAAATATTCCAGCAGGGTGGAGGCATAGAGTGCCGTGTAATCCAGAATCGCGCAATCTCCCCGATGCGGCGAAGGTTGGTCGTAACAGTCGGTTCGCACCATGTTATCCTGATCGGACAAACCGGCCAACAGATAAAGACAGCGCTTCACCAGATTGAAGTTGCGGTAGGTCTCGTAGTTGGCGAGCGCCTGAAGCCGCAAATCACCCAACCACAACCGGCGGTCGCGTTTGGGACCGTCCTCGAACATCGTCTGCATGCAGTCCCGCAACGTGTTCAGCGCGATGGTGTCCAGTCGCCGCTCTTCATCGTTGCCGAACCTACCCTCCGCCAAATTAATGGGGTTAGCGCTGGTTACCGCCTCGGCGGAAAAACCGTCAAACAAGAATTTCTGCTTGGCGCGATTGAATTCCGGCACCACGCAACGCACGTAACGAAAAGCGTAGCGACGGGGCAACGCCACTTCGCCAGGGATAAAATCAATGTTCACCACCTCGTCCTGAAACCAAGCGCGGGAGAGTCCGGTGGGTTTTTCGTCCGGATTACCGACCACCTCCGCCAACGTCTCGCCGAACACAAAACGCAGCCTCAGCGGAAAATCCAGCGGGTTAGATCCGGCTTTAAGCTTAAACCGGAAATAGCCGGCCAGATGCCGGCCGAAATCCAAAATGAAATCCGCCGTTGCGGTGTCATTGCCGGTCTCGCCGATTTTTAGGCGCTGGAAACTCTGCGCGTCTTCCACAACCTTGACCGTACCAACCGGTTTCAATGTCTCGCGGTACAGCGTCGGCCGCAAAGCTTCCGCCTTGGAGAGCCAACCCGGCTTTCGCTCGTTAATTTGGCGATCTACGCCTTCAAAACTCAACTCGACACCAAAACCGGCAACCGCCAGCCCGGCCGACAATGCAAACAACCACCATTTCATCAATAACCTCCCGACCCGCTAGGGATATCCGAAAACAGCCGGTGCGCTGATTTTCGCGCACCGGCCGGCACAAAACTAACTCAACATCACCTGGCCGCCGGTGACCGGGATCGCCTGTCCGGTTTCATAGACCTGCTCCACCAGATAGTAGATGGCCTTCATAACATCGGTAGTGGTGCAGCCGCGATGCATCGGGACCTTGGACTCGTAGAATTTCTTCACATCCTCGAACGTCTTCGCGCCGGGTACCTTGCCGCTCTCCAGATACTGGCGGAACAAACCTTTGACCGGATCCGACCACAGCGGGCCATCGTAGAAATTGCCGGGGCAAATCGAGTTGACTTTGATTCCGTCGGTAACCAGTTCCAACGCGAAACTCTGGGTCAGGCCGATGCCACCGAATTTGGAACCGGCATACGCTCCATTGCGGTTGGAGCCGACCAAACCGGACTTGCTGTTGATCTGGATAATGTCAAACCAACGATCCGGGCAAGCCGAATGCTGCATCGCCAAGATTGGCGCAGCGGCCTGCACCACAAGGAAATACCCCTTGTAATTCACGTTGGTAACAAAATCAAGATCCTTCACCGACAGCGTCTTCACGCTTCCGGAGCGGACCACGCCGGCGTTGGAAACAAAGATGTCGATACCGCCGAACTCCGCCACCACCGCCTTAACTGCGGCTTGAACCGAATCAGCGTCGGAGACGTTAACCGCCACGCCGAAAGCCGTTCCGGGGCCAAATTCCTGATTAAGCGTGGCGGCAGCCGCCTCCACGCCGGCGACATTGATGTCTGCCAACGCCACCCACGCCCCTTGGCGAGCCAGGTCGGTGGCGATCTGCAACCCGAATCCCTGCGCCGCGCCAGTGACCACCGCCACCTTGCCGGCGACACGCCCGGATCCGTCCGCATAAACCGCCTGATAGCACCCTATCCCGGCGATATCGAACCGTTGCGCGCCTTCCGGGAGTTGACGCCGCAACTCGGCGGGGATGTCGGCACAATCCTCGGAAATCGCGATTTTAACGGCATCCACCGTAGCAGTACCCATCTTCACCAAACGCGGCAACCCGTCATCGGTTGCCAAGATTCCCCGTAACGCGGGGAGAATTTTCGTGAGCATTTTCCTTCTCCTTTTGTTTTAATCAATCTCCGTAAACCGTAAGTTTGCGGTCTTTCAACGCCTCTTCGCACTCCTGTTTCCGGGCTTTGGGTACGGTCAGCGAACGTAACTCCGGCAAGTTTTTCACCGCCTCAAAATCAAACCCCCTTTGGCACGACGCATCCAAACTGGTCAACTTAACGCACTTGCCTACCGCCGTAAAGTTTTCCGCCAGAATCTTGCCGAACCGCAATTCGGTTAGCGACGGGGCCAAAGCCTCCAGAAACGCCAAATCCACCGACCGTTCCGTTTTTTTGTTTTTGGCGTTGACCGAACCCAGATTGAGCTTTTTCAATCCGCAACCGGAAAGCGCCGCCAGTTTGTTTTCGTTCTTGATGTAGCTGTCGGCAAAGGAAAGCTGGCGTATCGCCCCGTTGGCGGCCATATCTTCGGCGAACTGCGCGATATCCACATCGTTACGCATATTCCAGCAGGTCAGGCTGGACAATTTCTTGCACTTGCCGAGCGGCGCGTAGCTGTTGTAATTCTCGGCGAACAGCGACAAGGTCTTCAGATTCGGAAGTTTCGGCGCCCAGGACAAATCGTGCATCTCGGAAAGACCGGCGTCAACGGTTTCCAATGACGTAATTCCCGCCAACGCCCCGTAATCAAGAATCAGCTTCGTGGCGTAAATCTGAATCCGTTTCAGCCTCTTGCAACCGGACAATTGCGCAAGGTCCAGATTGCGGGAACCGTAAAGGCTAAGGTCTTCAAGCATATCCATCCCGCACAACGGCGACAAATCGATTCCGTCAACATAACGCAGTGAAAGCCGCCGCATATTTTTGAAGCTGGACAACGCTGACAGATCGACCGGTCCGCGCACATTACTTAACTCAAAAATTTTCAGTGCCGTGAGTTTTTCCAATCCGGTCAGCGACTTGAAGGTGGAAGGCGCACCGCTGAGACTAAAAGAAGCGACTGCGGGACATCCCGAACAGAAAGACAAATCGGCGTGGGCGAAACCGACTTGAGACAATTTAAGCGAAGTCAGCGCTGAGCAACCCGACAGCGGCGTGATGTCTGCCACCTTCGGCATATCTTTCAGTTCAATACTGGTAAATTTGGATGCCTTGAGCGGCGCGATAGAGGTAAGCTCCGGACTTTTGGTCACGTACAACTTCCCAAATGCCGCGAACTTCCGCATCGCCTCCGCCAACCCCTCGTCGGTGCAATTCGACAGATTCAGGGTCGCCCGCGAAGCATCGCCGTTGAACTGCGCCAACGCGCCGTCCGCCAATTCGGCAGTAACCGGCTCGTCAAAAGTCACGCTGTACTTGGAGACCGAAACCTTGGCATACACCGTACCGGCAACCGCCAACGCCAACACAAAACCAATCTCGTTTTTCACAAATCGTTTCCTTTCCTGCCGAGTCCGCGCAGACGCGCGTCGTCAACCGCCGATGGAACTGTCACTTTCTCGCGCAAGCCCAATTCTGGTAACACGCGCTCCGCGTAACGATCAAAGTTAAACACCGTAAAACCTCCGAAGCCTTCAGCGCGAACCATTTTTATCTGCATGGCCAGATTCACCGGGTCGCAAGGATCTTTCCAGCATGACATCCCGATGCCGGGATAGAGCCTCGCTTTACCGCAAGCCTTTCCCTGCGATGCCGCCATGCTACGAAAGACTTCCGGCGAATCAACATAATCCATCGGGCAGACAAAGTCTAGCCACCCTTGCTCACACCACAACCGCCAATCCTGACCGACCGTGACAGGATCGGATTTTGCGTTACGAAACACCGCTGCGGAAATCTCGACCCGGCGCGGCAATTTTCTCACTCGCTCCGCAACCTCGCGAACCACGAAACTTATCTGATCCTGACGGAATTTATGCCAAGCTTTGGCGGTCTCCTGATCTTGCCGCACCACTTTCGGCCAATTGTCCAGTTTGCGCCCAAGCCGTTGCTCAAACCGCGCACGGCAACCATCGCAAAAGCAGGCGTTTTCATCGGGATAGCGGATGTAATCAAAATGGATACCGTCAACCGGACACTGCGCCAATTCGACCATCGCTTCAATTTCCTGCCGTTGGTTCTCCGGGTGCGACGGACAAAGCCAACGAGCCCGGTTCTTGCCATCGGCATCAAACCCGCGCTGCAACCGCCCGGCAGCCCGCAACCGCTCAACTAGCTCTGCAGAGGCATATCCGCCCAAATTGTAGCACACTTTCCAGATATGCAATTTCACCCCGTATTTACGGCAGGCGGCGATACATTCAGCCAGCGCGTCACGCCCGTCCGCCACGGATTTATCTTCCTCCAACACCTTTGAGGGGTAAAACGCCGTGGCGCCCCAGGCAAGATTAGGCAAAATCGCGTTAAACCCGTTTTCTTTCAAAAACTTAACCGAAGCGTCCCAATCACGCCCGCCTCCCAATCCCCAAGCACTGTGGCACCAAAAAGCGCGATGTTCGTCGGGACGGGCCGGGAAATCCCGCAACCAGGCTCGAACAAAAAGTTTTGCCGACTCGTTACTTTTGTCTGTGGCTTCAATCCAGCGGCCCGCGTCCAGATCGGCTTTTGCGTTCGCCCTAAGGGCTTCCCCCCTACCCCACAATTCCGCAGTTGGCCCGGACAGCCGATCGGGCAACTGGGAACGGAGTTCCGCCAAATCATAAGAGGCGGCGGTTTTACCGATTCTTCCGTAAGCGCTGACCGCGCAGTCTTTCCATACCGTTTCAATGCAGGAACCGACCAAAGCCTGCATCAAACGATCGGAACCGTTATCGTTGCCGCCCAACCAAACGTGGCCGACAAAAAATCCGGCGGGGGTTTTGACAATCGCCGGACGCCCGGTGTCATTACCGCCATCATCACGCCAATTGGCCAACACCTCAGTCTCGATTCCGTCGCGCGGTTCAACGGAATGGGCAATCCACGACCCCTGCACCGCAAAATCCGGCTGCCCGGCCAAACCCCGCCCCTGCTTGGCGAAACCGGCGAAACGGTGTCCGTTAGGCAGACGGAACAAATCGGTAACCCGCAACCCCAACATTGCGGCGACCGGCTCGGAAAGCACATAAAACGCCATCAGTTTGCCCCCGCGCCCGACAAACTCCCGCAACACCGTTACCGCTTCCTCGGGAAGATTGTGGTTGTATGGCAATATCACCAGCTTCACCCGGCCCAACATCCCGGCATCACGAAGGTCGGTGTCCGCCATTTGGACGCTAGGCACTCCCAACCGCTCCAATGTCGCCGACACCGTTGCGGCGTAATGGGAGATGCCGTTTGCCTCGGTGCCGGCCGTAGCCAATTGTGAATCAGCACGCACCACCGCTATTTCAGGGACACCGCCGACCGGAGCAAAATTGGCCAACGCGCAGGTAACGTTTGGGCGGTCGCCATCCACCAGCCAACCCGAAACCCGAAAGACACTTATAGAGGCCCAACCCGAAGCCTGGCCTTCGGAAGTAGTGGCGTTCTTAAATACCGTAATCCGTTCCCAACGTCCGGAGCGACGCGGTGAAAAAGTGGCGGCATACCATCCGTCGCCGCTTTTGAAGTAAAAACTGAATCCCGAAAACGGCGCAAGATTAGAGCAGTAAAAATCGAACTGGACACCGCTGGCGTTACGCAAATCACAAGGAACCCGAAGATCCCAGTTGGCGCGAGCGGCATCGGGCAACTTAGGCAGACCGGCATCAAGCCGCACCGCCCCCGGAGCAATGCAACTCGGCGGTTCCGCAAACGAAACAATGGCGTTACGGGCGGAAGCGTCATCTGTCACCGCCCGCCACGCCGGGAACACATCCAGCCCGTCTGCCGACGGGACCTGAGGAATTTCCGCGCCCAGCACCGTAACCGCCAAAAATAACAACGCCATATTACGAAGCATAACCAATACCCCAACTTGATTAACAAATCAATTGTACCCTAAACGCCAGATGGAATCAAGCGTCAATTAACAATGGCCTCGTCCGCTTTTAAGTGGAAGCAGAAATAAAAAAGGAGGGGCAATCTTGTTGCGCCTAGACGTGACTTGATGATTGACCGGGCGGCAAATTATGTGGTAAATTAAATGCGTTCATGAAAACAAGCGGAGGAAACAATCATGGAATGCGTACAACCGGTGATGGGGAGAAGATCGTTTTTAACGGCAGCCGTCGGAGTTGCGGCAGCAGGGGCGGCGAGCCAGCTTATGGCGGACGACGAGGAAGACGTCCTTGACATCTGGCAGCGCGAAACCGATCAGGTAACCGCCGACATTTACGGCCAATATATGCGCGACGGCAACACGCTCGAGTTGGCTTCGTTGAAAAAACTGGAACAGGGATTCGAAAAGGTTTTCAGGGAAGTGCGCGAAACCAAGGTTGAGAAAATCCCCGCCGTGTGGAGCGTTTACAACATGGGCTACATCGTCAAGACGCCCGAATCGCTGTTTTCCATCGACCTCGTGCACCGCAGGTCGCTGGAGTTAGCGCCGCTTCTGGACTTCGCGTTGATCACCCACAACCACGGCGACCATTATCAGCCGCAATTCTACAATGCGATTAACTCCGCCGGGAAAACCGTCATCTCGAATTTTCTCGACAACTACGGCGCTGCGGACTGGAGGAAGGGCGGTTCGGACTGGAAGGCGAACGGCGGTTTCACCAGAGCCAAAAAAACGTTTAAAATCAAGGATGTCGAAATAAGAACCTCGCTCGTTGACCACAACGACTACCTGATCGATTTCACAACGGCGTTCGAAATCAAGGTCGGCGACTGGCTGCTTTACCACACCGGGGATTGCGGCAAGGGCAGCGAGGGCAAACTGGGCACCACTTGGGGACGGCCGGACCTTTGGCTCTTTTTCCCGGGATGCGGCATAAACGTCGAAAAAGCCGTGGAAACCGTGAAACCGAAACGGGTCGTATTCGGCCATCTTTGGGAACTCGGACACCGGACCGGAAGGTTGACCACCCCGATGGTCAAGCGCGCGCTAACGAAAGCGACCGGAAAATGCGACCGCGTTTCCGCCGCGCTATGGGGAGACAAGATCTCCTAACGCCGCAACCGCCGCCTATTTTACCCGCCAGCGCGTTGCCATCAGGCAGGGTTTGCGTCCGGGCGCAGGCTGTTGGTAAAAAACGGTGAGGATGTCGCCGTTTTGCAACAGGC
Organism: Kiritimatiellia bacterium; assembly: GCA_017454745.1. Classification (GTDB taxonomy): domain Bacteria; phylum Verrucomicrobiota; class Kiritimatiellia; order RFP12; family UBA1067; genus UBA1200. The sequence goes on from JAFTCL010000012.1 coordinate 109,655, forward strand.
AGGAAGCAGGATACCCAAGGTCACCGTTGTGGCTTGGAGCGAGCGAGATCTCGTTGTCCGTGTCCCAAGTTTTGCCGTTGTCGTCCGATATGGCGGCAAACTCGCCGAAGCCGGGGTTCTTGAAACGCCGCCCGTAAACGCAGACGAGCTTACCGGACGCGAGCCGGATCAGGTGCGGCGGCAACCCGAGCATCGTGGTCTTCGCCATCGGAGACCACGTGCTCCCGCCGTCTTTTGAAATCGTTTGGCGCAGACAATTGTCCGGACCGTGGTAACGCACCATTCCCACCAGCGTCCCGTCAGCCAACTCTACCGCGTGCGGCTCGTGGAACATTTGGCCCTTCGAATTCTCGCCGTTTGTGTCCGGGATATCCGGGCACAACATCACCCAGGTTCGTCCGCCGTCGGTTGAACGCTCCGCGGAAACCACGGTATGCCCGCCAGATTGGGCACCGTTAATCCCTTGAGTAAACGAACGTCCGATCTGGAAGAGCGAACCGTCTTTTAAAAGGATCGGCCCATGCGGTGTCTGCCCCTTCATCGGCAGTTTCTCCGGTTTCGACCAGGTTTTCCCGTTGTCCCGGGAACGGACCGCCCAGTTGCCAAGCGCGGCTAGCCGCACTTCGTCCGAAATCTTTCCGTCGTGCCGGGCGTAATCCGGATGTTGGTCCAACAAGCCGCGATAGGCCACCGAGGTGAAATAAGTGACGAAAATCTCTCCGTCCGGCAACTGCACAATGCCCGCGTCACGGTCATCGATCGGGCCGTTAGCGATCGTCACCGGCGCCGACCACGACTCTCCGCCGTCGGACGAACGCACCATCTGCACCTTGCCCCACGGGCAAACGTGGCTGTCACGGTCGCCGGAAAATACGGCCATTATGTCGCCACTCGACAAACGGCAGACCGTTGGCCAGCCGATATAGCGGTTGGTCTCCACGCAAATTTCCTTCACCCAAACGATTTCCGCGCGCGCCTGCTGCCTTGGCGGCCAATAGGCGGGTTCCGCCGCGCCTGCCGCCGTCGCGCCAGCCAACAGCATGGCAGACAGCGCCATCCGCGAAACATCAACCAGATTCCGATTCAAACCGCATTTGCCGTTCATTTGCCTACCTTCCAAAATAACTTCAAAACTAATAACCCCATTATAATACCACAGGCCCTTCCGCCGCGCAAGAACCGAAATTCGGTCACCGGCAATCGCCGCTTTGGCGTTGATTATGCAGACGGTTTTTGGTATGATATATGCCGTTTTTTTGGCTTGCTTTGTTTTTGGTTTTAGGAGTCATATCAATGGCAGACACAGAAATGGCGAACGACGGATTGGAGTCGTTACCAAAATTGGTCGAGGAGCTGAAGATCTCCCCGCGGCAGATCGCGGCGGTGGCAAAACTGCTGGCGGAAGGAAACACCATCCCTTTTATCGCGCGTTATCGTAAGGAAGTGCACGGGAATCTGGACGAGGTGCAGATTTCAAAAATCCAGGAACGGTTGAATTATTACAAGGAACTTGAGGACCGGCGCGACACGATTCTGAAATCGATTGACGACCAAGGGAAGTTGACCGACGAGCTGAAGAAAAAGATCCTCGCCTGCACGACCAAAACTGCGTTGGAGGATTTGTACCTGCCTTACAAGCCCAAACGCCGCACCCGCGCCATGATCGCCAAGGAGAAGGGGCTGGAACCGTTGGCGGAGATGATTATGAACCAACCAGCCACACCGACGCCGGAGGCCGCCGCCGCCAAATACGTCAACGCCGAAAAGGGAGTTGATGACGCAACCGCCGCGCTGGCCGGGGCGAAGGACATCGTCGCCGAGCTGGTTTCCGAAAACGCGGAGATCCGCGGCATGGTGCGCCGCGAGTTCGCCACCAACGGCGTAGTGGTTTCCGAAGTGTCGGATCCGCCACCGGCCGAACCGACGAAATTTGAACAATACTACGAATTCAGCGAAAAGATCGCCACCATTCCGTCGCACCGTTTTCTGGCAATCCGCCGCGGCCAAACCGAGGGAGTGCTGCGGGTACGCCTCACCTGCGAATCCGCGCCGCTGGTCGAACGGATCCGCGACTATTACCACGTCGATCCACATTCCCCGTTTGCCGCGTTGCTAAGCGAGGCTTGCGAGGACGCATACAAGCGGCTAATCGCGCCGAGCGTGGAGATTGACGTTACGGTCGAGCAAAAAATGAAGGCCGACCGCGCGGCGGTGGAAGTGTTCGCCGAAAATCTCCGGCATCTGCTGTTGGCCGCGCCACTGGGCGAGAAAAAGATCATCGGCATCGACCCCGGATTGCGTACCGGCTGCAAGTGCGTAGCGCTTGACGCCACCGGCAAGTTTCTTGAAAACTGCACCATCTACCCCTCGCGCGGCGCACGGGAACAGATTGAAGCGAAGGTGGACATCTGCAAGCTGGTGGCGAAATACCGCCCCTACGCGATTGCGGTGGGTAACGGCACCGGAGGACGCGACACCGAAGCGTTTGTGCGCGGGGTGTTGAAAGAAGCCAATCTCAAAGACATTATGGTGATTTCGGTCAGCGAGGCCGGTGCATCAGTTTACAGCGCCTCGGATATCGCCCGCGAGGAATTCCCCGACCTTGACCTGACCGTGCGCGGCGCAATATCCATCGGCCGCCGTCTCCAGGATCCGCTGGCCGAACTGGTGAAAATTGAACCGAAAGCCATCGGCGTGGGCCAGTACCAGCACGATGTACACCAACCGCTGTTGGTTGACAAACTTGACGAGGTGGTGGTGAGCTGCGTAAACCACGTAGGGGTGGAGTTGAACACCGCCAGCGCGGCGCTGCTTACCCGCGTTTCCGGCATCGGGGCGACCATGGCCAAGAAGATTGTCGCCTACCGCAACCAAAACGGAGCGTTCACCAGCCGGAAGCAGTTGTGCAAAGTGCCGGGGTTGGGTCCGAAAACCTACGAACAGGCCGCGGGATTCCTGCGCATCCGCGGGGCGGAAAACCCGCTCGACGCCTCGGCGGTGCATCCCGAACGCTACCCGCTGGTGGAGAAGATGGCGACGGATTTGGGAGTGAGCCTCAAAGAGCTGATCGGCAACGCCGAACTGGTTGACCACATCAAACTCGCCGCGTATGTCTCCGACTCGGTGGGCGAGCCGACGCTCAAGGACATCATCGCGGAATTGAAGAAACCCGGTCGCGACCCGCGCGCGGTGTTTGAAAAACCGGCATTCCGAGATGACGTCACCGAACTGGAGCATGTCCAGCCCGGCATGGTGCTGGAGGGCATCGTCACCAACGTAACCGCTTTCGGCGCGTTTGTGGATATCGGGGTGCATCAGGACGGGCTGGTCCACGTTTCGGAAATTTCCGACCGTTACGTGAGCGATCCGGCCGAAGTGGTAAAAGCCGGAGACCGGATCAAGGTGACGGTGCTCTCGGTGGACTACGCCCGCAAGCGCATCTCGCTCAGCGCGAAAACCAAGCCCGGCAACGGGGCGCGTCCCGCAGTCGGCGGCCGTCCGCAAGGCGGCAACGGAGGCGGCCACTTCGGTCCGCGCGGCGGACAGCGTCCTCAAGATCGCGGCGGTCCCCGCTTCGGAGGCGGAGGACGCGACCGCAACAACCCCCACAGCGGCGGATTCAACTGTAACCCCTTCGCGGGACTTTAATGACATGGACTTTCTCTCCGTAACCGAATTACGCGCGATTGACGCCGCCGCCGGGCCGCAGCTCTACACGCTGATGCTCCGGGCGGGGGTGGCGGTAGCCGCCGCTGCCGCCAGGCTGTCGCGGTTGCGCGGCACCCGGCGCGTGGTTTGCGTGGCGGGGACGGGCAACAACGGCGGTGACGCCAGCGTGGCGGCCCGGCTGTTGGCTACGGAAGGTTTTTCGGTAAAACTGCTGCTCGCCGCATCGCCGGAACGATTGCGCGGCGACGCGCAACGGGCTTTCGAAGCCGCCCGCGAAGCCAATGCGGATATCGAAGTTCGCGACTCCGAAGCCGCATGGCAAAGTGCCGCCGCGTTATCGGGCGAAGACATTGTCGAAGGCGTGATTGTGGACGGACTGCTCGGTACTGGTTGCGCCGCCGCGCCGCGCGAAGCGGTTATGGAAGCCATCCGCTGGATCAACCGGATGCGCGGCCGGGCATTGGTAGTGTCGGTTGACCTGCCTTCCGGCATGAACGGCGACACCGGGGAATGTTCCGGCGAGGCGGTTCGCGCCGATTGGACGGTTACATTGGAAGCCCCGAAGACCGGTTTCCTGAATCCAACCGCGCCGCCGTTGCTGGGGCATGTGGAAGTGGCCAACCTCACCGGTAAAACACCCGTCGCCGTTGACGCAACGGCAGGTCTGATTGTTCCCGAACCGGCATTGGAACGCCAATACGACGCGCACAAGGGCGACTTCGGGCGGGTGTTGGTACTGGGCGGGGCGGAATGTTACCCCCACGCCCCGGTTTTGTCGGCACTGGGCGCACGACTTGGCGGAGCGGGGTTACTCACGCTTGCCGCCCCAGCAGTCTCCCGTACCGCGGCGGGGGCTTGGGTGCCGGAGGCAATGTTCCGCGAACTACCCGTTTCGGCGGGCGACGGCATCGCCGGCGACGCGCTGGAGCGGAGCGGGTTGGAACTGGACGATTTCCAAGTTGCGGTGGCAGGGCCGGGATTGACCCGTTCCGCCGACGCAAAAACATTGCTTGAAAAACTGTTGTCGCGTTTTCGCGGAAAACTGCTGCTGGACGCCGATGCGCTGGCGTTGCTTCCGGAATCGGATTTCGCCGGTTGCAGCGCGGAATTGCTGTTGACCCCGCATCCCGGAGAGGCCGCAAGACTGGCCGGGGTTGAGACGCGGGAGATACAGCGCGACCGGTTTGGCTGGGCGCGGCGGATTGCAGACCGCTACCGGGCGGTAGTGGCGCTCAAAGGCGCGGGAACCGTAGTGTGCGAACCGGGAGGTCGTCCGCAAATCAACCTGACCGGCAATCCCGGCATGGCCAGCGGCGGAATGGGCGATCTGCTCTCCGGAGTAATCGCGGCGCAATGGGCGCGAATGCCGGCGTTGGCGGCAGCCGCCAACGGGGTGGCGCGGCATGGAACCGCCGGCGATTTGGCGGCGCTGAAAAAATTCCGCGGGACGGTGGCGGCCACCGAAGTGGCGAAGTGGATTTAAGGAACGGGCGGCACAATGGATAAAAAATGGTTTTTCATGGCGATCTTGATTGCGGCCTACGCACACAGCGCCCCGCTGGCATACTGGCGGCTCGACGGCGGCCGTTCGCCGGGCGAGGACGCTTACAAAAAATTTGACCTGACGCCGCTCGGCAAAGGGCCCCACCCCTCCTACCGCGCCGCTCAGTGCCTGGTACCGGAATCCGAATCGCTGCCCAAAGGTTCGGAACACGCCGCCAACGGCGGTTCGCTGGCTTTTTATTCCGGTGCGCTGGAATCGTCCGCGCTGGGTGTGGAACTCAACGGAACCGCGCCATTTACCATCGAAGGCTGGTTCCGCATCGGACGTAAAACCGCCGACGGGACACTCACGTTAGCGTCGGTGGAAGCGAATCGGCAGGTCTGGCGGTTGACCATGGCCATCGCAGGAGGACAAGTTACACCGATGGTGGTGACCGGCTCTAGCGAGACCAAATTTTCACGCTGCGCTTTTGCCGCCGACTGCTCATGGCATTTCGCCGCGTTAGCATTCGACCACGCCAAATCGGAATGGCGGTTCACGCTGGACAGTCGTGAAACCGAAGCGGCCGTCGCGGGAGCCCTTCCGGAGACGGCGGAAAAACCGCGTTTCATTCTGGGCGGTTCGGGTAACGGGCCAACCTTCCCGGGCGATTTGGATCTGTGGCGGGTTTCGCGCGGGGTGACACCGCCCGACCGCCAGCTGTTCACAAAACGGGTCAAACCGCTGGCATGGTGGCCGCTAAACGCCGCCGACGGCAGACTGGAGACCGAAGACCGGGCCGGGAAGTTTCCCCTGATGCCCGGAAAGCACGGCGGGGTAAACGCCGTCAGCATCGAACCGGAAAACCTGCCTAACCCCGATTTCCGGTTGGACGGCCGCAACGGAAAATTCGTCTGGACCGGATGCGCGGAGATGAACGGCGAACTGGGCAAACGCAGTCTGCTTTGCGCCGAAGGCCTGGGAAAAGCCTGCGACTGGAACCGAGGTTTCACGGTGGAAGGTTGGCTGAAAAGGGACGGAGAACCGGACGAACGGCGAGGCTGGTACGTGGTCGGGGCGCGTGACGATGCCAACGGATGGTCGCTTTTCCTCAACAAAACGCCGGATGGGCAACTGCGGTTCAGCCTGTACGCCAGCGACGTCTCAGACGGCGGAGATTTCCAGTTCGAAGAATTTTTCGGGCAAACCGGCAACCTTGCCGAAAAGTCGGGCTGGATGCATGTGGCGCTGGTTTGCCATCCCGGCATCGGGAACAAAGGCGCGTGGGTGTTATATTTGAACGGCGAGTGGTCGGGTACCATTCCCAACCCCGCCCGGCCCGGACGGCCGCAAAGTTTCCCTGACCTTTATTTGGGCGGGCGGCCGTCGTTTTCCAACTCCTTCCGAGGCAAAATGCGGGGTTGGCGGGTCGCCGACGGCCCGCTGAACGCCGACGCGCTGCTGTGCATGCCCCCCGACGGAGGACAGCTTCCGCGCATTGAAACGCAGCCTAGCCACGACTCGCGCGATCTGCGGGGAATGCGCTCGCTCGCACTTCCTGACAATACCAGGAAACTTTCCGTGGCGGCAATGGACGACGGGAATACCGTTCTAACACTGACGCGCGTTTCCAACGGCCAAGACAATCTTGAAGCGTATTTGCTGGACACCCGAACAATGGAACTGGACGGGCCGCATCCGATTGACGATAAAGCGGCTGGCGGGACAATGTTCAAAACTCCCTTTAACCGGCTATACTGCCTTTACAATCGGTTCCCGGACGACACCGGGCCAATACCGAGAGACGCCCCGGCACCGGCCAAACTGGCCATGAAATATTCCGACGACGGCGGGAAAAACTGGTCGAAAGACCGAATCGAGGTGCCGTTGCGCGAAACCGCCATTGACGCGCGGAATCCCCAGAAAGGACAGGGGACCCGGTTCTGGTGCGGGAACCGCCCGTTCTCCGCCGGCAAAGGCCGCGTGTTCTTCCCGCTTACCAAATTCGGGTCGTGGCCGGCCAACGAAGGCGAAGGCTGGCTACTGGCTGCAGACGGAATGCTTGAGGAACGCAACGCCGGACGGATAAAATTTTCATTACTGCCCGACGGCCAATCCGGAATCCGCAACCCGGAATTCGGACCCCGCCAAACGGAACACCGGATGGTGCCGCTGGGCGAAACCGGAATACTTTGCGTATTCCATACCGACGGCAATCCGGGGCAAAGCCTAAGCGCCAACGGCGGGGCGAGCTGGTCGGTGCCGGAACGGATGGTTTGCGGCGCCAAAAACCGTTATCCATTCCGCTACTGGAACGGAACGCCGTGGGTATTCACGCACAACGGCAAGGTTTGGGCGGTGTATCCGGATCTGGCGGTTGACGTAGCCAATCGCGGACACCTTTTCGCGGCAAGCTGCACGGCGGGAGGCGGAGAAACGGCGGAATGGTCCACGCCGGCGTTGGCGTTGCACTCCGGCGGGTCGGGGGAGTTTGTTACATGGATGGAATGGGTCGACGGCACCGAACCGGTACTGGCGGCAACCACCAATTGCGGCGAACTGCGGCTGATCCCGGCATCCGCCATTTTAGAGGCGGGAAAAAACGGGGGCGGGATAACGCCAGAAATCCGTAAATTCCGGCTTGAAGTGCAGGACTGGTCGCAAGTCCACGAAGGTGAGGTGCTGTTGTCAACCATGGACGGGCGGCGCGGTTACCGCATTTCACGTATGGTGTCGCGCCGCAACGACCTAGTGGTGCGGTTCGAGCTGTTCGACGGCGAAAAATCATTCTCATGGGACACGGAATCCGGTCTGCTACCCACCGCCGGAAAGGCGGTCTTGGAATTCCGGGTGGACTACGCTGCACGATGGGTGGGGGTGCTGGCAAGCGATCTGAACTCAAGCGACAAGGAATTAAGCCTGCGCGGCTGGTCGGCACTGCCGGAGCTGGACGGGATTCCTGGCGATTAACGACTGGAGGCAATGATGTTAACGGTTTTCAAGGAATGCCGGTTTGACGCAGCGCACGTGCTCACCAACCATGCGGGACAGTGTAAAAACCTGCACGGACACACCTACCGGGTAATCGTGGAGGTATCGCAACGGGTAAGCGAATCCGAAGACATGGTCATCGATTTCAAGGATTTAAAGCGTTTGATCGAAGAACTCATCCTATCCCGGTTCGACCATGCTTTTATATTTAATAAGCAAAGCAACAGCGAACGGGAAATCGCCGAAGTCATCAACCGCCACGGTATGAAAAGCGTCGGGTTGCCGTTCCGTTCCACGGCGGAAAATCTGGCGCGTTACTTCTTCCTCCAACTCTCCGACCGGGTGGCGGTGTCGGCGGTAAAGGTGTACGAAACCCCGGATTCCTGCGCCGAATACCGTAAGGATCAGCCGTGAACCTGCCGGTGGTAGAGATTTTCCGCTCCATGCAAGGCGAGGGCGCCAACACCGGGAAACCTGTGGTGTTTGTCCGGCTGGGGCGCTGCAATCTTGCCTGCCCGTGGTGCGACACCGATTTCAGCGCGACCCGCCCGATGCCGTCCGAAGCGATTGCCGACGCGGTGGACGAATGTTCCGACGGAGTACGGGCGGTGGTAGTCACCGGCGGGGAACCGACCGTACACCCCGGTTTGCCGGAGTTGCTGCGGGAACTAAAAGACCGGGGATACTGGCTGGCATTGGAAACCAACGGCGTCAACGCGCCCGACACCGAATCGTCAAAGTTGCTTGATTACATGGCGGTATCGCCAAAAGCCATGTACGCCGAACTTTACGATGATGAAAAAATGGCTACCAAAGCCGACGAGGTGCGCATTGTCGCGGACGGCGATACCGAAGATTTTTGCGCGGATATGCGTTCCAGAATCTCCGCGCGGCACTACTTCATTTCCCCTTGCGAGCGCGACGGAGTTATGGATGTCGCTACGGCGGTCACGCTGCTCGGAAGATTAAACTCCAGCCAACGCGCCAACCCGTGGCTGCTTTCCCTCCAGACCCACAAACTTGCCGGGTTCCGTTAGGCAAGCGCCATCGACTATACGGTCGGAAAACACAACCAACTGCGACTTTCTGTCCACCTGTCACAGCGCACTGTGTCACACTTATGTAACAAAATGGGACAAAAAGCACTTTTTTAGCCCGAAAACCGCTTTTTTTCAGATAAAAACACAGCTCAAGACGTTTTGGCACGCAAAAAGCTTAAACAAAAACGTCCCGGCCATTTTAAGGCTGGCCAAAAAAAGAAAGAAAGGAATTTGACATGAATTGTAAACATGTGGCATTTGTTAGCGCGCTCTTGTTGGGCGCGACCGCTCCTATGCAAATTGTACAAGCCGCGCCGCTTCTGTTGCGCCGCCCGACTTCATCTACGGAGGGCGCTGGGAAAACCGCGGACACGGTGGATTTTCGGCATGGTTTTTCGGCCGTAGCGGAACAAGCAACGCCGGCAGTGGTTTTCATCCAGGTGGAGAAGCAAATACCGGCATCGGGGAGATACTTTTTCAACAACCCGTTTGACCTGTTCGGCGAAGAGTTTTCGGAACGGTTCTTCGGACGGCGCGGTTACGGAAACCGTCAACGCACGCCCCTGCCCCGGCAATTCAAGCAGATCGGGCAAGGCAGCGGATTCCTAATCAGCAAGGACGGCTACATCCTGACCAACACCCACGTGGTGGGCGATGTGGACCGGATAACGGTAAAACTCTCCGACGGCCGGGAGTTCAAAGCCAAACGAATCGGGGCGGATTCGCGTACCGAGATCGCGTTGATCAAGATCGAGTCCGACAAAGACCTGCCGTACCTCAAGACCGGCGACTCCGACAAACTGAAGACCGGCGAATGGGTAATCGCCATCGGCAACCCATTCGGGCTGAAGGAAACCCTTACGGTCGGCGTGGTGAGTGCCAAAGGCCGCAGCGGGATGAACATCACGGACTATGAAGACTTCATTCAGACCGACGCGGCGATCAACCCCGGCAACTCCGGCGGCCCGCTTTTGAACGTGGACGGCGAGGTGGTGGGCATTAACACCGCAATCTACAGCCGCACCGGCGGTTACATGGGGATTGGCTTCGCAGTGCCGATTTCGATGGCGATCAACATCAAAGACCAGTTGTTGAAGCACGGCAAAGTCACCCGCGGCTACGTCGGCGTGATGTTGAACCCCGACGAGTTGTCTGGCCCGCTCGCCAAGAGCCTCGGTTATGACGGAAGCGAGGGCGCACTCATTGCGGATGTCGTCGAAAACGGCCCGGCCGACAAGGCTGGAATGAAGTCCGGCGATATCGTGGTGGAACTTAACGGAAAGAAAATTACGGATAATATGCACTTCCGCAACGAAGTGGCACGGATTATGCCATCAAGTAAAGCGAATGTCACGGTGATCCGTGACGGCAAGGAAAAGAAGCTGACCATTACGGTGGCATCCTTCCCCGACGAATTGGATAAAGACAGCGAATCCGATGATGATTCTCCGGCCGATATCCTGGATAAAGTCGGGATGGAAGTTCAGGAGCTTACTTCGGAACTGGCCCGGGAGCTGGAGCTTGAGAAGGTCAAGCACGGCGTGGTGATTGCGGCGGTTCAGCCGGGCGGAATCGCGGAAGAGGCGGGTTTTAAGGCCGGAATGGTGATCATCGAGGCCGACCGCAACGAGGTGAAGAGCATAGAGGATTTAAAGAAGTGCGCAGGGAAGGCAAAAGACGGTAGCCTGCTATTGCGGGTAAAAACCCCGCAGGGCACCTTCTTCAAGAGCCTGCCGCTTGAAGACTAACGCAACTAACCAATGAACATATAAGACCACTCCTGTCATGCAGCAACCGGAGGCTGAGCGATCGGCCTCCGGTTTTTTTGTATGCACCGCGCCGGAAATGATGCATACACGAGTACGCACAATCTCATAAACTTACCGCCGGGCTGCGCGTCTATAGGCGGGCCAAACGCACAGCTATTCAGGCAGAATCATCCCGACTACGAGAAGATCATGTCCGCATGCCTCCGTAACCTCTATTCGTGTGATTGAACCGCCTTCACCCTTGCGAAAACGCTGCTACGGCTCGAATAAGCGGGACTCGGGATTCTGGGCATCCGCATCTGGAAGCGCCTCCGGCAGACGGGGAGACCTCGACATCAGCCAGAAGGCGTACCATGTCCACGGCCAACAGTATGAGGAATCCCGTAAGCTCCACGCCGGGAAGAACAAGACCGCCGACGGGAAACATCTCATCGCATATATCGATAGCGGCATGGGCAATGATGATAGAGACCAAATCCTCCGTTTTGATGTAGATCGCGCCAAATACCAGACCGCCCACAATGGCAGAACCCACCTGAATCGACATATTAATCACACTCAAACTGAAATTTGTCACGTGTACCAATCCGAAAAAGAGGGCCGATATGAGCAGGATGGACAACGGCTTCTTACCGCTTGCCTTCAGGTTGCGGATGAATATTCCGCGGAAAAGGACCTCTTCAAAGACGGCAGGTGCCAAACCGAGCACGATCGCATAGACATAATTATCGACAGACCCGCCCTTCGTCAGGAAATAGCGGAAAAGGTTCCATGCGGCAAAAAGTAACGCGGGCAACATGACAACAAATCCGGAAAACTGCCGCTTCAACTTGAAACTGCGGATAAAGACCAGAAACAGGAGTCCGCCCGCCAGCAACCGGCCAATCGCCGTACCGACGACGTCTTCGGTCTTCTCTTCAAGAGGGAACACCACCTGAAAGAGGATAGTAAAAAACACGACAAGAAAAATCGCCGCTATGAATAACACCACCTGAAAAAGAATGGGGTGTCTGGTACTAAACGTCTTCATCTCAACCCTCCTTGTCCAAATTCCGGCAACGCCTCTCCATTCGTTCGCGGGGAAAACAGAGAAAACTCTGAAAAGATTTTTTTTGGGTGACAAACCAGACGGAAACCTATTTTGGGGTTACCCCAGTTTGGTACATCCCTGCCTCTACGATCCGGTCGGCACCAATCTGATCTAGACCCCCAATAACCGCCGCGCGCCACCCGACAAGGACCTGATGGCGAATCCCATGCCGCGTGTACAATTGGATCAACTGCCGTGACTGACAAATAATCCCCGAACCAATCCTGGCACCATTCTTCAACGTTTCCATACATATCAAATATGCCCCACTTATTAGGAACTTTTAACCCAACAGGATGTGCTTTACCGTTACTATTCTCACGATACCATGCCATCGCGTCTAGAGCTTCCGGGTGATTACCTGTACCACCCGCTCGACAAGCATATTCCCATTGCGCCTCCGTTGGCAAAGATACGTCCAACACGGTTTGTTTTTTTATACGGTCAATAAAAGCTTGGCTGTCGTGCCATGTTACAGTCTCGACTGGCAGATTGTCATCACCTTTGTAAGATGAAGGATTATTACCCATCACGCTCAACCACTGCCGTTGCGTAACTTCAGTCTCTCCGATCCAGAAGCCTTTTGTCAGCGTTACCTGATGCTGTATTGCACAGAGATCCCTCCCTTTTTCCGATTTGGGACTACCCATCATAAATGTACCAGCCGGACACCACCGGAAACGCATCTCTGCTCCACCTGGTAATGTCACAACCCGCTCTTCACCTGCTTTGTGAGGCTGTATCGCAAGTTCACGCTCTTTGCGGTCTTCCTCTTCTCTTTTCTTTTCGCGTTCTATTCTTTCCCTTGTGACTCTTACGATATGCTCATCCACAACTTTTCTAACTTCTGTAGCGGCACGTTCCACTTCCGATGTCTCTTTATCATGCAAACTCACGGAACAAACGAGGCGGAAACCAATATCATTACTTCGATAATCCTGCCATCTTGTGCTGGGGCCTTCCCAGATCCAACTGCCACCACGAATTTTCTTCAATGAATGAGAAGAATCCTGACACCACTCACTAACATTACCATACATATCAAATATTCCCCATGCGTTCGGCTTTTTGGTCGCAACCGGATGGGTTTCTTTCCCGCTATTATTACGCAACCATGCCATCGCGTCTAAAACACCCGTATAGTCACATGTGCCGCCTACTCGGCAGGCGTGTTCCCACTGCGCCTCCGTTGGTAACGACACGTCCAACCCCGTTAGTTTTTTGACCTTTCTGATAAAAGCCTGACAGTCATCCCATGACACTCCTTCGACCGGCAGGTTGGCGTTGCCCTTAAAATACGAGAGGTTTTCATCCATCATGCTATCCCACTGCCGTTGCGTAACCTCCGTCTCCCCAATCCAAAAACCGTTCGTCATAGCAACACAGGTGTCACCATTAATCAACACTCCCGCCGGACACCACCGGAAACGCATCTCCACCTCACCGGGCAGAGTCACCGTCTTCACTACCGTCGTTTTACTGTCCTCTGCCTCGCCTAATGCCACAGATGGACGCTGCCACAACACGCCAATGGCGATCACCGCAAGAAATAACCTTGATATTGCCCTGTTGGTAGATCGAAAACCCAAACCTTTTTCTCCGTGAGATCGGTATAATAAATGAATGGCCGCGTTTCGCTGCGTTTCGTCAAGTCTCTCGATTTCTTGTTCAAGTAATGCGTATGACATGTCCAACCAGTTTCTTTCAAGTTACAATACTCACTTTGAAAACAACCAAAAGAATACCATATCCGCAGTAAGGTTCAAGCGGAGATTATTCTGCGCTTTGGCTATTGCGGCGGTTTGGTCGGCGATGCGGTGCTTGACCTGGCAGACCGGTAAGACACATCGCCGCCCATTATGGATTCCGCAATTACTCGAAGAAGAGGATCAGCCCCGCCGGCTTAGGGTTGACGAGGAAGAGCATATTGTCCGACACCTCCGCATGCCAACCCTCCGTAACCGCATCGGCCACATCCGGATTAGCCGTCGCCGTCACTTCGATTTCCTCCGCCTCTGCGGGTGTCAGCGAGCCAGCCGCGCACAAACGGTAGCGTTGGGTTTGAGCACGGCTCGCTTGCACCACTTCGATGTGGCGCAGATTCTTGAGGAAGTTGTTGTTGAGAACTTCCGTCACGTTGACCGCGTCCGTCAGTTTCGCACCGTCGATGCCCACGCGCCATGTGCCGCCGGGAGTGAACTCGAAGTTGCCGCAGAGCGAGCCAGAACCAGCGAGCGTCCCCCAAATCGGGCACGGCCCCGCCGATATGTTGTTGAGCGTCGAACCCGCCGCCAGCGTCGAAGTGCCGCCAAGGCCCGTGCCGCACACGCGCATCTCGAAGCTGCCTTCATCGAACGGCACGGCCTCGTCCATGCCCGGCGCCTTCACCGTCACCGAGTTATTGTAGCCCACGTTGCCGGTGTTGTCCGCAACGCGCACGTCAAAACGGTGCCAACCCGCAGTGAGCGTCACCGTTCCCTGACCGATGATCGTTTCGGACCACGATGTCGTCTTGCACACGAGCTGTCCGTCAATGATGATTGAAACGACATCGTCGAAGTGTCCAGTGAATTCATATTCGCCCGCCTCCGGTGCGAAGAATTCGCCCGTGAAGCGGCAGGTCGTCTTGTTCGGGCAGAACGCGCGCAATTCCTTACCGTTGTACGCGCGCAACATCTGCAACGAACCTAGGCAGCCCGACGACGTACCCGCGAAGTCGGGCGTATCGAGCGCCGCCGTGTCGTAAACGGACATCTTCTGCCACGCGCACACGCCAGGGCGCATCCGCAGCGTTGACGGATCGAACTTGGTATAGTAGATCGAGCTGCTCTCTACATTCGGCTGCTTCGTCGTCCAGCCAAGAGCCATCACACCCTTCCAGTCCGAATAGCCCGGCCCCTGTCCGCCCGTCTGGTCATACGCGCACACGCGGAAGCTGTGCCAACCCGGCTGCAGTTCGCGGTTGCCCGTGCCGACCACCTGCCAGCTCTGTCCGATCGTACCCACGTTTGAAATGATTACCTCGCCATCAACCTCAAAGGTCAGATAGTCGTCGTAAGTACCCGCGAAGTAGTACACCTTTGCCTCCGGCACGTAGAACTGGCCGCGGTAGCAGTAGAAGCAGTACTGGATGCTCGACGAATCGTCGAAACGATGCAGACGCTCCATCGTGTTTACCAGATATTGATAAGAACCAGTGTAGTTTGTCACCGCAGCAAAGTTGGTGAACTCGGCCGTCGTGAACGCGCCCATCTCGACGAGGCTCTCGCCCGCGATGTCGATCGTAGCCTGCGCGTTCTCGCCTAGCGAAAGTCCGCCCGCGAAACCCGATGCGCCCGAAAGATCGGCGACCGCCGCGCCCTCGACCTTCCAGTTGCCCTTCGGCACATTCTGGAAGTGCTTAGTGGACGTGAAGGATCCTTCGCCCGTGATCGTCACGTCGCTGAAGCCTTCCAGGCCCGTCTGCCACTTGACGGACTGCCCGTTGAGGTCGATGGTGTAGTCACCCGCATCGCTCGCCTTTTCGCCGAAGCAGCTCCAATACGTCGCGTACGGCAATACGAGCACGTCTGTCGGTTTGAGCGTACCGCCCGCGAGGTTCAGATACGGCGATCCGTACTTGACCTCGCCGGCCGTGAATCCGTCCGAACCCAGTTCAAGCAGGCCGCCGCGCTGGATGAAACGCTCGTCATGCGCATAGCCCTTGGCATCGTTCGTGCGCCCGCGCACTTTCACGCCTTTCGCCGCAATCGTGCCCTCGTTGAGTTCCACATAGCCGTACGCGGAGTCCTGCGCCGCCACCAGACTTGTGTTTGGCACATTCACGGTACCGCCATCCACGCGCAGATAGTGCTTGGACGTGCTTGCGCCGCTCCAGTAACCAACGTAGAAATAGGGATTAGTGCCGGTGAAGTTGACCGTACCGCCCGTCTTCACTTCGAGAACGCTGTTCTTCGGCGCCTTGTCCGTACCGCCAACTTCAAGCTGCTGCGAAACATTCACCGTCGAACCCTCGTCAACGATCAAACGACCGAAATTGGCCGAGTTGCCGAGAATCAGCCGGTAGGCATTCCACGTTGCCCCTTTAAGAACCAGATCGGCCTGTTCGTTGGCCGAATAGACGTAAACGAGTTTGTTCCCCTCGCTCGCCCTCGCAATGATGTCGTCGAACTCATCTCCGATTGTCGAGGCGGTGCCGAATACGAACCTCACATCCGCCGTCAAGGTACCGAAGGACGGAAACACCAACGGTACCGTTGTCGTACCGGCGTTACCGAACTGGAGCGCCCCGCCCGTGACGTTGATCGTCCCCTCGTACGACGTATCGTGCGCAAAGGCAAGAGTGCCAGCACGCGACTCGAATGTACCCGTGCCAGTCAGGTTCTCGGCGAAGCAGAGGATGCCGCCGCCTGTCTTGACAATTGCGCCATTGTTGACGAACGGCACATTGAACGAAACCTCTGAACCGTTGGCCATCGTCACCGTTGCATCCGGTTGAACGGTCACGGGACAGCCCACGCCCGTCGCAGCACCAGCCAGCACCGTTGCGGAACCATCTTCGAAAAAGATTGGCATTTCGGGGGTCATACTCCCTCCGTAGAAATTTACGGCGGATGTGCCGTACACATGGATGCCGTTCGTGATAACGCCGTCCAAGGTGCCTTGGAACTGCGTCTTCGCGTCGCGCAACTCCATGCGGTCCAACGCGAAGGAGGTGTTGGAGAAAGTCGTCGACTCATCCCGCACGGGATTGCGTAGCGTCAACGTGTAGGGGCCTTCGACGCTGGCCTGCGAAGTGGCTTCCGCAGAATTCGCCAGCGGGCGCACCGACAGGTAACCGCCGCCGAAAGATGCATGATCCGTCAGAATGAGCGAACCAACAGTCTCACCCCAATGCGCGATTGAATTCGAGTTGTAGAGCGCACCCTTCCCGTCCGGACCATCACCCGCAAGGAATAGCTTCTTGCCATGCACCGCCTCGGTCTTGCGGATGCCGGCGTCGGTGCTGCCGTGATCGACATTCACATCGAGGCGCGCACCCGCCGCCACATGGATTTCGCCAGGTGTCGCCGCCCCTGCAAGCGTCTCGGTGACGTTGAGCTTCACCGTACCGGCCTGAATGTCGAGGCCGCCCGCCTGCGCAACCGCCGTATCATCAATCGTCAGCTCGCCCAACCCCTTCTTCTCGATGACACTCGCCGCCGAACCCACGCCGCCGACAAGTGTCATCGCCTGATCACCCGTGTCGATGGTGAATCTTCCACCCGCACCGAGCGACAACATTTCGTTGAAGGCCTGCGGCTGCTCCGAAGCGTTAACTATCTTCTCCTGGATTGTCAACAACGACCCGCTTGTCGTGAACGCGCCCGCATTTGGCCCGAAGGTGATGCCGTTCACAACGAGATCAGCGATATCCATTGTAGTAGCCAGATTCACGGCAGTATTGAATGTCACTACCGCGCCGACTTCCGGAACCACGCCGTCCTGCCAGTTCGCAGAATCAGACCACGCGCCCGTCGTCCCGCCGCCAGTCCATTCGACCTGGGCGGCGTCCTTGGACACAAGAACAAGGTTGCCGCTCTCAATCGCGAGCGCCGCCGGCAGATTAACCGAGAGGGCGAACTTAGCAAGGTCTGCATCCGTGAGCGCCCCGCCCGCAAGAAGCGTGCGCGGGGATTCTAGTTCTGCAATGCCCACGGCGTTGACGAGCAGCAGAACGGGATTCGCATCCGTCACCTGCGTAAGGTCGAGCGCACCAACCGTGAACGTGTCATTGCCCGTGACCGTCACGTCGAGGCCAAGACGCACGCCCGCGCCAAGCGCCATCGTGCCCGCGACGGAGAAGGACTGCACCGTGCCGTCGTCCACAAGGAACGCACCATCCGCAATCGTTAACGCCGGATAGGAAGTCACGCCGGACATCGATACTCCAAGCGGGCCCGTCTTCTCTACGCGAGTGCAGCCCACCGGGACTTCATCTGCCGCGAACGCTCCCGTATAGATGGTGAACACCGTCCCGTCAATAGTCGAGCACTTCGGATCAAAGAAAAACGATTGACTCCCAAGGCTGGCATGGAAAGCCGTATCGGGATTCTCGTCCAGAAGGTCCAGAAGGCCTGCCTCGCCATTCGACCGCACATACGGAACGTAAGAATGCACCGGCGTGCCGTTCTCTGAAATCGTCAGATCGTAGAGCTTCATCGCCTGATTGCGACGGACCTCCGTGCCGTTGTGGCCCGCAAACACGATGATGCTGCCCGCGTATGGCGTGTTCACCGTCGTAATCGTCGCCGTCTGGTCATTGACCGTGAGCTTGTTCTTTTCGAGCGCCACATAGAGGTCTGTGCCCGGAGTAATCTCAATCTGCGCCTCACCGTAGGTGGCGTTGCAGAAGAGTCCGTTCAGTTTCGCTGTGTTATTGTAGTAACGCAGCGTCACCGCGTTGGCGCTTGTGTCGTTGTTCATCACGCCGAAAAACTCGGCCCACGAAACCGTGCAGGCCGACGGGTTCAGATGGGCTTCAATCTTAGTGTCAACCGTCGGCAGATAACCCGTGTCTATCCACTGCGTGCCAGTTGACTCCACCGCCGCAACCCGCATGCCCAATGTCTCGTCCGGCGCGAAGAAGCGTCCGCCACCCGCGTTGCCATAAAACATCTTGCTCGTACGATCATATAGTCCAATTTCGCCGCGCGGCGAAATGCACGGCGCGAAGTCGCGCACCAGTTCGTCCCCTTCGTATATGCGGAAGTTGTAGAGCAGCATCTCGCCGCGATAGCCGGCGGCCGCACGTACAGTATCGGCATCGAAGATGTAAAGCGTATCGCCGTCAACGCCTATTGACGCCACCGGCGAGCTCAGCTGTCCGTCCGGTAGCGAACCGCCATGCCACGTGACGCAACCATCGCTGTAGGCCACGGTCACGCGTTCACCAAAGGGGAAGGAGCTGAGCGGCGCATAAAGGTTTACCGTCGTGCCGACGATTGGATCATCGGCCGAGTGGAACGCGACCTGTCCCGCGCTGCGCGGCATGAAAACAAGCGAACGCCAACCGGACGCCGAGTCCTGCGCACCGAACGCCGCAAGCGAAGCCGTCTCCTGCTCCGGCACGAGGATCTCGCAGCTGAGCGTGGTGAACGGCGTGTGCAGATAGCCGGTGTCGATATACTGGGCTCCCATTGATCTGATGTACTCGAGCGGCGTGTATCCGGTCGGCAGCGGCTGCACCGCCCCCGCGTAGGCGATCGTGAGTGCCCCGTCTTCGACGCCGAGCGTGAACGGCACGCCGCTCACCACCTTGAATTTCGCGATATCCGCATCCGTCACGCCACCGGCGATGATTGCACGCGTCCCCGCAAACGCAACAGTTCCGATATCGTGAAACGCAAGTGTCACCGGATTCTCCGCGCTCGCGGTCGAAAGATCGATTGATTCGGCCGTAATCTGATCCGCCCCGTCGGCCGTAACATCGAACTGCAGCCGCGTGCCGCCCGCGAGAGTAAGCGCGCCGGCCACCGTGTAGTTCTTCGCCAGACCGTCCCAGAACGAAACAACGCCCTGTTCCACGTTGAACGCTGGATACAAGGTAACGTCCGCCGCCTTGAGCGCGAGCGGCCCCGTCTTCTTGACGGTTGCATACGGCGCAATGTCCTCTGTCGTGACACGGCCTTCTAAAAGCGTCAGGTTGCCGAGATTTTCCATATAGGTGAAAGAACCGCCGCAGGCAAGCGCGCAAGCCCCCATGTTCTGGCAAGTAGTCCCGTTGGCCTTGTCATAGAGCA
Source organism: Kiritimatiellia bacterium (assembly GCA_017454745.1). GTDB lineage: Bacteria > Verrucomicrobiota > Kiritimatiellia > RFP12 > UBA1067 > UBA1200. Next base: position 129,478 of record JAFTCL010000012.1, read on the forward strand.
GCACGGCGTTGTCCACCGTGCGCATCGGCACGTAGTCTCGCTTCAACGCACCGTTTTCGGAGATTTTGAAGGTGTACATACGGACATTCTGATATCGGCGCGCCGATCCGCTGTTGTTGCCGCAGAAGAGATTGAGATGGCTCTGGTAGGGACTGTTGACCGTCGTCACCGCCACCGTCGTCGCGTTGACGGCAAAGACCCCCGATTCCAGAAGGATGTGCATATCGGTGTTGTTCGACACTCCGATCTTCGCCTCGGCATAGCTGTTGTTGCAGAAGAGACCGTTCAGGTTGGTTTCCTTGTTATAGTAGCGTACCGCGACGGCGTTGGCGGAGGAATCGTTACTCATCACGCCGAAAAGTTCGGACCAAGCCTCGGTCGCGCCGGCCGGGCGCATATCCGCCTCGATCCGCGTCGCGAGGTTCGGCACGTAACCGGTGTTGAACCACTGCTTACCCAGCGCCTGAGACCAGATTTTGCCGCCGAAGCGCATCTCCGGCTCGCCCGGCACGTAGAAACGCCCCTCGCCGCGGTTGTTGTGGAATCCGCCATCCACCAAGTCGAAAAGCCCCGGTTCGCCGGCGGGCGAGATGCACGGCACGAAATCCCGTTTCAGCTCGTCGCTTTCGTAGATTTTGAAAGAATATAGCTTCATGATCGAACACGAACTAGCCTCCACCGCCGTGCCGCGCGACGACGTTGACTGGTTCATCGCGAAGATAAAGAGCGAGTGGATGCCGTCGTCGAGCGTACCTGTGGTCGTGATCGACCCCGTCAGATTCGGCTTTTCGAGACCGCGCCAACTCGCCGTCGCCCCGTCCACCGTAATCTCCACAATTTCGCCGTATGGCAGGTTGTCGCCCGTCGCCTCCGCCCCCGTGCGCCCGTATACCGTACCCGGCTTGGTGGATGTCGCGAAAAATTCAAGGGCGTTTTTGCTGTAGGAGCCGTTCCGGGAACCGAACAGCGTGGACCATGTGCCGAACTGGACTTCCGGCACGTTCGCCACGCACACGACCTTCGTGTTCCTCGTGTGTGTATGTTCCGCTTTAATGTACTGCCCGCCCGAAGATTCGAGATAATCGATGCGCGTGTAGCCTTCCGGCAGCGCCGCCTCATCGGCCTGCGCCACACCACACGCAACGCCCACCGCAAGCGCCGCCAACCAACTCATTAGTTTCTTCATAGTCCCCTCCAGTTACAGTCCACCAGCAAATTTCCAGCTCAACACCCATTGCACGGCCGACGCCGACAATACTTTCATGCGAACGGAAAACAGTTTAGCAAATTCCGGTGGGAGCTGCAAGGAGAAAACATTAGACCGGCACGATCACATCATTTCTCTTTTTCACATTGCATTGCCGTTCGGTTTTTGATAAAATTTGCACCGTATAAGTGATGGAGTTGTTTGTTATGCAGGGAGAATTTTCCAGAAGAAGCGTTTTGAAACTTTGCACCGGCGCGGCGGCACTCCCGGCGGCGCCATTTAACGTGTTGGCCCAGGGGGTTGGCGGAACAACGCGGCTCGGCAAGATTCAGGTAGGCGTAATCGGCTGCGGGCGCATCGCGTCCAGCATGGATGTGGCGGGATTGTCGCAATGCCCGGATTTGGCGGTGCCGGTGGCGGCGGCGGATTGCGACCGGGTTCGGCTCAACGCGATGCCGGAACGGGTTCGCCAGCTTTACGGCGACACCACAGTGCCGGAGCTAAAACTGGCCGACGATTACCACGAACTGCTGGCCAACCCGGCGGTTGACGCGGTAATGATCTGCACCCCGGATTTCTGCCACGCCGAAATCTGCATCGAGGCGGCGCTGGCGGGCAAGGATGTTTACGTGCAGAAGCCTTTGACGATGACGGTGTTCGAGGGGCGGAAAATCGTCGAGGTGCTCAAGAAGACGGAACGGGTTTTCCATATCGGCTCGCAACAGCGATCGGAGGGGCGCAGCACTTTCGGTCCCCAATTCCGCAAGGCGGCCGAATACGTGCGCGACGGGCGGCTGGGAAAGCTGCTGAAAGTCGAGGTGGGGCTGCCCAGCGACCCGGCGGAACCGGCGGATCTGCCGCTTGAGCAGCCGGTGCCGCCGACCTTCAACTTCGACCGCTGGCTGGGGCGAAGCCCGTTGGCGCCGTACAGCGAACTGCGCACCCACCCGCAGGGGAAAAACGGCAAACCCCGTTTCGGGCGGCCCGGCTGGATGACCGTGCGCCAGTATGACTTGGGAATGATCGCAAACTGGGGGGCGCACCATCTGGACATCGTGCAATGGGCGTTGGGAATGGACGACTCCGGGCCGGTGGCGGCGGAAGGACGGGCGGAGTTCCCCAAACGCCGGCTGTGGAACACCCACGGCAAGTTCGACGTCAAACTCACCTACCCCGGCGGACTGGTCGTCAATGTAGCCGGAACCGACGTTTATCCGAACGGCATCAGGTTCATCGGCGAAAAGGGCTGGATTTTCTGTTCGCGCAATTCGGAAAAAACGCTGATTGACGTACCCTCCGCCGGCGGCAAGCACGGCCGCTGGAGACCGCTGGAAGCGAGCGAGGCGGCGTTGATTTCCGGCGAGGTCGAACATCCGCTGGCGCGCAACAAGCTGAGCCACCACCGGGTTTGGCTCGAAAGCATCAAGAGCCGCAAGCCCACCAACATCCCGCCGGAAACCGCGCACCGCAGCACCACCGCGTGCATTCTGGCGGCCACCGCGATGGATTTGGGACGCAAACTGAACTGGGATCCGAAAGCCGAACGATTTGTCAACGACGATGAAGCCAACCAAACCCTGTCATTGCCGGAACGCGCCCCGTACGGGGTTCGCAACGTCTTGAAGAGGGCCGGCTGGGAGAGCTGAATCTCACCCGTAAACCAAACGCAAACAACACAAGGAGTAAAAATGAACCGCAGGAGTTTCTTGAAAAACGCCGGAATCATGGGGGCGATATCGGCTTTTCCGTCAATCGTGCCCAGCATCTGCGTGTCGGGCTGCCGCCACGCCGAGGCCGCCATCGGCATGGCCAAACGCAAATACGGGCCGAATGATCTGATCAACGTCGGGGTGATCGGCCAGGGGCGCATCGCCATCACGATGGATATGCCGCTGCTGATCAACTATACCGGCAAGGCAAGGATCGTGGCCGTGTGCGACCTCGACCCCATCCGTCGCGCCAACGGCAAGAGTTTCGTGGAAAAGAAATACAACGAGAAACTGAAAGTCGACGACTACCGGGTTGACGCCTACGAAAACTTCGAGGAACTGCTTGCCCGCAAGGACATCGACGCGGTGATGATCTGCCTGCCCGACCATTGGCACGCCATCGTGGCGGTGTCGGCGATTATCGCGGGCAAGGACGTGTGGCTGCAGAAACCTTTCTCGCAGACCATCGGCGAGGGGCGAATCATCGCCAATCTGGCCAAGAAGTACCACACCGTGATGCAGGTGGGTAGCTGGCAGCGCTCCAACACCCAGTTCCACGACGTTTGCGAGCTGGTCCGCAACGGCCGTATCGGGAAGATCGCCAAGGTTGAGGTCGGCATCGGACTCGACAAGGCCGGCGGCAGCAGCACCCCGATGCCGATCCCGACGGGGTTCAACTATGACAAATGGCTCGGACCGACCCCCAGCGAGGCTGATGGCGCCTTCTACACCGAGACCCGCGTCCACACCCAAAACATCAAGCGCGTGGGCGACCGTCCGGGCTGGATCCAGATGGCTCCGTACGGCTGGGGCATGATCACCAACTGGGGAGCGCACCACCTGGACATCGCCCAGTGGGGCCTGGGATTCGAGGATAGCGGGCCGAACTGCGTCTCCGGCAGCTGCGAATGGATGGACACCACCGGCGGCAAACTGTGGAACGTTCACACCACTTACGACCTGCACTATTTCTATCCGGGCAACATTGATTTGCACGTCTGTAACCAATACCCGATGGGCGTCAAATTCATCGGCGAAAACGGCGAATGGTTGTACTGCATGCGCGGCGCGGTCAAGGTCACCCCGTCGGATCCGGACGTGCCGGCGAACGGCAAGATGCAACCGCTGATGGCGAGCAAGAACAAGTTGCTGGAGCCGATCGCCAATCCGACCGTGAAGCTGAAAGAGCCGGAGGTTTACGACGGCAAATCGGCTCGCTACAACACCAGTGACCATTGGGGGAACTGGCTGGACGGCATTCGGCGCGACGATCCCGACTACACGGTCACCAACGCCGAACACGCGCATCGCTCCACTTCGATCTGTTCGCTGGGCAACATGTGCATGAAAACCGGCAAGGCGCTCAATTGGGATCCGAAGACCGAGCGCACCGGCGACGCCGACGCCGACAAGCTGCTCAAGCCGTTCGAACGCGGCCCGTACAGCATTGCCAACGTGTTGAAAGCCAACGGCCTTGACATCAAGAAGTTTGCTTAACCGTATGACCTTTGGGGCGGCGGACGGCGCGGTCGCCAAACCCGCCGCCCCGAAACAACCAAGGAGAAACACTAATGAACAATCCGATTTGGGTAATGACCTCGGCATTCCCGAAACTTTCGTTTGACCAAGTGGTGGAAAAAGTCCGCGAGATCGGGGCGCAGGGCATGGAGCTTTGCGTGTTCCGCCGGGACGGCACCCGCAGGGACCACGTTGCCACGCACATCGATTACGAAGACTTCAAGCTGGATGACGCCAAGAAACTTATCGACCGGCTCAATGCGGAAAAACTGCGGATTTCAATCGGAGCTTACGACAACATGATCGGCGGCGACGAGGCCGAACGGATTAAGAACCAGAACCACATTTTGAAACTCATCCGCATCGCAGCGCTGTTGGGCGGCGACCGGAATGACGTGGTTTGCGGTACCTTCGTCGGCTACAACAACCAGCTGGGACGCGAGGAAAACGGGTTCATGAAAAACCTGGAACTCTACCAGAAGGTTTTCACCCCGATCGTGAAGTACGCCGAGGATCTGGGCGTTACGCTGTGCTATGAAAACTGCCCGATGGAGGGTTGGCAGCCGCTGTCCGCCACGGACACCTACAACAACCTGCCCTGCACCCTCGCCGCCCGCAAGCTGATGTACGCGATGATCCCCAGCAAGGCCCACGCCGAGACTTACGACCCGTCGCACGACGCGTGGCAGCACATCAACCCCTCGGACGTGATCAAGGCGAGCGATTTCTCGCGCATCCGCCGCATCCACATCAAGGGCACCCGCAACCGCTATGACAGCGCCGCCATCCACTGGGGACGGCTCTTCCCGATGCAAAACGTCTGCCCGAAACTGGCCAAGAAGGCCGGCATTCCAGTTTCCAGCTGCGAATGGGACCGCCACCACTACGATCCTCGGCTGCCAGGATTCGGCGGCAGCGACTCCATCGACTGGGCGGAGTTCCTGGAAACGCTCAACGCCAAGGGTTACCAGTATCCTTACGTCATCGAAAACGAGGGATGCAACTCCTCGCATACCGGCAACATGGGAGCCACGATCCAGGGATTCCAGGCCACCGTGCTCAACACCGCACCGGTGGTGTGGCCGCTGGTCAAGGATAAGGGCTACTTCTTCGACACCGCTAAGCTGCCGAAGATGAAAGCCGCGCCGCGCAAGGACATCCCGGTCGTGACGATGGACGATCTCCAATAGTTTCTTAACGCCACCGCTCTTTAAAGCTCGCGCGGCTTGGGGGCGGTGGCGCTCAGTTTACGGATTCGGCGCTCGGAACGCGGCAACCGGATTTTGAAGCAGGTTCCCGCGCCAGGTTTGCTGGCGACCTCAATCTCCCCGCCGTGGTCTTCGATGATACGCTTGACTATCATCAGGCCTAAGCCGGTTCCCTTGGTCTTGGTAGTGTGGTAAGGCTCAAAAATCCGCCCCAGCTCTTCGGTGGGGATTCCTTGCCCGTTGTCGATGATGGAGATATCGACAAAACCGTCGGTGCTGCCGAACACGACTTTCAGGTTACCACCGTCCGGCATTGCCTCAAGCGCGTTTTTAAACAGATTGAAGAACACCTGCTTGATCTGCGAGCGGTCGAGCAGCACGCTGGGCACCGAAGAAGGAATGTCGATCGATACCGCGATGCGGCGGTTCTCGCACTCGGTTTTCAGCAACCGCAAAGTGTCCTGTAACACCTCTTCGGGATGTTCCGGCACCAGCACCGGCTTGGCCGGACGCACGGCGCGCAAAAACTGCGAAATGATGGTATCCAACCGGGAGACTTCTGTTTGCGCGACATCCACCAGCTCTGAGAGCGAGTCGCGAGACTCCGGCGGCAGATCGCGGATCTCTCGCGCCAATAGCTGTAGATGGATCGTGATGGCGTTCAATGGGTTGCCAATCTCGTGAGCCACCCCGGCGGCCAGCATCTTGATGGCGTTGTACCGCTCGCTTTCGAGGTTCGACACCTCCTGCTGACGGTCGCGGGTGACATCCCGCAAAATCACCAGCACCTCTTTGTCGGGCGAGTCCTGCCCCAGCAGCGGCACCGCGTAGATGCTGATGAAACGGTGTTCCGGATAGGTAATCTCCACCTCACGGGTGATGAGCTGGGACCACCCGTCCACGTCGTCGCTGGTATCCAGCAAATGTTCCCAATCCCACTCACGCAAAGTGCGAAGAATCGAACGGCCGCGCTGGCTGGCATCGATTCCGGTAATCTGTTCCGCCGCGCGGTTGGCGTAAAGCAGCTTGCCCGCGTTGTCAATAACCATCAGACCCTCTTGGATAGACTGGAAAACCGCCTCCAAAAAACCGCGCTCCTTCGCCAAATGGATCATCTGCATTTGCAGGCTCTCCGGATCGAGCTTGTCAATCCGCGAAACCAAACGGTCAAAAAAACCCGAAGCCATTGTCACCTCGACATTAACTTTTCCGCGTCACGTGTCGCGTCACTTGGAAAACTCTTTTTTCAACTGCTCCAAAAACCCGGAAACCCGGCGGGCGTTATCCTCGCTTAACGTCTCTTTCAAAAACGCGGATACCGCGCCCTTCAACGCCTCGGTGTCAAAATTGGCGTTGGTCACAGTGCCGGTGACCGGGATCTTGATGGTCTTGCCCTTGAACAACGAAGCGAGCGTCCGGCCGGCCAGCTGTTCAGTGATCGGGACCTCCACGGTATAGGCGATTCTGCCGTCAAACGCGGTCCAGCCGTAGAACGTGATGGGCTGGTTTCCGTGCAGCACGATGGTGGTGCGGTCGAATACCACCCGCCCGGCGTTGAGCCGCACCGGAACGGTCAAAGCCGCGGCCCGCAACGTGCGGTTTTTCACGTGCAGCAGATTGAGTATCTCGTCAAAGTCCGGACCCAAGTCCATCTCAAGATTGCGGAAGGTAATCTTGAAACTGGCGTCAAGCCCCGATTCCGGCGGCAATGCGGTGTTCTGGTTGAAATGGTCAACCAGCAGCGACACCGTACCTTTACGAACCTTGCTGCCCTGGAAAAAGGGATTCGCCGTCACCAGCAACGTATCCACCATCGGCTGGGTGATTGCCACCGAATCCATCACCTGCGACTGCGGCGGCAAAGCGATCAGCGTGCCTTTTGGCACAACCGTGTAGGAGGGGCGGAAATCCAGCTTGCCGCCGTTCAACTGCGGCGCGTAACGGAAAGTCAACTTGCCGCGGTCGGCGGTCCAGTTCAAATCCGCCGCGCCGGCGTTGAGTCCCAATCCGCGAATGGATTTCACATACAGGCCGCCGGAACCGCTGCCGGAAGTAAACGCCTTTTCCGCCCCCTCCCCCAGCGTAGTGCTGAAATTGAACTTACGGCGTTCCTTGCCGGTGTATGCAAATTCGTCAATCCCCTGCGCGTACAGGAGTTTGGTCACCGAAGTCAGATCCGGCGCCCATTCCCCGCGCAGTTCGGCATGGCACTTGCCGCCGACATCGCGGAAAGTGGCGGCAACCGAGCAGTCTCCGAGCGATCCCGAAAAATCAAAGACCGGAATCGCCACCGACTTCCCGTCGGCGGCAACAGTCACTCCGGCCTTGCCCTTCATACCCTCTTCGGCAAACAGCCTAACGCCGTCGCGCACAAACTCTCCGGAACCAGAAAAATCGGCAACCACCTCTTTCCGCTGTTGGCCGTCCACGGTTAGCGCCCCCTCGGCCCGCAGGTCGGGAATGTTCCATGTGCCGCCGTTTTTGTCCAGCCGCCAATTGCGCCCGGCTGCGTTCAACCGCAGCTTGGTCTGGCCATCTGCGGTACCGCCCACCGCGTTGGCGATAATCTCGCCCTTAGTGCGGCGAAGGTCTTCGCGCATCCAAACCGGCAGACACACTCCGAAAAGCCCGGCGAAATTCACGGCGGAAAGTTTCAGCCCGCACTTCAACCCGCGCAGTTCCGTGAGCCGGTTCGACTCGTCCCAGGCATAACGCTGCCAGCTGCCGTTAAAGGTGTCGCCGTTAAGTTTCATCTCGACATTGCCGTCGGTCAGCTCACGCAACGGGCGGCCGTTCTCGTCCAGCGGCAACACGCACTTGGCGGTTATGTTCCCGGCATTGATCACGGTGCGGTGGCCGGGTGTCGGCTCGACCGCGAAATCGGTGACCTTGAGCAGGGCTGCCACATTAAGCCGGTTGTCGTGCCGTTCGGTACCGCCGGTTACGCTGACTGCCCCCACGGCGGGCGGCAGGTTGAAAGCGCGGGAGAAGTCGCGGGAGAATCGGGTCAGGTCGAAATCCCCGGTGACGGTCAGGGAATCCAGCGTACCCTCGGCGGAAAAGTTCATCCACGGCGAGCTGACCTCCAACGGCGCGAACCGCAACTCCGGGCCGTTTACATCGAAATCCGCGTTCACCGACACATCACGCTTGGCGGAGACGGTTTCCGTGGCGGACTGCAACACCAGCCCTTTGATTCCGAATTTCCCCTTGCCGGACAGTTTGGTCTGGCCGGCGACGGTCAGGTTACAATCGCCATGCAAGGTGCCGTCGGCGATCAGCGGATCGCCCAACAGCGCGACCAGCAGCGGGCGCAGCGCGGCGAGCCGTATATTGACCATGGAGAGTTTTACCGATTGCGGCCGGTCAAACTCTTCCTTGCCTCGGCACAGCTCGAACAGGCTGGGCATATCACCCGACGCTTCCAGCCGCCCCTGCCCCAATGCGGACTGCAGTTTGAATGCAAACGGTTTCCAGAACGACGGGAGCGACACGCTACCGTCAAGATGTTCGGCGACCGTCTGCGTGGCAACATCCTCGGCGGTCCGCACCTGCAGAACGCCGTCGGCGACGGTGCAATCCAGCGCAAAGTCGGCGACCGGGACAAAACCGCCGCCGCTTTTTCTGCTCTCGGTTTCCGCGGGCGGAAAAAGGGTACACACCGGCTGGCTAACGGTAAAGGTGCCAAGGTTAAGCCGACCTATCGGCAACAGCTTGAACAAACCGCTGGTGGTCCAAACCCGCGGCACTTCTACGGATATCCCGTCCGATGGGGAACAATAGGAGACCTGCGAAAACTGCGCCGGGGAAAACCAGCCCAGTTCCCACCCCGCACAGGACAAAGTGGCGGGGGCGATTCTGCGGTTGATCCAATCCAACGCCCACTGCCGCCCCGGCGCGGTGCAAAGCAGACTCGGAACCAGAGCCAACAGCAGCGCCAAGGGGAAGGCAAGCGCAAAAAAACATTTCACGCCCCGCCAAAGACATCCGCCCCGTTTCGAGCGGCGGTCTTCCTCTTCAAGCTCCGCGTCGTCAATCCGGTCAAAATCCATGGGCATCCCCGCAACAAAAAAGCCTCCGGCGGACGGGACAAGCCCGGCGGAGGCATCAATTCTCTCCCGGTTAGAGCGAATTCAGCAGATCCAGCTTGCCGTTGTCAATCAACGTCAAGATTAACTCGCCGAACAGCGTGTTCTGCCATGCGAACCAGCTACGGGTGAAGTTGCTCGGATCGTCCTTGTTGAAGGACTCGTGCATGAATCCCAACCCGGCGTCGGTTGACATCAGCATCTTCAGGCACTCCGCGATTTCCCGGTCGTCCCGGCTGGTGAACGCTTTCATCATGATGCTCATCGGCCAGACCATGTCGTAGCCGATATGCGGCCCGCCAATCCCCTCGCCCGCCTTGCCTTTGAAGAAGTAGGGGTTGCTGTCGCTCCATACAAACCGGCGGGTGTTCTGATAGACCGGGTCGTCCAGCATCGCCTTGTTGAGATAGCCCAGCGCGAGAAGACTCGGCACGTTGGCGTCGTCCATCAGCATCCGGTTGCCGAAACCGTCCACCTCAAAGGCGTAAATGTCGCCGAACTGCGGGTGCTTGTAAACCGCGTATTTCTTCAGCGCGGCCTCCACCTCGCTGGCCAGACGGCGGCAAGATTCGGCCAAAGTCTGGTTGTGGTTTACCCGCACCAGGATGTCGGCCGCCTTGCGCAGCATATCCACCGCGAAAAAGTTGGACGGGATAAGGAACTGGAAGGCCGTGGCGTCGTCCGACGGGCGGAAGGAGGAGACGATCAAGCCGACCGGCTTGACCGGCGCGCCCAACCCGTTGTTGGACAGCGTGTCAAGCTGGCGGTCGGTTTTCCGCAAAAAGCGGTAGGGACCAAGCCCGTTCTTGCGCTGCTGAGTACGGAAGGTGTTCACGATGAGCGCCATCGCCTTCTCCCAATCCCCGGTCTTAAACGCGCTCTCGTCCCCGGTGGCGGCCAGATAACCGTCCGCCAACCGGATCACGTAACAAAGCGAATCGACCTCCCATTTGCGTTCGTGCAGCTCCGGCTTCATGTCGGTGCCGTCGGACTGCCAACTGCCGCCGGTGGGGCCGTCGTTGAACGCATTGGCGTAAGGGTCGATCTGCACGCACTTGAGCTGGCGCAGCACGGTGCCGCGAAGCATCTTGCGCAGCGGCTCGTCGGTTTTTACGAACCGCAGATACGGCCACACCTGGGCGCTCGAATCGCGCAGCCACATCGCGTGGATGTCGCCGGTGTAAACGATGGTGTCGTCATTACCGTCTTTCACGCGATAGTGGATCGTGGTGTCGAGGGTGTTCGGCAAACAGTTCTCGAACATCCACGCCAACCGCGGGTTCTTAAGCTGTGATTTGACCTCTTGAATCTTGGCGTCCACCGCAGCGGAGACAAACAGCCTATCATTAGCCGCAGGACGTTTGCAGACGAACTCATCGCCGACAACCGTACCCACCAACAGCGCGGCAGCGCACAGGCAAAGCAGATGTTTCATCGGGCACCTCCTTCTGGGGGTTAACGGGTAAACAGTTCGCGGGCCTTGGCAACCACGTTTTCCACCGTGAAGCCGAACTGCTCGGCCAACTTCTTGTACGGGCCGGACGCGCCGAAGGTGTTCAACGTAATCATCGCGAAGGAACGCGTCGCGGCGTAACGCTCCCAACCGAACGAAGTCGCCGCCTCCACCACCAGCCGACGCTTACAGTCCGGATCGATGATCCGGTCGCGGTACAGCTTGTTCTGCTTCTCGAACAGCTCCCAGCAGGGCATCGAAACCACGCGGACGTTCTTGTCGGTAATCTGCTGCGCGGCGGCCAGCGCGATCTCCACCTCCGAACCGGAGGCGATAATCGTCAGATCCGGAGTGCCGTCGCCGTTCTGCCAAAGGGTGTAGGCGCCCTTTTCGACATTGGCGGCGGAGGCGCAACGCTTGCGGTCGATCACCTTCATGTTCTGGCGGGTGGTGAGGATGCAGGTCGGACCCTTCTTGTTCTTGAGCGCCGCCAGCCAGGCGTAGCACGTCTCGGTCGGGTCGGCCGGACGGATCACCGTGACGTTGGGCATGCAACGGAGCGCGGCCAACTGTTCCACCGGCTCGTGGGTGGGACCGTCCTCGCCCACGTAGAAACTGTCGTGGGAGTAAACGTAAATCACCGGCAGCCCCATCAGCGCCGCAAGGCGCATCGCGGGACGGCAGTAGTCGCTGAACACGAAGAACGTTCCGCCGAAGACGCGGAATCCGCCGTGCAGCTGGATACCGTTCATGATGGCGGCCATCGCCAGTTCGCGAACGCCGAAGTGGAAATTGCGGCCGGAGAAATCGGAGGCGCCGATCTCGCCCATGTCCTTAAGCCAGGTTTTGTTGCTCGGAGCCAAGTCGGCGGAACCGCCCACCAGCTGCGGCAGCCGCGCCGCCAGGGCGTTCAGAACCGTCCCTGAAGCGTTACGGGTGGCAACGGGCTTCGCCGGATCGAAAACCGGCAGGGCGGCTTCGAGGTCTGCCGGCAGCTCGTCCGCGGCGGTTTGCTTCCAGATCGCCGCCAGCTGCGGGTTCTTGCCCGACCACTCCTTAAGCACCCGGCGCCATTTGCTGCGGGCGCGGCGGTTCTTGGAGTTGCGCTCCGCGAACATGGCGGCAACCTCCTCCGGCACGTAGAAATTGCGGTCCGGCGGGAATCCCAGCGCCTCTTTGGTCAGGCGAACCTCGTCCGCGCCCAGCGGCGCACCGTGCGCGTCGCTGGTGTCGTGCTTGTTGGGGCTGCCCTGGCCGATGTGGGTCTTGCAGATGATCAGCACCGGACGGCCGGTGAGCTTGAGCGCCTTGCGGATGGCGCGGTCCAGCTGGGCGAAATCGTGGCCGTCCGCCTCCAGCACATGCCAGTTGTAAGCCTGGAAACGCTTCTTGGTGTCGTCGGACATGGCCAGCGAAGCCGCGCCCTCGATGGTGATGCCGTTGCTGTCGTAGAACATCACCAGCTTGTCCAGCCCCAGGTGCCCGGCCAGGGAACACGCCTCGTGGCTGATGCCCTCCTCCATGTCGCCGTCGCCGCAGAACACCCAGGTGCGGTGATCAACCAGCGGGTCGCCGCCCGCCTGGTTAAACCGGGCCGCCGCCATCTTCTCGGCGATCGCCATGCCCACCGCCATCGCGATGCCCTGGCCCAGCGGGCCAGTCGTGCACTCCACTCCCACGGTGTGGCCGTATTCGGGGTGGCCCGGGGTTTTGCTGCCGGGCTGGCGGAAATTCTGCAGATCTTCTGCGGTCAGGCCGTATCCGGCCAAATGGAGCAGGCTGTAAAGCAGCATCGAGCCGTGCCCGCCGGAAAGCACAAACCGGTCGCGGTCCGGCCATTTTGGGTCGGACGGGTCATGTTTCAAATACTTAAGCCACAACAGGGCCGCAATGTCTGCCAACCCCATCGGAGCTCCGGGATGTCCGGAATTGGCGGCCTGCACCCCGTCAATCGCCAGGCAGCGGATCGTATTGGCGGCCAACGCCAGATTATCGTCGGTAAGCTTAATCATATCGCAAATTCTCCTTCTTTAGGGACAAAAACCACTGAAAACAGTAAAACAAGGAATAGAATGCCATAAAAAATGGCCAATGTCTAGCGAATTCACGGAATGCGCGGTGAGATTTTACGCGATTTATCTCAAGGCTCGTGTTGGAGCGCAAAGATCACATGGTCCGCCGCCGCGATCAAGTCCGCCTTCTTCTCGGCAACCGACTCCGGCATCTCCGCGGCACGAAGCCTGGCGACGAAATCTTTGAGCTTGGCGAGCGGCGCTTCGAACATCGGCTTGCAGATCTTCGCGCGCTCGTCTTCGCCCTGAACGCCCCTGATGGCCTTTTGCGCCTTTTGGAAAATTGCGAAGGTCTCGTCGTCCAGTTTCTGGAACTCGTCATCGAAAGGCTTGAGAAACTTGGCGACATCTCCGCCCGCTGCGATTTCTTTCTCGGCATACTCCAGCCACTTCTCCGCTCCGCCCTGTTTGTAGCCGAGGGTGGCAAGCAGCTTTCCGTTTTTATCGAGCGCCACCACCGTCGGGAAGCCATTTACGGAATACTTCTTCTGCAGCTCCTCGTTGCGCTTTTTCAATTCCGGCGGCAGCTTTTTCTTCGAAGGGAAGTCGCAGCAAACCAGCTCGTACTTCTCCTTCGCGGCGGCAAGAAACTCGGGTTTTGAGAACACCTCGCTCTCCAGCTTCTTGCACCACACGCACCAGTCGCTGCCGGTGAAGAGCACAAGCGTGCGCTTCCCCTGCTCCGCCGCGCGTTTCAGCGCCACGTCATAATCGGTGGTGAAACCGGTCTGCGCCGCAGCTGCGGCAGTTGCGGCGGCAGTGGCGGCGACGGGCGTCATGTGTCCGGTTCCCTGCGTTCCGACGAAGGGGTCCGCCCTGTCCAGCACATCCGCAGCGGAACCAGACGAAAGTACGGCATCCGCCCCAGTCGCGGGCGCGGCAGAAACGGTCATCGAGAAAGTCGTGACGGCAAAAGCAACGGCAAACCTAGTTTTCATGAAAATTCCTCAAAAACTTTTTCTTAAAGAACAGCGCAAAGTCTAACAAATTTCAGTTCACCGTACAACTGGAAAATGCGTTTTAAGAGGGTTAGTCGCTAGGGGTTAGTCGTTAGTCTCTAGGGGTTGAAGGGGCATCAGACTTCAAGCGCGCCGTAGTCGATTTTAGAGGCATGACGGGGATCGCGCGGGATGCGGACGACCACCCGGACCTCGTCATGCGGAACGCGGACGGGATCCAACCGGGCGGCTTCGGCCGCGGCCGCGACGGGGTCGCCGCTCTCCAGCACCAGCACCGCCCTCCCGTCCGCCGCCCGCACTACCGTCCCCGCCGTGCTCGATGACAGACCCTCAAGAGCCTGTTCCACAAGCGCCGGATAGCACCATACCCCAGAAGCCGTCCGAAAGACGCGGCCCGCCCGCCCGAGCAGGAAAAGCTTCCCGTCCACCAGCCGCCCCGCATCGCCCGTGCGGTGGTAGATGCGTCCGCCGACGCGGATCTTGTTCGCCATAACCGCCTCGGGATTGCGGTAGTAGGTCGTGAGTACATGGTCTCCCGCCACGCAGATCTCGCCCGCCGTCCCCTGAGCCGCCTGAGCCGCCTGCCAAGCCGCTTCGGACATCTCGTGCTCAAGCTTCGCGTCAAGCCGCACAATGGCAAGGTCGAGGAAGCGGTTCACCGTTCCGGCGGGAATCCCCGATGTCAGGTCTGTCGCCGTCGCGAGTTCCTCCGCCGCAATCGCCGCAATCGGCTCGACCTCCGTGGATCCGTACACGGCGCTCACGTGTGTCCCGGGAAATGCTGCCGATAGCTCCGCCGCAAACGCGGGGAATACCGCCGCCCCGCCCACATGGAGTGCCCGCAGGGTCGGAATCGGATTCGTCCCGTGAGACGCCTCCGCGAGCCGACGGTAGAAGGCCGGCGAACCGGCAGTGGTCGTCACCCCGGCCCGCCGCGCCTCGGCGGCAATCCGCTCGGGTTCGATCTCGGCCGGCTTGGCGGGATTGAAGTCGGGAATCAGCGTTGACACGCCGCAGGCGAGGTTGTTGAGCGCGAAGATCGGCAGCGTCGCCAGATCCACATCGCCCGCCTGCACGTCGAGGGACGCCGTAAGCGCCACATGCTGCGCCCAGAGGAAGCCACAGGTTCTGAGCGCCGCCTTCGGAACACCCGTCGAGCCCGTGGTGAAGGTAATCAGCGCCGGATCCTCAGGTCGGCATTCCGCCGGCTCAAAGTCCACCGCCGTCCGCTTCAGGCCGAAACCCGGCAGACACCGGACGGGGATCCGCCGCAGCGCCCGCGACTTCAGTAGAAGGAGATACGCCTTCGGAATCGCGATGAACGCCTTCGCCTCCGCGAGTTCCGCGGCGTAGTCCAACCGTTTCGGATCCGCCCATGCGTCCAGGAACACCGCGACCGCACCGATTGCGAAAACCGCCAGCAGGATTTCGTAAAGCGCAATCCCCATCGGCACGAAGAGGACGACACGGTCACCCTTTCCGACCCCGCGCCGACGCAGCTCCGCCGCCCGCCATTCGACATGCTTGCGGAAATCGCCGTATGTCAGCGTTCTTTCGCGATGGATGAGAGCCGGACGGTCGGGCGCATCGTCCGCGAAACGGCGGAGACTTTCGAAGAGATTGGCGTTCATCCGAGTTCCTTTGCGTAGAGGCGGTAGCGGCGGCAGACCTCCGCATGCGCGTGGTTGCCGATGTTGGAGGAGATGTTGTCCTCGTGCATCAGCGCATGATACGCGAGCGTGAATCCGTCCTCGAACGCCATCTTCGCCATCCGCTCGACGAGAAGTCCGCCCAGACCGCGGCAATCCGGATCGGGAAGGACCGCAATCGTCTTGATCACATACTCTTTCCCTGCGGGAGCGTAGGCATTCGGGAAGCCGAATACGAAACCGGCAGGAGTCCCGTCCGCGCGGCGCGCGATCGCCGCATCGTGCGGACGCAAACGACCGACGATGGGAAGGTACTGCGCAAGGAAGGCATCGCGGGTGATCGGCGCATAGACGAAGTTGTGGCGGAAACTCACGACCGACACCTCGTAGATGGCGTTCAGCTCCTCCTCCAGGCGGTCGGGACGGAAGTCGTAGACGGTCACTCCGCGCTTCTCCAGAATCCGCGTCGCCTTCTCGACCCGTGGAAATGAATCTGGACCGAGCGGGAAGCATGACGAGGTATAGTTCGCGATGACCTCGTAACCGAGCGATTCCCACAATCCGCAGTAGTAGGCGGGGTTCATCGGCTCAAGCGGGAAACGGCACGGCGCACCCTCTGGAAGCGCGAGACGGTACGGCGCCCAGGTCGTGCCGTTCATCGGTCCCACCACGCGATGGAAGCCCGCCGCCCGGATACTCGTCTCCGCCGCCTCTAGGACGGCGGCCGCGCATGCCGCATCGTCAACGCATTCAAACGACCCGATGAGCCCCGGCGTCTCATCGCGGAAAGAGACATCGGGATTCGTCCAAATGGCCGCGCGGGACAAAACGTCGCCCTTGTCACCGCGGACGACGAAGAACGGCAAGCCGTCCGGTGCCCGCTCTCCACGGTACAACGGACCGTACAGGCGACGCGGGAGCTCCTCGAAGAGCGCGCGGGTCTCTGCGGAAAGGATGATAGATTCAGCGTTTCTCATAGGCCCTCACGGAAATGAATGAGATGACGAGGGACAGGGCGTAGACGGGCGTCGACACCCAGAGGTTAGACCAACCGGCGAGTTTTTCAGCGAGATTAAAACCCATCACAACCAAGAATGGCAGGGCGGCCAGGGCAAAGACGGTACGCACTTCAGCAAGGCGAAGCGTCTTGCTGTAGTGGATGGCAACGGCGCCCGCCACCGTCATCACGCCCCACCACGGCGAGTGGAGTCCACTTGCCAGGTAGACGAGCAACGCCGTCACCACACGCCCAGAGCCCTGCATGACGCGCAGGAGACGCATCGGGATGCAGACGACCACGAGCGCCGCCGCCAGGCAGACAATCTGGTACGTCATCACACGCAGATCGGGATGCGCGTTCTTGATGAGGATCGCCATTACGCCAATGGGTATCGCCACGTTGTCCGCCCCGCCAAGGGAGACGCTTTCAAAGAGCGTGACAAGTACCCCGATCATGAAGGCGAGGACGGATGCCTCGAGTGGCGCCATGCCGACGACGAGCAACAGGATGTGGTGTACCAGCGCATAGGTCACGAGGAAGAAGAAGAAGGAACCTTCGAGCGAGCGGTAGTCCTCACCGTCCACCCGATAGCGGAAGCGGCCATACCGCTCGCCGACGAGCGCCGCCGCCGTGTCGGACAACGCCAGCACCAGAATCGCAATCTCGTAGAACGCGAAGCACCGGTAAAACATCGCCAGCAGAAAGCAGAGGTATAGCGCAAGCGGATGCAGAAGACCGCCGTACGAACGGCGTTTCACATCATCAACCGCATGGAGCTGACCGTGTCGGCTGAGGCGGAAGATGAGCATGAAGAAACCTCCGCAAATCACCAGCACCGACCAATGCGAACGGAAAAGAACCGGAAACAGCAGCGCCGACCCGCAACCGCCGATATGCAGAAGCTTGCGCGACTGCTCCGGAGAGAGGATCCCTCGCCGTCGCAGAAACTCGCCGATGCCGAAGATCGCACCGGTCAACAGCGTCAGCCCCAGAGCGCCGCAACACTCACGAACGAAGGACATCCACATGGTAGGCTCCGTAGAAGAACGCCTGATTGTTCGCAAACAACCGGTCGGCAAGTTCCGTCTGCCGCGCAAAGGCCTCAGGCAACGCGTCCGTCAGCTTGCGCGGCAGCATCATGTTGTAGTAGGCGTACACGGCGCCCGGCGCGGACCGGGACACCAGCTCCTCCGCCGTCGCGCGGAAGAGGTCCGGCCCCATGTACTCGAAGATGTCCGAGAGGTTAAAGAAGCTATACCCCTCCGACTCACATATAAGGTCGCCCGGCGCGCCTTGGACGAACTTCAGCCGGTCGAGCCGCGAACGGATCGTCTCGAAGTTCTCCGCCCGCGCATAGTGCGGCAGAACGCCGTCGAAAGTGCCGATAACCGTGTAGCGGAGGTAAGGGTTGTCGTCCGTGGGCAATTCGGACATCGCCCGTTCGGCGCGTTTCCAGATCTCGCCCGAAATCGCGACCGTGCGGACATAGCGAAAGAACTCCGGGTCACGTCCGTAGCGCCCCATCACCCACCTGTTGAAGAAGAGCTTGAAGAGCAAACGATAGCGGAGGTTCGCCCACGTCTTGCGGAAGAACACCCGGCGCTCCTCCAGTCCCTTCGCCCGCAACAGTTCCCGCCGCTCTCGCATCGTATGCGTCAGCGGCAGGATGCGGCGGGCGAAGATGCGGAAATACGACTCAAACTTGCCGGCGTCGATGACACCGCTTTCGAGCAGGTCCTGCCGGGCGTCATAGCGTTCGCGGGCCGGCTTCTCCAGCGCCGCGCGCACCTTCTCGCGGTAGAGCGCCAACCGTTCGCCTGGCTCTGCCGCGGCGAAGCCGAGAAAACGCAGGAACGCCCCGTGTTCGAGCATGCGGAATGCGGCGGCCTTGAGGGCGCAGAGGTCGAGCTGCGCGCGGTTGAGATCGAAAGCCGTCACTGATACGGGATCGCCGCAGAGGAGTGAGAATGAGTTGTCTCCCGCCGACGCGATCGAGAGACAGCGCACCCGTGCCGGCATCGCACCGAGCAACAGCAGCGGGTCCTCCCAACAGTTGGCGTAGCGGACGAAGTCGAACTTCGCGCGGTCTTGAATCGCCTGGGCCTTGCTCATGCTTGCTCCTTTCCGATGACGCGCACCGTTCCGGCCGCGCCGTCCAATTCGACCTCGTCGCCGTCCTTAACTGCGGCAAGGAGGCCCTTCACCCCGACGACACACGGGATGCCGAGTTCACGCGTAAGGATCGCGGCATGAGAGAGAACGCTCCCGCGCTCGACCAGAACACCCTTCGCCAGCGGGAAGAGCGGGCCCCATCCGGGATCCGTCCGTTCCGCCACAAGAATGTACCCCGTGACGTCTGCCGCCTTTGAGAGGTCACGGATGACGCGCACCTTGCCCCGGACCGTCCCGCGGCAACAGCCGATCCCCGAGAGGCTGCCCGTCGGTACCTCTTTCGTTGCAGACGGCGCCGTCCCGGCGTTCACCGGCACACCCCCTCGCGTCTCGAACCGCTCGGGCAAGGCCGGCATCTCCGCGTAGGCATCAAACTGCGCGCGACGCACAGCCACGGCATCCCGGAAACCCTTGGCGTCCGCACCCCCGCCGGCGTAACCCAGCACTTCGGGGAAGGTAAGGTAGAAGACATCACGCCGCTCATCGAGGAATCCGCTCGCGACGAGACGGTCCCCGAAAGCCAGCATGAGCCGGCGGACAATCGCGAACAGCCGCGTCCGTTCGAAGCGCAAGTTCTCGCGGTTCGACACATAACGTCTTGCCGCCGCGCGCAGACGGTTGAAGAGGATCCGGCGCAACGGGTGGCCCTTGAGGGCGGAGAGGTCCGGACTCGGCGGCTTTGACGGCTGCGGCGGCGGAACGGAGAGATAGCCGCGCAGCATTCCTAAAAGCGGCGTCGGGTCCATGTCGTAGGTCACGGTCTCAAGTTTCAGTTCGCCCATGCACCGGCTGCCGAATTTATTGAGATACGCCCGCCATGCGGCCGCGAAGGCCGGATTCTCATCAAGCGCGGCGAGGAATTCCGCGTCCGACGAACTTTCGAGACGCGCGCGAAGCTCGGTATCGCCGCGGACGATTTCCGCGAGTTCCGCGAGGCGGCGCATCGGTTCGGCGGAGATGATGTTCCCGACACCGACGAGGATGTCGTTCTGCATCGTCCCCGCTCCGTCTACGCCCCACTGGACGAGTTTTTTCTTGAGCAGACCGTACGCGATCATGGCGAAGAAGTCATTCACGAGCGGCGTTCGCCAGCCGACGATGAACTCGCGTTCAAGGTCATCGTAGATCCGCGCGAGCTCCGCCGTGGAGCAGGCGGAGAAATCGTCCGCCTCGAGAGGCGCGATGACGGCGTCGAAACGCGCGCGGAACTTCCGGACGCGGCGCGGCAGCGTAAAGGCGTATCCGACGATGCCGACGAGCGTGGCAAGGACACGCAGAAACTCGGGACGGCGCGAGTGGCGGATCGAGGGCATGTCCTTCAGCGGCTCCTTGACACCCATCATCGTCTCCATGAACGGCGCGTTGATCCGGTATCCGGGCAACATCATCAGCACGCGGTACCAGTTGCGGAGATTGTAGTAGAAGCGTCCGTGCCAATGGCCGAGCATCTCGAAGGCATCCGTATTCGCCGCGATGAGCGACGGCTCCACACCAAGCGCACGGCAGAACTGGCGGTAGACGGCCGAATAAACGCCGCGGGCAAAGGAGAACGTGAGCGGCAATGTGATACCGGGATAGCTCTCGACGATGTTCGAGTTGTCCCAGAGAATCGCCTCCTCGTCCGGATCGGGCAGGGAATCAAGCGTCGTGATGGGGCGCGTCTGCAGAATGCGCAGCTCGCCTTCGCCGGTATAGGCCCACTCGACGTCCTGCGGGCGGCCGAACGCCTTCGAAATCGCCTGCACTGTCGCGGCGATCTCCCTCACCTGGGCTTCGGTCAGTACGGGATCCGTCCGTTCGGCGCCGTTCAGCGCCATCCGAACCGTTCCGCCGTCCGCCGCATAGCGGACGGCATGTTCCTTCTCCGTCACCGTCGCGTCGATCGCCTCGTCATGGATAACGAACGTGTCCGCCTCGGCGAGTTCGGAGACGAGTCCCTCGCCAAGGCCGCGCACGGCCGATACGGTCACGGCACGACGCGAGCCAGTCTTGAAATCAACGGCGAAGGCGACGCCCGAGGTTTCAGACGCCACCATCTCCTGGACGATGACGTTCATCCGGAGATCGGCCGGATCGACGCCGTGCTCCCGGCAATAGGCGAGAACCACATCCGAGGCACAGGAGGCGCGGACCTCCCGCACGGCATCCGCAAGACCTTCCTGCTGCACGGCCAGCCGTGTGGCGAACTGCCCGGCAAACGAACACGCGCCGCCATCCTCGGCCGAAGCCGAAGATCGTACCGCAAACCGCAGGACACCGTCAAGCCCCGCCTCATGCAGCAGGTTCGAAATATCCCCGGGGACGGTTTCGGGGCCGAGGACGATCCAGGCCGGCACCGGGAAGCCGAACCGCCGGAGACGTTCGAGGTTATCCGCCTTGCCGCCGTTCATCGCACCCCCCAACCGAGCAGATGCGGCACGGCACCCACGAGCACATACATGGCGACGGTCCAGAGTCCCGAGGCGAGTTCGATGAAGTGCCCGGTCTTACGCCCAAACAGAAAGGCGACCGCCGGGGCCTCGCACAGGAGGAACGACAGCGTCAGCCCAATGCCTCCCCGCAACAGGAAACCGCGCGCCCAGCAGCAGCCTAGGGAGAGCCCCCAGGTCAGCGTCAGGAGGACAATCCAGACAGCCGCAGCGCGGAAACGCCCCCACAGCGCAGAATAAGTTTCGACTCCCGGCTCCTCGTCTTCGGGTATGCGGATCTTGCGCCCGATCTCAATGATGCAGCCATTGGTGAAGGTGAGCGCCAGAAAGAGGAACATCCCCGACGGCAACCGCACGCCTTTGACGATCCAATCCAGTCCCGAGGTGTAGAAGTCGATGAGCGGCATCACTATCATGTGCGTGAGCATGTAGATAACGGGATGGCGGCGCAGCCACGCGGGAACGAAGAACTCCTTCCACATCAGCAGGAGATAGCCGAGGGACAGCGCAAGGGGTGCGAGCAGCCAGGGCGCGACGCATGCGTTCGCGACTAAAACGAAGGCGATGACACCGAGGATGAGGCCACGTAGTTCGCCGAAGGTGACGAGGCCGCGCGGGACGGCGCGGTAAGGCCGGTATTTCGCATCGTCATCGGCATCCTTGAACTCATCGAAGAGCCTCAGCAGGAAGAAGAGGCCGAACGAGGTGGCGACGCCGACAGCCATCACCAGCCCGTCGATCAAACCGGAACGCCCACCGCTCAACACCGAATAACCCGATGCCGAAAAGGTGAAAGCCGCGACAAGCGGCAGATACTGCTGCAGCGGGAAGCGCTCTTTCTGGTAGATCCAGAAGCGGACGGGCAACGCCCGCATGTTGTCCTTCAAATCAATCGGTCTGTCTTGTTCGCGTATCATTGCTACTTTTCACCCTGTTGATTTCTTGCGCTCCCCCGTTAGCCATTAACCGGTGCAACACCAGCCGCCAGGCCTTCTAGAGCGACAGGGCGGCGCGTTCGGCGGCCAGGGCTTTCGAGAAACGCTCGGCGTAGGCCTTGAAACCTGCCACTCCTTCGGGCGTCGGGGCCAGGGTTTCCTTTTCTGCGGAAGCGAACACTTCCCCCAGAAAAGTGTCGAGGCTTACGCCGGATTGCGACTTTAGCGCGTAGGCCGCCAAGAGCGCCATGCCCCACGGCCCGCCCTCGCCGGCGGTCTCCATGCAGGTTACGGGGGACTCCAGCGCGTCCGCCAGATATTGCTGCGCCACGCCGCGGTCCTTGAAAATCCCGCCGTGGCCGGTGACGGAATCGATCCTCAACCCTTCGGGCTTGAGTTTGTCCAGCCCCAGCTTCATCGTCACGAAGGCAGAATAGATGTTGGCCCGCATGAAATTCGCCAGCGTGAATTTGGCATCGGCAGCGCGCAGCACCAGCGGACGGCCCTCGGAGAAACCGGTGACCGGCTCGCCGGAGACGTAGGGCACGGTAACCACCCCGCCGCAGTCGGGGTCGCCGTTAAGAGATTCGCGGAAGAGCCGCGAATAGTCGCCGCCCAGCAGCTTCACCCAGGCGTTGAGGTCGCTGGTGCAGGTGTTGGCGTGGCTCATCGCCACCAGCTTGCCGGTCGGGGTCGCCACCACGTCGATTTCGGGGTACAGCCCCTTGAGCGCCCGCTCCAGCACCACCAGCGTGAAGATGCTAGTCCCGGCGGAGACGTTGGCGGTGCGCGGGACGACGGAGTTGGTGGCCACCATGCCGGTTTCGGCGTCGCCCTCCGGCGGCGCCACCGGGCACCCCGCCTCAAGTTCGCCGGAGGGGTCGAGCAGCAGTGCGCCGGCTTCGGTGAGGCAACCGCCCGACTCGCCGGCCGGCAGAACCTTGGGGAGAATGCCGCGAACGCGCCAGGGGTAGCGGCGTTCGGCTACCATCGCCTCGAACCGGTCCGCCATGCCCTGGTGGTAGTCGCAAGTCTCGGGGTCGATCGGGAACATCCCGCTGGCCTCGCCGACGCCCGCCACCTTTTGCCCGGTCAGCTGCCAATGGAAGTATCCGGCCAGCGTGGTCAGGAAATCGATGGACCGGACGTGCGCGGAGTCGTTGAGGATCTCCTGATAGAGGTGCGCCACCGACCACCGCTGCGGGATGTTGAATTGGAAAGCCCCGGTGAGCCGTTCCGCCGCCTCCCCGGTGATGGTGTTGCGCCAGGTGCGGAACTCGCAGAGCTGCCGCCCCCCGCGGTCGAACGGCAAGTAGCCGTGCATCATTCCGGAAATGCCCAGCGCGCCCAGGCGGGTGAGCCTCGCCCCGGTCTTTTCGGCGTAGTCGGCCTTGAGCCGCGCGAAGGCGTCCCGCAGCCCGGCGGCGGCGTCCGCCAACGAATAGGTCCAGACGCCGTTTTGGAGCGCGTTCTCCCACTCGTGCGCCCCGCTGGCCACCGGACGGCAAACACCGTCGATCGCCACCGCCTTGATCCGCGTTGAACCGAACTCAATCCCGACCACTGGTAAATACGACAAAGACATTTGGGCAACTCCTTTTCTTCAGTTAGAAGGTTACGGCTTATCCACTGTTGCCAAACAGTCTAACACATTCCGGCAAGATCCGCAACGCGGAAATTTCGAACCGCGAGCGGCAATCTGCAAAATTGGATTTAGTCTTTTTAGCCATAAAGGGAGGGACGCGCTCCGTCGCGTCCGCTGTGAACTACCCCGCAACATTCCCGTGAGCGGCGTTAGTCACGAACAAATCCGTTTGTTTTCGGCCGCAAAGGTATAATGTAGAACGAGCCTTCTTTCTAACGATGGGGAAGGGTTCGTTCTTTGACAACTGGTTGGGCAATAAGCGACTTGCAAACATGCCAACACGCGCGCCTGCGTCGTGAAAGCGCCGCGCGCGCGTTGACATGTTCACAAGTCTTCGCGCCAGACGCAAAAAGACCCTCC